>NZ_JBVHFW010000012.1:0-184945 GCF_055562135.1 Actinoplanes sp. NPDC021490
GCCGCTGGCGCCCCCCCCCCCCCCCCCCGCGGGGGGGCCCCCCGCGCCCCCCCCCCCCCGGGGGGGGGGGGGCCCCCCCCGGGGGGGCGCCCCCCCCCCCGGGGGGGGGGGGGGCCCCCCCCACCCCTCTACTCCGGGACCTTGCGGTAGGCGCCGTCGCTGGCGCTGGTGGCCATTGACGCGTAGGCCCGCAGGGCGGCCGAGACCGGGCGCTGCCGGTCGACCGGCGTGTACGGCTTCGGGCGGCGCTCCTGCTCGTGGCGGCGCTGGGCCAGGGTCTCGTCGTCGACGTGCAGGGTGATGCCGCGGCCGGGGATGTCGATGCTGATCTCGTCGCCGGTCTCGACCAGGGCGATCAGGCCCCCCGCGGCCGCCTCGGGGGAGACGTGGCCGATGGACAGGCCGCTCGTGCCGCCGGAGAAGCGGCCGTCGGTGATCAGCGCGCACGCCTTGCCGAGGCCGCGGCCCTTGAGGAACGAGGTCGGGTAGAGCATTTCCTGCATGCCCGGGCCGCCGCGCGGGCCCTCGTAGCGGATGATCACGACGTCGCCCTCGACGACCTGCTTGCCGAGGATGCCGTCGACCGCGGCGTCCTGCGACTCGAAGACGCGGGCCGGGCCGGTGAACTTCCACAGCGTCTCGTCGACACCGGCGGTCTTCACGACGCAGCCGTCGGGGGCGAGGTTGCCGAAGAGGATGGCCAGGCCGCCGTCGACCGTGTACGCGTGGTCGACCGAGCGGATGCAGCCGTTCTCGGCGTCCGTGTCGAGCTTGGCCCAGCGGTTCTCGGTGCTGAACGGCTGCGTCGTGCGCACCCCGCCGGGCGCCGCGTGGAACAGCTCCAGGGCCCGCGGGGAGGGCGAACCGCCGCGGATGTCCCACTCGGCCAGCCACGACTCCAGGTCGGGCGAGTGCACCGAGCGGACGTCGGTCTTGAGCGCGCCGCCCCGGTGCAGCTCGCCGAGCAGGGCCGGGATGCCGCCGGCCCGGTGCACGTCCTCCATGTGGTACTTGGGGCTGTTGGGCGCGACCTTGGACAGGCACGGCACCCGGCGCGAGATCGCGTCGATGTCGGCCACCGAGAAGTCGATCTCGGCCTCGCGGGCGGCGGCCAGCAGGTGCAGCACGGTGTTGGTCGAGCCGCCCATGGCCACGTCCAGCGCCACCGCGTTCTCGAAGGCCGAGTGGTTGGCGATGTTGCGGGGCAGCACCGACTCGTCGTTCTCTTCGTAGTACTGCTTGGCGATCTCGACGATGAGCGAGCCGGCCTTCTCGAACAGCGCCTTGCGGGACGCGTGGGTGGCCAGCGTCGAGCCGTTGCCCGGCAGCGACAGGCCGATCGCCTCGGTGAGGCAGTTCATCGAGTTGGCGGTGAACATGCCGGAGCAGGAGCCGCAGGTCGGGCAGGCCGAGCGCTCGATCTCGCCGAGCTGCTCGTCGGTGACGTTCTCGTTGGCGCTGGCGCTCATCGCGTCGACCAGGTCGAGTTTCTCGTGCACGACGCCCTCGATCGCGACCGTCTTGCCGGCCTCCATCGGGCCGCCCGAGACGAACACCGTGGGGATGTTGAGCCGCAGCGCGGCGATCAGCATGCCCGGGGTGATCTTGTCGCAGTTCGAGATGCAGACCAGGGCGTCGGCGCAGTGCGCGTTCACCATGTATTCGACCGCGTCGGCGATCAGCTCGCGGCTGGGCAGCGAATAGAGCATGCCGCCGTGGCCCATCGCGATGCCGTCGTCGACCGCGATCGTGTTGAACTCGCGCCCCACGCCGCCGGCCTCGGCGATCGACTCCGCGACCAGGCCGCCCATGTCTTTGAGGTGCACGTGACCCGGTACGAACTGGGTGTAGCTGTTGGCAATCGCCACGATGGGCTTGCCGAAGTCGTCGTCGGTCATCCCGGTGGCGCGCCAAAGGGCACGCGCGCCGGCCATGGTCCGACCGTGGGTCGAGGTCCGGGAACGCAGGTCAGGCATCCCCTCAGTGTGCCACTGCCCGAGGTAAGGACCGCCATTTACGTCCACAGGACGGGATGCCAGGTCTATCCATGGGGGGAGAGATCCGGCAGAGTGTTCGCGTGCAGTCACCGTCCGGCGTGGAGCTGGCTGGGCTGGCGAGCCTTCTGGTCGCCGTCCCGGCCGTCGCCCTGCTGGGCGATTCCGGCCGCAAGCACACCGGCCACGCCCGCCGCGCCCATCTCATCCTGGCTGCCGGGGCGGCGGTGGTCACCGCGGCCGCCCTGGCCGGCGTCATCACTGTGCTTCTCACCACGGCCGCCCCGCCGCGCATGGCCCTGGGCACGGCGGTTGCCGCCGGCACCGCGCTGGGCGTGCTCACCCTGCTGGCCGGCGCGGCGCTGATGCCCGGCGCGGCCGAGAGCGCGGCGGCGGCCCTGCGGCACTTCCTCGACGGTCTGGTGATCGCGGCCGCGCTCTGGTTCGTGGGCTGGGTGCTGATCAGCGAGCCGACCCGCATCCTGGGCGACGCGACCCCGGTGGCCTGCCCCTCGGTGCTGGTGCCGGCCGGGCTCGCGGTCGTCTCGCTCGGGCTCACGATTGTGCTGGCCCTGCACGCCCATCGCCCGCGTCTGACCACCGTACGGGTGGCCGGCGGGGTCACCCTCGTGTCGGGCGCGGCGGTCGCCATCGCCGGCGGCATCTGCCAGGACCAGGACGGCGCGGTGCTGACCGGCGCCCTGCTGCTGCCCGCGGGCCTGTTCGTGATCGCCCGCGCGGTCAAGGTGGCCGACCGCCCGGTCGAGGTCGTGGGCGACGTCACCGAGCGCAACACGGGGTACGCGATCGTTCCGATGGTCGCCATGGTCGTCGCGCTCGGCTATCACCTGGCCCGCGGCGGCGCCTTCGACCTGTACGGGTTCCTGGGCGCCAGCGTCGAGGGGTTCGCGCTGGTCGGGCGGCAGTTCCTGGCCCTGCGCGACGTCCGGCGCTACACGCTCGAGCTGCGCGAGCGCGAGGCTCACTTCCGCGAGCTGGCCCACACCGACCCGCTGACCGGCCTGGCCAACCGCCGTGGCCTGCAGCGGGCGCTGCGGGCGAGCGGCGAGTCGCGGGTGCTGGTCGGCATCGACCTCGACGGCTTCAAGACGGTGAACGACATGCGCGGGCACGACGTCGGCGACGCGGTGCTGACCGAGGTCGGCGACCGGGTGCGGCGCAACCTGCTCGACGGCGACGTGGCCGCCCGGCTCGGCGGTGACGAGTTCGCGGTGCTCATGCGGGGCAACGCCGAGGAGGCCATGCTGACCGCGCATCGGCTGCTGGCGGTGCTCGGGGAGCCGTACGAGGTGGAAGGTTTGGCGGTTTTCCTCTCGGCCAGCATCGGCGTGGCCGACTCGACCACGCTCAACCCGGCCGACACCGGCGAGCTGATCCGCGACGCCGACCTCGCGCTGCGCTACGCCAAGCAGCGCGGCAAGAACCGGGTCGAGCGCTACCAGGCCCGATACGACGAGCTGTTGCGCCGCCGCGGCACGCTGGAGAACGAGCTGCGCCACGCGATCGACCGCAGGCAGCTTCGGCTCGTGTTCCAGCCGGTGGTGGCCCTGCCCTCGATGCGGCCGGTCGGCGCCGAGGCGCTGCTGCGCTGGCATCACCCGACGCTGGGGTCCGTGCGGCCCGACGAGTTCATCCCGGTGGCCGAGGAGTCCGGGCTGATCAACCGGATCGGCGCGTGGGTGCTCGAGCAGGCCTGCGTCCAGCTCGCCGAGTGGCTGTCGCGCGGGCACGACGTGTGGGTGTCGGTCAACCTGTCGCCCAAGGAGCTGCACTCCACCGACTTCGCGGGGCACGTGGCCGACGTGCTCGACCAGCACGGGGTCCCGCCGCAGCGGCTGGTGCTCGAGGTGACCGAGCACGCCGTGGCCACCGACATGGAAGAGCTGATCAGCCGGCTGGCCGAGCTGCGGGCCACCGGCGTACGGATCGCGCTCGACGACTTCGGCGCCGGTTACTCGTCCCTGGGCCAGTTGCGCACGCTGCCGGTCGACATCCTCAAGATCGACCGCGCCCTGGTGGCCGAGCCCGAGTCCCGTACGGGCATGGCCGCGCCCCTGGTCGACGTGGTGGTCCGGATGGGGCACCGGCTCGGGCTGGAAGTGCTGGCCGAGGGCATCGGCACCCCGGCGCAGCGGGCCGCGGTCGAGGAGGCGGGCTGCCGGCTGGGTCAGGGCTCGTTGTTCGGCTGGGGCGTGCCCGCCGAGCATCTCGAGGCCCAGTTGCAGACGCTGCGCCAGGGCAACAACCGGCCGATCCCGGCGCCCCGCTCGGCCCCGCCGGCCGACGCCGCGCCGCGCAGCCAGGTCGTCATGCTGGGTCCCGGGATGCGCCAGCTCAGGGCGTTGCTGCCCAGTGATCCGGGGTTCGGCGCACAACCGGGTGAGCCCCAGTGATCAAAATGTGGGATCAGTTGACTCACCGCGTGAGATGGGGCAAGGTTGGCAACATGTGCTTCGCGTCCCGAGTACTTATGTGAGCGCACTCCCGTCGCATCAATGGCGGCCAGAGTGCGCTAGGTCCCGTGCTTTCTGCACGAGGGCCTTTTTTGTTGCGTAAGAACCGGATCGCCCAACCCGTAAAGGTATGAAGTGCCATGACGAGACCCACTCCCGAGACCCTCGCCCACCGAGCCAACCCGGCCACTGTCGCGGCGGCCGCCACTTCGGCCCCGGCCGTAGCCACTCCGGTTTCCACCTCGGGCGCCGGGTCGCTCGTGCGGTCGCTCGAGGCGCTCGGCGTCGAGGTCGCGTTCGGCATCCCGGGCGGAGCGATCCTCCCCGCGTACGACCCGCTCTACGACTCCAAGGTCCGGCACATCCTGGTGCGCCACGAGCAGGGCGCGGGTCACGCCGCGACCGGCTACGCGCAGGCCACCGGCAAGGTCGGCGTCTGCATCGCCACCAGCGGTCCCGGCGCCACCAACCTGGTGACCCCGATCGCCGACGCCTACATGGACTCGGTGCCGATCGTCGCCATCACGGGCCAGGTCGCCCGTCCCTCGATCGGCACCGACGCCTTCCAGGAGGCGGACATCCAGGGCATCACGCTGCCGATCACCAAGCACAACTTCCTGGTGCAGACGCCCGAGGAGCTCCCGCGGATCCTGGCCGAGGCGTTCCACCTGGCGATCACCGGGCGCCCCGGCCCCGTCCTGGTCGACATCCCCAAGGACGTGCTGCAGGCGCAGACCACGTTCACCTGGCCGCCGACGCTCGACCTGCCCGGCTACCGTCCCACGCTGCACCCGCACGGCAAGCAGATCCGCGAGGCGGCCCGCCTGATCGCCGCGGCCAAGCGCCCGGTGCTCTACGTGGGCGGCGGCGTGCTCAAGGCCGGCGCCACCGACGGGCTGCGCAAGCTGGCCGAGCTGACCGGCATCCCGGTGGTCACCACGCTGATGGCGCTGGGCGCGTTCCCCGACTCGCACCCGCAGCACCTGGGCATGCCCGGCATGCACGGCACGGTCCCGGCGGTCTACGCGCTGCAGAAGTCCGACCTGCTGATCACGCTGGGCGCGCGCTTCGACGACCGGGTCACCGGCAAGCTCGACTCGTTCGCGCCGGACGCCAAGATCGTGCACGCCGACATCGACCCGGCCGAGATCGGCAAGAACCGGCACGCCGACGTCCCGATCGTGGGCGACGCGCGGCACGTGATCGACGAGCTGCTCGCCGCCGTCTCGGCCACGGCCGAGGGCGCGGGGCAGTACGAGCCCTGGTGGGCCACGCTGAACGAGCTGCGCGAGCGCTACCCGCTGGGCTACGAGGAACCGACCGACGGCTCGCTCGCCCCGCAGTACGTGATCGAGCGGATCGGCGAGCTCGTCGGCCCCGACGCGATCTACGTGGCCGGCGTCGGCCAGCACCAGATGTGGGCCTCGCAGTTCATCCGGTACGAGAAGCCGGGCACGTGGCTGAACTCGGGCGGCGCCGGAACCATGGGCTACGCCGTCCCGGCCGCGATGGGCGCCAAGGTCGGTCAGCCGGACACCCCGGTCTGGGCGATCGACGGCGACGGCTGCTTCCAGATGACCAACCAGGAACTGGCCACCTGCGCGCTGGAGGGCATCCCGGTCAAGATCGCCGTCATCAACAACGGCAACCTGGGCATGGTCCGGCAGTGGCAGACCCTGTTCTACGAGGGCCGGTACTCCAACACCGAGCTGGGCACCCACAAGCACCGCATCCCCGACTTTGTGAAGCTGGCCGAGGCGCTGGGCTGCATCGGCCTGCGCTGCGAGTCCAAGGACGACGTCGACAAGATCATCAAGCAGGCGATGGAGATCAACGACGCGCCGGTGGTCATCGACTTCACGGTCGGCAAGGACGCGATGGTGTGGCCCATGGTCGCGGCCGGCACCAGCAACGACGAGATCATGTTCGCCCGGGACGTGCGTCCCAGCTTCGAAGAGGACGATCTGTAATGAACAAGCACACCCTCTCCGTGCTGGTCGAGAACAAGCCGAGCGTGCTCGCGCGGGTCAGCGGCCTCTTCTCCCGGCGCGGTTTCAACATCGACTCCCTGGCGGTCGGCGAGACGGAGAACCCGGACGTCAGCCGCATCACGATCGTGGTCAACGCCGACTCCTCACCCCTGGAGCAGGTGACCAAGCAGCTCAACAAGCTGGTGAACGTTCTGAAGATCGTCGAGCTGGACCCGCAGCAGTCGGTTCAGCGCGAGCTTCTGCTGGTCAAGGTGCGCGCCGATCGCGCGCAGCGCAGTCAGGTGCTCGAGACGGTCGAGCTGTTCCGGGCGAAGGTGATCGACGTCGCTCCGGACACCCTCACGATCGAGGCCACGGGTAACCCCGACAAGCTGGACGCGTTGCTGCGCGATCTCGAGCCGTACGGCATCAAAGAAATGGTCCAGTCCGGGCTCGTGGCCATCGGCCGCGGCTCCCGCTCGATCACCACCGGCCCGGCGCTCCGCGCCGCCTAAAAGAAAGACGCATGGAAACCAACATGACCGCGGAAGTGTTCTACGACGACGACGCCGACCTCTCGATCATCCAGGGCAAGAAGGTCGCCGTGATCGGGTACGGCAGCCAGGGCCACGCGCACTCGCTGTCGCTGCGTGACTCGGGCGTCGAGGTGGTGGTCGGCCTGCAGGAGGGCTCCAAGAGCCGGGCCAAGGCCGAGGAGCAGGGCCTCGAGGTCAAGACGCCGGCCGAGGCCTCGGCCTGGGCCGACGTGATCATGGTGCTGGCGCCGGACACCGCGCAGCGCAAGATCTACACCGAGTCGATCGCGCCCAACCTGTCCGCGGGCAAGGCTCTCTTCTTCGGGCACGGCCTCAACATCCGGTTCGAGCTCATCAAGCCGCCGGCCGACGTGACCGTGGCCATGGTCGCCCCCAAGGGCCCGGGTCACCTGGTCCGCCGCCAGTACGTCGACGGCAAGGGCGTGCCCTGCCTGGTCGCCGTCGAGCAGGACCCGACCGGCGAGGGCCTCGCGCTCGCGCTGTCCTACGCGAAGGCGATCGGTGGCGCCCGGGCCGGCGTCATCAAGACCACCTTCAAGGAGGAGACCGAAACCGACCTCTTCGGCGAGCAGGCCGTCCTCTGCGGTGGCACGGCGGCGCTGGTGCAGACCGGCTTCGAGGTGCTCACCGAGGCCGGCTACGCGCCCGAGATCGCGTACTTCGAGTGCCTCCACGAGCTCAAGCTGATCGTCGACCTGATGTACGAGGGCGGCATCTCCCGCATGCGCTACAGCGTGTCGGACACGGCCGAGTTCGGTGACTACGTCAGCGGCCCGCGCGTGATCAACGCCGAGACCAAGGCGGAGATGAAGCGGATCCTGGCCGACATCCAGTCCGGCGAGTTCACCCGCCAGCTGATCGAGGACGACGACAACGGCCGTCCGCTGCTCACCAAGTACCGCGAGCAGGGCGCCGCGCACCCGATCGAGGTCACCGGCAAGAAGCTGCGCGACATGATGAGCTGGGTCGACCGTCCGATCACCGAGACGGCCTGACGCTGATTCTCCGGGCCCGGTTCTGCTTTTCCTCAGGCAGAATCGGGCCTTTTGCGTGACGCTTCGATTACCTGAAACGTGCGCGTTACTTCCCGCTTACCTGGGACACTTCCGAAACTGAATTGTGTGCCGTTCGGGCTCTTGCCGGTATGTTCCGGCGGGTATCTTCGCGAGATGCGACTGGCTGATTCTTTTCGGAGTGAGCGCTTCGGCGCGGTCCGGATTCATGAGCTGCAGCGGGTAATCGAGCTGGACTCGGGCACGTCGGCCGGTGCGGGCAGCCAGGTTGTACCGGCCGAGGCGTTACGCGCCGTCGAATCGCAAATGGTAATCGTCGTGCCGTGCATGAATGAGACACGGTCGGTCATCGAGGGCGTCCTCTCCGGAATTCCGCACGACTGCCTCATTGTGCTGGTGTCGAACAGCGACCGCGGCCCGGTCGACCGATACGAGATCGAGGCGCAGACCGTCGAGCAGTTCTGCCGCCTGGCCGGTCGCTCCGCGATATCCGTGCATCAGAAGGACCCGGGCGTCGCCGCCGCGATCAAGGCGGCCGGCATGCCCGAGCTGATCGACGACGACGGGCTGGTCCGCAGCGGCAAGGGCGAGGCGATGCTGATCGGCATGGCGCTCGCCGCGATGACCGGCCGTCGCTACATCGGCTACGTGGACGCCGACAACTACGTCCCCGGCTCGGTCCACGAGTACTGCAAGAGCTACGCGGCCGGGCTGCACCTGGCCGGCTCCCCGTATTCGATGGTCCGCATCTCGTGGCACTCGAAGCCGAAGCTGCGGGACAACCGCCTGTTCTTCAGCCGCCGCGGCCGCAGCTCGCAGATCACCAACGAGTGGCTCAACCGGTTCCTGGCCGAATACTCCGACTTCGGCACCGAGGTGATCGCCACCGGCAACGCCGGCGAGCACGCGATGACCCTCGACCTCGGTCTCAAGCTGCGCCTGGCCGGCGGGTTCGCGGTCGAGCCGTACGAGTACATGGATCTGTTCGAGCAGTTCGGCGGGGTGCTCGAGAGCACCGACGCGGACGTGATGGCCAACTCGGTGCCGGTGCTGCAGATCGAGACCCGCAACCCGCACTTCCACGACAACAAGGGCGAGGAGCACGTGCAGGGCATGCGGATGCAGGCCCTCAACGTGCTCTACCACTCGCCGGTGACGCTGCCCGCGGTCCGGCAGGCCATCCTCGAGTTCATGGTCGGGCAGGGCGCGCTCGAGGTCGGTCAGGAGCCGCCGCGCGAGCGGGTCTACCCGCCGGTCGGCACGCTCGATCTCGACCTGCTCTACGACGCGCTGGATGCCGAGGCGTTGAGCTTCCGGCAGCCCGACGGACTGGCCCTGGCCGGCCTCGCGGCCGCCCCGCCCATTGACCGGGACAAGATTCCGAGGCGTGTTGCCTGAGTAACGGGTGTGTGACGGTCGTCACATGACTGTGGATCTCCGGGACACCATACGATCGGGTCCCGCGATCCCCGGAGGCTGCCGCGTGACGCCCGTCGTTCTGATCGCCGAAGAACTGGCCCCCTCCGCCCTCGATGTTCTCGCCTTCGACTACGACGTCCGCCACGTCGACGGCACCGACCGCGCCGCCCTGCTGGCCGAGGTGGCCGAGGCCGACGCGCTGATCGTCCGCAGTGCCACCCGGGTCGACGCCGAGGTGCTGGCGGCCGGTTCCGGGCTGCGGGTGGTGGCCCGGGCCGGTGTCGGGCTAGACAACGTCGACGTGCCCGCCGCGACCGCCCGCGGTGTCCTCGTGGTCAACGCGCCGACCAGCAACATCGTGTCGGCCGCGGAACAGGCGATCGCGCTGCTGCTCGCGGTCGCCCGGCACACGGCCACCGCCTCGGCCTCGCTCAAGGGCGGCAAATGGCAGCGGTCGCGCTACGTCGGGGTCGAGGTGCAGGGCAAGACGGTCGGCGTGGTCGGGCTCGGCCGCATCGGCGTGCTGTTCGCCCAGCGCATGGCGTCCTTCGGCACCCGGCTGATCGCCTACGACCCGTACATCCAGCCCGCCCGGGCCGCGCAACTCGGCGTACGGCTGGTCGGTCTGGAGGAACTGCTGCGCGAGAGCGACTTCATCTCGGTGCACCTTCCCCGTACGCCGGAGACCGTGGGACTGATCGGCGAGAAGGAGCTGGCCCTGGTCAAGCCGGGGGTGCGGATCGTCAACGCGGCCCGCGGCGGGCTGATCGACGAGGCCGCGCTGGCCGCCGCGCTGACCGAGGGCCGGGTCGCCGGGGCCGGGCTCGACGTGTTCGTCACCGAGCCGACCACCGAGTCCCCGCTGTTCGGCTTCGACAACGTCGTGGCCACCCCGCATCTGGGCGCGTCGACGGCCGAGGCGCAAGACAAGGCCGGCCTGTCCGTGGCTCGCAGCGTCAAGCTGGCGCTCGACGGCGAGTTCGTGCCCGACGCGGTCAACGTGCAGGCGGGCGGCGTGGTCGACGAGGACGTGCGTCCGCTACTGGCGCTGGCCGAGAAACTGGGCAAGGTCTTCACGGCGGTGGCCGGCGGGGTCGCGGCGAACGTCACGGTCGAGGTGCGCGGCGAGATCGTCTCGCACGATGTCGGCGTGCTGCGGCTGGCGGCCACCAAGGGCCTGTTCACCGCGATCGTGGACGAGCGGGTGACGTACGTGAACGCGCCCCAGCTCGCCCTGGACCGCGGCGTCGAGGTCGAGCTCTCGGTCAGCGACGAGCCCGCCGATCACCACAACCTGGTCACCGTACGAGGGGCGCTGCCCGACGGACGGGCGGTGAGCGTGGCCGGCACGCTGGCCGTGCACGGCACCCGCGAGATCGCCAAGCTCACCGGGGTCGACGGCTTCGACCTCGACCTCACCGCGGACGGCGTGCTGCTGTTCTTCCGTTACAGCGACCGGCCCGGCATCGTCGGCGCGATCGGCACCATGCTCGGCGAGGCCGGCGTCAACATCGCGGCCATGCAGGTGGCCCGGCGTGAGGCGGGCGGCGAGGCGCTGATGACCCTCACCGTGGACTCCTCGGTCGACGCCGAACTGCTCTCCACCGTGGCCGTCGCGGTCGGCTCGGAGCGGGGCAGCGCGGTCGATCTGCGGCTCAACGGCTCCTGACCGGCGGCGGATACACCGTCCCGTCCTGCAGATCCAGCAGGTCGAGGTTCAGCTCGGCGGCCAGCCGCTCGATCGTCTCGAGCACCTCGTCCGGGCAGTTCTCGTCCAGCCGCATCTGAATGTGATCGGCCGCGGCATGCAGCGGGGCGTGCGCCCACGGCGAGCCGGTCGCCGTGGCACGCGGGCCACGGTCAGGATAATCGCTGGTCAGGGCGTCGTAAAAGGCAACGACGCGCGGGTCGGCCGGGCGCTGCGGGTGCTCACCGCGCGCGCACCGCGCGTTGGCGGCCCGCACGGCGTCCGGCAGGTCCGTCTTGTCCATCGCCCACACCACGAGGTCGAAACTCACCGGCGCATGGTGCCATCACCGAGCCCGGCAAGCGCGAAGAAGCCGCCCCGACACGCGGGTGCGCCCCAGCCGCCGTCACGGTGAGTCCGCCCGCAAACGTGCTCCGTAAAGATCACACCCGGCGGGGGCAGCCGGCCGGGCAGTGATGTGGTTGAATTCCCGCGGCGATCAGCCCATCGATCGAGATGATTCCGATTGATCGTGGCGCTCAACGGGGGACGAGCGTCGCGTCCGTGCGTGCCTCCGCGCGCACGGGGTGGTCGGCCGGCCCCTCCGGTCGGCCTCGCGTGCCGGCCGGGTGACCGAGCACGCGAAACGGGGATTCCAGTAGTGAGCATTCTCAGGCGGGCCCGCGCGGCGACATTCGTGTCGCTGGCCGCGGCCTTAGTCGCAACATATCTGCACGCACCACCCGCGATGGCGGCGCCCAGCGGGTCGAGGGTCGTGGCGCTGGCCGAGGACCCGCCCCGCATCGAGGTCCCGCCGCTGATCACCGAGTCCTGGAACGGGACCACCGGTGTGTCGGCCGTCGAGGAGCGGTGGCGCAAGGCCGTCGCCGATGTCGCCGAGTTCACCGCCGAGCCCGAGGTGCGGACCGCGGCCCTGGCCGCCCTGGCCACCGGCGACCCGGCAGTGATCCAGAAGTTCGCCATTGTCGACAAGCCTGCCCTGGAAAAGCAGATCGCCGCCCGCAAGAAGCAGGAGGCGGCGGACAACCTGGCCGCGATCCGGGCGATGGCCGGCACCGGCGGGGCGTATTTCAACGCCGAGGTGCAGCGCGTCCTGGCCGGCACCGACAGCGATCGGGCGGCGTTCCTGGCCTACGGGGCCGGCATCGCCCGCGACCGCGACGCCCAGGTGGCCCGGACGGCCGCCGAGCGTGCGGCCACGCTGCGCGAGCGGGTCCGTATCGTGTTCGCCGCCGCGCCCGCCGAGTCGAACGTGCGGCGCGCCGCCGAGGCCGCCCTGGCCGGCGGCGACGCGGCCATCACGGCCTTCCTCAACGGCGGCTATCTCGCCGCGGCCCGCCTGGACGCGGCCGAGCGCGAGCAGTATCTGAAGGACCTCGAGGCGCGTAACAAGGCGGCCGAGGAACTGACCGAGCTGGCGCGCAGGTCCGAGCGGGCCAACGTGGCCCGCCGCCAGATGCTGGTCGCCCACGGCGAGGCGGTGCACGCGCTTCAGCGGGCGGCCAACTCGATGGGCGCCGTGGCCAATGCGGCCCGGCATTCCGCCCGCGTGCTCGACGGCGCCGGGACGACGGCGCAGAAGGCCACCGAGCTGACCACCGCCAACACCGAGGCCAAGCGTCAGCTCGGGTACGCACAGCAAGCGGCTCGGGAGGCCTCGATCGCGGCGCAGACGTCCGCGTCGGCGGCCGACGTGCTGATCGAGGTGGGTCTCGAATACGGCGCCGAGTGGACGCTGATCGCCCAGGGCATGAGCGAGGCGGCCACCGCGGCGGTCGGCGCCACCCAGACGGCCCAGTACGCCATCGACGCGACCATCGCGACCAACAGCGCCGAGGGCGCGCAGGCCAAGGCCGAGGCGCACGCGCAGCAGGCGATCAAGTGGCGTCAGCACGCCGAGGAGCACGCCAAGTCGGCGGCCAAGCTGGCCGCCGCGGCCAAGCGTCAGGCCGACGCGGCCAAGACGGCGGCGGCGCGGGCCAAGAAGGCGCGCGAGCAGGCTGAGGCGGCCGAGGCCGAGGCGTGGGCCGAGGCGGCGAAGACCCGTCAGCACCGGCAGGAGGCGGAGGCGCAGGCGGCCGAGGCCAAGCGGCAGCGGCAGATCGCCGAAGCCGAGCGGGCCAACGCGGCGCGGCACCGGGCCGAGGCCGAGCAGCAGGCGGCTGTCGCCCGCAACGCCCGCGCTCAGGCCGAGGCGCACGCGGCCACCGCCGCCTCGGCCCGGCAGCGGTCCGAGGCGGCCGATGCGGCCGCCGGTCAGGCGGCCGACCGGGCGTGGGACCAGGAGGGCCGGGCTCGCCAGGCGCGGGACGACGCGCTGGAAGCCGAGCGTGCCGAGCAGACGGCCAAGGCCAAGGCGGCGGCCCTGCGGGCCGGAGCCGCGTCGGCGTCCAGTGGCGCCGAGCGGGACGAGGCGCAGCGACAGGCCGACTCGGCCGCGGCCGAGGCCGGCACCGCCGGCACCGCGGCCCGGGGCGCCCGGTCGGCAGCCAGTACTGCGACCGGAGCTGCGGCCAACGCACGCGCGGCAGCCAACCAGGCCCAGGCCGCGGCCGACCGCGCGTGGGTGGCGGCCGAGCGTGCCCAGCAAGCGGCGATGGCCGCCGACGCCGCGGCCGACCGGGCCGAGGCGACCGCCAAGGCGACGCACGCGGCCCGGGTGCGGGCCGACGCCAAGGCCGCCGAGGCGACCGCGCAGGAGGTCAAGGCGGCCCGTGCCTCCGACGCCGCCGTGCGGCTGGCCGAGCAGGCCAACGAACAGGCGGTCCGCGCACTGTGGTCGGCCAATCGCACCAAGGACGAGGCCGAGGCGGCGACGACCGAGGCCGTCGCGGCCGCGGCCCAGGCCGAGATCGCGGTGACGGCGGCCGCGGCCGCACGGCAGTCGGCGGCCGGCATCGCCGAGCCGGCGAACGCCGCGATCGCCATGGTGAACCCGTTCGCCGGCAGCGACATCGACGCCGACTTCGTGCAGCTGGTCGCCGAGCAGGCCCGCACCATCGGCGCCGAGCAGGCGGCGGCGGCCCAGGCCCGCGCCAACGAGGCGATCGTCGCGGCCGAGCGGGCCGAGGCGGCCGCAGACGTGGCCAACGCGCAGGTCAAGCCGGCCTTCCAAGCCGCCGCGGCGGCGGCTCGGTCGGCGGCGGCAGCTGCTCAGTCGGCCGCCGAGGCGAAGAAGTACGCGGCCCAGGCCGCGGCCGACGGGGCGAAGGCCCGGGAAGCGGCGGCCAGTGCCGGACGCGCGGACGCGCAGGCTCGCGCGGACGCCATCGCGGCGCGGGCGGCGGCCAACGAGGCGGCCAACGACGCGGCGATCGCCGGTCAGGCCGCCCAGGCGGCTCAGGCCGACGCCGACGCGGCGGGCCGTGCGGCGAGCGCGGCCGAGAGCGACGCCGCCGCGGCTCGAGGAGCGGCCGACCGGGCCGAGGCGGATGCCGCGGCAGCCAAGTCGGCTGCTGACAGCGCGCAGAAGCACGCCGACAGCGCCGCGACCGCAGCCGGCAACGCGCTCCAGGCCGCGGTCGAGGCCCAGCAGGCGGCCGAGCGGGCCGAGGCGGCCGAGCGCAAGAGGGCGAACGAGGCGATGGCCGCCGCGGCCACCGGGCCGCCCGGCGAGGTCGACCCCGACCTGCTCGACTACCTGACCCCGGAGCAGAAGGAGCAACTGCGCCAGGCTCAGGCCGAAGCCGGGATGAGCCTCCTGGACTTCATCAAGGAGAACGCCTGGCAGCTCTTCCTCGACCTCTCGGGGGCTGGTGACCTGATCTCCTGCATCACCGAGGGGAACCTGGAGGCCTGCCTCTGGACGCTGGCCGGGATGCTCCCGGTGGGCAAGCTGCTCGGCGCGTCGGCCGACCTCGTCAAGCTGATCCCCAAGCTGCTCAAGTTCCGCAAGAAGGTCGAGACCGCGGCCAAGAAGAGCGACGAGATCGAGGACCTTGCCAAGCAGCGCAAGGCGGACGCGCTCGAGGCCTGCCCGATCACCCCGCGTGGCAAGTCGGCGTCGCGGGCGATGGCCGCCGCCGGGGCACCCGAATGCCCGGAGCTCGCCGCCGGCACGTGGGACAGGGCGACGTTCGACGACATCAACGGCAGCTTCGACTACCACTACAAGAAGCACGTGATCGAGGACGGCATCCCGGGCGTCTCCCGGGAGAAGTACGCCGAGGATGCCGCCGCATGGGTCAACGACTCCAAAAAGGGCGCCGGCGTCAACTCGTCGCGTGTTCAGCTGGAGGACGGCTCGTGGGGCGTCAAGTACTACAAGACCGGCCAGAAGGGCGGCATCGTCAGGATGGTCGACGGCAAGCCCAAGGTCGTGAGCTTCTGGTACAAGTAGGCGGGAGTCGACGTTGCTCAGCTTCATGGACGCGTACGTGATCTGGCGGTCTCTGAAAATGCCGTCGGGCGGATCCAGGGATGATCTGACGGAGATCAAGAGTGATCTCGCGCTGGCGGACCACTACGTCACTGTGGTGATCCGGTTCGTCGAGCGCGGCATCTACAAGCCGGCCGTCCCGGACGTCTTCGGCCTCCTCGGCGACATCCAGGAGCGGCTCCGGCCGTTGCTCGACGACGAGGATCCCGACGTGCGTGACCTCGCCCGTGAGCAACATGCGTACGCGGCCATCATGCGGGAGGTCTACACCGGTTTCCTGGAGCAGGCGCCCAAGTGATTGGCCGACACGCGGTGATGCGGCTTGCGCGTTATAAGTCCGCATCGCTAGCGTTGTCCGTGCTAGCCATATCGGGTAGGCCCGTCTTCGGGTGATGGTGCCTGCCCGTCAGGTGTGCATTTGGCGGGACCGAGCCACGCGTACTCGTCGCTACAGCCCCCGTTGCCGTTTGCCGCGGCGCGGGGGCTGTCGCCGTTCCCGGGCCGGGTGGCCACACCGTCGCGGAGATCTGCCCCACGTGGGCGGCCCACGCGGAAAATCATGTGATTGAATGCCTCCGGCCGTTCGGCCATCGAATCCGGTAACTCGCTGAGCAGTGCGTTCCCGCCTGCGCGCGTCCGGACTCGGTCATGACGATCACGGGGGTAATCGCCATGCGCGGATGCGCGTCAACGATCTCGGCCATCGGCTGAGCCCCGGCTTCTTCCTTGCCTCCGACGACGGCCATCGGGCCGTCCGGTTCCGGCACGCCTTGAAACGGGGATTACCAGCAGTGAAGATTTCTCAGCGGATACGCGCGGTGACACTCGCCGCGCTGGCCGCCGCCCTGGTGGGCACGACTCTGCACGCGCCACCGGCCCTGGCCGTGCCCTCGGGCGTACGGGCCCTGGTGTCGACGCCGATCGTGGTGCCGCCCCTGGTGACCGAGACCTGGAACGGGTCCACCGGCGTCTCGGCGATCGACGAGCGGTGGCGCAAGGCGGTCGCCGACGTCGCCCAGTTCACGGCCGAGCCCGAGGTGCGCGACGCCGCCCTGGCCGCCCTGGCGACCGGCGACCCGGCGGCGATCGCGAAGTTCGCGAACGTCGACAAGCCGGCGTTGGAGAAGCAGATCTCCGCCCGGAAGAAGCAGGAGGCGGCCGACAACCTCGCCCGGGTCAAGGCGATGAAGGGCACCGGCGGCGCCACCTTCAACGCCGAGGTCGACCGGGTGCTCGCCGGCAGCGACAGCGACCGGGCGGCGTTCCTGGCCTACGGCGCGGACATCGCCCGTGACCGTGACGCGCAGGTCACCCGGACCGCCCAGGAGCGTGCGGCGACCCTGCGGGAGCGCGTACGGCTGGTCGCCGCGGCGGCGCCGGCGGAGTCGAACGTCAAGCGTGCCGCGGAGATCGCGCTGGCCGGCGACAACGCCGCGATCAACGCGTTCCTCAACGGCGGCTACCTGACTGCCGCGCGGGCCGATGCCGCCGAGCGGGAGCAATACCTCAAGGACCTCGAGGCGCGAAACAAGGCGGCCGAGGAACTGTCCGACCTGGCCCAGCGGGCGGCTCGGGCCTCCGAGGCGCGCCGGCGCCTGCTGGTGGCGCACGGCGACGGCGTACGGGCTCTGCAGCAGGCCGCCAACGCGATGGCGGCCACGGCCAACGCGGCCCGGCACTCCTCGCGTGTCCTGACCGGGGCCGGCACCGCGGCGCAGAAGGCGACGGAGCTGGCGGCGTCCAACACCGAGGCCAAGCGTCAGGTCGGCTACGCCCAGCAGGCCGCCCGGGAAGCCGGTGTCGCCGCGGCGATCGCCACCACCGCCGCCGATGACCTCGTCGAGACCGGCCTCGAATACGGCGCCGAATGGTCCCTGATCACTCAGGGCATGAGTGAGGCGGCCACGGCGGCGGTCGGGGCGGCTCAGACGGCGCAGTACGCGATCGACGCGACCGTTGCGACGAACAACGCGCAGGGCGCCCAGGCTCAGGCCGAGGCGCACGCGCAGCAGGCGATCAAGTGGCGGCAGCACGCGGAGGAGCACGCCAAGTCGGCCGCGAAGCTGGCGGCCGCGGCGGCGAAGCAGGCGGCCGCGGCGAAGACGGCGGCCGAGCGCACGAAGAAGGCACGGCAGCAAGCCGAAGCGGCCGAGGCCAAGGCGTGGGCCTCGGCGGAAAAGGTGCACCAGCACCGGCTCAAGGCCGAGGCCGAGGCGGCCGAGGCCAAGCGGCAGCGGCAGATCGCCGAGACCGAGCGGGCCAACGCGGCCCGGCACCGGGCCGACGCGGAAGCCCAGGCCGCCGTCGCCCGCAACGCCCGGGCCCAGGCCGACGCGCAGGCCGCCATCGCGAACGGCGCCCACCAGCGCGCCGACGGTGCGCAGAACGCGGCCTCCGCGGCCGCCGACCGGGCATGGCAGCACGAAGGGACCGCGGGCCGGGAGCGGGACGCGGCCATCGCCGCGGAACGCGCCGAGCAGACCGCCAAGGCGAAGGCCGCGGCAATGCGGGCCGGCGTGGCGGCCGCCGGTAGCCAGAGCGAGAAGGAAGAGGCGCAGCGGCAGGCCGACGCGGCCGACCGGGAAGCCGGCGTGGCCGGGACCGCGGCACGGTCGGCGCGATCGGCCGCGAACACGGCGACCGGCGCGGCGGCGAACGCGCGGGCCTCGGCAACACAGGCGCAGGAGGCGGCCGATCGGGCCTGGGCGGCCGCCGAGCGGGCCCAAGCCGCGGCGGACGCGGCGGATGCGGCCGCGGACAAGGCCGAGTCCGAGGCCAAGGTGACGCACGCGGCGAGGGTGCGCGCGGACGCGAAGGCGGCCGAGGCCACCGCGCAGGAGGTGCGCGCGGCCCGGGCCGCGGATGCTGCCACCCAGGCGGCTCGGTCGGCGGCCGAGGAAGCCGTCCAGGCCCTGTGGGCGGCCAACCGGACCCGCGACGAGGCGGAGGCGGCCACCACCGAGGCGGTCGCGGCCGCGGCTCAAGCCGAGATCGCGGTGCGTGCGGCTTCCGCCGCGCGGCAGTCTGCGGCCGGAATCGCGGAACCGGCGAACACGGCGATCGGCATGGTCAACCCGTTCGCCGGAGCCGACATCGACGCCGACTTCGTCCAGCTGGTCGCCGAGCAGGCCAAGACGATCGGTCAGGAGCAGGCTGACGCCGCGGCCGCACGCGCGGCCGAGGCGGTGCTGGCCGCGCGCCGGGCCCAGGAAGCCGCCGATCTCGCGAACCAGCAGGTGAAGCCGGCCTTCGTCGCGGCCGCGGCGGCGGCGAAATCCGCCGCTGACGCGGCGGTGTCCGCAGCCGAGGCCAAGAAGGCGGCGGCCCAGGCCGCGGCGGACGGTGCAGCGGCCCGGGCCGCGGCCGCCAGTGCAGCCCGGGCCGACGCCCAGGCGCGGGCGGACGCGGCCGCGGCCCGGCAGGCCGCCAACGAGGCCGCCGGCGACGCGGCCATCGCGGGCAAGGCAGCCCAGGATGCTCAGGCGGACGCCGACGCGGCCGGCCGCGCGGCGAGTGCCGCAGAGGCGGACGCGGCCGCGGCTCGCGGTGCGGCCGACCGGGCCGAAGCCTCCGCCGCAGCTGCTCGGACCGCCGCCGACAACGCGCAGAAGTACGCCGACAGCGCGGCGACGGCGGCCGGCAAGGCACTGGAGCACGCGGTCGAGGCGCAGAAGGCGGCCGAGCGGGCCGAAGCGGCCGAACGCAAACGGCAGGCGCAGGAGATGGCCGACGCGCTCGGCGGCCCGCCGGGTGCGCCGGACCCGGACTTGTCCAAGTACCTCACCCCGGAGCAACAGGCCGCGTTGGCGGCGGCGCACGACGAGGCCGGTCAGAGCGTGCTCGACTGGCTCAAGGAGAACGCCTACGACCTGTTCATGGACCTGTCCGGTCTCGGCGACATCAAGAGCTGCGTCATGGACGGGAACGTCGAGGCGTGTCTGTGGACCCTCGTCAACCTGCTGCCGGCCACCAAGATTCTCGGCGCGACGCTGAAGCTGGCCAAACTCGCTCCGAAGCTGCTCAAGTTCCTGGACAAGATCAAGGACGCGGCCAAGAAGCGTGACGAGCTCACCGACCTGGCCAAGAAGAAGAAGCGCGAAGCCGACTTCTGCCCGATCAAGAGGCCCAGCAGCTTCCTGCCCGGCACTCGGGTGCTGCTGGCCAACGGCGCCACCCGCCCGATCGAGCAGCTGCGGATCGGCGACCGTGTTCTGGCCACCGACACCGCCACCGGCCGCACCACGGCCAAGACGGTCACCGACACCATCACCAGCAAAGGCACCAAGCAGCTGATCGACGTCACGATCGACGTCGACGGCGCCCGGGGCCACCGGACCGCTGCCGTCGTGGCGACCGGCAACCACCCGTTCTGGGTTCCCGCGCTCGCCAAGTGGGTGCCGGCCGCCGATCTGTCCGCCGGGCAGTGGCTGCGCACCAGCACCGGAACGCGGGTCCAGGTCGCCGCCGTGCGGCCGCACACCGCGGTCACCCGGGTGCACAACCTGACCATCGCCGACTTCCACACGTACTACGTGGTGGCGGCCGGTCGGGCCGTACTCGTCCACAACGACCCGGAGCTCCCGGGCGGTTGTGGCGGCACGGTCAACCGCAACAAGCTCTCCGACAAGGAATACAACCAGGCCAACGAGATCAAGGACGAGGTCGGCGGCCACTTCGAGGGGCAGACCGGGGGCAACGGCAACGAGCCCGGAATCGACGGATTCTGGAACGACATCCCGGCCAGTCTCAAGGAGCTCGAACCCAACCCCACCAACCCGGTCAACGCGCTGAAGAGCGCGGCCGACAAGGCCCGCAAGTCGGTTCTGAAGAACGGCTACGGTGACAAGGGAGCTGTCCTGTTCATCCGGGCGACGGACGTCTCGGCCGCGGACGCGACGGGCATCGACCACCTCATTCGCATGGCGGGTGGCCGGGCGTTCTCCAAGATCTCGATCCGGACCAAGGACGGCTGGGTGCACTATGGCGGTTGAGTGGGTGATCTCCGAGGGGCGCCCGGTGGATCCGGAGGACATCGTTCCCCGGATCGAGACGGCCTTCGGACGATTGATCCACCGGTCGTCCGGGCCGATCCGGCGGGTACCGTCCGCCGGATCGGCCGGGGACCATGAGTTCAGCGTCTCGCTGCTGCTCGACGACCCCGCCGGCGGCGCGGCGCGGGTCGACCTGGACCAGATGAGTTACGACGCCACGACGGGAACCTGTTACGGCTACGTGGAGGCGACGCGAAATACGCTGTCGGTGGCTCTCGGCATAGTGGCCGCGGTGTGCTGGCACGCGCAGGCCCACGGCGACCTGTCCGGGACGGGACTCGAAGGCCGCCTCTCCGTGGAGCAGGCGGAGAACCGGCTCGAGGATCTCTTCCGGGGCGTGAGCGACCTCGGTGATCTCCGTGCGGTGGCGGTCGCGCTGGGGTTCCCGGCCGACTGACGTTACCGCCCGGTATCGACTTAACGTTCACTAGGTGGGACCGGCGTACCGAAGATCGGGACCCAGGCGCTAGCCTGGGTCCCGATCGCATCAGACCTTGAGGAGCAGACGTGAGCGTGGCGCGGATCGCGGTGGTGGCCGGCGACGGCATCGGTACCGAGGTGACCGCGCAGGCTCGCAAGGTCATTGAGGCTGTGCTCCCCGGGGCGGAGTTCGACGAGTACGACCTCGGCGCCCGGTTCTACAACCGCACCGGCGAGGTGCTGCCGCAGGCCATCCAGGACGAGCTGGCCCTGCACGACGCCATCCTGCTCGGCGCGATCGGCGATCCCAGCGTCCCGCCCGGCGTTCTCGAGCGCGGCCTGCTGCTCAAGCTCCGCTTCGACTTCGATCAGTATGTGAACCTGCGCCCGTCCAAGCTCTGGCCCGGCACGACCAGCCCGCTCGCGGGGGTCAAGTCCGGCGAGATCGACATGGTCGTGGTCCGCGAGGGCGTCGAGGGTCTCTACGTCGGCGCCGGCGGGGTTCTGCACAAGGACACCCCGGCCGAGATCGCGACCGAGGAGAGCCTCAACACCCGGCACGGCGTCGAGCGGGTCATCCGGGACGCGTTCGCCCGCGCCCAGCGCCGCGACCGCCGACACCTGACGATGGTTCACAAGACCAACGTGCTGACCAAGGCCGGCGGTCTGTGGGCGCGCACGTTCCAGGCCGTCGCGGCCGAGTTCCCCGAGGTCACCACCGAATACCAGCACATCGACGCGGCCAGCATGTTCATGGTCAGCAACCCGCAGCGGTACGACGTGGTCGTGACCGACAACCTCTTCGGTGACATCCTCACCGACATCGCCGCTGCCGTTACCGGCGGCATCGGCATGGCGGCCAGCGGCTCCGTCAACCCGGAGCGCAAGTATCCGTCGACGTTCGAGCCCGTACACGGCTCCGCGCCGGACATCGCCGGTCAGGGCATCGCCGACCCGGCGGCCGCCATCCTCTCCGCATCGCTTCTGCTCGAGCACCTCGGCCACCATGACGAGGCCCACCGAGTATCCGAGGCGGTCGCAGCCGAGGTCGCTTCCCGCACCCCGGGAGCCCCGCTGCGCACCGCCGACGTCGGCGACCGCGTCGCGGCCGCACTCTAGGCCGCGCCTCTCCCACAGGGCCCCGCGCCAGCGGTCTCTTCACCCACGCCCGTTGTTTTAACGAGCGTTCGGGGTAAGTTCATGAAGCACTACGGGTGCTTCCGCATGCCTAAAATCTTCTGTTGACGAAAGCAGGTCCACTTGTCATGAGCGGTGGTGACAACCTCGAGTTCGAGATCCGTCCGAACCCGGCACCCGTGGCAGATGCCGAGCGCGCCGCGCTCCTCGCCAACCCCGGCTTCGGCCGCATCTTCACCGATCACATGGTCACGATCCGTTACGCCGACGGCAAGGGCTGGTATGAGCCCCGCGTCGAGGCGCGCGCCCCGATCCCGATGGATCCGGCGTCGGCCGTGCTGCACTACGCGCAAGAGATCTTCGAGGGGCTGAAGGCGTACACGCTGCCCGACGGCGGCGTCGCGATGTTCCGTCCGGATGCGAACGCGCTCCGTTTCGCCCAGTCCGCGCAGCGCATGGCCATGCCGCAGCTGCCCGTCGAGACGTTCCTCCAGTCGCTGCGCGAGATCATCTCGATCGACCGTTCCTGGCTTCCGCCGGGCGACGAGGGCAGCCTCTATCTGCGACCTTTCGCGTACGCGAGTGAGGTCTTCCTGGGTGTGCGGCCCGCGATGGAATACCTGTACCTGGTGATCGCGTCCCCGGTCGGGCCGTACTTCTCGGGCGGCGTCAAGCCGGTGTCGGTCTGGGTGACCCCCGACTACACCCGCGCGGCTCCCGGCGGCACGGGCGCGGCCAAGTGCGGCGGCAACTACGCGGCGGGCCTGTCGGCGCAGGCCGAAGCCATCGAGCACGGGTGCGACCAGGTCGTCTACCTCGACGCGGTCGAGCGGAAATACATCGACGAGCTCGGCGGCATGAACGTCTTCTTCGTCCTCGACGACGGCGCCCTGGTGACGCCGCCGCTGACCGGCACGATCCTGCCCGGCATCACCCGCGACTCGGTCATCAAGCTGGCCGAGCGGGCCGGCCGCAAGGTCGAGGAGCGCCCGGTCAGCCTGGACGAATGGCGTACGGGCGCGGCCTCCGGCGCCATCCGCGAGGCGTTCGCCTGCGGCACTGCCGCCGTGATCACCCCGATCGGCACGGTGAAGTCGGCCGACGGCGGCTTCACGATCGCCGACGGCGGCACCGGCGAGGTCACCGCGGGCCTGCGCAAGCAGTTGGTCGACATCCAGAGGGGCCGCGCCGAAGACCCGTTCGGCTGGGTCCACCGCGTCCTCTGACAAAGCCCGGCGTCGGGCATCCGCGCATGATCTGACGGATGCCCGACCCGCTTTCCCGCCCCGGCGCATTGCTGAGCCTGCAACAGCGGTGGTCCGGTCGGTGCCGCAGCGCGAGCTGGGATTGCTTCAATGAATTACTGCGGTCGCGGTGAGTGGGTGGTCACGGTGACCACTCGCTGCCGTTCTTCGCCGCAGGCCAGCTGCAACTCATCATTCTGTGGTCCGGGCCAGAGATTTGATCCAAGAACAAGTTGAATCCCGCGCGAGCGGGCCCGCTTACGCCGCGTTCGGTTCCAGGAGGTGGGCTCGCATGGCGGCCACCTCGCGGTCGGTCAGGCCGATCTCGGCCACGTAGTTCTCGACCGAGCCGTGCAGAGCCCGCAGATCGTCGAGGAACATCTGCATCGCGGCGGGCGGTGAATCCCACATGTGTTGCTTGCCGAGGACCGCGGACGGGTGTTTCTCGAGCAGGTGCGCCGTCAGCGGCTGCATGGCCTTCGTCGTCAAGGCGTAGTCGGCCGCGATGTCCTCGTCGGACACGCCCAGCAACGACAGGGACAGGGCGCAGACCGTGCCCGTACGGTCCTTGCCCGCCATGCAGTGCACGATCACCGGGGCCTGGGCCGGGTCGGCGATGATCTGCAGCGAGGCCAGGATCGCCTCGCGGCCGTCCTCGGCGAAGTTCAGGTAGCGGTCGGCCAGCCACCGCTCGTGCACCACGTCGTCCGGGTGGTCGATCGTCTCCCAGTCGACGTGGTTGAGCACCAGATTCTGGTACGCCAGCCCGTACCGCTCGGCCACCCGGCCGTACCTCTCGATCTCGAACGGCCGGCGCAGGTCGATCACCGTACGCACACCGAGCGCCTCGAACGCGGCGGTGTCGTCCTCGCCCAGGCGGTGCAGCGCGTCCGAGCGGAAGAGCCGCCGCCAGCGGACTTTGCGGCCGTCGAGGCCGCTGTAGCCGCCGACGTCGCGGAAGTTGTAGGTCGCCGAGAAGCCGAGGTTGCGGGAATACTGTTCGACAGCCACGAACCCAACTTAACCCGCCCGATCGAACGACGCTGTGACGCGGAAGTGTCCCCCGGGTGAGGGACCTTGTCCCAGTCCGTGGATTTCTTGTTCCACATCCCCGAGTGCGTGGCATGCTTCGGAACGTGACCCACTCCGTGCTGATTATTCGCACCTAGCGCGCCGGCTGACTTTTCGCCGACGCGCAGACCTCCCGCATCCGCGGGGGGTCTTTTTGTTGGGCCACCATCAAATCCTTGAAGGGAACGCGCCATGGAGTACCAGGTCTTCGACACGACGTTGCGCGACGGCGGGCAGCGTGAGGGGATCAGCTACTCGGTCGCCGACAAGCTGGCGGTCGCGAAGCTGCTGGACGAGTTCGGCGTGGGCTTCATCGAGGGTGGCTGGCCCGGCGCGATGCCCAAGGACACGGAGTTCTTCCAGCGCGCCCGCACCGAACTCCAGCTGCAGAACGCGGTTCTGGTGGCGTTCGGCGCGACCCGCAAGGCCAACACCGTGACGGAACAGGACCCGCAGGTCCAGGCCCTGCTCGACGCCGAGACCCCGGTCGTCTGCGTGGTCGCCAAGAGCGACATCCGGCACGTCGAGCGCGCGCTCCGCACCACCGGCGACGAGAACCTGGCCATGGTCCGCGACACCGTACGCCACCTGGTCGCGAACGGCCGCCGCGCGTTCGTGGACTGCGAGCACTTCTTCGACGGCTTCCGCTTCGACCCGGAATACACGGCGAGCGTCGTACGGACGGCGATCGACGCCGGAGCCGAGCGCGTCATCATGTGTGACACCAACGGCGGCATGCTGCCCTCGATGATCACCAAGGCCATCAACGAGGTCGTCGAGCGTACGGGCGTCTCGGCTGATCTTCTGGGCATCCACTGCCAGAACGACACCTCATGCGCCGTGGCCAACACGGTCGCCGCCGTCGAGGCCGGGGTCAAGCACTTCCAGTGCACCGCGAACGGATACGGCGAACGGCCCGGCAACGCGGACCTGTTCGCCACGGTCAGCAACATCCAGCTCAAGCTCGGGCTGCAGGTCCTACCGGACGGCTGCCTGGAGAAGGCGACGCGGGTCTCGTCCGCGCTCGCCGAGATCGCCAACATCGCCCCCGACACCCACCAGGCCTACGTCGGGGCCGCTGCCTTCGCTCACAAGGCGGGGTTGCACGCGAGCGCGATCAAGGTGGATCCGCTGCTCTACAACCACGTCGACCCGTCGGTTGTGGGCAACGACATGCGGATCCTGGTGACCGAGATGGCCGGCCGGGCCAGCATCGAGCTCAAGAGCCGCGAGCTCGGGATCGACCTGGCCGGCCATCCGGACACGCTCAGCACGGTCACGCGGCGGGTCAAGGATCTGGAGGCGGGCGGCTGGTCGTTCGAGGCCGCCGACGCGTCGTTCGAGCTGCTGGTGCGGAGCGAACTGCCGGGTGAGGGCTTCGGCCGCCCGTTCAACCTGGAGTCGTACCGGGTGCAGGTGGAGCACCGCGAGGACGGTTCGGTGGTCTCCGAGGCGACGGTCAAGGTTCGCGTACGGGGGGAGCGGGTCATCGCCACGGCCGAGGGCAACGGCCCGGTCAACGCGCTCGACGAGGCCCTTCGCGCCGCCCTGACCCAGTACTACCCGCAGCTCAAGAACTTCGAGCTGACCGACTTCAAGGTGCGCATCCTCGAAGGCAGCCACGGCACCAACGCGATCACCCGCGTGTTGCTGGAAACCGGCGACGGGGACCGCGACTGGACGACGGTCGGCGTGCACGAGAACATCGTCGAGGCGTCGTGGGTGGCACTGGTCGACGCGCTCACCTACGGGCTGGCCGAGTCGGCCGAGTGACGAGAATCTTCAGCGGTTCGACGTTCGAGGAACAGATCGGGTACGCCCGGGCCGTGGTCCACGGCGACACGGTCTACGTCTCGGGCACCACGGGTTTCGACTACTCCACGATGTCGATCCCCGAGGGCGTGGTCGAGCAGGCCGAGCAGTGCGTCCGCAACATCGAGGCCGCGTTGACCGAGGCCGGATGCGCACTGGCCGACGTCGTACGGGTGCGCTATCTGCTTCCCGATCGCGCCGACTTCGAGCCGTGCTGGCCCGTCCTGCGCCGTGCTTTCGGCGAGGTCCGCCCGGCCGCCACCATGATGGTGTGCGGCCTGGCGGACCCGCGCATGCGCATCGAGATCGAGGTCGACGCTAGGCTTTCGCCTCCTCGCTGAGCATTTCGATCGCGCGATCCACCGGCATCGCGGGCAACTGACGCCCGTCGCGATGCCGCAGGGCGACCAGGCCGTCCGGCGCCTCCCGCTTCCCGATGATTCCCGCGTACGGGATCCGGCTCCCGGCGGCCGACCGGATGCGCGCCCCGATCGAACCGTCGTACGCGATGGACGCCCGCAACCCGGCGGCGATCGCGGCCCGCATCAGCGCGTTCGCCGCCGGCGCTTCCTCGTCGGAGATCGGCAGCACGGCGAGTTGCACGGGCGAGTACCAGAGCGGAAAAGCCCCGTCGTGCACCTCGATCAGATGCGCGAAGAGCCGTTCCATCGACCCGGCCAGGCTGCGGTGCACCATGACCGGACGCGACCGGCCGCCGGACGCGTCGGCGTATTCGAGGCCGAACGCCTCCGGCTGGTGAGAGTCGACCTGAACGGTGGCCAGGCTCCACTCGCGGCCGGCCGAGTCGGCGACCTGCACGTCGATTTTCGGGCCGTAGAAGGCGGCCTCGCCCGGCACCGCCGCGTAGTCCACGCCCGCGGCGTCCAGGGCCTCGCGCAGCAGCCGCTCGGCCGAGGCCCAGCCGGCCTCGTCCCCGCCGTATTTCTTGCCCTCGCCGCGTAGCGAAAGCTGGAACGACGACGGTTCGATGCCGAGCGCCGCGTGCGCCTGCCGCATCAGCCGCAGCACGTCGGCCACCTCGGCGGCCGCCTGATCGGCGGCGCAGAAGATGTGCGCGTCGTTGAGCTGGATGGCCCGTACCCGGGCCAGCCCGCCGAGCACCCCGGAGCGTTCGGCCCGGTACATCGGTCCCAGCTCGGCGATGCGCAACGGCAGATCGCGATAGGAACGCCCGCGCGACTTGTAGATCAGCGCGTGGTGCGGGCACAGGCTGGGCCGCAGCACGAGTTCGTCCCCGCCCATGGCCATCGGCGGGAACATGTCCTCGGCGAAGTTGCGCCAGTGCCCCGATTTCTCGAAGAGCTGCCGCTTGCCGAGGGCGGGCGAATACACGTGCTGGTATCCGTTGCGGCGCTCCAGCTCATGCAGATAGGACTCGACCACGTGCCGGGCCGCGGCCCCGCCGGGCAGCCAGAACGGAAGTCCCGCGCCGATCAGCGGGTCGGAGTCGAAGAGGTCGAGCTCGCGCCCGAGTTTGCGGTGGTCGATGTGCATCGGATCTCTCCCTTGCTTGGGCGGGCGAGACTCCGGGCATGCGAAACGGCCCCGGGCATCTCGCCCGGGGCCGTGTCTGTCGCTGCGGATCAGGTCAGCGGAGAACCACGCCGGGACACCCCGGCGTCGTCGTCAGCAGCTGCCTGAAACTCATGCCCCGATGCTAGGCCCGCGGGCCCGGAGCGGGCATCCGATTAATGCTTCCGGGGCGCATTGAGGCTGCGTGGGCAAGGGGACGACACCGTACCGTCCTCTATGGCATGATCACGGCTCGCCTCCTCCTCGTGCAGGGATAGCCATGTTCTCTTTCGTCACGCGTGCCCGCCTGGGGCGCGGTCTGGCCCTCGCCGTGATACCCGCCTTGCTGCTGGGCATGGGCGGCGCCGCTGTGGCCGCCACCCACACCCTCACCGTCACCGTTCTGAACCGCAACGGCGTCAAGGTGAAGGCGGGCCTCCGGCTGGTCGACGTGGCGAGCAGCACCACCTACTCGGCGACCTCCGGCACGGCCAAGAAACTGCCCAAGGGCACGTACGCCGTCCTGACCTCGGTGACCACCGGCGACACGGTCACGTTGTCCGGTAAGGCGATCAAGGTGTCCGGCTCGGCCAAGCTGACGATCGACGCCCGTCAGGGCAAGGGGGTCGGACTCGCCCTGAAGCCCGCCCCCACCGGCCTCGACCGCTCCATCAGCATGCGCATCTGCACCCGGACCAGCGCGAGCGACCAGGTCGAGGTGACCGCTTCCGGCAGCACGAAGCTGTTCATCGTCCCGTTCGCCTCGAAATACCTCGGCTTCGCCGCGCTCGGCTCGTGGAGCGAGAGCCTCGGCGGCTCCACCAGTTATGCGGTGCTGCATCAGACCACCGGCGTGCCGGGTGGCCTCGGCCGCACCTTCAACCGCAGCCAGTTGGGCACGTTCCGGGTGGTGCAGAAGCGCGGCCCGTCCGGCTCCAGCAGCTCCGACCTGGCGATGCAACCGATCACCAGCGGCTGCGGCAACGACCTGTACGCCGGGCTCGGCGGCACCGACCGGCCGACCGCCACCAACGTGCTCGTCTCGCCGGGCACCTGGGACGTGCGGGTCAGCTCGTCGGCCGCCACGAAGTCCGGCGAGACCTGGAACATCGGCAGTTACTTCGCGCGGCGCACGATCACCGCCGGGAAGACGCACAACCTGAGTTTCTTCAACTCCGCCTGGGGCCCCAGCGCGCGGCTGCCGCTCACGGTCAACGGGCACCTCTGGTTCGAGCTCAACGAGATGTTCGCCGATCCGGGATATCCGCGTGACGGCTCGGTCGAGGGCGGCGACAAGGCCGTGGCGACCCTGACGTTCGGCGGGAAGAGGGTGGCCGGCAAGCAGGACAAGGGCTGGGAGCCGAACTCGACCTCCCTGGAATACACGGTCAAGAAGGCCGGCTGGTACACGCTCACCAACACCGCCACCCGCTACTACCCCGAGATCACTTTCCCGTCCGGGATGATGTCGACCACCAGCCGGGTGACGTACCGGTTCCAGGCCAAGCCGAAGGCCAGCGTGGTGGCCGGGGTCTATTCCGTGCACATGCTGCCGACCGGCCTCAGCCTGACCAACCGGGCCAAGGCGGGCAGCACCACCAAGGTCGCGCTGAGATTGCTCCGTATTGCCGACAACCCCGACGCCAAGCGCGGCACCGACCCGAAGCTGACCAAGATGACCGCCCAGATGTCCCCGGACAGCGGCCAGACGTGGCGCACCGTGCCGGTCCAGAAAATCAACGGCACCTGGTACGCGACGATCACCAACCCGAAGACCAGCGCGGTCGCCCTGAAGGCCCGCGCCACGGTCGCCGGCGGCGCTTACACCGAGGTCACCGTGTTCCGCGCGTACGGAATCGGCTGATCCTTCCGCCGCGGGACGAGCCCGGTAGCCTGACCGTCCACAGCAGAGGGTAGGTGGATCGGTGGGGGACGCGCGGCGGGTGGCGGGGATCGCGCCCGGATATCGGATCGGGACGTGGCGGGTCGTAGAGCCGCTGGACGACGGTAGCTGGAGCAGCGTCTACCTGGTCGCCGAGGAGACGCCGGACGGTGGGGGAGAGGGACGGCGGGCGGCGCTCAAGGTCGTGCCGACCGGGACGCTGACGCCGCGGCAATTGGCCGGTCTGGGCGACATGGTCGATCGGGAGCTGGCGGCTCATCGTGAGCTCCAGCATCCGAACCTGATCCGGATGCTGGACGTGCTGGTGGTCGACGACCCCGCGGCGCCCGAGCTCGACGGGGCCACGGCGATCGTGCTGGAACTGGCGGCCGGATCGGCCGCGCAGGCACTGGCGGAGGATGGCCTCCCGGACGCGGAGCGAGTGCTCACCGAAGTCTGCGCCGGGCTGGCCTATCTGCACGATCAGGGCTGGGTGCACGGCGATCTGAAACCGGCGAACGTCCTGCTGATGCCGGACGGTTCGGCGCGGCTGGCCGACTTCGGGCTGTCCACCGAGCTCGCCGGCACGCACGCCTATCTGCCACCGGCCGGTACCACCGACTACACGCCACCGGAGCGCTGGGCGGAAGGGCTTCAGGCCAAGGGCGTGGCCGTACGGCAGACCGCGGACATCTGGGCCCTCGGAGTGACAGCGTGCCAGCTGCTCACCGGACGGATGCCGTTCCCCGGCGTCAACGCGCGGGCCCGGTCCAGCGCCGCGGCCGCGTATGCGGAAGGCCGGGCCGAGCTCGCGCTGCCCGAGTCGCTGAGCCCGTTCTGGCGGGAATTCGTGACCGACTGCCTCGCCCCGCACCACGACAGCCGACGCGAACACACCGCGGATCGGCTCCTCGAACGTGTGCGTACAGGGAAAAGGGAAGCTCGGTCGAGGCGGCATGGCCTGATGGCGGTGGCGGCGCTCGCGGGGATTCTGATGGCCGCCGGGATTGCGGTTCCGGTGGTCAGGAGCCTTGACGACGGCGATCGGCAAGACGGCTACAGCAGGCACTTCCGGGTCGACGCCGATATCCCGCCGGAATACTACGATCTGATCGTCACGGCCGGCACCAGATGCCCGGACAACCCGGTCGTCACGCCGTTGCTGGTCGCGGCGATGCTCAAGGCCGAGACCGATTTCGATCCGGACTTCAGCGACCCGGCGAACGACGAGTACGGCATCGCCCGGTGGACACCGACCGTCCTTCAGTACTACATGCCGCCGGGGCAGCGCCGGACGCCACCGGCGCCCCCGTTCACGCCGGAGATGTCGATCCCGCCGGTCGGCGACTACCTGTGCAGGTATCAGTCGGCTCTGGAGGGTCTTCCGGGCGACCCGAGAGTCAACATCGCCGTGGCTTATCGCACGTCCGCCACGACGGTGCGGGAGGCGGGCGGGGTACCGCCGGGCCGGCCCGCGCTCGCGGCGTACGTCGACCGGTTACGGCAGGCGCTCGCCGCCTACGCCCCGCCCAGCGGCTGACATCGGCGGGAGCAGGGCCAGATGCTCCTCCCGTACGAGGTCGAACTGCAGGGCGACCGAGATCAGTGCCGCCCGCTGCCAGTCCGCCCGGCCCTCGGAGCTCTCGGCCGGCGCCTTGACCCGGAGCTTGGTGCGGGCCAGATAGTCGATGTGGAAGGCGACCGCGGACCGGGTCATGCCCTGGGTCGCGGGCAGTTCACCGAGCCGGCGCAGAATCTCCGGCACTGTGCGGATCACCGGTGACGTGCCATCGCGCAGCCGCGGTTCGCACAGCGCGACCAGGATCAGGAAATACTTGGCGGTCTCGTCGAGCGGGAAGGCCACCCGCGTCGCGTCCCCGGAATCCGCACGGAGGTCGTGCGGATCGGCGTAGTGGTGCCGCGGCGCATAGACGAACAGGGTGATCGGCCCGTCGGATCCCGGCAGCACGACGCGGGAGAACTCGAACGGCACCGGCATGTCGAGCCGGCGCGGGGCGACCTTGATGAACTCGCCGCCGCCTTCGGGATTCTCGACGACGTACGTGCTTCGCGCGCTGAGGTTGCTGATCAGCCAGTAGTCCTCGACGGCGGTGAGCACCCCGGCCATGCGGGAAACCCCGGCGCCGGCGAGGTCGATGTCGGCCTGTGCGCCCGGGCGGCCGCGCCCGAAACTCGCGCTCTGCCCGGGACCCAGCTCGGCGACGGTGCGCAGACTGTCGCCGAGCTGAACCACGATTCCCCGCCACGAACCTTGCATCCACCCATTCTGGGCGGCCCAGGCAAGATCGTCAGTACGCCCCGGTGCAGATCCACTTGACGTTGGTGCTCCAGTCCGGCTGCAGGCACACCTTGGTCGTGACGCCGTGGTCGTCCGCCATGGGCGTCCACTCGTTCGCGCCCTTGAAGTACTCGTACTGGACCGTGCTGGCGCCGTTGCGGTACAGCACCATGATGTCGTGGGTCTGACCACCGTAGAGCCGGCCCCAGACGGTCTCGCAGTTGTCGCTGTAGCGCAGCTGGAGCGTACGGCCGTAGTACGTCGCCGTGTAGATCGTCTCGCCGTCGTCGGCGCACGGACCGGCGGGCGGGTAGGCCGACGGGTCCTTCCAGTCGCAGCGCGCGTTGCAGTACCACTTGGCGGCGGATGCCTGACCAGGCGACACCACCACGGCGCCGAAAATCATCATGGGAACGGCGAACAGGGCCATCAGACGGCGTCTGAGCACAAGGACCTCTTTCATCGAAGGGCGTGAACGCCTTCGACTATCGGGCCGGCCCGGGATCGCGGATACCTCGAAGCTGACAGGGTGAACGACCGCAAGAACCGTCAAGCGGTGGTGCGGCCCGATTGGTACCGTCCGATCGTGTCGTCGCGAACCCGCGAGCTGCTTCAACTTCTCGCCGTCGTCAACTCCCGGCTCAGCGAGGACGTCTCGCTGCCGGCCCTGGCGCGGTGGGCGCACCGGTCGCGTTTCGATCTGCACCGCCGGCTCCGCCAGTTGACGGGTCAGACGCCGAAGGCATACACGACGCGGGTCCGGCTGGCTCGTGCCGCAGGCGAGCTGATAGCCGGCGACCGTCGCGTGTCGGCGATCGCGTTCGACCACGGGTTCGGCAGTCACGAGGTCTTCACCCGGACCTTCACCCGCCACCTCGGTCGGAGTCCGCGGAGCTACCGTGCCCGCGGGCTGCACGTGGCCGGCCGGCGCATCGCCGCCGTGCACGCCTCGACGGTGAGTTCGACCGCACCGTGCATCAGCCTCTACCGCATCAGCATCACCGAGAGGAAACCCGCTGTGCCCCTGGCCGTCTCGGTTCGTGACCTGCCCACCATCCACGCCCTCGTGATACGCCGCCGGATCACACGCGACGAGATCGCGACGGCACTCGGCGAGAGCCTGCCGAAGGTCTTCGAATACGCCCAGCGGCACGGGCTGGCTATCGCCGGGCCGCCGTTCGCCCGCTACCCGGAGGTGGCGATGGGGTCGCTCGTCATCGAAAGCGGCATAACCATCGCCGAGCCCCCGACCACGGCACTCCCCGATGACATCGAGGCGCTCGTCATCCCACCGGGGCGAGCGGCCGTGACCATCCACCGCGGACCCTACGACAGCCTGTCCGAGTCGTACCAGCAGATCGAGAAGTGGATGCGGGACCAGGGACTGTCCGCGGCCGGAGCCCCTTGGGAGACCTACTTGACCGATCCGGGAGAACACCCGGACCCGGCGACGTGGGAAACCGAAATCGTCCAGCCCGTTCGCTGACCACGCGCCATCTCCGGCGCCTTAGTTCCGGGCGTCCAGGAATTCCAGGATCAGGCGGGCTGTCTCGTCGGGGGCCTCCAGGTGCACGTCGTGGCCCACGCCGGGGACGACGACCCGGCGGGCGGCCATCCGGGTGACCTCGTCGGGTGGGATGGCGCCGTGCTCGCCGAGGATCTGGAGGACCGGGACGGTCAGGCTCTGCCACTCGGTCCAGCGGGCCTGCGACGCGACGCCGGCGATCGCCGCCTTCATCACATCGGGGTCGAAGCGGGGCCACAGGCCGTCGGGGCGGGCCTCCAGGTCGGCGATCCAAGCCTCGGTGATCGGGCGGTCGCCCAGGAATTCCCGCGCGGCGGCGGCGTCGGCGAACGGAAGCGGCCACGAGGCGAACCAGGCGCGCAGCCGTTCGGGATAGTCGTCGGTGGAGCCGCCCACGCCTCCTTCGATCATTACCAGACCCCGTACGCGGGAAGGGTCTGATGCGGCGGCCAGCATCGCGGTGTGCGCACCCATCGACTGGCCCACCAGGAAGGCCGGCTCGTCGAGCAGGGCCAGCACATCCGCCACATAGGCCTCCCGGGACACGTCGGCCGGGTGGCGTTCGTTGTGGCCGTGGCCGCGCTGATCGGGGACGACGACCCGGTGACCGGCCGAGGCCAGGCGGGCGGCCAGCGGGGCCATCTCGTTCGCACTGCCGGCCAGACCGTGCAGGACCACTATCAGCGACATCAGTCCGAGGAATCCGGGCGCCGGTTGCGTTTGGTCTCGCCGCGGCGCTTCTTGGCCGCGATGCGGCGTTCGACCGAGCCCTTGGAGGGACGGGTGGCCCGCCGGACCCGGGGCGGCGCCGAGATGGCCGAGGCCACCATCCCGGCCAGGCGCGCCGCGGCGGCCTCACGGTTGCGCAGCTGCGAGCGGTGTTCCGAGGCGGTGACGGTCAGCACGCCCTGCACCAGCCGGGGGCCGAGGCGTTCGGCGGCGCGCTCCTTGAGCATCGGCGGCAGCAGCGCCGATCCGGCCAGATCCCACGACAGCTCGACCCGCGAATCGGTCGTGTTCACACCCTGGCCACCGGGGCCGCTGGAGCGCGAGAACCGCCAGGCGAGCTCGGCCGCCGGAATCGTGAGCCGATCATTGACCCGGACGTCATCCACCACGCCGCCCAGCATGGCACGCGCACAAGGCACTATGAACAGGTGACGTCCCCAACTGCGCCGGCCGCCGTGACCGGCTATCCGTGGCCCATCGAATCCACGCGCCTCGACAACGGCCTGCGAGTCGTGGTCAGCGAGGACCGGACCGCCCCGGTGGTCTGCGTCAATCTCTGGTACGACGTAGGGTCGCGGCACGAACCCGCCGGCCAGACCGGCTTCGCCCACCTGTTCGAGCACCTCATGTTCGAGGGCTCGGAGCATGTGGCGAAGACCGAGCACATGCGCCTTGTGCAGGGCAACGGCGGCTCGTTGAACGCGACCACCAACCCCGACCGCACCAACTACTTCGAGACCATGCCGGCCGAGCACCTGGAGCTCGCGCTGTGGCTGGAAGCCGACCGGATGGGCGGCCTGGTGCCCGCGCTCACCCAGGAGACGCTGGACAACCAGCGCGAGGTCGTCAAGAACGAGCGCCGCCAGCGCTACGAGAACGTCCCGTACGGCGACGCCTGGCTGCGCCTGCTGGCCCTGCTCTATCCCGAGGGCCACCCCTACCACCACGCCACGATCGGCTCGATGGAAGACCTGAACGCGGCGAGCCTGGACACGTTCAAGGCGTTCCACCAGCAGTACTACGCGCCCAACAACGCCGTGCTCACGGTGGCCGGGGACGCGTCGCCGGCCGAGGTGTTCGCGCTCGCCGAGAAGTATTTCGGCGTGCTCGAACCGGTCTCGTCGATCCCGCCCGCCCCGCACAGCCACCTGTCCGGTCCGGCCACCGAGCCCCTACGCGAGACGGTGACTGCGGCCGTACCGGCGCCCCGCCTCTATGTGTCGCACCGCACTCACCCGTTCGGCACGGCCGGCTACGACGCCATTACCGTTCTGGCCGCGGTTCTGGGCAACGGCCGGGGCAGCCGGCTCTATCAGCGCCTGGCCGACGGGGCCCGGATCGCGCAGCCCGACTACATCGGGTCGTACGGGGTCGATCTGGCCCACGCCCCGGCCCCGCTGATCATCACCGCCACCGCCAAGGACGGCGTGCCGATCGAGACGCTGGAGGAGGGACTGACCGAGGTGATCGGCAGCCTGCTGACCGAGCCGGTGACCGAGGAGGAGCTGTCCCGGGCCAAGGCGCTGCTGACCACCTCGTGGTGGCGGCAGGTGTCCACGGTGGGCGGCCGGGCCGACACGCTGTCCCGCTACACCACGCAGTTCGGCGACCCGGGCGCCGCGGGCTACCGCCTGCCGCAATGGCTCGCGGTCACCGCCGACGACGTCACCGACGCCGCGAAGTACGCCCTCAAGCCCGAGTCCCGGGTCACCCTGACTTATCTGCCCGAGAACGGGGACAACTGATGACGCTGATCGCCACCCGGCCCGACCCCGGCCAGGCCCGGCCGTACACCTTCCCGGATCTGCAGCGGGTCACCGCCGGCGGGGGCCTTGTGATCGGCGCCCATCTGCCCGGTCAGGCGCTGGCCGCCGCGATCCTGCTGGCCGACGCGGGCGCCGCCCGGGAAACCGCCGGTCGCGAGGGCACGGCCACCGTGCTGGCCAAGTCGCTCGAGGAGGGCACCAGGACGCGCGATTCGGCGGCGTACGCCATCGCCCTGGAGAGCCTGGGCGCGGAGCTGTCACCGGCCGTCGACTGGGACACGTTCCGGGTCGGCGTCTCGGCGCCGGTCCCGCAGCTGCTCGACGCCGTGCGGCTGGCCGCCGAGGCGGTCCGCACGCCGCGGCTCGACCCGGCCGACGTCACCCGGGTCCGCGACGACGAGGTGACCGCGCTGCGCATGGACTGGGCCCAGCCGGGTCCGCGCGCCGACGCCGCCCTGCGGGCCGACCTGTTCGGCGCGGCCGAGCGGTTCGGCCGTCCGATGCACGGCGACCCGGCCTCGGTGGCCGCGGTGACCGTCGACGACGTGCTGGCCTTTCACCAGTCCTGGCTGCACCGCCCGTCGGTGCTGCTGGTCGCGGGCGACCTGAGCACGCTCGACCTGAAGGCGCTGGGCGAGGCCGCGTTCGGCGGGGTCGAGGGCAGCCCGCTGACGGCCGAGCCGCCGCTGGACGTGCCGGTGCGCGGCGAACGCCGGATCCTGCTGGTCGACCGGCCGGGCTCGGTGCAGTCGACGCTGCGGATCGGGCACCGCTCGCCGGAGCGGGCCACCCCCGACTTCGTGGCCATGACGCTGGCCGCCACGGTGCTGGGCGGCGCCTTCACGTCCCGCCTCAACCACCTGATCCGCGAGGTCAAGGGCTACACGTACGGGATCCGTGGCGCGTACGCGATGAGCCGGCGCTTCGGCCGTTTCGAGGTGGCCGCGGGCGTGCAGACCGCGGTGACCGTGCCCGCCATCATCGACACGATCGGCGAGATCGCCCGGACGCAGGAGACCGGCGTGACCGAGGAGGAGCTGGCCGTCGCCCGTTCGTGGCGGGCCGGGCAGCTGTCGGTCGAGATGCAGACGCCGGGCTCGATCGTCGGCGCGCTGAGCACGCTGGTCGTGCACGGCCTGCCCGACGACTACTACCCCACGCTGCGCTCGCAATATCTGCAAACGCCGCTCGAGGAGGTCAGCGCGGCCGCCGGCCGGCACCTGCACCCGCACGGCCTGACCCTGGTGGTCGAGGGTGACGCGGCGGTGATCCGGGACGAGCTGGTGGCGGCGAAGATCGGCGACGTGGTCGACGCGGAGATCTGAATCACGCGCCGTTTCAAGGGAACGGCAAGGTAGGACCGATAGCTTTGCCGCCATGACGATCACCACGACACCGTCCGAGGTCCGGCCGGGCCGGCGGGTGAGGCGCACCGCGCTGCTCATCCTGCTGGCCCTGCCGGCCCTGGCCTGGGCGGTGGTGCGGCTGTTCGGCTGGGAGCACGGGTTCCTCGTGCAGCTGATCGCGTTCACGCCGTACGCGGCGGTCTGGTCGCTCGTCCCGCTGGTGATCGCGCTGGTGACCCGGAAATGGGTCGCCGCGGCCGTGGCCGCCCTGGCCACGGTCCTGCTGGCGGCGGCCGTGCTGCCCCGGGCCGTCCCCGACACCGACAAGGGCCCGGCGACCGGCGTCCCGATGACCGTCATGACCGTCAACATGTACATCGGCGCGGCCGGCCCGGCGGCGGTGGTGCGGCTGGTGCGCGAGCACGACGTCGCCGTGCTGGCGGTGCAGGAGTTCACGCCCGAGTCGGCGGCCGGGCTGACCGCGGCCGGGCTCGACGAGCTGCTGCCGCATCACGCGCTGGCCGACGAGATCGGCACCACCGGCTCGGGTCTCTACTCCCGCTTCCCGATGACCGATCAGGGCTCGCGGCGCGGTGACGGCGGCGGGCTGCAGGACGGCAACCTTCAGGCGTACGCGACCATTCAGCCGCCCGGCACCGGTCCGGTCTTCCTCGAATCGGCGCACCCGCTGGCGCCGTACGCGCTGGCGGCCGAACAGGCGTGGCGCGCCGACCTGGAGTCGCTGTCCCGGGCCGATGCGGCCGGTCCGCCCAAGCTGATCCTGGGCGACTTCAACTCGACGCTCGACCACGCGCCGCTGCGCGAGACCATCTCGCACGGCTACCGCGACGCGGCCGCGGCCACCGGCAAGGGGCTGATCGGCACCTGGGGCCCGTACGCCGGGCTGCCGATCCCGCCGGTGACGCTCGACCACATTCTGGTCGACAAGCGGATCGGCGTACGGGACACGTCTGTGCACTCGGTCACGGGGAGCGATCACCGTGCTCTGGTCGCGACCATCACCCTGCCTGCCGCGTCATGAGTGACTGCACCGGAGTGAGCGGAGCGGTCGTAGGGCCAGGAAGGCATGACCCAGCAAGCTCAGTCATAGTTGGTCTGGCGTGGGGTAGCTAGCCTCGCCGCCATGACGATCACCAGCGCGCCGAGCGCCGGTCGTGAGGCCGGCCACCCTCGACGACGACGAAAGGCCGCGCTGACCGTGCTCTTCTGGCTGTTCATCCTCCCTTTCCTGATCTGGGCCGTGATCCGCCTCGGCGGCTGGGAACGGGGCCTGGCGGTCCAGTTGCTGGCCTTCACGCCCTATGTCGCGGCCGCCGCCTGGGCACCGGCGATCCTGGCCCTCGCCACCCGCCGCTGGACCGTGGCCGCGGTGGCCGTCATCGTGGCGATCGCGCTGGCCTCGGCCGTGCTGCCGCGGGCGGTGCCGAGCCGCGACAAGGGCCCGAAGCTGGGCCTGCAGGTCAACGTCATGACCTCGAACATGCTCTTCGGAAAGGCCGACGCGACCGCGATCGTCAAGCTGGTCACCGACCACGACGTCGCCGTGCTGGCCGTGCAGGAGTTCACCACCGAGGGCAAGGAGGCGCTGGCCGCGGCCGGGCTCGGGTCGCTGCTGCCGTATTCGTCGCTGGCCGACAAGCCGGGGGCCGAGGGCTCGGGGTTGTATTCGCGCTACCCGATCACGTCGGCCGGCGCCGGGGAGAACGGCGGGGGCTTCATGCAGGCGTACGGGACCGTGCAGATGCCCGAGGCCGGGCCGGTCCTGATCGAATCGGCTCACCCGCTGGCCCCGTACGCGGGCTCGGTCCTCGGACAGTGGCGCAAGGACCTGCTGGCCGAGCCGCGCGCCGACCGCAGCGCGACCCCGGTGGTCCTGCTCGGCGACTTCAACGCGACCCTCGACCACGCCCCGCTGCGCGAGCTGATCGCGAGCGGCTACCGTGACGCCGCCGACACCACCGGCAAGGGGCTGATCGGCACCTGGGGACCGTACGACGGCAGCCCGATCCCGCCCGTCACGATCGACCATGTGCTGGTGGACGAGCGGATCGGCGTCCGGGAAACCAGCGTGCACGCCATCCCCGGCAGCGACCACCGCGCGATCATCGCCGGGCTCACCGTCCCGGCGGCCTAGTCCGAGGGCTTGGCCTTCTGCGGGTAGATCGTTTCGTGGCGGGCCAGCATGGCGACGAACTCGACGATCTTCCGCTCGCGGGTCTCCGCCCGTTTGACGGCATTGAGCCGATAGACGAGAGCGAACAGGTTGGTCTTGGTGAGCACGTCGAACATGGCCTGGGCGGCCGGAACGGCGGCGACGGCGGCGAGGAGGTCGGCCGGCGCCTCGACCTCCGACGGCGGGGCGTAGGCCGTGGCCCATCGCCCGTCCGCTTTGGCGGCGTCCACCGCGGCGCGGCCCGCGGGCAGCATCCGGCCCTCGGTCTCCAGCCGGGCCACGTGCACGGTGTTGCGTTGTGACCAGGAGCTGCGGGGCCGGCGCGGGGTGAACCGGATCCACGAGGTCTCGTGATCGCGTTTGCGGGCCTGCCCGTCGATCCAGCCGAAGCACAGGGCCTCGTCGACCGCCTGCTGCCAGGTCAGCGTGGTGACCTGCCCGCCCTTCTTGGTCAGGGCCAGCCAGACACCGGGCGACGTGGCGTGGTTGGCCGACAGCCACGCGCGCAGCGCCCCGGCGTCCGCGACGATCAACTCATCCAGCTCGGCACCCGCCATGACGGCAGGCTAACCGACGCCGCCGGGCCGCGCCCGCCCGTGTTCAGCGGTGGTTGAAGGGGGCCACGGCCTCGCGGTTGCGGGCCGCGCTCTCGGAGCCCATCAGTTCCTCGCAGACCCGGATCAGGCGGGCCCGCAGGGCGGCGGCGCGGCGGGCGAACTCGCGCTGGCGGGCCACGTACTCGGCCTTGCCCTCGGGGGTTTCGATCTTGACCGGGGGGTGGCCGTAGGAGCTCAGGTCGTACGGGCTGGCCTGCATGTCGAGCAGGCGGATGTCGGCGGCCAGCGCGAAACAGTCGAGGGCCAGCGCGCCGGGCACGGCGGCGCCCAGCTTGGTCGCCCACTTGTGCACGTCCATCGCGGCGTGCAGGCAGCCGGGCTGGTCGAGGTCGACCTGGGTGGCCCGGGTCGGCTGGAGCCGGTTGAGCCCCACGGCCTCGGGCGTGAAGAAGCGGAACGCGTCGTAGTGGGTGCAGCGGATCGGGTGCTGCTCGACGACCCGGTCGGTCTCGGCCAGCCCGAGGCGCAGCGGCAGCGCGTGCCGGTGCTCGGGGTCGCGATAGACCATGGCCCACTCGTGCAGCCCGAAGCAGCCCGAGAAGACCGGGCGGGACGCCGTGGCGGTGAGCAGGCCGTGGATGTAGCGCACGCTTTCGCCGCGGGCGTGCATGTAGGCATCCTGGTCGAGCGTGACCACGCCGTCGGGAAAGGTCATGTAGAACTTCCACGACGCCTGCTCGGCCAGCCCGTCGGGCGCGGGCGCGAGGCCGGCCCCGACACCGGGATGCCAGCGGCGCAGCACCGACGGGCGGGTGCCGTAGTAGTCGTACAGGAAATCCTCGATGGCATGCTTCTCACCGGTGGCCCGGCGAGCCCGGTGACCGGCGGTCATCTCGTCGGCCCGCTCGGCGTGGGCCCGGGCGAGGGGAATCCAGGTCACCGAGGGCAGCGTCGTGGTGAGCGCCCTCACCTGCTTGATCCCCATCGCATCAGCGTATCCAGCCGAGGCGATCAACACGATCACCGTTAGGCGCGAATGCGTCATGCGTCGCGCTCAAAAATGGCATATGCGGCCAAAACCTACCATCGATTGGCACATGCCGAACGACTGCTCGTAGATGTAGTACACCTACTACATTGTTGATAGTGTGCTGGACATGGGAGGAACGACTTTGACGGGGGCCCTCGAGGCCGGTCCGCAGGTGCCGGTCGACGAGCGGGTTATCGACGTCCGTGACCTGCGGATGCGATACGGGGCGAAGGATGTCCTGCACGGTGTGAGCTTCGCCGCTCGGCGTGGCGAGGTGCTCGCGCTGCTCGGGCCCAACGGCGCGGGCAAGACGACGACGATCGAGATCCTCGAGGGCTTCCGCATGCGGTCCGCGGGCGAGGTGACCGTGCTCGGCGCCGACCCGGCCCGGGTCGGCGAGGCGTGGCGGGCCCGCGTCGGCGTGGTCTTGCAATCCTGGCGCGACCACGGCAAATGGCAGGTTCGCGAGCTGCTGGGCCACCTCGGTGACTACTACCGGCGCTATTCGTCCGACCAGCGGCCGCGACCCTGGCCGGTCGACGACCTGCTCGACGTGGTGGGCCTGGCCGAGTCGGCCCGCACCCGCATTCAGCGGCTCTCCGGCGGCCAGCGTCGCCGGCTCGACGTGGCGATCGGCATCGTCGGCCGGCCCGAGCTGCTCTTTCTCGACGAGCCCACGGTCGGTTTCGACCCGTCGGCCCGGCGCGAGTTCCACGATCTGGTGCACCGGCTGACCGATGTGGACGACACCACGATCCTGCTCACCACCCACGACCTCGACGAGGCCGAAAAGCTCGCCGACCGCATCCTGATCCTGTCCGGCGGACGCATCATCGCCGACGGCTCGGCCGACGAGTTGTCCCGGCGGGTGACGGGCGAGAGCGAGGTCCGCTGGACCCGCGACGGCCAGCGCTTCGTCCATGCGGCGGCCAACCCCGTTCCCTTCGTACGGGAACTGCTCGTGCAATACGGCGACGCCGTCGAAGACCTGGAAGTGCGGCGCAACAGCCTCGAAGACACCTACATGCGGCTGGTCCACGACTCGGAGGGAAGCACGCGATGATCGAGACGCTGAGGGTCGGCGCCGCCCGCGGGCTGATCGAGGCCCGGCAGACGCTGACCAACGCGCAGGACCTCTGGGGTTACTTCTTCCCGTCGGTCGGGCTGCTCATCACGGTGTTCTTCACCAACAACGCCAAGGTCCCGGGCACCAGCTTCTCGCTCGGCGCGGCCACACTGCCCAGCTCGCTGGGCATGCTGCTGGCGTTCGGCGGCCTGCTGACCATCGCCCAGATCCTGGTCGTCGAGCGCGAGGACGGCACCCTGCTGCGGGCCAAGGCCACGCCCAACGGCATGAACGGCTACCTGATCGGCAAGGTCATCGCGGTCGGCGGCATGACGTTGTTCTCGGTCCTGACCGTGCTGATCCCCGGGCTGTTCCTGGTCGACGGTCTGAGCGTCGACCTCGGCGGCGCCCTGACCCTCGTCTGGCTGCTCCCGCTGGCCGTCGTGGCCACCATGCCGATCGGCGCGGCCATCGGCTCGTCGTTCGAGAACCCGCGCTACCTCGGCCTTGTGATGATGCCGGTGTTCGGGCTGGTCGCGATCTCCGGCATCTTCTATCCGATCACCGGCATGCCGGGCTGGCTGCAGGCGGTCGCGCAGATCTTCCCGATCTACTGGCTAGGGTTGGGCATGCGGTCGGTGTTCCTGCCCGACGCCCTGGCCTCGGTCGAGCTGGGCGACTCGTGGCGTCATTTCGAGACGTTCGGGGTGCTGGCCGGCTGGGCGGTGCTCGGCCTGCTGGTGGCGCCGGTGCTGATGCGGCGGATGGCCCGGCGCGAGTCGGGTTCCGCGGTGGCGGCCCGGCGGGAGCGGGCGCTGACCACGGTCGGCCGGTAAGAGAGAGCCAATGGGCAGCAGCGAAGTCACTTACAACCGCATCGCGATGCTCCGGGCCGAGCGCGGGGTGTCGCGGCGGCAACTGGCCGACGCGCTGGGCGTGCACTACCAGACGGTCGGCTATCTGGAGCGCGGCGAGTTCAGCCCCAGCCTCCACCTCGCGCTGCGCATCTCGCGCTACTTCGAGGTGCCGGTCGAGATCATCTTCTCGCTCGATCCGTTCCCGCGGCTGGGCACGACCGCGAACGGAATGCAGGGCGAGCGCTCGGCGTAGATTTCCCTGGAAGAGCCGCAAGCCGTAGAGGGGATCAACCGTGCGATTCGCCCGTTTTGTTCATGCCGGAGGAGTGTCGTTCGGCGTCGTCGAGGGTGACGCGTCGGGCCTGACCATCGCCGAGATCAGCTCGCTGCCGTTCGAGGAGGTCCGGTTCACCGGTCAGCGGTGGGCCCTGGCCGACGTACGCCTGCTCGCCCCGATCTTCTCCAGCAAGGTGATCGGGGTCGGCCGCAACTACGCCGACCACGCCGCCGAGTTCGGCAACGAGGTGCCCAAGGAACCGCTGATCTTCATCAAGCCGTCGACCTCGGTGATCGGGCCCAACGACGCGATCCGGCTGCCCCCGCAGTCGCAGCGGGTCGAGGAGGAGGGCGAGCTCGCCGTCGTCATTGGCGCGACCGGCGCCCGCCGCGTCGACCGGGCCGGCGCCGAGAAGGCGATCTTCGGGTACACCATCGGCAACGACGTCACCGCTCGCGACCTGCAGCGCAGCGACCCGCAGTGGACGCGGGCCAAGGGCTTCGACTCGTTCTGCCCGATCGGCCCGTGGATCGTCACCGGCCTTGACGTCAGCGACCTCGAGATCCGGGCCGAGGTCGGCCGCAACCCCGAGGCATTGGAGACGGTGCAGCTGGGCCGCACCAAGGACATGGTGTTCGACGTGCCGACCCTGGTGTCGTACGTGTCGCACGTCATGACGCTGCTGCCGGGCGACATCATCCTGACCGGCACGCCCGCCGGGGTCAGCCAGATCACGCCGGGCGACACGGTGTCGATCAGCATCCAGGGCATCGGCGAGCTAAGGAACCCGGTCGTCTCCCTGGACTGACCGCTCGATTCCGTCCAGCAGCAGGCCCAGGCCGTACTCGTACGCGTCCTGGGCCTGTTCGTCGCTGCCCCGGTCGAAGGCGCCGGCGTTCCAGATCGAGGTCATCGTGGGGTGGCTCGCGACGTCGAACCAGCTCTCCCACATCTCGCCGCGCTGCTGCCACCACTCGTCCGTGCTCAGCCCGGTGGTGCGGCGCAGCAGCACGCCCTCGGCCTCGTGCCGGGCGGCCGAAGTGACCCACGAGGTGATCGCCGTGGCGGCCCGGCTCAGGCGGGCGATCGGCAACTCCAGCGTGGCCACCGCGGCCAGCATGAACTCGGTCTCGGCGAGCATGCCCGGACCGACCGGCGGCCGCACCCGGGACACCTCGGCCAGCCACGGATGCGCCCGATACATCGCGAAGGTGCGCTCGGCGTAGAACAGCACCCGCTCCCGGAAGGCGCCCCCGGCGCTCAGGCCGCGCGCCCACAACACCTCGTCCACCATCAGGTCGACCAGCTCCGGCCGCGACGGCACATAGGTGTAGAGGCTCATCGTGGCCACCGACAACTCGGCCGCCACCCGGGCCATCGAGGCCGCCTCGAGCCCCTCGGCGTCGGCGATGCGAACCGCGGCGGACACCACGGCGTCGACGGTGAGGCGCGGCGGGCGGCCCACCGCCTTACGGGCCGGAACGTGCCGCCGCCAGAGCAGCGGAAGGATCCGGGCGCTGAAATCCGACATGATTCCGTATACCCTACGGGAATGAAAATTCTGGTCACGGGGGCCACCGGAAACATCGGCCGGATGGTGGTCGACGAGCTCCTGGCCCTCGGCGCCGACGACGTACGCGCCCTGACGGTCGACCCGGCCCGGGCGGCGCTCCCACCCACCGTCGAAGTCGTCCGGGGCTTCCTGGGCCGGCCCGCGACCGTCCCGCTGGACGGCGTCGACGTGATGTACCTGGCGCCGCACATCCCCACGGTCCACGAGGTGTGCCGGCTGGCCGCCGCGGCCGGAGTGCGGCGCATCGTCGACCTGGCCGGCGCCAAAGGCGACCACTGGCAAGAAGTCGAAGACGGCGTCGAAGCGTCCGGAGTGCCGTACACCCACCTCGAACCGGGCGAATTCATGGCCAACGCCACCCTCTGGGCCGACCAGATCCGCGCCGGCGACGAAGTGCGCGACGGCTACGCCGACTCGGCCAACGCCCAAGAAGACATCGCCGCCGTGGCCGCCCGGGTGATCATCGACGACGGTCACGCGGGCCGATCCTACGAACTCACTGGACCCCAGTCCCTGACCCGGCGCGAAAAGGTCGAAGCCATCGGCCGGGCCCTCGGTCGTGAACTGCGCTACATCGAACTCCCGCACGACGAGGCGGTCGAACAACTGCGACCGGTCATGGGCGAATACGCCGAGTGGTACCTGCAAGGCGCTGCCCTGCTCGCCCAGCACCCTCAGGCGGCGCTGCCGACCGTCGCCGAACTGCTGGGCCGACCAGCGAAAACGTACGAACAGTGGGCCCGCGAGCACGCCCGCCTGTTCCAATGAAGGAACCCGATTTGGTCGGCCTCGGAGCGTCAGGTAGAGTTTTCTCTCGGCACGGGAAACCGGGCCATTGGGGTATGGGGTAATTGGCAGCCCGGCTGATTCTGGTTCAGCTAGTCTAGGTTCGAGTCCTGGTACCCCAGCGCTACCACTCCCAGGGGGGAGGCGGCGCTGGACTTCTGATAGAGTTCGGCCCGTCGCCAACGCGGAAGCGGAAGCAACAAAGCAAGTCCTGGCCCCGTCGTCTAGCGGCCTAGGACGCCGCCCTCTCAAGGCGGTAGCGAGGGTTCGAATCCCTTCGGGGCTACATTCGGGGTGAGCCTGTCTGCAGAAAGCGCAGACGGGCTCATTTCGCATTCTGCCTGGGGGCCGAGCCCCCAGACCCCGCGGTGCGGTGGTTGCGGTGGGGGAGTCGGTGCGGGGTGGGTGGGGCTTGGGGGCTTTGCCCCTTGCCCCCAACTGCCGCACTGCGTCTGCTGCGCCTCGCGGCATGACGTGCGCTGCGCGCCGTCAGTTTGTCTGGCACTCCGGGGCGTGTGCTGTGGGTGACTGGCGGGGCTGTTTGGGCGGTAGCTTGGGGTTGTGACTGGGATATCAGTTCGGCGGGTTAACTTCGGGTATTTTGTTCGGCCTGCTGAGGAGACCGGCACCGGGAAGCCGCGGGTTGAGCCGACTCTGGGGTACCTCGTTGAGCATCCGGCGGTGGGGCTGATTTTGGTTGATACCGGCATGGGGGGTAACTCCGAAGTGGACGCCTGGTATCAGCCGGTTCGCATCGGCCTGCCTAGCGCCTTGAGGGGCGCTGGGGCTGATCTTGACGACGTTCGCATGGTTGTCAACTGTCACCTGCACTTTGATCACTGCGGGGGTAATCCGGGGCTGGCGGGGCGGCCGGTTTTTGCTCAGAAGGCGGAGCTGGCCCTGGCCCGGGCCGCCGAGAGCCACACTCTGATTGAGTTGGTGGATTACCCGGGCGCAGTCTTTGAGGAGCTGGATGGCGAGGCTGAGATAGCGCCCGACGTCTTTGTCGTGCCTACTCCCGGGCACACCGCGGGGCACCAGTCCTTGGTGGTTCGCCGTAGTGACGGCACAGTCATCGTGGCGGGGCAATCGCACGACAACGCGAGCCTCTTCACCGGCGACGTTCTGGCTCACCAAGCCGGCCTGGAAAGCGCCCCAGCCTGGCTGCCCCGCCTGTTGGCTCTGGATCCCAAGCAGATCTTCTTTGCCCACGACAACGCCGTGTGGACGCCGTCCTGAGTTGGTCGCGGGGTGCGACGGCTCAGGTCAAGGTGGTTCGGGATCCTGGGGTTAGCCAGGTCAAGGTGTTGGGTGGGAAGGCGGCGGTGATTTGGGGGCGGCCCTCGTGGAAGTGGGACCAGCCCTCGTAGTGGACGGGGATGATGTGGCGGGGGCGTACGTGGTCGCACAGGGCGGCGGCGTCGCGGCCGGTCATGGTGAAACGGGCGGGGCCGGTCAGGCCGAACTGGACCTTGCCCAGGTGCAGGATTGCGGTGTTGACGGTGAAGCGGTCGGCGACCTCTAGGACGCCGGGGAAGAGCACCGTGTCGCCGGAGATCCAGGTGACCGCGGAGGCGCCGGGGGTTCGCAGGGCGAAACCCGTTGTGGGGCCGACGATTGGGGTGCTCCATGATGGACCGTGGCGGGACGGGGTGGCGGTGATCTCTACGTCGCCGATCGTTGCGGTCTGCCAGGGGGCCAAGCCCGTCGCGCCCAGTCGCCGGGCGGCCGCGGGGGTGGTCAGCACGACGGGGACCGAGGGCAGGAGCGCGCGGCCGGCGTCGTCCAGGTTGTCGGCGTGCTGGTCGTGAGTGAGCAGGATGCCGTCGAGGGGGCCCAGCGAGGACGCCGGCAGGGCCGGGCCGGTGGTCTTGCGCGACGACGTGCCCCAGCCGAACGCGTAGCGCCGGCCGGGGGCGTCGAACGTCGGATCCACCAGCAGCCGCACGCCGCCCAGTTCGAGCAGCGTGGTCGGGCCGCCGATGTGGGTGATCGCGAGTTCGGTCATCGGGCGTGCGCGAGCGCCCAGTCGAGGACCTCGTCGGCGATCTGCTCCCAGCCCTTCTGCGCGGGCAGCAGGTGGGCGTACCCCTCGTACTCCCGCCGTTCGGTCACGGTCTTCGACTTGTAGTGCTTGCAGTTCGACTCCTGGATCGCCGGCGGCATGATGTGATCCTCGGAGCCCGAAACGAACAGCAGCGGCGCCCGGTTGTCGTTCTCGTAGTCGACCCAGGTGTCCTGGTGGCCTGGCTGGAAATTGGCCAGCACCCCGCCCCAGAGGATGGCGCCGCTGGCCGGAATCGCGTAGCGCTCGTACAACGCGCGGGCCTCGTCGTCGGGGAACGTGTTGGTGAAGGCGTACTTCCACTCCTCGAAGCTGAGCGGGATCGCCTTGTGCCGGTTGGCCGGGCTCTTGAGCACCGGGAAGGTCGACTTCAACTGCGACAGCGGCACCACCCGTACGCCCTCGGTCGGCGCCGAGTTGAGGGCGACACCGGCCGCGCCGAACCCGTGATCGAGCAGGATCTGGGTGAACGCGCCGCCGGCCGAGTGCCCGATGATGATCGGCGGCTCGGGCAGCGCCCGGATCGCCTCCTCGTAGTGGCTGATGATCTGCGGCACGGTCACGTTCACAACCGGCGTGGGATCGGCGTTGAGCGACTCCACCTCGACCTCGAAACCGGGATAGCCGGGCGCGATCACCTGGTGGCCCTTGGCCTCGAAGTGCGCGATCCAGTTCTCCCAGCTGCGCGGGGTCACCCAGAAACCGTGGACCAGAACGATGGGCTTCATCCGTCGAACTCCTTCAGGAGGGCCATCTCGGCGGTTCGCACGTCGGCCATGCCGATGATCCTGCTGGGAGCGCGTCCACTCGCGAATCACGCGTCACACGTAGTCAGGGTTGCAAACCTTCGCGCAGCTGCCGCCGCGATCGCACCCCGAGCTTCCGATAGACCTTGCGCAGGTGATAGTCGACGGTGTTCGTGCTCAGGAAGAGGTGCGCCGCGATCTCGGCGTTGGTTCCCCCGTCCCGGGCCAGGCGGGCCACGGCGGCCTCCTGCGGGGTCAGAGCCGTTTCGTTCCTTTCCCGTACGGGTTTCCGCACGGTCCCGCCCAGCGCCCGCAACTCGGTGCGGGTTCGTTCGGCGAACGCCTCGGCCCGTACCTCCTCGAACATGTCGAGCGCGGCGGCGAGCTGCTCGCGGGCGTCCCGCCGGCGACGCCGGCGGCGCAGCCATTCGCCGTAGAGCAGATGCGCCCGGGCCACATCGCCGGGCCCCAGACCGCCGGTCAGGTGTTCGATCGCCCGCCGATAGAGGGGTTCGGCCTCGTCCGCCGCGGCCAGCAGCGCCCGCGACCGTTCCAGCACGCCGAGCGCGCGCGGGGTGCCGCACGCCTCGGCGACGCGGGCGAGGTCGGCCGCGGCGAGTTTCGCGGTCCGCCGGTCACCGGAACGCGCGGCGGCCTCCACGAGTTCGGGCAGCGCCTCGGAGTAGCGATACGGCCGGCCCAGTTCGACGAGGCCGCGCAGGGAGTCGCGGGCCGTGGCGTACTGCCCCTCGGCGTTGTCCAGAACCGCCAGGCCGAGCCGGGTCCAGCCGTGCAGGCCGCCCAGCCCCATCATCTCGAAGACGCCGAGCGCGGCCCCCACCGACTCCCGGATGCCCGGGCCGGCCCGCCAGGTGGCCAGTTCCGGGTGACGCCAGACCTGTTCCTGGGCGGCGGTCAGACCGAGCGCGGCCCGCAACCGCTGCCCGGCCGCGTCGTGCCGGTCCGCCTCGTTCAGCCCGCCCAGCAGGGACCAGGTCATCGTGCCGAGATAATGCACCAGATCGAGCGCGTGCAGGGCGCCGCTGCGCCGGGCCGCGGCCTCGGCCCGCCGCAGCATCGCGTCCTTGACGGCGTCGTCCCAGAGCAGCGTGCAGAAGTTGACTCCGACCACGAGACGGGCCAGCGCGGCCTCGTCGGTCAGGCCGGGGTCGGTGAGGGCGGTGACGGCCCGGCGGACGGCCGGCAGGCCCCGCTCGTAGCCGTGCAGCGTGAAATCGGCGTACCCGGCCAGGATCAGCTCGTCCAGGCCGACCGGCTCGGCGCCGACCAGCCGGGCCGCCTCGAGAGCGATCTCCGGCTCGGTCACCGTGGACAGGTGCTCGGCGCTGCGGGCCAGTTCGATCGCCTGGACGACGGCCCGGCGCGCTCTTTCCCGGTCGTCGCCGAACGCCTTGGCCGCGGCCAGGCACCGGGCCGCGCCCAGCCGTTGCCCGGCCGGTGTTCCCGTGTTGACCTCGGCCAGGGACCGGGTCATCAGGGCGCTGCCGCGGGCCGGGCCGGGCAGCGTGCTCTCGTCGACGTCGTCCAGCAGCAGCAGCGCCCGGGCGTAGGCGCCGGACGCCAGCGCGGCCTCGGCCGCCCGCACCTGGCGGACCGCCCGCAGCCCCGGATCCGGTGTCAGTTCGGCCGACCGGGTCAGGAAGGTGGCGCGGGCGGTGTGCCCGCCGCGGGCCGCCGCCCGGCCGGCGCGCAGCTCGAGCTCGGCCGCGGTCGCCTCGTCCGGGCCGTCCGCGGCCGCCGCCAGATGCCAGGCTCGGCGGTCGGCCTCGGACTCGCCGATGATCGCGGTGGCCAGCGCGTGGTGGACGGCCCGCCGCGCGGCCGGCGTCGCGCCACCGTAGACGGCCGAGCGCACCAGCGGATGCCGGAAGGTCAGCGGCGGGGAACCGGTGATGAGCCGGTCGGCCTCGGCCGGGGCGGCGTCCGACGGCGCGGCGCCGAGCAACCGGCCCGCGACGGTGTGCCGGTCACCGGCGCCGCTCCCGTCCGCCGCGGCCAGCAGCAGCCACGTGCGTGTGGCCGGGGGATAGCCGGCGATCCGGGCCGCGTAGTGCGCCTCCAGCCGGCTGCCGATCGGTGCCGGTTCGGGCAGCGCGATGCTGCCGCCGAGCTGTTCGGCGGTGAGCTCCCGGGCCAGATCGGTGAGGGCCAGCGGGTTGCCGCCGGTGGCCCCCGCGATGTGCTCGGCCAGCGCCCGGTCGGCCACGGCGTCCACCACGTCGGTGAGCAGCGCCACCGCCGCGTCCCGGTCCAGGCCGCCGATCTCGCGCGCCTCGACACCGGCCAGCAGGCCCGGCTGGTCGCCCTCGGCGCGCAGGCCGAACAGCAGCACCACACCCTCGGCGTACAGGCGGCGGGCCACGAAGGCGAGGGCCCGCAACGACTCCTTGTCGAGCCATTGCGCATCGTCCACGACACACAGCCGGGCCCCGGCCGGCGGCCGGTCCTTGGCCGGGCGCGGGAAACCGGGACCGGACCGGGGCGCGCCGGCCAGCATGGTCAGGGCGGCCAGGCTCACCAGGTACAGATCGGGTGGCGGGCCGTCGGCCAGACCGCAGGCCACCTCGAGCGCGGCCAGCTGGGCGGGCGGCAGCCGGTCACGGTCGTCGAGCAGGGGGATCAGCAAGCGGTGCAGGGCCGCGTACGGGAAATCGGCTTCCGGCTCGACGCCGCTGATCCACAACGTGTCCGTGGCGCGGCTTTCGGCGTACCGCAGAAGCGCGGTCTTGCCGACACCGGCCTCGCCGCGCAGCACCAGGCTCGCGCTGCGCCCGGATCCGGCCTCGGCGAGCACGGTGTCGAGCGTGGCGAGCTCCGCGTCCCGACCGAAAAGCCGCACGGGGCGACTCTATCGATCGAATGTGACGCCTTAGAGACCCGAAAGTCTCTGTCCGGCCCGCACGACGGCCATCGCGTGCCGTTCGCCGGGGCGGCGGCCCAGCCGTTCGATCGGACCGCTTATCGAGATGGACGCGATGACCCGCCCCGTCCGGTCGCGGATCGGCGCCGAGACACTGGCCACACCGGGCTCGCGCTCGGCCACGCTCTGGGCCCAGCCGCGCCGGCGCACCTCGGCCAGGGTGCGGCCGGTGAACTTGCATCGGGGCAGCAGCGGCATGACGGCCTCGGGCGGCTCCCAGGCGAGCAGGATCTGGGCGGCCGAACCGGCGACCATCGGCAGCACCGAACCGACCGGAACCGTGTCGCGCAGACCGCTCGCGCGCTCGGCCGCGGCCACACAGATGCGCTCGTCGGCACGGCGCAGGTAGAGCTGCGCGCTCTCCCCGGTGGCGTCCCGCAATGCGGAAAGCAGGGGCTCGGCCGCGGTCAGCAGCACGTCCGGCGCCGCGTTGGCCAGCTCGCCCAGCCGGGGGCCCGGACGCCACCGGCCCTGGGTGTCCCGCACGAGCATCCGGTGGATCTCCAGGGCCTGGGCCAGGCGATGTGCGGTTGCCCGCGGAAGCTTCGTACGGTCGACGAGTTCGGCCAGGCTGGCGCCGTCGACACACGCCGCCAGGATGACTACCGCCTTGTCGAGAACGCCGACACCGCTCATACTGTGTCCCACAAGCCGAAACATACCTCCCAGAATTTAGGATGTCCAGATGGTGGGAGTCACTCCGAGGACCCTGGCCGAAAAGGTCTGGGACGACCATGTCGTGCGTGCTGCCGAGGGTGAGCCTGATCTGCTCTACATCGACCTGCACCTGTTGCACGAGGTGACCAGCCCGCAGGCCTTCGACGGCCTGCGCCTGGCCGGTCGCCCGGTTCGACGCACCGATCTCACGCTCGCGACCGAGGATCACAACACGCCGACGGGCTATGCCGACCCGGCCTTCAACACCCGCCGCGGCGAGCTTTTCACGATCGCCGACACGACCTCGCGGACGCAGATCGAGACGCTGCGCAAGAACTGTGCCGAGTTCGGTGTTCAGATCCGCCCGCTGGGCGACGTCAATCAGGGCATCGTGCACGTGATCGGGCCGCAGCTCGGCCTGACCCAGCCCGGCATGACGATCGTCTGCGGTGACTCGCACACCGCCACCCACGGCGCGTTCGGCGCGCTGGCCTTCGGCATCGGCACCAGCGAGGTCGAGCACGTGCTGGCCACCCAGACGCTGCCGCAGGCGAAGCCGAAGACGATGGCGGTCACCGTGGTCGGCGACTTGCGCCCCGGCGTCAGCGCCAAGGATCTGATCCTCGCGCTGATCACCCAGACCGGCACCGGCGGCGGCAACGGCCACATCGTGGAGTACCGCGGCGAGGCCATCCGCAAGCTCTCCATGGAGGGTCGGATGACCATCTGCAACATGAGCATCGAGTGGGGCGCCAAGGCCGGCATGATCGCGCCGGACGAGACCACCTTCGCCTACCTCGAGGGCCGCGAGAACGCGCCCAAGGGCGAGGACTGGGACGCCGCGGTGGCGTACTGGAAGACCCTGGTGACCGACGAGGACGCCGAGTTCGACACCGAGATCCTACTGGACGCCGCGGCGATCAGCCCGTTCATCACCTGGGGCACCAACCCGGGGCAGGGCGCGCCGCTCGACAGCGTGGTGCCGGACCCCGAGGAGTTCATCGAGGAGACCGACCGCAACGCCGCCCGCCGCGCCCTGGAATACATGGACCTGGCGCCCGGCACCCCGTTTCGCGACGTGCCGGTGGACGTGGTCTTCGTGGGCTCCTGCACCAACGGCCGCATCGAGGACCTGCGGGCGGCGGCCGACGTGATCCGGGGCCACCGGGTGCACGACGGCGTCCGCATGATGATCGTCCCCGGGTCGTACAAGGTGCGCGAGGCGGCCGAGGCCGAGGGACTCGACAAGGTCTTCACCGAGGCGGGCGCCGAGTGGCGTTTCGCGGGCTGTTCGATGTGCCTGGGCATGAACCCGGACACGCTCAGCCCCGGCCAGCGCGCCGCCTCCACCTCCAACCGCAACTTCGAGGGCCGGCAGGGCAAGGGCGGGCGTACGCATCTGGTCTCGCCTCAGGTCGCCGCGGCCACCGCCGTGGTCGGCAAGCTGGCCGCCCCCGCCGACCTGTAGAGGAAGAGACGACAGATGGACAAGTTCGTCACTCACAGCGGCAAAGTGATGCCGCTACGCCGTTCCGACGTGGACACCGACCAGATCATCCCGGCCGTTTATCTGAAGCGGGTAACTCGCACCGGATTCGAGGACGGTCTGTTCAGCGCGTGGCGCGACGACCCGGGCTTCGTACTCAACAATCCGGCCTACACCGGGGCCACGATCCTGGTCGCCGGCCCCAATTTCGGCACCGGATCATCGCGTCAGCACGCCGTCTGGGCCCTGCGCGACTGGGGTTTCAAGGTGGTCATCGCCGCTCGCTTCGGCGATATCTTCCGCGGAAACGCCCTCAAGGAAGGGCTGCTGCCCGTCCAGCTCGACCAGAAGGCTGTGGAAGCCTTGTGGGATCTGGCCGAGAGCGAGCCGGAAAAGCAGATCACCGTGGACCTCGGGGGTCGCCGGGTGGTCGCGGACGACGCCTCCTGGTCGTTCCCGATCGACGATTTCAGCCGTTGGCGCCTCATGGAAGGCCTCGACGACATCGGACTGACCCTCCGCCACGCCGACATCATCACCTCGTTCGAGAAAAATCGTCCTTCCTTCAAGCCGGTGACCGCCTGAGGGCGAAAACCCTAGTCAACACAGCGTTTTTCGCCCCCGCCGCATCCCTGGCGGGGGCGAATTCGTTGTAACGCAAGGGTTTTTTATGACACTAATGTTTGTGTCCGCTGGTCAGAGGGCATACGGTGCGCGCAGAATGGCTCGCATTGGGCCAGTGAGGCTCAGTTCTCACGTTTGGGAGGAAAACCGTGAACAAGGCCGAGCTCATCGAGGCGCTGGCAGCCCGATTGGGAGACCGTAAGTCCGCCACGGCGGCACTGGATGCGGTCATCGCCGAGGTGCAGGGTGCTGTCACCAAGGGCGATCGAGTTGCTATCACCGGCTTCGGCGTCTTCGAGAAGCGGGCACGCAATGCGCGTACCGCCCGCAATCCGCGTACGGGCGAGCCGGTGAAAGTAAAGAAAACCTCCGTGCCGGCATTCAAGCCTGGCACCGCCTTCCGCGAGATGGTCGCGGCCGGAAAGGTCGCGAAGGCGGCCGCTCCGGCGAAGAAGGCGACGGCGACCAAGGCCGCCACCGCGACCAAGGCTGCCCCCGCCACCAAGGCGACCACGGCGCGGAAGACCGCCGCAACGAAGGCGGCTGCGACCCCCGCAACCGCAACCAAGACGACGACGGCGGCGGCCAAGAAGACGGCCGCTACCAAGGCCGCCCCGGCCAAGTCGACGGCGACCAAGGCGACCACCGCTACCAAGGCGACGGCGGCCAAGAAGACGGCCGCTACCAAGGCCGCCCCGGCGAAGAGCACCGCTACCAAGGCGACGGCGGCCAAGAAGACCGCCGCCACCAAGGCCGCCCCGGCCAAGTCGACGGCGACCAAGGCGACCACCGCCGCCAAGGCGACCACCGCTACCAAGGCGACGGCCGCCAAGAAGACGGCCGCCACCAAGGCCACCCCGGCCAAGAGCACCGCTACCAAGACGGCGGCCGCCAAGAAGACGACCGCCCGCAAGACCACCACGGCGGCCGCGGCTGCCACTCCGGCACGGGCTCGCGCCACGAGCACGGCGCGCAAGTCCCGCTAGTTTGGCGGATTGCGCAATGTTGGGCCGATAAGGCGTCCACCCTAACGGTGGACGCCTTTCGTGTGTGCGGGCGCGCAAACCGTTGCTGCGCCTACCGTCCGGGGCATGGAGCGCAGAGCATCGCCGCGGGGGCTGGTCAGCAGGTCGCTGATCGCCACGCTGGTGTTCGCGGCCGCCGTGGTGCCCGGCTGGACGCTGGGCACTCTGGCCGAGCGGTACACCGGCTCGGAACTGCTCGACTGGATGGTCACGTGCGCGTGCGGCGCCGTCGCCGTGCGCGTGCTGGCGCCCTGGGCGTCGTACCGGCGGCGGGACGCCTGGCTGGGCCTTATCCCGCTCTACAACTGGTATCTCGTCTGCGTGCTCGGCTGGCGGGTGGCGCTGCTGCCGTTCCGCGACTGGGAACCGCGCGACGACGAGCTGTGGCGGGCACGCTGGCTCACCGGCGACCTGATCGGCTACTGGCGGGCCGATCCGGTGCCGGTGGGGGCGGGTCGGGCCGCTAGAGCCGCGTCGGCTCCAGCAAGCGGTCGCCGCTCCAGGTGAGCAGCCAGGCCTGACCCTTGGGCGTCTTGTAGGGCTCCGGGTCGGCCTCGTCGCGCAGGGCGGCCAGCAGGTGCGGGATTATCTTGCCCTGGCTGCAGATCGCGGGCAGGCTGGTCGCCGACCGCAGCTCGAGCAGGCGCTGCGCGGCCAGTTTGGCCTTGGCCGGGGCGTCGTCGGCCTCAACCGGTTCGGCGAAGGCGCCGTCCACCACGATCGGCATCCCGCCCAGCGACGCCGCGAGCGGCTCCAGGGTCTGCTTGCAGCGCAGCGGCGTCGCGGTGACGAGTCGCTCGGGCCCGATCGGACCGCAGATCACGGCGAACCGCTCGGCCTGCTCCTGGCCCAGTTCGTCGATCGGCCGCAGCGCGTCGTTGCCGGACCACTTCTTGCGCTCGCCGGCGTGCGCGTGCCGCACCAGCACGACCACGTCGGTCACCGGCGGCAGCGCGGCGACGTGTTCCAGCACCGCGCGCTCGTCGGCGTAGCTGACCCGCTCGATCGCTTCGGCCGGCGACAGCCACGCGATCTCGTCGACCTCGTCGGTGTCCTGCACCGGGCCGCCGTCGCCGACGGCGTCCATCAGCCAGTAGTGGACCGTCTTGGGCCGGCCGTCGGGCAGCGTGTAAGCCACATCGGGCAGAGCCAGCCGTACGCGGCCCCGCCAGCCCGTCTCTTCCAGCACCTCGCGGGCCGCACCGGCGAGCGGGTGCTCGAGGTCGTCGAGCTTGCCCTTGGGCAGCGCCCAGTCGTCGTAGCGCGGGCGGTGCACCAGGCACACCTGGCCGTCGCGGACGAGCACTCCGCCGGCCGCGAGAACCACCGATTTCGTTGACTCGGTAGTCATCTCAGGACGCCTTGCCGATCACCCGGCGCAGCAGGGCCTCCTGCAGGTGCACGTGCGGCTCCGCGAGGTTGGTCGGATGCCGGTGCCAGTTGCCGTCGCCGTCCAGGTCGAAACCCTCGGTGCCGTCGCTCATCGACAGGTCGAGCACGTAGCGCAGCTCCTCGCGGGCGGTCGGCAGCGTGACGCGGACCAGCGCCTCGACGCGGCGGTCGAGGTTGCGGTGCATCATGTCGGCCGAGCCGATCCAGTATTCGGAGTCGTCGCCCGGTCCGAACCGGAACACCCGCGAGTGCTCCAGGAAGCGTCCGACGATCGAGCGAACCCGGATGTTGTCCGACAGACCGGGTACGCCGGGCCGCAGCGCGCACATGCCCCGGATGATCAGGTCGACCTTCACGCCGTCCTGCGAGGCGCGGTAGAGCGCGTCGATGGTCTCCTCGTCGACCAGCGAGTTCACCTTGATCTGCACCAGCGCCTCGTTGCCGCCACGGGCGATGCGGGCCTGCTCCTCGATCCGCTCGATCAGGCCCGAGCGGACACCGTGCGGGGCCACCAGCAGCCGCCGGTACGACCTCTGCCTGCTGTACCCGGTGAGCACGTTGAACAGGTCGGTGACGTCGGCGCCGATCTCGGGGTCGGCCGTGAGCATGCCGAAATCCTCGTACAGGCGGGCGGTCTTGGGGTGGTAGTTGCCCGTCCCGATGTGGCAGTAGCGGCGGATCTGGTTGCCCTCCTGTCGCACGACCAGAGCCGTCTTGCAGTGCGTCTTGAGACCGACGAGGCCGTAGACGACGTGGCAGCCGGCCCGCTCCAGCGTGCGTGCCCAGGCGATGTTGGCCACCTCGTCGAAGCGCGCCTTCACCTCGACCAGCACCACCACCTGCTTGCCGGCCGCGGCCGCGTCGACCAGCGCGTCGACTATCGGCGAGTCACCGGAGGTGCGGTAGAGCGTCTGCTTGATGGCCAGCACGTTCGGGTCGGCCGCGGCCTGCTCGATGAAGCGCTGAACGCTCGTCGAGAACGAGTGATACGGGTGGTGCACCATGATGTCGCTCTCGCGCAGCCGGTTGAAGACGCTGCGCGGCACCTCGCCGTCGGCCAGCTGCGGGTGCGTCGACGGCACGAAGGGGCGGTCTTTCAGATCGTCGCGGTCGCACTCGCCGAACACCTGCCACAGGGCCGACATGTCGAGCAGACCGGGCACCCGCTGCACGTCCGAGCTGACCACGTCGAGCTCGCGCACGAGCAGGTCGAGTACGTGATCGCTGATCGAGGCGGCCACCTCGAGACGCACCGGCGGGCCGAAACGGCGCTGCGCCAGCTCGCGCTCGAGGGCCTGCAGCAGATCCTCGTCGCGGTCCTCGTCGACCTCGAGCTCGGCGTTGCGGGTGACCCGGAACGGGTGCCACTCCTGCAGTTCCATGCCCGGGAACAGCTGATCGAGGTGCACGGCGATGAGTTCCTCGACCGGCAGGAAACGCACCGCCCGGCTGTCGTTCTGCACGGTCACGAACCGCGGCACGTTGTTCGGCACCTTGATGCGCGCGAACAGCTCGCCCCCGGCGTCCTCGGGGTCACGCAGCACGACCGCGAGGTTCAAGGAGCGGTTCGAGATGTACGGGAACGGGTGCGCCGGGTCGACGGCGAGCGGGGTCAGCACGGGGAAGACCTGCTCGCGGAAATACGTGCGCTGGCGCTCGCGCTCGGGGGCGTCCAGATCGGCCCACTTCACGATCTCGATGCCCTCGGCCTGCAGCTTAGGCCGCACCTCGTCGGCGAAGCAGGCGGAGTGCCGGGTCACCAGGTCGGCCGTGCGCTGCGAGATCGTCTCGAGCTGGTTGCGCAGCGACGACCGGTCGCCGCCGCGCATGGGCAGGCCCGCGTTGAGCCGCCGCTTCAGGCCCGCCACCCGCACCATGTAGAACTCGTCGAGGTTGCTGGCGAAGATGGCCAGGAACTTGGCCCGTTCGAGCAGCGGGGTCTCCGGGTCCTCGGCGAGGGTCAGCACCCGCGCGTTGAAGTCGAGCCAGGAGAGCTCGCGGTTGAGGAACCGGTCATCCGGCAGCTCGGGCCGCTCGGGCTCGGCCTGCTCGGTGCGGTCGCTGGTCTCGGTGCTGCTGGTCACCACTTGCTCCGTCGGTGTCGGATCTGCGGCTACCACGGTCTCGCCCACGGGTGCCGGATCGGTCGGGGTGGTACGGGGGAGATAGCGGCCGTTCGGGCCACGCCGGCGGGGTTCGGGGGTCCGGGGCGAGGTGTGCATCGCACCATCATTGCCGGTTTCCGCGGAACGTGAAACGGACGAGCTTTCGATGGTCTCAGGCAACTCCGGGAATTCTCACCTGCCGGACGCCTCCGTCGTGATCGGCCTCGATGTCGACGCGTTGGCCGAGCCGGAGTTTGCGCAGCCCCGAGGCGTCGAAGGCGGGTGCCCCGAAGGCCAGCTCAGTGCCGTCGTCGAGCAGCAGCGTGCCGCTGCGGGAGGCGGGGTCGAAGGTCGCGATGGTGCCCTGCATGCCTAGAAACTACCGGTCACGCCGCTGAGACGCAGGCCACCTCGAGTCCCAGGTCACGCAGCAGCTCACAGGTGTGCCGCCCGGCGCCCAGGCCGAGCACGGTGGTCAGGTCGGCCGGGGTGTCGACGTCCTGCCGCAGACCGGGCCAGTCGCCCTCCAGCGGGCTCGCCCCGGAGGCCGCGTGCGCCGCCGCCGAGCCGGGGCCGAAGTGCGGGTCGAGCGGCTCGCCCGGCCCCACGGCCAGCAGCACCGTGCCGGTGCCCGCGGCGTCGGCCACGAAGCCGCGCCCGGCCCGGGCCGCGGCCAGCGCCGCGTCCAGTTGCCCGGGACGCAGCGCGGGCAGGTCGCCGGCCAGCACGGCCCGATGCCGGCCCAGCCCGGCCACCTCGTCGGCGCCGTAGGCCATCGCCTCGTTGAGCCCCGCGTCCGGCCGGTCCGGCACCACCCGGGCGCCCAGGCCGGTCACCGCGGCCGCGGCCACCGGGTCGTCGGTCACCACCAGCAGCTCGGCCACCGCCGAGGCGGCCAGCACCGCCGACGCCGTGTCCCGCACCATCGCCAGCGCCAGGTCCCCGTGCCGGGCGGCCGGAACCGCGCCACGCAGCCGGCTCTTGGCGGCGCCCAGCCGCTTGACCGGCATCACCGCAGTCCAGTCCCGCACCATTGGGCCAAGTCTGCCAGCGATCGCCGCCGGCACCCCTACCTGGTACCGCAGCCCCGGAGCAGGCATGATTTCGTCGCAGGTAGGACGACAGGGTGGCGGGGGCCATGCCGCGTCAGAGCAGGATCAGCAGGCAGGAGGGGCCGTGGCACACCGCAGGCTCGGGTTCTGGCGGCGTTTCGCGGCGCTTCTGGTCATCCCGGTGCTGAAGGTCTGGACCAGACGGACCTGGCTGAACACCGACAAGATCCCGCCGTCCGGCGGCGTGATCATCGCCTCCAATCACGTGTCGCACTTCGATCCGGTCGTCGTCGGTTACTACCTCTTCAGCGCCGGCCGCTGGCCCCGCTTCCTCGGCAAGGCCAGCCTGTGGAAGGTGCCGCTGCTCGGCGGCTTCCTCCGCAAGGTCCAGCAGATCCCGGTCGAACGCGGCAGCGTCGAGGCCGTGAAGTCCCTCGACGTGCTGGTCGACGCGCTGCGGCAGGGCGGCGCGGTGGTCATCTATCCCGAGGGCACGACCACCCGCGAGCCCGATCTGTGGCCGATGCGCGGCAAGACCGGCGCGGCCCGGCTGGCCCTGCTGACCGGCGCGCCGGTGATCCCCGTGGCCACCTGGGGGCCCGAGGAGATCTTCGACCCGCGCACGAGCAAGTTGCGTTTCCGCCCGCGTACGCCCGTGACCGTCACCGCCGGAAAGCCGGTCGACCTGAGCAAGTGGCAGGGCGCGACCCCGACCCGCGCCGTGCTCGAGGAGATGACCGAAACGATCATGTACGACATCAGCGCACTGCTGGGCGAGCTGCGCGGCCAGACGCCGCCGGCCACCCTCTACGACCGCCCCCACAAGCGGATCACGAACGCCGAGGACGCCTGATGGCCCGCGCGGCGGTGATCGGGGCCGGCGCCTGGGGCACGGCCTTCGCCAAGATGCTGGCCGAGGCGGGCGCCGATGTCACGATCTGGGCCCGGCGCGAGTCCGTGGCCGCCTCGATCCGTGAGCAGCATCTCAACGAGAGCGCGCTGCCCGGGCTCAAGCTGCCCGAGCGGATCACCGCCACCAGCGACGTCGCCGAGGCGGTGTCCGGCGCCGAGCTGGTGGCGATCGCGGTGCCGTCGCAGACGCTGCGCGGCAACCTGGCCGAGTGGGCGGGCGCGTTCGAGCCCGACTCCACGGTCGTCTCGCTGATGAAGGGCATCGAGCTCGGCACGACCAAGCGGATGAGCCAGGTCATCGTCGAGACGGCACGCGTCGATCCCCGGCGCGTGGTGGTCGTGTCGGGGCCCAACCTGGCGCCCGAGATCGCCGCCGAGCAGCCCGCCGCGACGGTCGTGGCGGGCCACGACCACGACCGCTGCCGGGCCGTGCAGCACGCCCTCGCCCTGCCCTACATGCGGCCGTACACGAGCGAGGACGTGGTCGGCTGCGAGCTGGGCGGGGCCGTGAAGAACGTGATCGCCCTGGCCTACGGCATGGCCGCGGCGATGGGCCTGGGCGACAACACCAAGGCGTCGCTGATCACCCGCGGACTGGCCGAGACGGCCCGCCTGGGTGTCGCGCTGGGCGCCGACCCGCTCACCTTCGCCGGTCTGGCCGGCCTGGGCGACCTGGTCGCGACGTGTTCGTCGCCACTGTCGCGCAACCGCACTTTCGGCGAGCAGCTGGGACTCGGTAAGACTCTGGAGCAGGCGCAGGTCGCGGCCCGGCAGACCGCCGAGGGCGTGAAGAGCTGCCTGGCGATCCGCGATCTGTCGCGCGCCCACGGGGTCGAGATGCCCATCACCGAACAGGTGGAGCGCGTCTGCCACGAGGGTGTGGACCCGCGGGTCGCCGTCAAGCTGCTGATGGGTCGGGAGATGAAGCCAGAGTGACTTACTCGGACGGCACGCGGGTTGTACACGCCGGACTGCCGGAGGCCGAGGCGGGCGATCCGTTCCTGCCCGGCCCGGTCTTCGCCGCGCCCTACCACCTCGACCCGGCCGAGGGTCAGGTCGGCGACAACGGTTACGGCCGCCCCGACAACCCGACCCGGCGCCTGCTCGAGTCGGCGATCGGCGAGCTCGAGGGCGGCCCGGCGCTGACCTTCGCGAGCGGGCAGGCCGCCATCACCGCTCTGCTGCTCTCTGTGCTCCGTACGGGCGACACGGTGGCCCTGCCCTCCGACGGCTACTTCACGGTCCGCAGCTTCGCCGAGAGCACCCTTCGCGACCTCGGTGTGAAGTCGATCGCCGTGCCGACCGCCGGCCCCTATCCCGACTTCGCGGGCGTACGCCTCGTTCTGCTCGAGACGCCGGCCAATCCGGGCCTGGACGTCTGCGACATCCGCGCGGTCGCCGGCCTGGCCCACGCGGCCGGCGCGCTGGTCGCCGTCGACAACACCACCGCCACCCCGCTGGGTCAGAATCCGCTCGCGCTCGGGGCCGACCTGGTCGTCGCCTCCGGCACCAAGGCGCTGACCGGCCACTCCGACGTGCTGCTGGGCTACGTGGCCACCAACGACGCCGAGCTGTACGCCAAGGTCGAGAGCTGGCGCAAGCACACCGGCGCGGTCCCCGGCGCCTTCGACGCGTGGCTGGCCCACCGCTCGATCGCCACGCTCGACCTGCGCCTGGCCCGGCAGAGCCAGAACGCGGCCGCCGTGGCCGCGCTGCTGAGCGGGCGGGACGACGTCACCGGCGTACGGTGGCCGGGGTTGAGCTCCGACCCGTCCTATGCGGTGGCCTCGACCCAGATGCGGCGCATCCCCGGCGTGGTGTCGTTCGACCTCGGCGATGCCCAGCGGGTGGCCCGGTTCCTGACGGCGGCGTCGCTGGTCTTCGCGGCCACCTCGTTCGGCGGCGTGCACACCACGGCCGACCGGCGGGCCCAGTGGGGCGACGACACCACCCCGGGTTTCGTACGCCTTTCGTGCGGCATCGAAGACACGGTGGACCTGCTGGCCGACCTGACGGCCGCGCTCGACGAAGCCTGATCTACCGTGCCGGAGTGAGTTGGGACAGCTTCTCCGGTGACCAGGTAGCGGCGATGACGCAGGGCGAGAGCTTCTTCGCCTCGCCCGGCGAACGCGAATGCCCGGCGTGCGGCGCGGTGACTTTGCGGGCCTACGTGAACGCGCCCGCCAACGCCCGCCGCCCGACGCTGGTCAGCTACGTGTGGTGCCGCTCGTGCCGCAAGTTCGTCGGCACCCGGGCCAAGCACCCCGAGGGCCTGGTCTTCAGCGATCCCCTGGCCACGCTTCCGCCGGCCGAGCGGCGGGAGCTGGAGCGCAGCCTGGTCGGCTTCCTCGACCACCTGGACCGGCTCTGGGACGACGGCGTGCTGCCCCAGACTTTCGCGGCCTGAATCCAACACACCCTTGCCTCCGTTGTCCCGCGGGCTCTATGGTTCGTTACATCAGTAGTGAACCGCTGAACGAGGGAGGCTCGGGTGTTCCACGACCGCAGCCCCATCTATCTGCAGATCGCCGACGGCATCAAGAACGACATCCTGAGCGGGACCCTCAAGGAGGACGACCAGGTCATGTCCACGAATCAGTACGCCGCCTTCTACCGCATCAACCCGGCCACCGCGGCCAAGGGCTTCGCCCAGCTGGTCGACGAGGGCGTGCTCTACAAGAGGCGTGGCATCGGCATGTTCGTCAGCCCGGACTCGCCCGCCAAGCTGCGGGCCGAGCGGCGGCAGCGGTTCTTCGCCGAGGTGGTCGAGCCGATGCTCGACGAGGCCAAGCGGGTGGGCATCGACGTCGACGAGATCACCGACTATCTGGGGAGCCGGCGATGATCGAGATGCGGGGCGTCACGGTCCGGTACGGCAGCACGGTCGCCGTCGACAACGTCGATCTGACCCTGCCTGCCGACACCATCTACGGCCTGCTCGGCCGCAACGGCTCGGGAAAGACCAGCCTGCTCAGCGTCCTCGCCTCCTATCGCAGGCCAAGCTCCGGCTCGGTGCTGGCCGACGGCGAGGAGGCGTTCGAAAATCCGCGGATCATGCGGCGGACCAGCTTCATCCGCGACACCCTCGACCTGAGCGACTCCGACCGGGTCCGGCACGTGCTGGCCGTCGCCGGATGGCTGCGCCCGACCTGGGACGCCGAATACGCCGGCAAGCTGCTGGACATCTTCGAGCTCGACCCGCGCAAGCGTGTCTCGGCGCTGTCCCGCGGCCAGCGATCGATGCTCGGCGCGACCCTCGGGCTGGCCTCCCGCGCGCCGCTGACCATCCTCGACGAGACCTACCTGGGCATGGACGCGGTGGCCCGCACGCTCTTCTACCGCGAGCTGCTCGCCGACTACCTGGCCCATCCGCGCACGATCGTGCTCTCCACCCATCTCATCGAGGAGGTGGCCGAGCTGTTCGAGCGAGTGATCATCATGGACCGGGGCCGGATCCTGCTGCACGACGAGACCGATGCCCTGCGCGGCCGGGGTGTCACCGTGACCGGGCCGGCCGGGCGGGTCACCGCGTTCGCCGCCGGCCACACCGTGCTCGGCGAGCAGAGCCTCGGCGGCGTACGAGCCCTGACCCTGGACGGCCCCCTCGACCCGGACGAGGTGGCCCGCGGCGAGCGCGACGGCCTGACCTTCGGCCCGCTCGGCATCCAGGACCTCTTCGTCCACCTCACCTCGCAGCCGCAGACCCTGGAGGCGTCCCGATGAGCGTCAACGCGGTCCTGCTCCGCATCTTCCGGCCGATCATCCTCTGGGGCCTGGCGATCCTCGTCACGGTCGAGATCGCCGCCGTGCCGGTGATCCTGCTCGCCGGCCCGCTCCGGTTCAGCTTCTGGCTGGTCGTCTTCGGTTCGGCCGCCAAATACTGGCCGCTCGTCAGCGGCATCCTGCTGATCAGCTCGTTCTTCCGGCTGTTCGTCACCAACGGCGTGACCCGGCACGAGTTCCTGCGCGGGCTGGCCACCTTCTGGCTGGCCATCGTCCTCGTCGTCCCGGCGCTGGTCGTGCTCGGCCACGCCGCCGAGAGCCTGGTGCTGGGCCTGGCCGATGAGCGCGCCGGCAGCTACCCGGTGTTCCGCTTGGGCGACGCCGCGGCCGAATACCTGCATGTGCTTCCGGCCACGGCGGCCTACCTGACGTCGGGCATCCTGATTGCGGCCGGGTTCTACCGGTTCCGGCCGTGGACCGGGGTGCTGCTGATCATCCCCGCCGCGCTTCCGGCCGCGGCGGCCGACGGGCTCATCCGGATGGACGAGTTCGGGCACCTGACCCAGCGGGCGCCGTTCGCGGTCGCGCTGACCGTCTCGCTGGCGGCCACCATGGCGGCCGGACTCGCCGTGCATCGGCTGATGCGCGATGTGGCGGTCCGGCGTACGGGCTGAGGGTCCGGCTCTTTCAGGCCGAGTCGGCGAGCCGGCGCAACGGGTGCGACGAGACGAAGTCGTAGAGCCAGTCCTGGGTCACCGGCATCTCCGTGCCGCCGGTGACCCGGCTCAGCGCCTCACCCGGAGCGATTCCCAGCAGCACCAGCGTCGTGCAGGCCAGCAGCGTCGAACGTCCTATCCCGCCGAAGCACTGGGTCACGACGAAGCGCCCGGCCCGCACCTGGCCCGCCAGCTGACCGGCCAGCGCGACGACCTGCACGGCTTCGTCACGCGGGACGCCGCCGTCGGGCACCGGGAACGAGACGAACTGCAGCCCGTACGACGCGGCCACCGAGACGGTCTCGCCGAAGCCCAGCCGATGCTGTTCGACAGTGGTCAGGGCCGAGACGAGCACGTTGACCCCGGCGCGGGCCAGCGCGCCGAACTGCTCGACCGGCCAGGCGTCGGCGCGCGGGTGCGCGATCGTCGCCAATTGCCCGGGCCCCGGCCCGGCGATCACGTGGAGTGCTGCTCTCATGAACTGCCCGTTCCCCTGTCCCGGCCCCGAGGCCGGGTGATCCCGCGAGTGGCTAACGCAGAGTAGGGTCACCCCCGGCATGACCGCTAGCGAGAGGCCCAAAGAAAGTGACGACCCCTCGGAAAACCCGCGTCGCGATCGTCTTCGGCGGTCGCAGCTCCGAGCACGCCATCTCGTGTGTGAGCGCCGGAAGCATCCTGCGCGCGCTCGACCCGGACGAGTACGAGGTGCTTCCGGTCGGCATCACCCGTGAGGGCCGGTGGGTGCTTTCCGGTGACGATCCCTCGACGCTGGCGATCCGCGACAAGAAGCTGCCCGAGGTCACGGCGGCCAGCGGCCACGCGGTGGTGCTGGCGGCCGACCCGACGGCCACCGAGCTGATCGTGCACGATCCCGCCGAGGGCATGTCCTCGCTGGCCGGGGTCGACGTCGTCTTCCCGGTGCTGCACGGGGCCTACGGGGAGGACGGCACCATCCAGGGCATGCTCGAGATGGCCGGTCTGCCCTACGTGGGAGCCAACGTCTTCGCCTCGGCCGCGGCCATGGACAAGGAGTTCACCAAGAAGCTCGCGGTCGCCGAGGGGATCCCCGTCGGGCCGTACGTGGTGCTCCGGGCCGGGGTCTCGCTGGCCGAGGAAGACAAGGAACGGCTCGGACTGCCCGTCTTCGTGAAGCCGTCACGCGCGGGCTCGTCGCACGGCATCACCAAGGTCACCGACTGGGCCGACCTCGACACGGCCGTCGCCACCGCGCGCGAGATCGACCCCAAGGTGCTGATCGAGGCCGCGATCGTGGGCCGTGAGATCGAATGCGGCGTGCTCGAGGGTGAGGCCGGGGGAGCGCCCGAGGCGTCCCTGCTGGCCGAGATCCACGTCGACGCCAACGACTGGTACGACTTCGAGACGAAATACCTGCAGGGCAGCCGCTACGACATCCCGGCCGACCTGCCCGCCGACGTGACCCGTCAGGTGCAGGAATACGCGCGCCGCACGTTCACCGCGCTCGACTGCGCCGGCCTGGCCCGGGTCGACTTCTTCGTCACCGCCGACCACCAGGTCTACCTCAACGAGATCAACACGATGCCCGGCATGACCCCGACCTCGATGTTCCCGCTGATGTGGGCGGCCACCGGCCTCGAATACCCGAAGGTCGTCGACCGTCTGATCCGGACGGCGCTGCGCCGCGGAACCGGCCTGCACTAACCCTTGCAGCCGCTGGGCACGCCCTTGGTCGTGGACTTCACGGTCTTGACCACGGGCTCGGAGAACTCGTTGGCCCACTGCCCGGTCTGCTCGTAGCTGCCGGGCACACTCACCCGCACGGCGACCTCACGGTCCATCGTGGTGAACACGTCGGTGGCCGGCCCGTCGTCGGCCCACCAGCAGACGCCGTCCATCGCCAGCATCGTGGCGTCCAGCGGCACACAGCCGTCGGCGCCACCGTCGACCCGCTCGCACATCACCGGCTGCTTCACGCCGCAGGCGAGGGTGATCGCCGGCTCCCCCCAGGCCGCGTTCTGCTCGGGGCCGGCGGTCACCTTGCGGCCCGGCAGCCCGCGCAGTTCGGTCGGCAGCTGCGACGTGACCGCGAGACACACCTGGGTGGTGTGCGCGTCGAGAGCCGGGGCCGCCATCTGCACCGGCGTCGACGGCACCGGCGCCGGCGCGGACGCGCTCGGGGCCGCCGCCGTCTGTTCGCTTCCGGGCGTGAACTGCCAGAACGCGACGAGACCCACGATCACGGCGACGGGAACGGCGACCAGGGTGGCCCACAGGGCCGCGCTGCGCGTCGCTTTGTCCGTTGTCTTCGCCGGCGGGTTCTCGAGGTCGACCATGTCAGAGGTTTACCACGGAGCAGGTGAGGGTTCGCATGATGCCGGGCACGTACTGGACTTTGCTCACAATGAGACCACCGAGGTCGTCAACGGTGTGCGCCTGGGCCAGAACAACCACGTCATAGGGGCCGGTAACAGCGTCGACGCGGACCACACCGGGGATTTTGCCGATCGCCGCGGCCACGTCATGAGCCCTTCCGACCTCAGTTTGGATCAGGATGTATGCCTGTACCACGCTCCGACTCCATTCCGCCTCCGCCGTAACCCGAACGTGAAACTACCGTACGGATCCGCCCGACAGCGGGACGCCATCACCGCAGACGAAAGGCCGCACACCGTGAGCATTGCCGAGGCCGGAGAGTTCGGGCTCATCGCCCGGGTGGTCGCACGTCTCGAGAACGGTCCGGCGACCCTTCTCGGTCCGGGCGACGACAGCGCAATCGTCGCCGCACCCGACGGCCGGATCGTAGCCTCCACCGACGTTCTGGTCGAGGGCCGCCACTTCCGCCGCGACTGGTCGTCCGGCGCCGACGTGGGCCACCGGGCCGCCGCCGCCAACCTGGCCGACATAGCCGCCATGGGCGCGGTGCCGACCGCGCTGCTGGTCGGGCTGTGCGCGCCGAACGACCTCGAACTGTCCTGGGCCGAAGATCTGGCCGGCGGGCTCTCCGACGAGGCCGCGCTGACCGGCGCCTCGGTGGTCGGCGGCGACACGTCGGCCAGCCCCACCCTCACCATTGCGGTGACTGCCCTGGGCGACCTCGGCGGCCGCAAGCCCGTGCTGCGCAGCGGAGCCCAGCCCGGCGACGTGATCGCGATCGCCGGCCGGATCGGGCACGCCGCCGCCGGCTACACGGTCCTGTCCCGCGGCTTCCGCACCCCCAAGGCGCTCGTCGAGGCGTACCGGCGCCCCGCAGTCCCCTACGAGGCCGGCCCCGCCGCCGCCGACGCAGGCGCCACCGCGATGATCGACGTCTCCGACGGCCTGCTGCAAGACTTGGGCCACATCGCCCGGGCCAGCATCGTCGGCGTCGACGTGCGTACCGAAGCCTTCGAGGTGTCCGACCAGATGCGCGACGCCGCGGCCGCACTGGGCGTCGACCCGTTGCAGTGGATCCTCGGCGGCGGCGACGACCACGCGCTGGCCGCCACCTTCCCGCCCGGGGTCGCGTTGCCGCCCGGCTGGCTGGCCGTCGGCAAGGTCCACGAGGGCACCGGAGTCACCGTCGACGGCAAGCCGTGGGGCGGCCCGGTGGGCTGGGATCACTTCCGATAGGCGGCTATTAAACTCGGGCCCGTGCTACAAGGTTCCTCAGCTTCACTGTTCAAAATCAGGCAGGCCGATTTCGCCGAGCCGGCCGTGCGAGCGTTGCTCGTCGACGTGCTCGGCGAACTCTCCGAACGCTACGGCGGCACCGGCGACGACACCCCGATCGCCGACGACGACTTCACCGCCCCCAACGGCGCTTTCTTCGTGGCCGACGACGGCGAGCGCCTGATCGGTTGCGCCGGTTGGCGCCGCCACGGCGACGACGCCGAACTGAAACGAATGTTCACCGCCCGAACGGCCCGCGGCCAAGGCCTGGGCCGCCGCATGCTGGCCACGATCGAAACATCGGCCCGAGAATCCGGCTGCCGTCGCGTGATCCTCGAAACGGGCGACAAGCAGCCGGAGGCGGTCGCGTTGTATGTGTCGGCCGGCTACGAGCGGATCGAGGATTTCGGCTATTACGCGGGTCACGACAGCGTGCTTTCCTACGCCAAGACCCTTTAAGGCGTCTGCGTCGGGCAGCTTCTCCAGGTGGCGGTTAGCGCGGTACCCGGCAGCCGGTCGGTCCGTGCTGCGCGAAGCGCAGCTCGGCCTGAACGGACGTCGCTTGGCCCGGAGGTTGCTTGGCGCGAACGCGGCTTGGGGCCGGACATCTTGGCGCGGACGTCGCTTGGTTCGGATGGCTCATGCGCGGGCGCAGCTTGGCTGGATGGCTCTTGGCGCGGGCGCTGCTTGGCCCGGACGGCTCCTGGCGCGGACGTCGCTGGCTGGACGTTTTGGCGCCGGACGTCACTTATCCCGTACGCCTTGTCGCGCCGGACAGAAGCACTCGGCCGTTCGCGCTGTGCCGGCGACCGCTGTGCAACACCGGGCCGTAGCGCCCGACCGGGATGGGTCGTAGCGCCCAGCGGGGATGTTGCCGGTGGCTCCGCGGGCCTTCGTTCCGGCCTCGGAAGCACAACCAGCCCTCCGGTCACGTGGACCGCAGGGCTGGTTGTTCAAGCCTGAATCAGGCGCGGACGACCTTGCCGGCCTTGATGCACGAGGTGCAAACCTTGAGCTTCTTGGTCGTGCCGCCACCGGCCGGGGTGCGCACCGACTGGATGTTCGGGTTCCAGCGGCGGTTGGTCCGCCGGTGCGAGTGGGACACGTTGTGGCCGAAGCCCGGTCCCTTGCCACAGACGTCGCACACGCTAGCCACGGGATAACTCCTGAGTCGAAACGAAAGTAAAAAGGCGCCCAGCGAAGACAACCCCGCAGGCAACCCGGCAAGGTTACCCGATGCCGCCCCCCAACAGCTAATCGCCCCCGCTCCCCAGCGCATCCCGCCTCCCACCAGCTCATCCGCCCGCGGCGAACAGCCCAGCCCGCCCCGCGGCAGCCAGCCCAGTCCGATCGGCTGCCGCCAGTCAACCCGGGCCCCAACTAGCCCAACCCACCCGACCGGGGGCCTCCACCCTAAAGAGGAAAGGGCGCGCGTAGCTGAGTTATCCACAGCTGGCGGGCCGAAACGGCTGGGCGAAACGGAGTCGTCCACAGGCCGCGACACGGGGTCTGGTGCGCTCCCGAGAAGTTGTCGGGGGTCGTTAGTACGATTTTCGAGTGCTCGAGACGCTGGACGCCGCAGCCGTCCGCCGCTGGTGCGGCGGGGGGCTCATTGCGCTCCGGGTTCATCAGCGCGAGATCGACGAGCTGAACGTCTATCCCGTGCCCGATGGCGACACCGGCACAAACTTGGTGCTTACTCTCACATCGGCGCACGAGGCGCTGGAGGCTGCCGCGGCGGCGGAACCCGGGGGAGGCGCCGAGCAGCCCGGCCCGCCGGCGAATGCTTTGCGGCGTATGGCTCGTGGTGCGCTCCTCGGTGCTCGTGGCAATTCGGGCGTTATCGTGTCGCAGATTCTGCGGGGTATGGCTGACAGCCTTGCCGCGTCCGTCGCCGTCCGGGGGGCCGATCTGGCTCGCGCCTTACGTTCGGCTTCCGAGGCTGCCTATGCCGCGGTGGCGCGGCCGGTCGAGGGCACGGTGCTGTCGGTCGTGGCGGCTGCCGCCGATGCCGCGGGCCGGCTGAAGTCCGACGATCTCGTGGCTGTGGCCCGGGCGGCCGCGGTCGCGGCCGCCGAGGCCCTCGCTCGCACGCCGCAGCAGCTGCCCGCCCTGGCCCGCGCGGGCGTGGTCGACGCCGGCGGCCGTGGCCTGGTGGTCCTGCTCGAGGCCCTAGTCGAGGCCCTGACCTCCGCCGACAGCCGCCGCTCCGACCCGAAGAACGTCGACTCGCCGAGCCGCAACCCCGACGGTTCCACCCCGCCCGCTATCGCATCACACGGTTCCGACGATTCCCCGCCCCAAGCCCAGTCTGGTCTCGCGTCACACGGGCCCAGCGGATCCGCGTCGCAGGCCCCGCTTGGTCTCGGGGCGGATGGCTCCGCCGGTTCCACGCCGCAAGCGCCGCCGGGTTCTGTGTTCGGCGGAGCCGACGGGTTGCCGGGGGAGCCCGGCGGTGCCTCACCGGGCGGGCGCGACGACTCGGTGCAGCAGCGCAGCGCTGTCGGGGTCCCGGCGACGGAGAGGGAGACGGCGGAGGCGGCGGGGCACCACGGTCATCAGGGCGGCGAGGGGGCGTACGGGTACGAGGTTCAGTATCTGCTCGATGCCGGCGCTGACGCGGTCGACCGGCTGCGACTTGAGCTTGCGGGGCTCGGGGACTCGCTCGTGGTGGTTGGCACGGGGGATGGCGGCGTCGCCACCTGGAATGTTCATGTGCATGTGCCGGCCGCGAATATCGGGCCGGCGGTCGAGGCCGGTGTCGTCGCGGGGCGGCCGCATCGGATCACTGTTACGCCGCTCGATCATGGGCGGCGGGAGCAGCCCAGCGGGCGGGGCGCCGTTGTGGTGGCGGCGGGGGACGGGCTGACGTCGCTGTTCGAGGCCGAAGGGGCGACCGTGGTGGGGCGCAACCCGTCCACGGCCGAGATGCTCGAGGCCATCGAACGGTCCGGCGCCCGCTGCGTGGTGCTGCTGCCCAACGACGCCAACACCCAGGCCGTGGCGGTCGAGGCGGCGCGCGAGGCGGGGGAGTCGGGGCGTCAGGTCAGCGTCGTTCCCACGCGGTCGCCGGTGCAGGCGCTGGCGGCCCTCGCCGTACGGGATCCGGGGCGGCCGTTCGCCGATGATGTCATCGCCATGGCCGAGGCCGCGGGGGCCTGTCGTTACGGCGAGGTCTGCACGGCCCAGCGTGACTCGCTCACGGTGGCGGGGCCGTGCCGGGCCGGTGATCTGCTGGGGCTGGTCGACGGTGAGGTGCATGTCATCGGTGACGACCTGGCCCAGGTCAGCGCCTATCTGATCGATCGCATGCTCGGCGGCGGCGGGGAGTTGGCGACGCTTGTGCTCGGGGCCGACGCCCCGGCCGAGCTCGAGGGGAAGTTGCGCGATCATGTGGGCCGCGGCTGGCCCTTCGTCGAGCTGGAGTGCTATGCGGGCGGACAGCCCCGCTACCACCTGCTGGTTGGAGTGGAATGAGCGAGAGCGGGACCGAGACGCCAACCGAGGTCAAGGAGTGCACGACCGGCACGCCCCTGGCCGCGGTGCTCAAGAAACAGGAGGCCAAGGCCCTCGCCACCCACCTCGACCTGCACACCGCGGGCGACCTGATCTATCACTTCCCCCGGCGCTACGACGAGCGCGGCGAGCACACCGACATGCACGGCCTGCAGATCGGCGAGCAGGTCACCGTCCTGGCCCAGGTGCAGTCGATGAACGTCAAGCCGATGCGCCAGCGCCGCGGCAACATGCTCGAGATCACCATCGGGGACGGGTCGGGGGCCACGCTGACCTGCACGTTCTTCAACCAGGCGTGGCGCGAGCGGGAGCTGCGGCGGGGGCGCTGGGGGCTGTTCGCCGGCAAGGTCACCGATTTTCGGGGCAAGCGCCAGCTCAACAGCCCGGCGTATCAGCTGCTCAGCGCCGACGCCACGCAGGACGAGGCGGCCGAGGAGATCGAGGAGTTCGCCGGCGCGCTGATCCCGGTCTATCCGGCCGCGCAGGCCGTGCCCACGTGGACGATCGCCCGCTGCGTGCGCACGGTCCTCGACACGTTCAAGCCGCCCAAGGATCCACTGCCGGCCGCCGTACGGGCCAATCGTGATCTCGTCGGCATCGGCATGGCTCTGCGGGAGATCCATCGTCCGAGCTCGCGGGGTGCCCTCGAGACGGCCAAGAAGCGCCTCAAGTGGGACGAGGCCTTCGCGGTGCAGCTCACGCTCGTGCAGCGCCGGGCCCGGGCCGCCGCGTCTCCCGGCCGTTCCCGTCCCCGTTCCGAGGGCGGCATTCTGGCCAAGTTCGACGCCGGTCTCCCGTACGAGTTGACCGAGGGCCAGGCGCAGGTGGGCGAGGAGATCGCCGCCGACCTGGCCAAGCCGCACCCGATGCACCGCCTGCTGCAGGGCGAGGTCGGTTCGGGCAAGACGCTGGTCTCCGTACGGGCGATGCTGCAGGTCGTCGACGCCGGGGGGCAGGCCGCGCTGCTGGCGCCGACCGAGGTGCTCGCCACCCAGCACTACCGCGGCATCGGCGCGCAACTGGGCGCCCTGGGCCGGGCCGGTGAGATCGACGGCGACCCCGCGGGCACCCAGCTCACCCTGGTCACGGGCTCGCTCGGCGCGGCCGCCCGGCGCGCGGCGCTGGCCAAGGTCGCGGACGGCACGGCGGGCATCGTCGTCGGCACGCACGCCCTGCTCTACGAGGGCGTCGACTTCCACGACCTCGGGCTGGTCGTGGTCGACGAGCAGCACCGGTTCGGCGTCGAGCAGCGGGACGCCCTGCGCGCCAAGGCCGCGACCCCACCCCACGTCCTGGTCATGACGGCCACCCCGATCCCTCGTACGGTGGCCATGACCGTCTACGGCGATCTCGAGACGTCGGTGTTGTCGCAGCTTCCGCGTGGCCGCTCACCGATCGCGTCGCACGTCGTGCCGCCCGAGAAGCCCGCCTTCCTCGACCGGGCCTGGCGTCGTGTGCGCGAGGAGGTTCAGAAGGGCCATCAGGCGTACGTGGTCTGCCCGCGCATCGGCGACGGCGGCAGCGAGGAGGACGCCGAGCCGCCGGGCGACAACGAACCCGCACGCCGCCCCCCACTGGCGGTCACCGAGGTGGCGCCGATCCTGGCCGAGGGCCCGCTGCACGGCCTGCGGATCGGGGTGCTGCACGGCAAGCTGCCGGCCGACGAGAAGGACGCCGTGATGCGCCGGTTCGCCGCGGGCGACCTGGACGTGCTGGTGGCGACCACGGTGATCGAGGTCGGCGTCGACGTCCCCAACTCCACGGTCATGATCATCATGGATGCCGACCGGTTCGGCGTCTCGCAGCTGCACCAGTTGCGGGGCCGGGTCGGCCGGGGCTCGGCGCCGGGCATCTGCCTGCTGGTCACCGAGTCGGTCGAGGGCACGCCGGCCCGGGAGCGGCTGGACGCGGTCGCCTCGACCACCGACGGCTTCAAGCTCAGCGAGATCGACCTGGAGCAGCGCCGCGAGGGCGACGTGCTGGGCGCCTCGCAGTCGGGCAAGCACTCGCACCTGCGGCTGCTGTCGCTGCTGCGCGACGCGAAGCTGATCACCGAGGCCCGCGCCGAGGCCGACGCGCTGGTCGGCGACGACCCGGACCTGGCCAAATACCCCGCGCTGGCCGCCTCGGTGGCCGCGCTGGTCGACGAGGAACGCGCCGAGTACCTGGAGAAGGGCTGACGATGATCCTGCACATAGTCCCGCGCACGGCGTGGGAGGCGGCGCGGGCGGCCGGCGTCTACGAGGGCGACACGCTGGCCACCGAGGGCTTCATCCACTGCTCGACCGAGCATCAGGTGCACAAGCCGGCCACGTTCCTGTTCCGCGGCCGCGACGACCTGCTGCTGCTCGTGCTCGACGAGTCGCGCCTGCCCGTCCCGCTCCGCTGGGAAGAGTCCGACGGCGACGTCTTCCCGCACCTGTACGCGGCCCTGCCGCTCGACGCCGTAGCCGCCGTTCACGACTATCGCCCGGGCCCGGACGGGTCGTTCCAGCCGCCGACCGGCCTCTGAGCAACAAAAAAGGCGCCCCGGCCGAAGCCGGGGCGCCTTTCTCGTCTGACGACTATCAGGCGGTGAACTTCACCTTGCGGCGGCGGGCCATGAAGAACAGCACCGCGCCCAGGGCCAGCAGGACACCGGCGCCACCGGCGATGCTGCCGGCGACCGGACCGGTGACGGGCAGGCCGCCACCCTCACCCGGGGAGGTCTCGGTCGGGGTCGGGGTCGGAGTCGCGTCGCAGTCCTCGGGCTTCTCCAGCGAGTCCCACTTCAGCGCTTCCTGCGCCTCACCGTTGATCGTGGCGTTGACGATCAGGCCCTTCTGGCCCTTGATGGTGACGGTCTTGGTCTCGCCCGGCTTGGCCACCAGGGTCTGGGCCTCGCCCTTGTTCGGCTTGAGGGCCAGGGTGATGGTCTCGTCGCCCTTGGTGTTGTCGATCCCGAAGATCAGCGAGTCACAGGTGACCTCGTAGCCGACCTCGGCCTGACCACCCTCGGCCGGCGGGGTGCAGTCGCCCGGCTTCTCCCACTTGCCGACCAGGATCGGCTTGCGGCTGTTGCCCTCGAAGACCAGAACCTTCTCGGCGTTCCCGGCCGGGATGGCAACCGTCACCGGCTCGTCGCCGGCCTTGACGGTGACCTTCTTCTCGAAGTCCTTCGAGCCCTTGATCGTGAACACGGCGTCGGCGGTGGCGTCCTTGCCGTTGGCCAGGGTGACGTTCACGCCCTCACACGAGGAGGCGATCTGCGCGTCCGGCTTCGGCGACTCCTCCTTGGAGCAGGTGCCGTGGAACTTGACGAAGCCCTTCTTGTGGTCGTACTGGACCCACTCGTCGCTCCACTTGACCTGGACCTCGAGCTTCGCGCCGCGGGCACCGCTGTCGCCCTTGACCCGCTGCGTGCCGACGAGCGGCTCGTTGCTCTTGTGCGGGAAGGCCGGGTCGGCGTCGTCCGGCGTGTGGGCGATGCCCTCGACCGGGGTGGGGTACGCGTCGACCGCGAGGAAGCGGTAGTTCTCCGCGCCGGGCTCGTTGCCGTTGTCGGTGTTCACTTGCCAGGTGACGACCCAGTCACCCGTGGTGGTGTCACACGCCGCGCTGCCCTTGACGAAGCTGTCGTGGGCGGAAGCGGGCGAGGAGAAGAACGCAACACCGGACAGACCGATGAGCGTTCCGGCAGCCACGGCGGTAAAGCGCCGCAGCTTGGACTTCAGCAGGTTCACGCCTACTCCTGTCTGGGGAAATCAGGGGTACGGCGCAAGGAAGCGGCGGGCCTTTCGCCGGCGGTTCGGGCGATGGCCTGCGACAACGCCTCCCCACGTCGCCAGCCGGCAGTCGGTGGAGACGCCGGCAACAGCGCCTGACCCTAACGACTAATGAGAATCTGGGAAATCCCTCAGAGGCGCTTAAAGGTGTTGATGCAGATCCGTGATTTTCCATTTACCGAACGGGTTCGCGTCGATGCCCAGAGTGGCCGGCCGCTGCGGAATTGTTCACTCCTCGGTTGCGGTGTGTAAGTGGTGAAGTAGCTTCGAGTCGTGTTCACCGCAGAACCCCGCGAGGCGCCATGACCAGGATCATCGCCGGTTCGCACGGCGGGCGGCGACTGTCCGCTCCGGCCGGTGCGCTGACCCGGCCCACATCGGACCGTGTCCGTGAGGCCTTCTTCAGTGCGCTCGATTCGATGATCGACCTCAAGGGCGTCCGGTTCGCGGATTTTTACGCCGGTTCGGGGGCCGTCGGTCTGGAGGCCCTGAGTCGGGGGGCAAGTCACGCCCTTCTGGTCGAATCGGACGCTCGGGCGGCGCGGACCATCCGCGACAACATCGTGGCGCTGAAGGTCGGCGGCGCGGCCCGTCTGGTCACCGGCAAGGTGGCCCAGGTCGTCGCCGGCCCGCCGGACGGGGGCGCCTACGACGTGGTGTTCGCCGACCCGCCGTACGCGGTGACCGACGCCGAGCTGGTCGAGGTGCAGCAGTCGCTGATCGACTTCGGATGGCTGGCGCCGGACGCGGTCGTGATTCTCGAACGGGCCACCCGTGGCGGGGCAGTGAGCTGGGTGGACGGCGTCACTGCCGACCGCAGCCGGAAGTACGGGGAGACCACGCTTTGGTACGGTCGCCGATCATGAGACGAGCGGTGTGTCCCGGCTCCTTCGACCCGGTCACCAACGGCCACCTCGACATCGTGGGCCGGGCCTCCCGGCTGTTCGACGAGGTCATCATCGGCGTTCTGATCAATCAGTCGAAAACGGGCCTCTTCACGATCGAGGAGCGGATCGAGATGCTCGGCGAGGCGACCGCCTCGTACGAGAACGTCCGGGTGGCCTCGTTTCACGGGCTACTCGTCGACTTCTGCCGGGATCAGGGCGCGGCCGTCGTGATCAAGGGGCTGCGCGCGGTCAGCGACTTCGACTACGAGTTGCAGATGGCGCAGATGAACATCGGGTTGTCCGGCGTGGAGACCCTCTTCATGCCCACCAACCCGCTCTACTCTTTCCTCTCGTCGAGCCTGGTGAAAGACGTCGTCAAGTGGGGTGGCGACGCCTCGGCGTACGTGCCCGACTTCGTCGGCGAGCGGCTGGTCACGCGCCTGAAGCAGATCTAGCCCGTACGCGGGGCTTCGGCGCGGCGAAAACGGGCACGCCGGTGACGCAGTAACGTGATCGCACTACCCTGCGTGGGGCAGTGTCAGCGCCTCCGCCCGGTCTTGGGTGGCGGGCGGGGCGGTTGGATGGAGGAATGAGGCACCGGTGGATCCGCTGGACCGCATCGACGAGCTCATCGAGATCGTGCAGGAGTCGCGCTCCGTCCCCATGTCGCGAACGAATTTCATGTTCGACCGCGCGGAGATGATCGAGCGGCTCGACGAGCTCCGGTCCGAGCTGCCGTCCGAGCTGCGCAAGGCGGCCGCCGTGCTGGACGAGCGCGATCGGATCATCGAGGCCGGCCGTCGCGAGGCCGACCGGATCATCAGCGAGGGTGAGACCGAGCACGCCCGTCTCGTCTCGGTGAACGAGATCACCGTGTCGGCCGAGCACGAGGGCGCCCGGATCATCGCCGAGGCCCGCACCGAGGCCCAGCGGCTTCGTGAGGAGGTCGACGACTACGTCGACACCGCCCTGGCCAACTTCGAGCAGTTCCTGACCAGGGCGCTGGCGTCGATAGAGCGTGGCCGCGACAAGATGCACGCGCTGCGCGAGATCGGCACCTTCCAAGGGGAAGACAGCGAGCGCCCTTTGCCGTTCTAGATGAGTCCGAGGTAACCACCCCGGATTCGACGGTAGGGCGGCAGCTCAGGTAACCTTTTCTGTCGGCCTACCCATGGCTGAGGAAACACTATGCCTAAGACACCACAGAGTCACCTGGACCCCAGGCAGCCGCTTGTCGTCGACACGACGAAGCTTCCCCGGCAGCCTGGTGCGACGCGTGCCCTGACCAGGGTGATCCCGGCACCGGTCGACCTCGGTGTGGAAATGATTTCGGTCCCCGAGGGGTCGGACGTCGAGCTCGATCTGATGCTCACGTCGGTCTCCGAGGGGGTTTATGTCAGCGGCAGGGTCCGCGGTTCGCTCACGGGCGAGTGCGGTCGCTGCCTCAACGAGATCAACGAGTCCTTCGACGTCAAGATCGCGGAGTTGTTCGCGTACGCGGACAGCACCACGGAGGAGACGACCGACGAGGACGAGGTTGGCCGGATGCAGGGCGACCTGTTCGACCTGGAACCGGCGTTGCGGGACGCGGTGGTGCTGACGCTGCCGACCACCCCGCTTTGCCGGCCGGACTGCCCAGGCCTGTGCCCCGAGTGCGGGGTGCATTTCGACGACCTTCCGGCCGATCACAGCCACGAGGACGTCGATCCCCGCTGGGCCGCTTTGCGTAACCTGTCACAGACTGAGGAGTAGGAACCGTGGCCGTCCCCAAGCGCAAGATGTCGCGCAGCAACACCCGGTCTCGCCGGGCGAACTGGAAGGCGACCGCGGTCTCGACCGTGGAGTGCCCCCAGTGCAAGTCGCCGAAGCTGCCGCACACCGCCTGCTCGGTCTGCGGCACCTACAACGGCCGTCAGGTCCTCGAGGTCTGAGCCGCGCTTAAGTGACTCGCCCCCTTGCCGGGCGGGTCGCACCTGCGCAACGGCGACCGATCGGTGCCATGGCTCCCGGACAGGCAACTGTCGGGGAGCCGGGCACCGCGCGGATCGCCGTCGACCTCCTCGGCGGGGACCAAGCTCCCGCCGTCGTGGTTGACGGCGCTCTGCGTGCCTGCCAGGCCGACCCGGCCCTTCACCTGTTGCTCGTCGGCCCCCTAGAGGCAGCCGGCGAGATTCTTGGCGCCCTCCCACCGAGCGATCACGCCCGGATCAGCACGCTGCCCATAGCCCCGGGCGACCCGGTCGACAGCTGGGTCGAGTCCGGGGTGCGTTCGGCCGTGCTCGCCGTCGCCCAGGGCGCCGCCGACGCCGTTCTCTCCGCGGGCAACACCGGCGCCACCGTCACCTCGGCCGCGCTCGGTCTGGGCCGCCGCCCGGGAGTGCGCCGTCCTCCGCTGGCCGCCGTGCTGCCCACCCGGGCCGGGCGGATCGTCCTGCTCGACGTGGGCTCCTCGGTCGACCCCGACGAGGAGACCGTGGCCATGCACGCCCGGCTCGGTTCCGCGTACGCGAACGTGGTCCACGGAATCGATGAGCCCCGTGTCGGCCTGCTGACCATCGGCACCGAACGCGGCAAGGGCGACCGCCTCCGTCGTGCCCTCCCACCCCTGCTCGCCGGTCTCGACCTGCCCGGCGGTGGCCGCTACGTGGGCCTCATCGAGGGCAACGACGTGGTCACCGGCTCGATCGCCGACGTCGTCGTGACCGACGGTTTCACGGGCAATGTCCTGCTCAAGGGGCTCGAGACGGCGTACGCGGAAATCGGCAGCCCGAATCCGCAGATCCCGCCCCGCGCCGCCCTGCTCCTTGGCGTCGACGGCACCGTCGTGGTCTGTCACGGCGCCGCGTCCGGCCCCGACCTGGCGGCCGGCATCGCCTTCGCCGCCCAGCTCCATCGCCAAGCCGCGGTCGCGGCAATGGCCGAGATGATCGAAACACAACGAGGTGTCTCATGATTGACAAGCGCCGCCGGCCGCCCACCCTGCCGCTGGAGGAGGCCTTCGGCGTTCCCCTCGAGCCGGAGCTGCTCGAGCGTGCGCTCACCCACCGGTCGTACGCGTACGAGCACGGTGGCCTGCCGACCAACGAGCGCCTGGAGTTCCTGGGCGACTCGGTGCTCGGCGTCGTGATCACCTCGGCGCTCTTCCACAACCACCCCGACCTGCCCGAGGGCCAGCTGGCCAAGCTGCGCGCGAGCGTGGTCAACATGCACGCGCTGGCCGACGTGGCCCGCGGCCTGGGCGAGCACGGACTGGGCCGGCACCTGCTGCTGGGCAAGGGCGAGGAGACGACCGGCGGCCGCGACAAGGCCAGCATCCTGGCCGACACGCTCGAGGCGCTGCTCGGCGCGATCTATCTCGAGCACGGCCTGGACGTCGCCGGCGAGGTGATCCACCGCCTGTTCGACCCGCTGATGGCCGAGTCGGCCGGCCGCGGCGCCGCCCTCGACTGGAAGACCAGCCTGCAGGAGCTCACGGCCGCGCTCGGCCTGGGCGTGCCCGACTATGTGATCGAGGACTCCGGCCCGGACCACGCCAAGACCTTCACGGCCTGGGTGGTCGTGGCGGGCGAGCGCTACGGCGGCTCCGAGGGGCGCAGCAAGAAGCAGGCCGAGCAGCGGGCCGCCGCGGCCGCCTGGCGCATTCTCACCGAGCGTACGAGCGAACCCGACGGCGCCGTGCTCGACAAGGCGGCCGGCGTCCCGATCGGCGACGAGAAGCCGGACGACGACAGCCAGTGAGCCTCGCGGTGGACGAGCGCGCCGGGCCGAAGCGGCTCTGGGACCTGGCCGACGGCTGGCGCGGCGCCGGCATCGCGGCCGGCATCTTCGCGCTGACCCGGATCGCGCAGCTGATCATCCTGGGCTGGCTCGACGCGGCCGATGACCAGCCGGTGGGCGTACGGGACCGCCTGCTCGTCTGGGACGGCGGATGGTTCCTGCGCGTGGCCGTCGACGGCTACCCGCACGGCTACACGTTCGACGCGGCCGGCCGCATGGAGGGCAACGAGCTCGCGTTCTTCCCGGTCTATCCGATGCTCATCCGGATCGTGGCCGCGCTCGGCATCCCGGCCGGCACGGCCGCGCTGATCGTCAGCTGGCTGGCCGCCCTGGCCGCGGCGGTCGCGGTCTATCTGCTCGCCACCTCGCTCTACGACAGGCGCGTCGGCTGGGCCCTGGTGGCCATCTGCTTCAGCGCTCCGGTGGCGATCGTCTTCTCCATGGCGTACTCGGAAGGGGTTTTCCTCGCCCTGGTCGCCGGGATGCTGGTCGCCGCGCACCGGCGCGTGTGGTGGGCGGCGGGGCTGCTCGGTCTGGCCGCGGCGCTGACCCGGCCCACCGGCGCCGCCGCGGCCGTCGGGCTCGCCGTGGCCGCGCTGCTGGCGATCCGCCAGGACCGCAGGCGGGCCTGGGAACCGCTCGGGGCCGCGGCGCTCGCGCTGCTCGGCGTTCCGCTGTTCCTGGCCTGGGTGGGCTGGCGTGTCGGCGACCCCTCGGCGTGGTTCCGCATCCAGGCCGCCGGGTGGGGCACAGCCTTCGACTACGGCTCGAGCACGCTGCGCTTCCTCGGCTCAACGCTGTCCACCGGGGACGGCTGGGTGCCGGTCAGCGTCGCCTTCCTCCTGCTCGCCGCCGTGGCCGCGGCCGGGGTCGCGCTGGCCGGGCGGCCGTGGCTGCCGCTGGCCGTCTACGGATTGATCGCCATGGTGCTCGTCTACGGCCAGGCCGGTTTCTACCACTCGAAGCCGCGCCTGCTCGTGCCCGTACTGTTGACGCTGCTCCCGGCCGCGGTCGCCGCCGGCCGGGCCCGTCCGCGGGTCGCGGTGCTGTCGATCGCCGCGTGGGCCGCGTTCGGCCTCTGGTACGGCGCCTACCTGGTCGCCGTCTGGCCCTACACGCTCTGATCTTTCACAAGGAGTCGAAGTGCCCGAGTTGCCCGAGGTCGAGACCGTGCGGCAGGGTCTGGCCAAGTGGGTCGTCGGCCGCACGATCCGGACCGTCGAGGTGCATCACCCCCGCGCGATCCGCCGCCACTTGACGGGCGACGCGCACTTCATCGCCCTGCTGACCGGCCAGACGATCACCGACGTGTCGCGCCGCGGCAAATACCTGTGGTTCCCGCTCGATTCCGGCGACGCGATCATCGGCCACCTGGGAATGAGCGGCCAGCTGCTTATGCAACCGGCCGAGGCCGAGGACGAGAAGCACCTGCGGATCCGGTTCACCTTCACCGACGACGGCCCGCAACTACGCTTCGTCGACCAGCGCACGTTCGGCGGGCTGTCGGTCTCCGAGGGCGGCGCCGAACTGCCCGGCGAGATCGCGCACATCGCCCGCGACCCGATGGACCCGCTGTTCGACGACGAGCTGTTCGTGGCCCGGCTGCGCGCCAAGCACACCGAGATCAAGCGGGCGCTGCTCGACCAGACCCTCATCTCGGGCGTGGGCAACATCTACGCCGACGAGGCGCTGTGGCGGGCCCAGCTGCACGGCGCGCGGCTCACAGATCAACTGACCCGTCCCGCCGTACGTCGTCTGCTCGCCCACGTGCGGGACGTGCTCGCCGAGGCCATCGTGGCCGGCGGGACCAGCTTCGACGAGCTCTACGTCAACGTGAACGGCGAGAGCGGCTACTTCGACCGGTCGCTCAACGCCTACGGCCGGGAGGGCGAGCCGTGCCACCGGTGCGGCACGATCATGCGCCGCGAGCAGTTCATGAACCGGTCCTCGTTCAGCTGCCCGCGCTGCCAGCCCCGCCCCCGTACGCTCCGCGCCTGAGGTCTATTTCCCGCCGCCGGCTTCCGCTCCGCCGCCCGCGTAGGACTCGGCGCTGACCTTCGGGCCGGCGTCGGTGGCCAGGCCGAACCCGGCCCCGCGCCGGCCCATCAGGCGACGCGCGGCGGTGAGCAGGGCGGGCGGCACGCCGTGCACGATGTGGCCGTCGCCCGGGCGTACGCCGTCGCCGTCCCAGCTCTGATAGGCCGACCAGGGGCCCTCGAAGGTGCAGATGCGCACGCCCAGGTCCCGATAGAGCGGATGGGTCGGCACACCCGGGTTGAGCACGACCCGGTGCAGGCCGCGGCGGGCGGCCAGCCGGATGGTCAGCGCGACCGGGCCGACCCCGCCCGAACCGGCCGGCGCCCGATCGAGGAAAAGCCCCTCGGCGCCGTCCTCGCGCCAGGCGTCCACGTCGGCCAGCACGTCGGCCAGCGAACGGCTGCCCCAGTCCAGGTCGATCCGGCCCAGCGACTGGTGCAGGGTGCGGCGGTCGCCCGGCACGTCACGGACGATCCAGGTGTCGCCGTCCAGAGGCAGCTCCGGCGACGGGTGAGCGTACGGGGGGAACAGGGTCTTCACGATGTTCTCCGGGTGTCGTCAGGGGTCTGGGCAGGTTGGGCGATCAGGGCCACCAGCAGAAGACCGGACAGGTGGGTGGCGGCCAGCACGGCTACGGCGTCGGGCAGCGGGCCGGACGACGGCAGCGGGAGGAACGGGAGGACGGCGGTGGCCAGCGGAGGCACCGCGGCCAGGGAGGCGGCGATGCCCGTACGTTTGCGGGCGGCCAGCAGATAGGTGATGGCGAAGACGCCGCCGAGCAACATGCCGCCGGACAGCCCGAGCACGCCCGACTGGGTGTCGGCCAGCCCCGGCAGCCCCGCGGGCAGGCGGTACGCGGCGACGGCCAGCGCCACACCCACGGCGAACGGCGGCAGCAGCCCGGCCAGCGTGATCATGGTGACGCCGCGGACGTGCCGGTCGAAGTCGGCGCTGTTCTCGGCCGCGTCCAGACCGGCCTGGACCTGGCCGGTGTGCCAGCCGATCAGCGCCTCGAGGATCGGCACGGCGAGCAGCAACGGCAACCAGAACGGCGCGGTCGAACCGGACGGCCCGGCCTGCCACACCAGGCCCACGCAGATCGCCTGGGACGCGCCGATGATCAGATAGCCGCCGCCGCGCCGCACCTCGGCCGGGGCCAGGCGGGGCCGCCGCGAGCGTCGTCCGGCCACCACGACCGGCTGGAACGCGCGGATCACGACGACGACGATCGCGGCCGGCAGCAGCGTGCCCACCGGTTTGATCTCGGCCAGGGTGATCGCGGCCAGCGCCCAGCACGGCAGGCTCCACAGCACGATCGCCGCCTCGGCCCGCGTCACCAGGGCGGCCGTCACCGTGGCCAGGGTGCCCAGACCGCCCAAGCCGACCACCAGGGCGAGCCCACGGTCGGGGCCCACCAGGGTGGACGGCGCGATCCAGACGAGCGCGCACCACAGCCCGGCCACCGCGACGAAGCCCAGCCCGACCAGGCGGGCCGCGGCGGCCGAACCGGCCCGCCGAGCCACCGAGACCCCCGTGCAGGTGAGTGCCTGGGCCGCCGCCCAGCCGAGCAGCAGCGTGGCCAGGGGCACCGGCCAGGCGACCCGGCTCAGCGGCTCGGCGGCGGCTGCGGCCACGCTGAGCGGGCCGAGATAGAGGGCGCAGCGCAGCAGGGCGGCCCGCAGATAGGAGCGTTGCGGCCGGGCGCGGTGCTGACGGACCACCGGTTCCGGCTCGACGACGGCCGGTGGCGGTCTCTCGGGCAGCGGCGTCAGCGAGTGCCGGGGCATCCCGCTGACCCGGCGACGATGCGTACGCCTCGTGGCCGTGCGCGAACGTCCGTGGGTGACCGTCATCCGTCCGTCCTTTCACTGACCAGCCAGCGCAGGGTGACCGGGGGTTCGGAGCGCGGGGCCGGCACGGCGAGCGCCAGCTCGAACGCGGTCGGCGGGGGCGGCGCCGCGAGATCGGCGTAGAGCGCGCCGTAGACCCGCACCACCCGGTCGTTGGTGAAATGCATGAGCGCGCGCCGCCGGGCGGCGTCACCCAGGGCGCGGCGGCGTCCGGGCGCGCGGAGCAGGTCGACGATCGCGATCGCCAGCTCGGCCGGATCGTCCGGCTGGACCAGCACGCCCGCGTCCCCGAGCGTTTCGCCCGCCGGTCCCACGTCGACGCCGACGACCGCGCGGCCCGACATCATGGCCTCGATCAGCCGGTACGGCGGGTCGGCGGGCCCCGGCACGTGGGCGACCACGTGACCGGCGGTGTAGCGGTCGCGCGGATCGGCCGGCAGCGGGTGCAGCCGTACGGCCCGGCCCAGCCCGGTGCGCTCGATCTGCTCGGCGCAGAACTCCTCGTGCGCGGCGGTGACGCCCACCAGGTGCAGCACCGTACCCGGGACGGCCGCGGCGACCTGCTCGAACGCGGCCAGCAGCGGGGACAGGCCGCTGTCCGGGCCGCCCGAGCCCGCCCAGACCACGGCCGGGCCCGAATCGAGCTCGGGCGCACCCGGATACTCCGACGGGTCGACCCCGGCGGGCACCTGCACGAGCTTGGCCGCGTGGGCGCCGTGCCGCAGGGCCCAGCTGTGGTGATACGCGCTGAGCGGGGCGATCAGGCCGGCCTCGGCGTACCCGGCGCGGGCGACCGAGCCGCGGAACCGCCGCAGGACCGTGCGCACGGCCGGGGAGAGGCGCTCCTCGTGCGGCTTGTGCCGGGCGACCGGGGCGCGGGCCTCGGTCAGCAGCAGCGGGACGCCCTGCCGCCAGCGTCCGGCCAGCGCGGTGAGCAGCGGGGTGGTGCCGCCGATGCAGTGCACCAGGTCGGCGCCGGGCAGATCCACGGTGAGCGCGCCGAGGGCGTGGCGCAGGAGCGTTGCCGCCGTACGGGCGTCGCGCACACTGAGCCGGGGAAGCGGAAGCTCGCCGGGCTCGGCATGTCCCGTGCGCCAGGCGTCCATCAGCGCGTCGGCCAGCGGCAGGCCCGGCAGCACCTTGGTGTTCTCGGCGAGCTGCCGCAGCGCGTCCGAGAAGATCGTCTCGGCGTTCTCGGCCTCCCCGATCAGCCCCGTGCACAGCAGGGCGGCCGCCGCCCGGGCCCGCTCGGCCGCGTCGCGCCTCTCCTGCCGGTTGGGCTTCTTCTCCTTCTGCGGCTCGCCGTCCCCGGGCTCGTCCGGGCTGTCCGGGCGGCCGTCCCGCCACAGCTCGTGCCGTTTGAGGTCGCGCCCGATGGCCACGGCCCGCGCCGAGCTGACGTTGAGCGGCAGCGGATAGGCCGGGGCGGCCGGCGGTTCCCGGTCGGTGACGGTCAGCAACTCGAACTGGAAGCGTCGCAGCCCCTCGACGAGGGTCCGGCACCATCCACTGAGAGCGTCGCGCCGATACGGGTACCCGCCGCCGGTAAGCAGACAGATGCGCTCGCGCGACGGGTTCGAATTCACGATGGGGGCAACGAAACAGCCCCCCACACACCCGACACAGTGTCAACTAGGCGACACAATTACGCGCTTTTTACCCGATTTGCCGCCCTATTTGTAACAAAAGTCCGATTCGGTCCCTCAAGATCTCGGCCGTTCGTCCCGCCCAATCGCTCTCCCCGTACGCGGTGCCAGGCTCGCGGGGCGCCCCATCTCCGAGCCCTGAATCGATCATGTTGCCGTCGCCCCCCATGGCCCACCCTCCCTGGGGGCCACCGCCTCAGCCGATTGTGGCGAAGTTTGCCGATCTTGGGATTCGGCCCTGTGGATATCCGGCGTCTGTGGATAACGGAATTGATCTAGGGGCTGTGGTGTATGGCGGGGGCCGCTGAGGCGTGGATCAACCGGTGACGACGACGATGCCGGCGGCGGGCGAGTCGATCCGCAACGTTGTCGGTGTCGCGTACACAGCGGACCGAATCGATCGAGCGGGATTCCGGAGCGATGACGGCCACGGTGACCGACTCGTGTGCGGGGTGCCGCGCGGGCGGCTCGGTGGATCACGTGGCAACCCTCAAGCTGCCGGCGTGGCTGTGAAGCAAGTGGCCAATGCGGGTGACCGGCGGGCGGTACCAATGGGACGGCAGGGGAGCGGGCGGGCGCGGCCGGCGGGCGAGTTGGCGGCACTCGTGGGCTGGGGCGCGGGGCGGTGTGCGCGGCGGGCGCGGCCGACGGTGGCGAGTTGGCGGCACTCGTGGGCTGGGGCGCGGGACGGTGTGCGCGGCGGGCGCAGCCGACGGTGGCGAGTTGGCGGCACTCGTGGGCTGGGCCGCCCGGCGGTGTGCGCGGCGCGGCCTTGGATGGCAGCGCCCACTGGGTTGTGGGCGGTGCCGTGGATGGGTGGCGCTGCGGTGGTCGGCGGCGCGAGGTGGGTCGCCGGCGTCGCGTTGCTGGTGAGGCCGGAGTTGTCCCGCTCCTGCCGCGAGGAATGGGAGCGCTGCCACGTCCAGGGGAAGGCGTGCAGAGCCCAGCTGCTTTCTGTGGGGTAGTTGTGGCCGGAGTGAGAAAACGGGTCGCGCTCGCGCTGGAAAGTGGCACAGAGTGGGCTTGGCCGATCGGGTAAGCCGCCTCGGGCGTCCGTTTTGGATCTTCTGGAGGGTGGGGAGGAGCGGGCACGAGTGGTGTCAAGCGGCTGTTTGGCCTGATGACGGCCGTTAGGGTGGCATGATTCACTGCTTCACCACGGCGGGACGCCTCCGCAGCGCTTGACGGATTCTGGGCGACGGCGGACTATGGAGGTGTCGCCAGTCGCGCCCACTCACGCCCGTTTCCAGTCGGACGTGAGCGATCTGCACTCTTAGAAAATATTCTTAGTGTGCATGATTCTGTGCTCAAGCGTGCCCTTGAGTGCATTGTGGGCTGCGTGCTGGGCGCGCGTAGGCCGGCCTCTCCGGCAACGCTTTCCATAAGAAGAAGCAGTGCTTCTCAAGGAGTCACCATGGCGAAGGCCCTCTTTGGCCACGTAGGTGCAGCGCCCGACCGGCGCCTGCTCGACGAGGTCACCCGTCTGCGTTCCAGGGTGCAGGCCCTGGAGTTCGAGGTCACCCGCCTGCGGGCGGAAAATGATCGTCTGGCGGCCGCAGCCGCGGAGGCAGACGATTTCGCGCGGCTCACCGAGCCCGCTCTGACCTGAGCTCCATCGGCCGCCGCGGTCGTGTGATCCGCGGCTTGGCGGCCACGAATTCCCCCCTCGCACCACAGACGCACACCGAAATCGCGCGCCTCCACCCCGTGGCGGCGCGCATCTTTTTGCCCACTTCCGAGGTAGCGGATCGTGATCACGTCCGGCGCGGGGCGTGACCGTGTGTACCTTTTTGTCCGGTTTCCCTGGTGCTCGGAGCGGCGGGTACGGCTGGTGACGCTTGCCGGGGGTAATCTGCGCCGAAGCACATCACGACCGACCCTCGGAGATCCGTGCACCTCAAGAGCCTGACGGTCAAGGGCTTCAAGTCCTTCGCCTCCGCTACGACGCTGCGGCTGGAGCCGGGCATCACCTGTGTGGTGGGCCCCAACGGCTCCGGCAAGTCCAACGTCGTCGACGCCATCGCCTGGGTCCTCGGCGAGCAGGGCGCCAAGGCGTTGCGCGGCGGCAAGATGGAGGACGTCATCTTCGCCGGCACGTCCGGCCGGGCGCCGCTGGGCCGGGCCGAGGTGACGCTCACGATCGACAACAACGACGGGGCGCTGCCGATCGAGTACACCGAGGTGTCGATCACCCGGCGGATGTTCCGGGACGGCGCCAGCGAGTACGAGATCAACGGGAACGCGTGCCGGCTGCTCGACATCCAGGAGCTGCTCAGCGACTCCGGCATCGGCCGTGAGATGCACATCATCGTCGGGCAGGGCCGGCTCGACGCCATGCTGCACGCCAAGCCCGAGGACCGGCGCTCCTTCATCGAGGAGGCCGCGGGCGTACTCAAGCATCGCAAGCGGAAAGAAAAGGCGATCCGCAAGCTGGACGCGATGCAGGTGAACCTCAACCGGCTCACCGACCTCACCGCCGAGCTTCGGCGCCAGCTCAAGCCGCTCGGCAAGCAGGCCGAGGTGGCCCGGCGCGCGGCCGGCATCCAGGCCGACCTGCGGGACGCCCGGCTGCGGCTGCTCGCCGACGACCTGCACACGCTGCGCACCACCCTCGACAAGGAGATCGCCGACGAGTCGGCGATGCGCGAGCGGCGCGGCCAGGTCGAGGACGAGAACCGCGAGGTCCAGCGGCATCTGGCTGACCTCGAGTTCGCCCACGCCGAGGACGCTCCGCTGCTGCAGGCCGCGCAGGACGTCTGGTACAAGTTGTCCGCCCTGCAGGAGCGCTTCCGCTCGACCGAGCAGCTCGCCACCGAACGGCTCCGCCACCTGGCGGCCACCCCCGACGAGGAGCGGCCCGGTCGCGACCCCGACCAGCTGGTCGCCGAGTCGGAGCGGGTGCGCGAGCAGGAGGAGGAGCTCCGCGAGGCGCTCACCGACGACCAGATGCGCCTGGCCGAGGCGATCGAGCACCGTCAGGATCTCGAACGCCAGCTCGCGGCGGCCGAGGGCGCCCTGCGTACGGCGGCCAAGGCCATTGCCGACCGCCGTGAGGGCCTGGCCAAGCTCGTCGGCAACGTCAACGCGGCCCGGGCCCGCACCGAGGGCGCCACCGACGAGATCGAACGCCTGGCCGCCGCCCACACCGACGCGATGATGCGCGCCGAGGCGGCTCAGGCCGAGGTGGACGCCGTCGCCGCCGAGTCGTCCGAGGCCGACCGGGGCAACGCCGAACTGGACGAGCGGCACGCCGAGGCGGTCGACCAGCACGACCGGGCCGCCGCGGTCGTCAAAGAGCTTTCCGACACCGAGCGTACGGCCGAGAAGGACGCGGCCAGCTGGAAGGCTCGCGAGGAGGCCCTGGCCCTCGGGCTCAAGCGCAAGGACGGCGCGGGCGCGCTGCTGGCCAAGGCCGGTGAGGTGCCCGGCCTGCTCGGCAGCCTGGCGTCGATGCTCACCGTCCAGCCCGGACACGAGGCCGCGCTGGCCGCCGCGCTCGGTTCGCTGGCCGACGCCGTCGCGCTCTCCGGAGTGGACGAGGCCGTCGAGGCCATGCGTACCCTCAAGATCGCCGACGCCGGGCGGGCCGCGCTGGTCGTGGCCTCGCCGGCCGGGCCCGGCATGCAGGGATCGCTGGACACGCTGCGCCCGGTCCTGCCCGAGGGCGCGGTCTGGGCGCCGGACGTGATCGGCTGCCCCGACAGCATCCGCGCCGCCCTGAACCGGTCGCTGCGCGATGTCGTCCTGGTGCCCGATCATGCCGCCGCCGTCGCGCTGATCGCCGCCAACTCCGAGTTGCGGGCGGTGACGCCGGACGGCGACGTCCTGGGCGCGTACGCGGCCGCGGGTGGCTCCGGAAAAGGGACCAGCTATCTCGAGGTGCAGGCCGCCGTCGACGAGGCGGCGTCCCGCCGGGCCGCCGCCGAGCAGTCGATCGGGCAGCTCAAGCAGCAACTGGCCGACGCCCGGGCCGAAGTGGCCCGGCACAAGGAGGCCGTGAATGTCGCGGCCGCGGCCAAGCGCGCGGCCGAGGGTGAGCGCAACGCCGCCGCCCGCCGGCTCGCCGAGCTGGGTGCGGCCGCCCGGTCGGCCAAGGCCGAGACCGAGCGCCTCGGGGCCGCGCGGCAGAAAGCGGAGTCGGCCCGCGAGGCCGACCTGATGCGGGTGGTCGAGCTGGAGGAGCGGCTGGCGCTGGCCGAGGCGACCCCGATCGACGAGGAGCCCTCCACCGAAGAACGCGACCGGCTCGCCGCGCTGGTGCCGCAGGCCCGGCAGAACGAGATGGAGGTGCGGCTCGCGGTCCGTACGGCCGAGGAACGGGTCTCCTCGATCGCCGGCCGGGCCGACTCGCTGCTGCGCCAGGCCAACGCCGAACGGCAGGTGCGGGAGCGGGCCGCCGCCCGTCGCGCCGCCCGGGCCCGGGGCGCCGAGATCGCCAAGGCGGTCGCGCTGGGTGCCGCCGGCGCGCTGGCCCGCGTACGGACGTCGCTGGCCGCGGCGATCGAGGTCCGCGACGAGCTGGCCCAGGCGCGCACGCTGCGCGAGGCCGAGCTGCAGGAGGTGCGGGCCGGGGCGAAGCGCCTGGTGTCCGAGCTCGAGCGGCTCACCAACGAGGTGCACCGCGACGAGGTGGCCCGGGCCGAGCAGCGCCTGCGGATCGAGCAGCTCGAGGCCAAGGCGGCCGAGGACTTCTCGCTCGACGTCGACACGCTGATCACCGAGTACGGCCCGGAGCAGCCGGTGCCGCCCACCCAGGCCGAGGTTGCGCTGGCCGAGAAGGACGGCAAGCCCGAACCGCAGGCGGTGCCGTTCCACCGGCCCACCCAGGAGAAGCGGGCCAACAAGGCGGAACGCGACCTGGCCCTGCTCGGCAAGGTCAACCCGCTGGCGCTGGAGGAGTTCGCGGCGCTGGAGGAGCGGTTCAAGTTCCTCTCCGACCAGCTCGAGGATCTCAAGGCCACCCGCAAGGACCTGCTGACCGTGGTCAAGGACGTCGACGACCGGATCCTCGAGGTCTTCACGTCGGCCTTCGAGGACACGGCCCGCGAATTCGAGGCCGTCTTCCAGGTGCTCTTCCCGGGCGGCGAGGGCCGGCTGGTGCTCACCGACCCCGAGGACATGCTGGCCACCGGCGTCGAGGTCGAGGCCCGGCCGCCGGGCAAGAAGATCAAGCGGCTGTCGCTGCTCTCCGGCGGGGAGCGCTCGCTGACCGCGGTGGCCATGCTCTGCGCGATCTTCCGGGCCCGCCCCTCGCCCTTCTACATCATGGACGAGGTCGAGGCGGCCCTCGACGACGTCAACCTGGGCCGGTTGATTACGCTCTTCGAACAGCTGCGGGAAAAGAGCCAGCTGCTGATCATCACGCACCAGAAGCGCACGATGGAAGTCGCCGACGCGCTGTACGGCGTCACGATGCGCGCGGGTGTGACCCAGGTGATCAGCCAGCGGCTCAAGCACGATTCGGAGGACTAGTTGCGCATGTCGCGCGAACGCGCCCAGGCCCTGCTCATCGACCTGGACGGCGTTCTGCGCCGCTGGGACCCGGCCCCGATGATCACCGTCGAGGTGGAGAACGGGTTGAAGCCGGCCGCCCTGCTCGAGACGGCGATGTCGTGGGACATCTACCGTCCCGCGGTGGCCGGCGAGATCACCGACGCCGAGTGGATGGAGCTGGTCGCCTCGCGGCTGCCGCTCGACATCGAGGCGGCCCGGGCGGCGGTCGCCCAGTGGCAGTCCTACCGCGGCGAGCCCGACCCCGAGGTGCTGGCGTTCGTGCGTGAGGTGCGGGCCGCGGGCCGCAAGGTCGGCCTGGCCACCAACGCCACCGACCGCCTCCGCGGCGACCTGGACGCTCTGGGCCTGGCCGCCGAGGTCGACGTGGTGGTCAGCTCGTGGGAGATCAAGGCCCACAAGCCGGCGCCCGAGTTCTTCGGGAAGGCGTGCGAGCTGATCGGATTCCCGGCCAAGCTCGTCCTGTTCATCGACGACGACGACCGGGCCGTACGCGGGGCGCGCGTGGCCGGCCTGCCCGCGTACCGCTGGAGCGGCCCCGAGCACCTGGACTATCTGCGCAAGGCGCTCGACATCTGATCCGGGTAGGCGACCTCGGCCACCTCGAACAGGCCTCCCTCCTTGTCGGTGCCCTCGACCCGGACCAGGGCCCCGGGCCCGTTCAGCTCGAGGGTGCTGATCGCGTTGCCGAAGTACGGGCCGGCCAGGCGCTTCCACGTCCAGGCGGGACGGCGGACGCCGGCCGAGCGGGCCACCTGCCGTACGGCGTGGGCGGCCGCCCGGGACCAGCTGAACCGCATCAGCGGGCGCATGAAGGCCGGCACCTGGTTGTGGACCGGGGAGCAGGTCAGCTGCATGACCGGGGTGGCCATCCGGGTGCCGAAGTGTGCCTCGGCCACGTACGAGTGGTGGACGTCACCGGACAGGACGCTGATCGTGGCCGGGGCCGCGTAGGCGCCGCCCGCACCGACCCGGTGACCGGGGGCGCCGGTGCCGCCCTCGCCGAGCCGGCGGAACAGCTCGCCCAGGGCGTTGAAGCTGCGGCCGAAGGCGGCCCAGTGTTCCAGGTCGACCGCGCGGCGCAGCTTTTCGGCCGCGTTGGCCACCCAGGGGCGGTGGGAGGCGGCGGTGCTCTCGTTCCACGACTCCAGGTAGTGGATCGCGGGCGGCATCAGCCAGGGCAGGGACGAGCCGACGACCAGGTGGTCGTACTCGCCGTGGGCCTGGTCGACGAACCAGTTCCATTCGGCGGCGGGCAGCATCTCGCGACGGTCGGGCGTGAGCACGCGGCTGCAGCGGTTGTCCAGCATGACCAGGCGGGTGCGGCCCACGTCGAGGGAGTAGCTCCACTGGTACGGCTGCTCGCCGCTGTCGACCGTACGGCCGAAGTCTTGAAGTAGGTCGGTGGCGTCGTCGACCGTGGTCACCTTCTGGAACAGCGGGTCGGCGGCCAGCTCGTCGGGGCTCATGTTGCCCAGGTGCTGATAGACCCAGTACGACGCGAGGCCGCCGGTGATCCGCTCGATCCACCAGGGCTCCGCGAGCATCTCCCGGTGCCACGACTCGGAGGTGTTCCAGTCGTCGATCAGCTCGTGGTCGTCGAAGATCATCACGCTCGGCACGGTCGCGAACAGCCACCGCACCTCGGGGTCGCGCCACGACTCCAGATAGAGCTTGGTGTATTCGTCGAACGTGATGACCTGGTCGGACGGCCCGTCGTGGCCGGCCGGGCGGCGTTTGCGCAGGAAACGGCGGACCTTGGCCGAGGTCTTGTCGGCGTACACCTGATCGCCGAGCAGCACGATCAGGTCGGGCCGGAGCTCCGGGTCCTGCGGGTCGGTCATCATCCGGCGCGCGTACGCGTCGAGGGCGTCCGGCGGCAGCTTGCGACCGGTGGCGTGGGGCGTCGCCTCGCGGCAGGACCCGAAGATCATGCGTACGGGAGCCTCGGCGTCGTCGGCCGGGCGGGTGCGGATGACCGACGGCGGGTACGTCGACTCCGACGACGGCCAGACCTGGCGATCGTCGAGAAACACCTGGTAGGCGCTGGCCGCGGCGGGACGCAAGCCCTCGACGACCACGATCGCGTAGTGATGCCCGTACGCGGTGAAGGTGGGGGTGGAGCCGGCGCCGCCGCCCTCGGCCTCGACACGCACGAACGCGGGTTCCGTCGTCTCGACCCAGATGGTGGCGCGGTCACCGGTGACACGGCGTAGCAATGGGCCTATCAGCAGCTGAGCGGTCACCGGACGGCCGCCGGGGTGTGACGCATGGGAGAGCCTCCACGCAGGGATGAGGGGCCCCCATCCTCCTGCACATGTGATGCAGGATGCCACTGGGCAGCCGACGCCACACGAGCCACGGACATCTGTCAGGATTTCCGCTATGGAATACGTGGTCGCCGCAGTCATCCTGCTCGTCGTCCTGCTGGCCGGCGCGATCGGTCTGGTCGTGCCCCGCATGCGCCGCCGTGAGCTTCCGCCGTCGGAGACCGGCGGCGACACCACGACCCTGGAGCGCCCCTCCGCCGCCGAGCCGGGTGTCCAGACACCCCCGCTGGTCGTGCCGGCCGAGGCCGACGAGGGCCTTCCGCCGCTGCTGGAGAGGGAGCCGGAGGTCGTCGAGCCGGAGGCCCCGGAACTCGATCGGCCGGAGCCCACGGCCGGTCGCCTGGTGCGGCTGCGGGCCCGCCTCTCGCGCTCGCAGAACATCTTCGGCCGCGGCCTGCTCACCGTGCTCTCCCGCGATCACCTCGACGAGGACGCCTGGGAGGAGATCGAGGACAGCCTGATCACCGCGGACGTCGGCGTCGAGGCCACCCAGGTCATCGTCGCCCGTCTGCGTGAGCGGGTCCGGGTGCTCGGCTCGCGTACGGTGGCCGAGGTCCGGGAGCAGCTGACCGAGGAACTGGTCGCCGCGCTCGACCCCGAGATGGACCGCACCCTCAAGACCACCCCGCACGACGGCCGTCCCGCGGTGATGCTGGTGGTCGGCGTGAACGGCGCCGGCAAGACCACCACCTGCGGAAAGATCGGCCGGGTGCTGATCGCGGACGGGCGTTCGGTGCTGTTCGGCGCGGCCGACACCTTCCGCGCGGCCGCGGCCGACCAGATCCAGACCTGGGGCGAGCGGGTCGGCGCCGAGACCGTGCGTGGCCCGGAAGGGGGAGATCCGGCCAGCGTCGCTTTCGACGCCGTGAAGCGGGGTATCGACACCGGGGTGGACACCGTGGTGATCGACACGGCGGGCCGGCTGCAGAACAAGGTCGGCCTGATGGACGAGCTCGGCAAGGTCAAGCGCGTGGTCGAGAAGCACGGCCCGGTCGACGAGACCCTGCTCGTGCTGGACGCGACGACCGGTCAGAACGGTCTCGAGCAGGCCCGCGTGTTCACCGAAGTGGTGGACGTGACCGGTGTGGTGCTGACCAAGCTCGACGGCACCGCCAAGGGGGGAATCGTCATCGCCGTCCAGCGCAAGCTGGGAATCCCGGTCAAGCTGGTGGGCCTGGGCGAGGGTCCGGACGACCTGGCCCCGTTCGAGCCGGCGGCCTTCGTCGACGCTTTGCTTGGCAGCGCCACGTAGTCTCGGAAGTCCAGTCCGGTTGACCAGAAGAATCCAGTAGCGGGGAGGGTGTTGGTGACGCAGGAGCGGGAGATCCCGCTGCACGGCGGAAACGTCAGCACCGTCTCCAAGGTCGGCGACACCGTGCGGCGCAACGCCGGGCCGTGGACGCCGGCCGTGCACAGCCTTCTCAACCACCTCGAGCGGGTCGGTTTCACCGGCTCGCCGCACGCCCTGGGCATGGACGACAAGGGCCGCGAGGTGCTGTCCTACCTCGACGGCGAATGCGGCGAATACCCCCTGGCCCCGCACTGGGTGACCGAGGAAGCGCTGGTCACCGTGGCCACGATGCTGCGGATGTTCCACGACGCGCAGTACGGGTTCGTGCCGCCGCCGGGCGCGGTGTGGCGCTCGTTCGGGCCGCCCCCGCCCGACACCGAGGTGATCTGCCATCACGACGCCGCGCCGCACAACGTGGTCTGGCGGCCCGACGGCACCCTCGCGCTGATCGACTTCGACCTGGCCTCGCCGGGCGCGCGCATCTACGACGTGGCCTACGCCGCCTGGACCTGGGTGCCGCTGTTCAGCGACCGGGATTCGTACACGCTCGGCTGGAAGCGCCCCAACCGCCCGCGCCGGCTGCGGCTGTTCGCCGACGCGTACGGGCTCATCCCGCGCGACCGGCACCGGCTCGTCCGCATGATCCGCAAGAGGATCGTCGACCACGTCGAGGGCATCCGCCGGATGGCCGCGGCCGGCGACCCGGCGTTCGTTCGCATTGTTCACAAGGGCCATCTCCGGCGCCCGATGCGTGATCTGAGGCTGCTCGATTACGAGCGCCACACCCTCGAATACGCGCTTCGGTGATCGGCTGTTGACAATCGGCCGCGGAGTTGATGCGCCGATTAGCCCAGTTCATGCCGGTTTTGCGCGCGGACTGTGAGGCTTTCTTCACACGTACGAAACAGTCCGTCACGTTCCGGAAATCGCGCGTAGACCGTGCGTGAAACCTCCGACCGGAAGTCTCTCGTCACGAAACCGGCCGACCGGCGACGCCGCCCATGGCTGTGTGTGAGACACCTTCATTCCGAGAGGAGGCAGCGTGGAGATCGACACCGGCAATACCGCCTGGTTGCTCCTGTCGTCTGCGCTCGTATTGCTCATGACTCCGGGTCTGGCGCTGTTCTACGGTGGCCTCAACCGGTCCAAGGGCGTTCTGAACATGATGCTGATGAGCTTCTCCGCCATCGGCCTCATCTCGATTCTCTGGGCCGTCTACGGCTTCTCGCTCTCATTCAGCGCGAACGGCTCCGAGGGCATCAACAAGATCATCGGTAACTGGGGTTACGCCGGAACCTCCACCAGCTGGGTCGGCGACATGTGGGGCGAGACCGGCATCCCCACGTACGTCTTCATGGCCTTCCAGATGATGTTCGCGATCATCACCGTGGCCCTGATCAGTGGGGCCGTGTCCGACCGCTTCAAGTTCGGCGGCTGGATCCTCTTCGCGTTCGGCTGGTTCACCATCGTCTACGTGCCCGTGGCCCACTGGGTCTGGGGCGGTGGCTGGATCGGCGCTCAGCTCAAGGCGCTCGACTTCGCCGGTGGCACCGCGGTGCACATCAACGCCGGTGCGGCGGCTCTCGCCCTGGCGCTCGTGCTCGGCAAGCGCATCGGCTGGCCGCGAGAGAACATGCGCCCGCACAACGTGCCGTTCGTCGCCCTCGGCGCCGGTCTGCTGTGGTTCGGCTGGTTCGGCTTCAACGCCGGCTCCGAGCTCACCGTCGACAGCACCACCGCGGTCGCCTTCGTCAACACCCAGCTCGCCACCGCGGCCGCCGTGGTCGGCTGGCTCGTGGTCGAGTGGATCCGCGACCGCAAGCCCACGCTGGTCGGTGGCTCCTCCGGTGCGATCGCCGGTCTGGTCGCCATCACCCCGGCCTGCGGGTTCATCGCCCCGCTGCCCGCCGTGCTGCTCGGCCTCATCGCCGGTGTGGTCTGCGCGCTGGCTGTCGGCCTGAAGTACCGCTTCGGCTACGACGACTCGCTCGACGTCGTCGGCGTCCACTTCGTCGGCGGCTGGATCGGCTCGCTGTTCATCGGCCTCTTCGCCACCACCCAGGTCAACGGCGCGATCACCGACGTGCTCGGTGCGTCCGAGGGCCTGTTCTACGGTGGCGGCGCGACCCAGCTCGGCCGCCAGTTCGTCGGCAGCCTGGCCGTCACGGTCTACTCGTTCGTCATCGCGGGTGTTCTCGCCCTGATCCTCAAGGCCGTCAAGCTCGGCCGGGTCAGCGAGGACGCCGAGGTCGGCGGCATCGACATCAGCGACCACGGCGAGTCGGGCTACGACATCACCCCGGCCGGCGGTTCCGGTGGTGGCGGCGCGTTCGCCATGGCCGGTCTCAAGCCGAACTCCGCGGTGGACGCTGACGGTAAGGCTGACGTCAGCCAGAAGGTCGCCGGTTAGATAGTCCTATGACTGCACCGATGGAAGGACTGAGCATGAAGCTGGTGACCGCGGTCATCAAGCCGTACCAGCTCGACGCGGTGAAGGAGGCTCTGCACGCGCTCGGCGTGACCGGCCTGACCGTGAGCGAGGTACAGGGCTACGGCCGGCAGAAGGGCCACACCGAGGTGTATCGGGGCGCCGAGTACACGGTGGAGTTCCTGCCCAAGATCAAGGTGGAAGTGGTGACGGACGAGATCGACGTCGAGAAGATCGTCGACGCTGTCGTCACCGCGGCCAAGACCGGCAAGATCGGCGACGGCAAGGTCTGGGTCACGTCGGTCGACGACGTCATCCGGGTCCGCACCGGCGAGCGCGGCCTCGACGCGCTCTGATTCGATCGACACGATACCGAAATAGCTGATGCCTACCATGTCCAGCGAGCCGCCGACCCCGCCGCAGGTGCCGGTTGGTGGCTCGCTGGACAAACTTCGTGAACACATCGGCGCCGCCGCCCGGCAGGACCGGGCCGCGGCGCTCGACACCTGGCTGCGCGAGATGTTCCCCAAGCACGTGCCCGGGGTCAGCCTGGTCGCGGTGGGCGGGCTGGGCCGGCGCGACTGCGCCCCCTACAGCGACCTCGACCTCGTTCTTCTGCACAACGGCGCGGCCGGCATCGACCGGATCGCCGCCTCGCTCTGGTATCCGATCTGGGACGCCCGGCTCGGCCTCGACCACTCCGTGCGCACGCTGCCGGAGGCGCTGTCGGTCGCGCACGACGACGTCAAGGTCTCCCTCGGCCTGCTCGACGCCCGCCACGTGGCCGGCGACGCGAACCTGACCGCCGAGCTCGTCGCGGCCGCGGGCGACCAGTGGCGCCGGACCGCCGTGCGGCTGCTGCCGGCGCTCAAGGAACTGACCACAGCCCGCTGGGCCAGCCACGGCGAGCTCGCGTTCCTGCTCGAGGGCGACCTCAAAGAGGCGGCGGGCGGGCTGCGCGACGTGACCCTGCTGCGCGCGATCGGGCGCGCCGGGGTGGCCGACACCATGCGCCCGGCCGTCCGGGCCGCGAACCTGCGCCAACTCGACATCCGCGACGCCCTGCACCTGGCGGTCGGGCGGCGCGTCGACCGGCTGGTCGCCCAGGAGCGCGCCGCCGTGGCCGAATTGCTGGAGCTCGACGACGGGGACGCGCTGCTGCGCCGGGTCGCGGGCGACGCCCGTACGGTGGCCCACGCTCTCGACGACGCCTGGCGGGCCGCCGACCGGCTCCGCAGCGGACGCCGCCGGGGTGTGCCCGCCGGAGTGGGAACCCGCCGGCCGGTCGCGCGGGACGTGGTCGAACAAGACGGCGAGCTGGTGCTCGCCCGCACCGCCATCGGACCGAAGCCCGACCCCAGCCTGTCCCTGCGCGTCGCCGCCGCGGCCGCCGTCGTGCAGCTGCCCATCGCCCGCGCCACCTGCGAATGGCTGGCCTCGTTCTCGCCGCCGCTGCCCAACCCGTGGCCGCCCGCGGCCCGCGCGGCCCTCGTCTCGCTGCTCGGCTCGGGCGCCGGCCTGCTGCCCACCTGGGAGGCGTGCGACCGGTACGGGCTGATCGACGCGTGGCTGCCCGAGTGGGCGCGGATGCGCAGCCTGCCCCAGCACCACCCGATCCACCGGTTCACCCTCGACCGGCACCTCGTGCAGGCCGCGTACGAGGCCACCGCGTACGCGCGGGAAGTGGATCGTCCGGACCTGCTGCTGATCGGCGCCTTCCTGCACGACGTGGGCAAGGGACTGCCCGGGGACCACAGCGTGGTCGGCGCCCCGATCGCCGGCGAGATCGCGACCCGGATCGGGCTGCCGCCGGCCGACGTGGCCACGATCGAGAAACTCGTACGGTTGCATCTGCTCCTGCCCGACGTGGCGACCCGCCGCGACCTGAGCGACCCGATGACGATCACCTCGGTGGCCGGGGCGGTCGGCGACGCCACCACGCTCGACCTGCTGCACGCGCTGGCCCGCGCCGACTCGCTGGCCACCGGCCCGGCCGCCTGGTCGGACTGGAAGGGCCGGTTGATGAGCGAGCTGGTCGACCGCGTGCACACCGCGCTCGACACGGGGGAGCTGCCGGAACCCCCGGCCGCCGACCCCGAGCTGCTCGAAGGTGACCTGCCCGCCGTCCACCTCGACGGGGACCGCCTGGCCGTGGCCGCCGCCGACCGTCGCGGGCTGCTCGGCGCGGTCGCCGCCTGCCTGGCCATGCACCGGCTCGACGTGGTCGGCGCGAACGCCTCGACGGTCGACGGGCGGGCCATCGTCGAGTTCTTCACCCAGCCTCGTTACGGCAGCCCGTACGATCCGGTCGCGCTCGCCGCCGACCTGCGCCGGGTGGCCGCCGGGGACGTGTCGGTGACCCAGCGGGTGCGGGCCCGGGCGATGAGCGCGCGGGGCGGCACGGCCTCGCCGCGGGTGGTCTGGCAGCGGGACGTGGCGACCGACGCGGCCGTGCTGGAATTGCGCGCGGCCGACTCGCCCGGGCTGCTTTACCGGGTGGCGACCGCGCTCGACGAGGCCGGCGCCGAGGTGCGCGCGGCCCGCATCTCGACCCTCGGCGGCGACGTGGTGGACGCGTTCTACCTGGTCGGGTCGTGGGCCTCGGCGGCCGAGCGCGATCGGGTGACCGCCACCGTGCTGGCCGCGGTGTAACCAACTCATCCGTCACCGCGTTAGCCGGTGCATGCGGCCACACCCATCCGGACTGCTCGATGATCATGTCACCGCGGTCGGCTCCCGGCTCCGGCTCGCGCTGACCGCCACGGCCGCGCGCAACCGTTCCCTGGACGCCCGGGCCCTGATGGCCCGGGCCGCGCTGGGCGAACACGCCACGCTCGATCAACTGCTCCGGGCTGCCCGCACCGGCGACCGGCGGTGGCTGCGGCGCCTCCGCCGCAAGATCGACCCCGGGCTGGTGGCCGTGATCGCGCACAGCCTGGGACTGCAGGAGCTGCTGCCGACCGACCGGGACGACGCGCTGGCCCTGTTCGAGCTGGTCCGGCGGGCCTGCGGGGCTCGGGCGCTGTCGCCGGCCAACCAGACGCTGCACGTTCAGCTGGCCCTGGTTCACCAAGGGCCGGATCGGGCGCGATCGTTGATGCGGCGCTATCTGAAGATCGGGGAGTCGTCGCGGCCGGGGTTGCAGGCCGATCTGCTTGCGGGCAAACGGGGGTGGGCGGCCGCTTTTCAGGCGCTGATGCCGGTGCCGGGGCCGTTGGTGGGCGCTCCCGTCGCTTCGCCGGCTGGTGGTGCGGTAGCCGCCGGCGGCGCTCCGGTCGTTTCCCCGGCTGGTGGTGCGGTCGCTTCCTCGGCTGGTGGTTCGGTCGCTTCCGCCGTCGGTGCTTCGGTCGCTTCGGCGGCCGGTTCGGTGGCTGACGCGGCCGTGGCGCCGTTCGATCGGCTGATCACGGCGGCGCCGGACCGGGTCGAGGGGTCGCATCGCGTTTCGGTGATCGTCACGGCGTACCGGCCGGACCTGGGGCTGATCACCGCGGTTCGCTCGATCCTGGCGCAGAGCTGGGCCAACACCGAGATCATCATCGTGGACGACGCCTCGCCGCCCGAGTTCGAGCCGGTCCTGAGCGAGGCGGTGGCGCTCGGCGACCGGATCACGCTGATCCGAATGCCCCACAACTCGGGCACGTACGCGGCCCGCAACGCCGGACTCGACGCGGCCGGCGGCGAGTTCGCCACGTTCCAGGACTCCGACGACTGGTCGCACCCTCGGCGCATCGAGCTGCAGGTGCGCCCGCTGATCGAGGACCGGCGGCTGGTGGCCACGACCTCGGACGGGCTGGCGGTCACCGACCAGCTGATGTGCACGCGGCCCGGGGTGCGCAGCGGACGGTTCAACCCGTCCTCGTTGCTGCTGCGGCGAAGCACGGTGCTGCGGACCGTCGGCTACTTCGACCGGCTGCGCAAGGCCGCCGACTCCGAATACATCGGGCGGATCCAGGCCGCGTTCGGCTCCGGGCGGGTGCGGCACCTCGACTCGCTGCCGCTCGCGCTGATCCGGCTGTCGGCCGGGTCGCTGTCCCGCTCCGAGATCCGGGCGCACTGGATGCATCCGGCCCGGACCGCCTACATGTCGGCCTATCAACGGCATCACCAGCTGATCGCGCAGCGGCGGGCCAGCGCCTACCGCCCCGCGGACGGGTCGGACCGCGCTTTCCCGGCGCCGGACCACCTGCTCGGCACGGTGCGGGACCGGGCGTACGACGTGGTCATGGTGGCCGACTGGCGGTTCCTGGAGAGCGCGCAACGGACGGCCCTCGACGAGCTGCGCGCACTGAGCTCGGCCGGGCTGCGGGTGGCGGTGCTGCAGCTCGATTCCTACCGCGCTCTCCAACTGCGCCGGGCACCGTTCGCGGCGGCCGTGCAGGATCTGGTCAACGCCGGGACCGTCGACCGGATCGCGCTGGAGGATCCCGCGTTCGCGGCGCTGCTGGTGATACGGCAGCCCGGGGTGCTGCAATTCGCTGCTTCCACCGCCGGCGTACGGGCCGAGCGTGCTCTGATCGTGGCCGACCGGGCGCCCGTACGGGCCGATGGCAGCGATCACCGTTACGACCCGGCTGTGTGTGCGGACGTGGTGCGTGCGCTGTTCGGGGCCGATCCCACGTGGGCGCCCCAGGATCCCGGCGTGCGGGCCGCGTTGCGTGCGGTGGACGACGTGGACCCGGACGACTGGCCGCTCGCCCTGGCGCCGGCCGGGTGGGTCGCCGATCGTACGGGGGCCTCGGCGGGGTCGGCGATTGTCGGCACGGACCTGTGCGACGCGGCGAACTGGCCGCCCGACGCCGCCGACAGTCTCGCCGTGTGCCGCCGGTTGCCGCTGGCCGACGTACGGGTGAGGCTTCCGGATCGGCCCGCGGGCACGTACGAGGTGCCGGTGGCGTCGACGTGGCTGGGCTTCCAGACGGGCGACCTCGAGCCGCGGCCGTTTCTGCACCAGCTCGACTTCTATTTGCACTTTCCGCCGCGGGAGCAGTCCGAGTGGTATTCGCGACCGGCGTTGGAGGCCGCGGCGGCCGGATGTGTGGTGATGACGCCCCCGCGGTATCGGGGCCTCTACGGCGATGCGGCCGTGTATTGCGCTCGCTCCGAAGTGGACGCTCTGATCGCGCGCTATCGGGCCGATCCGGCGCTCTTCGCCGAGCAGAGCCGCCGGGCGCGGCAAACCGCGGCCGCCGCTTACGACCCGGACCGCCTCGTCTCACGGATCCGGGCGTTGCTGCCGGTGGCGTCGCCGCGCTCTCTGCTGACGATCCCGTAACGGGCCGGGTCCCGCCGCCGTTGAGTTCGATGTGCGGATCACTATGACCAGGCTGCTGCGGTTCGCCCGTGCCGTCGCCGGCCGGCTGCGCCGACTGTCCCGGCGGCAGATCGCCGGCCTGATCGTCATCGTGCCGCTGGCCGTGGGCGTCGCGGTCTCGTCGGTGATCGGGCCGGCCGCCGTGGCCACCTGCTTGCTCGCGCTGCTGCTGATGGCCGTGCCGGCCGGGGTGGTCTATCTGTCCCGCCGGATCACGCGCAGCTTCCGCACGACCCAGGAGGCTGTGCGTGAGTTGCGCACGACCGTCGATCAGTTGCAGCGCCGGGTGATCGCCGCGGTCGAGAAGGAACGGCTGGCCGCGGGGGACCGGCATCAGGAGATCACCGAGGCGATGGCCCGGACCGAGCGGCTCACGGGCCGCGGAGCCGAACTGCTGCTGCGCGAGCAGAGCCGGGACATCGAGGCGCTGTTCCAGCTTTTTCAGGCGGTCAAGCCGCGCGCGCCGATGCCGTCCGCTCGGCCGACCGACCTGCTCGGGCTCGTGCACGTCACCCGGGATCGGCGGCCCGGACTGATGGTGGCGCTGGGCTGCGGACCGGCGCTCGTCTGGCTGGGATATGCGTTGTCGGCGCCGGGTGGCCGCCTCGTTGCTGTCGATCATGATGCTGGCCGCGTTTCGCTCGTACGGGGGCTGCTGTCTGAGCACGGGTTGAGCTCGGTCGAGGTGCGGCAGGTGCCGCTGGCCGAACTGGTGGTCGAGGGGCGGACCGTGGACTGGTACGACGTCGACGCCTTGGAGGGGCTGACCGACATCGACCTGTTGCTGGTGGACGGGGAGCTGGCGCCGGCCTCGCCGGACCCGCTGGCGCCCGCGCTGCACGTGCTGGGGCGTCGGCTGGGTGTCGGAGCCGCCGTCGTGGTGGACGAGGAGCCGCGGGTGGCGCCACGCCAGGGTGGTGGCTTCGGCTTGACCGTGCGGCGGCGCCTGCCCGGGCGGTGGACCGTGCTGACGCAGGCACAGAGTACGGCCGCTTCGACCCCCGTTTAGGGGCCTGTGGACAAGCCGGCAGCCGCTTCCGCGGCCTGTGGACAACTCGACTGATCAACTTTGGGAGCGGGTAAAATCGGCCGCCCCCACCCCCACCCAAGGGCGGGCACCCGGTCCGGCGGCGGGCCGATCCGGCCGGACCGTGGCGGCGGAGGCTGGGCGGCCTGGCCTGGAAATACCGCTGCCCCGCCGCGGGGGACGGCGGGGCAGCGATACGCGGGGTGGGGGTGTGTTGCTTCCCCGCATGTCGGGGCGGCGGGGGCCGCTCCGAATCTTTGTGGCTTGTGCCCTTACGAATCGGTCGTGCGCGGATCGGGTTGACGATCCGGTCGGGTGCCAAACGGTCCCGGTTGGGTTGCGAAAGGGATGCGGCCGGGCCGGGAGTGCGGAGCCGGGCAGGGATCGCGCGGCGGCAGCCGGAATCGAGCGGCCGGCTCAGCCCTGGGAGGCCAGCCAGGCGACCCGTTCCGCGTACAGCTCGTGGGCATGATGACGGCGCACGAAGGCGGAACCCCGGGTGGCCTGGTCGCGCAGGGCCCGGCGGTCGGCGTGGAGCCGGGCGACGGTGTCCGGCACCTCCTCGGGTGTGCAGTAGACCGCGGCCTCCCCGAAGGCCGCCGCATAGCGGTACGGCAGGACGGCGACGCAGCCCGCAGCCAGCGCGGCCAGCACGTCTGGGGCCGGGTCGGCGGGCTCATCGTCGGCGGGCAGGTGCAGGTAGAAGTCGATCTGGTAGAGGAAAGAGCGCAGGGTGACGTCGCCGGGGGCGTAGACCAGCCAGCTCCGGGGTGGGCCGAAGCGGCCGAACGAGCGGGATGCCGAGCCGGCCGTGTCGAGCAGGCGGACGTCCATGTGGGCCGAGTCGGGGAGTTCGTCGCGCAGGCGCTGCCATTCGGACCGTCCGCCCCGGCAGTGGCGGCCGATCACCGGGCGGTCGGCCCGCGGGCCACGGCGGTCGAGCCGCCACTGGGCCGCGTCGAGCGTGCTGGGCAGGTCGAGTTTGGCCAGGGCGGCGTCGGAACCGGAGAGCAGGCGCCGGCCGTCCGCGCCGGCCGGTGCCCACAAAGGTTTGCGGCCGAACAAGCGGAGTGCTGCCGCCGCGGCCTGCGGGACCACGGTGGCGTCCTCGATCACGACCCGTTGCGCCCGTACGCCGCTGGGCAGGTCAGGCGCGTGCTGGAGGACGCGCGCCGAACGGGCCACGACCAGCCGGGCCCGTACGTCGTCGGTCAGCTCGACCTGGGTCAGATCGCCGCTGTTGATCAGTGACTGGACAGCGGGATCGAGGTTCTGCGGGCCCTCGCGCAGGTTGGTCAGCACGTCCAGCTGCAGCAGGGCGGCCCGCAGCCCCCGGGCGGCCAGCGCGCGCAACTGTCCCACTCCGGCGACCCCCGCGCCGCCGGCCGTGGTCCAGTCGCCCGCGAGCACCGCGTCGTACGCCTTGGCCCCGGTCTCCCCGAGCAGCCGCCGCGGCGCCGCAAAAGCCCGCGCCGCCCCGGAAGAGCCCCGCGCAGCGGGAGAAGAAGAAGCCCGCGACGCATGCCACGTCTCGAAGGCCGAACGGTAGGACCGCCGCGCCGGATGCGTCCATCCCGGCCGGTAGTCGTCCGCGGAAAGGGAACCGGCCCGCACCCGGATCAGCGCCAACGGCGGCCCGTCCAGGTGGTAGGTGGCCGACCGTCCGAACACCGCGCGAGCCCGCGAGAGGTACTCGGCGTCACCCCCCTTGCGTACGGCGTCGAAGTGGCCGACCGACCGGAGAGTCCGCTCCCGCCGCATCATCAGCGACGACAGGTTGTACGAGGCGATCGATGTCATCCCGGGCCGCGTCACCACCAGATAGGGCGTCACCCGCATGCCGTTGCTGGTGACCGAGAAGATGTTCTCGTCCGCGAGCAGCGGCGCCACCTGGCGTTCCAGCCGCAGCGGATGGGACCAGTCGTCGGCGTCCTGGAAGGTCACGAAGTCTCCGGTCGCCGCGTCCAGCCCGGCGTTGCGGGCCACGTAGGTTCCGGCGTTGACGAGCATCCGGATGACCCGTACGCGCGGGTCCAGCGCGGCCACCGCCCGCAGCACCGGCTCGAACTCCGAGGGCGATCCGTCGTCGACGACCAGGATCTCGTGGTTGGTCCACGTCTGCCGCACGAGGGAACGCACCGACGTCAGCAGCGACTGGTCGGGCTGCCACGTGGTGACGATCGTGGTGATCCGGCGTGGGTGCCCGGTCCGCTGCACCGGCCCGGTCGTGACGCGGTCGAGCGGCGTGCCCGGTCCGTCCGGCACCAGCATCCGCGGCGCGGGCAGCAGGGAAACGAAATTCCAGGGTCCACTTCCGTTCGCGTACGGGTTGGCCAGGTCGGCGGTCAACGCGAGGCGCACCGGGGACGGCACCGACGGATACGACGCGAGCAGTTCGGCGGCTCGGGCCGGGTCCCCGGAGGCGTACGCGATCTGGCCGTGCAGCCCTTGGTGAACGGCCGCGATCTCGCCGCGGGCCCGCAGCCCGTCCAGCAGGGCCAGCGCGTCGGCCTGGTCGTCGGCCCGCAGGTCCTGCAGCGCGATCACCCGGGCCAGTTCGCCGACCACCCACGGATCGCCCGTCTCGGCCGCCCGGGCCAGTGGTGCGCGCGCGGCGATCGACCGTGCCTGCAGGGCGGCGACGGCAAGAGGATGCGGCACGTTGGTGTCTCCCACGACCGGTCCAACGATCAAGGAGCCTGGGTGAATTGTCCGTATCGCCCGGTTGGTACGCGTCGTTGACCAAGCCGTGTACGACGTCGCCATCCTGTCCGACCTGCGGTATCCGGGCGGCAACTCGGCGAGCATCGTCGCGGAGGTGCAGGCCCAGGCGGCGGCCGGTCTGACCACCGTGCTGATCCACGTGCCCTCGCCGCACCTGCGGCACGCCCGCCCGTTCGACTCGCGGATCGTGGCCTGCCTGCGCGACGGCCTGGCCGGCCTGGCCGACGACGACGGCGCCGAGATCGCGGCCCGGGTCCTGCTGATCCGCCGGCCCCGCATCTTCACCGAGGATCCGGCCGTGGTGCCCGCGATCCGGGCCGGGCACACGATCGTCGTGCTCAGCAAGCCGCCCGGGGACGAGTTCGACGAGGTGCGCGAGCGGGTGGGGGGCTATTTCGGGGATTCCGTGGTGTGGGCGCCGGTCAGCGCCCGCGTCCGCGAGAACGTGCTGCGGGTCGCGCCCGGAACCGCCCTGCCCGACACCGATTGGCATGAGATCGTCGACGTGGCCGACTGGTGGATCGAGCGCCGTCCACATGCGACGGTGCCGGTGATCGGCCGGCACGGGCGGCCCGATCCGGTGAAGTGGCCGCGCGATCCCGGCGAGCTGCTGGCCGCCTATCCCGACGCGCCCGACATCCGGGTGCGCCTGCTGGGCGGCGGCGAGGCCGTCGTCCAGCGTCTGGGCCGGCGGCCCGCGAACTGGGAGGTCGTCGAGTTCGGCGCCGAGTCGCCCCGCGAGTTCCTGGGCACGCTCGACTTCTTCGTCTACTTCCCCGATCCCGAAGGGGCCGGATCCTTCAGCCGTACGATCCTGGAGGCCATGGCGAGCGGGGTGCCGGTCATCACCGGCCCGCATTTCCGATCCGTCTTCGCCGAGGCCGCGGTCTACACGAACCCGGCCGGGGTCCGCGATCTCGTCCGGCGTCTGCACCAGGACCGGCCCGCGTACGAGGCCCTGGCCGCCCGGGCCCGTTCCTTCGTGACCGAGCATTTCGGCAGTGCCTCGCACATCGCCCGGCTGGCGTCCCTGGGCGTGCTCCCCCGCGGGGTCGTCCCGTCGCCGCGGGAGCGGATCGAGCCCAGCGCCCGGCCCACCCGGCGGGTGTTGCTCGTGGGCGACGACATCGCCCGGTTCCGCGCCATCGCCCGCCGGCTGCCGGCCGATCTCGAGCCGATCGTCGTTGCCGGGTCGGCCGGGCTGCCCGCCGCGCACGCCGCCGGTCTGCTCACCGAGTACCTGCCGTCGGCGACCGATCTGGGCGTGGCCGAGAACCGCTGGGCCGGCTTCGTGCGGGACCGGCTGCGGCATCTGATCGAGCTCTACGGCCCGCGCGCGGTGCTGGTCGCCGGGGTGCCGCACGACGGGATCGCCGCCGCCGTCGAGGAGAACGAGCTGCCCTGGCTCTGGCTGCGCCCGGCGATGTGGCGGCGCGGCACCGGCGGGCAGTGGGCGGCCCGCGGCGCGCTGTTCGCGGGCATTCTGGAGCCGGGCGAGTTCGCGGCCGGTGGCGACGAGGGCTGGACCACGACGGCCCGCGCCGGGGTGCACACGGTCGACCCGATCACCGAGCTGCCGCGCCGCCCGCGCCGGCATCCGGGGGAGAACACGCTGCTCTGCCGGGGCGTCGTGGCCTCGCTGCCCGGGTTCACGGTCACCGAGGCCCGCCCGGGTCACCTGGAGGGGATCACGCTGGCCGTGTCCCGGGCCGATTACACGAACTTCCACGAGCTGATCGGCGCCGGGGTGCCGACGGTGTTCGTGCCTGACCCGCAGGGCGCCGACGACGAACTGGCCCGCGCGCGGTTCGCCGCGGCGGCCGGGGTGGCGCTGTGCGCGACCGACGACGACGCGGCGGCCGAGGCGCTCGAACAGCTCGCGGACCCGGTGGCCCGGGAAGCGCTCAGCCGGCGTTGCGCCGAGCTGTCCTTCGGCAACGGCGCCGGCGACGCCGCGGCCTGGCTGGCCGGTTTCTGCCGGGAACGATCCGAGACGGAGGCCCGAGGTGTTCGATGAGCTCGACGCGGCCGACCTGGCGCTGGCCCGCTGGGAGGTGGCCACGCTTACCGGCCGGCTGCGCTGTGTCGAGGACGAGCGCGATGCCGCCGTACGGGACCGGGACCGTAACCGGGAGCTGGTGCTGGCGTTGCGCCGCAGCCGCTCGTACCGGCTCGGCCGCGCGCTGGTCGACCTGGCCCGCGATCCGGTGCGCACGGGCCCGTCGATCGCCGGTCGGGCGGCCCGTCGGCTGCGCCGTCGCGAGGCGATCGAGGCGGCCCGCCCCCGGCCGCCGGCCCCGCTCGCGGCGCCCGTGCCGGCCCGCGTCTATGTGGCGATCGGGTTGTCCCGGGCCGGTTCGCACGCGTTGATCCGGGCGCTGCGCCAGCGGGTGCTGGTCGACGCCGATCATCTGCCCGTGGTGGTCACCGATCAGCCGGCGCTGCGCGGCCTGCAGGTGCCGGGTGTGGTGCTCGAATATCTGCCCGACCCGGCGACCTGGTCCCGCCATGATCCCGGGTCCCGGTGGGAGGTGCTGCTGGCCGAGCGGGTGGCCCAGCTGTGCCGCGACCACCGGGCCTCCCGCGCGGTCGTGATAGATCCGCGGGACCCGCCGACGCTGGCCCAGCTGCTCGAGAGCGTCACCGATCGATCGGCGGGGTCGTTGACTGGCACATGAGTGCCCCGACGACGACCGCCCCGACCGCCGTCCCGCGTGTGGGGATGCGCTTCGTCGTCGAGGGGCCGCCGATCGGCGCGCTGTGGCGGCGGGCGTTGCTGCGGGTCGTGCTGGTGCCGTTGCCGGTGCTCGCCCCGCTGGTCGCGCTGGCGCCGAGCCGCGATCACCGGTTCAACCTGTACTGGCACGGCGGCCTGTTCCGCGACGACCCGCTGCGGATCGTGCCACACACCGTCGATTCGCTGCCCGGCTATCTGCGGCTGGGCAACTTCCGCCTCTTCGGCCGGATGCTGGAGAAGGCGCTGGACACGCTCGCGTACGCCCTCAGCGAGGTCCTCGGCCTGCCGGTCAACGTCGGGTTCCGGCTCGTCTCGTTCCTCTCCGCCCTGCTGTTGTGCGTGGTCGCCGTGCTGCTGGCCGAGAGCGTCGTCGCCCGCGGCAAGTTGTTCCGCCGCCCACCGTCCACAGTGGCCGCCGTGGTGCCGTTCGGGGTGGCCGCCGGGTTCGTCGCGGCCGGCGGGTCGAGCCCGATCGTGTTGTTCGGCGGTCTCTATCTCGCGTCGGCCGCTCTCGTGCTGGCCGTGACCGCCGCGCTCTGCCGGATCGACCCCGATCGGCCGTTCCGCGTCTGGTGGATGCCGTTGCTGATGCTCGGCGGCGCGGCCCTGGCCGCCTTCAACGAGATCGCCTATCTGGCCCTGCCGCTGGCCACCGTGGCCGTTCTGGCCCGGGGCCGGCTGGTGCTCGGCCTGACCCCGGGTCGCCTGTTCACCGCCGCGCCGGCCCGCGCGCTCGCGTTGGTGTGGCTGGGTTTCCTGCCGATCTTCCTGGCGGTCCGGGTGGTCATCCAGCGCTACTGCTCGACCGGCGACTGCTACAAGGGTTCCGACGTGCGGCTCACCGCCGACACGTGGGAGGCCCTTCCCGTACGCGCGATCGACTGGCTCCCGCCGATGATGTGGCGGGCCGCGACGGCCGGTGGCAGTTCCCGGCCCTGGGTCGGCGGCATGGTCCTGGCCGTCGCGCTGGTCGTGCTCGGATTGCTGGCCTGGCACGCGATCCGCGACCTGCCCCGGCTGTCGCAGGTCGGCCGGCGCGCCGCCCTGGCCCTGGCCCTGACCGCGGGCACGCTGATCGTGGCGGGCGCCGCGATGGGCTCGCTCAACGCCGACGTGCAGCAGCTCGTGACGGCCGGCAAGTGGGGCTGGGGCTGGCGTGACTCGGCGGTGACCACCACGGCGGGGGCGCTGCTGATGGCGGCGATCGCTCACCTCGTACGGAAACGCGCGGTGCTCCTGGCCGCCGTGGTGCTGCTCGCCGCCGCGGCTGTCGTGTCGGCCGCGGCCAACAAACGGCAGCGGGACACGGCGTCGGCCTCGCCCGCGGCCCGGCTCGCGAACCGGGTCGCCGTCGAGATGGCCGATTTCGACCCGGGCCCCGAGGGCGCCGCCCGCCGGTGCGCGCTGCGGGCCGAGTTCCTGAAGCTGTACCCCGATTCCCCGTTCTCGGTACGCCGGTTCGACGAGTCGCTCGAGGTGGCGTCCCGGCAGCGCGCGGGCGTCGCTTTCTGCCCGGGCGTAACCGGCGGGACCGGCCCGCGTTGACGAGGACGGGTTAATGATCAGCTGACCAGCGGGGAGGGACCGATGCGCCGGTTGCGCAACCTGACCAGGCGTCAGGCGATCCTGGTGGCCGGCGCGTGCGTGCTCTGCGCGGCGGTCGCGGCGGCCGCCCTCACCGGGAACGTCACCGTCGCGCTGACCTTGCTGGCGGTGTTCTTCACGATCCTGTTCGGCGGTCTGCTGCTGATCGCCCGGCGGATCTCCGGGCTGGCTAGGGCCCAGCGCCGGCAGCAGAACGACGTGCGCGCGGTGCTCGACCAGACCCAGCGGCGGCTGCTCGGCGCGATGGAGGAGTTGCTGCTGCACTCGGGCGACCGGCATCGCGAGCTGACCGACTCGCTGGCCGGGCAGATGCGCACGCACACCCGTGACATCGAGGCGATCGTCCAGCTCTTCCAGCGGATCACGCCGCGGGCGCCGATGCCGCCCGCGCAGGCGCCGGCCGAACTGCTCGAGCTGCTGCACCTCATTCGCACCCGCAAGCCGCGGTTCGCGCTCGAACTGGGCAGCGGGGCGTCGACCGTCTGGCTGGCGTACGCCCTGGAACAGGTCGGCGGCCGGCTCGTGTCGCTGCACCACGAGGCGGGCGCAGCCGAGCCGGTCCGGGCGGCCGTGGCGGCGCATGCGCTCGTTCCCGTGGCCGAGGTGCGGGAGGCGCCGCTGCGTCCGGTGCCGGTCGGGGAGCGCACGTTCGGGTGGTACGACCTGGAGGCGCTGGCCGACGTGCACGACGTCGACCTGCTGGTGATCGGCGGGCCGCCCGGCTCGACCGGGCCCGACGCCCGGTTCCCGGCGATGGCGTTGCTCGAGGAGCGGCTCGCCGACGCGGCGGCGGTGTTCGTGCCCGGCGAGCGCGACGTGCTGGGCCGGTGGCTGGAAACGACGGAGGGCCTCACCCGCGAAGGTGAGGCCCTGCTGTCCTATCGCCGTGTGGTGCGGCAGTTGAGCCGGTCTCAGTAACCGAACTCCTGCGAGAAGTAGGTGGTGCCGTTGGCCGAGTACACGGCGCCGACGCCGACGGCCTTGGCGGTGCAGTTGAGGAGGTTGGCACGGTGACCCGGGCTGGCCATCCACGCCTTCACGACGTCGGCGCCACTGCGGTAGCCGTACGCGATGTTCTCGCTCAGCGGGCGGGCGTAACCGGCGGTCTTGATGCGGTAGGCGAACGACGAGTTGCTCGCGCCGACGTGGCTGAACTTGCCGGTGCGGGCCATCCAGGTGCTGTGGCCGACGGCCGCCTTGGTCAGGCTCGGGCTGGCGACGACGGCCTTGCAGCCGTGGGCGGCGCGCATCTTGTTCGTGTAGGTCACGATGTCGGCCTGCATCGTCGTGGTGCTGACGGTCGCGGCCTGGGCGGAGGATGCGAACGCGACCATCACAAACAGGGTGGCGGGGATCATCGCGATCAGGGCCAGACGCTTGGTGATCGAGGAGCGCATCGACTGCCTTTCGTTGGTGTCCGCGCCGGCTCCTACCGCCGCGTTCACGGTTCTGTTCGGCGCCGAGGCAGTGAAGATGACCCATGTACGGGTGCACTGACGATGCCCTTCGGTTGCCGCCCGGTTGACTACCCGGCCACGGTTTCCGTGACGTTGCCATCACGGTGAGTGCAGGTGATCGTTGATCCCCAAGACGGACAAAACGGACCGTGGAGAGGGGGATTCGCGGTGACGGCGACCGTTCACGACGTGGCGATTCTGGCCGATTTCCGCTTCGCCGGGGCGGGTGTGGCGGCCGAGGTGCACGCTCAGCACGAGGCGGCGCTGAGCACGCTGCTGGTGCACGTGCCCCGGGACGCGCGCCCGCTGCCCTTCGCCCCGGAGGTGCGCGACCTTCTGCGGGACGGCGCGGCCACCCTGGCCCGGGAGGACCAGCCCGCGTCCGTACGCCTCCTGATCGCTCGCGGCCCCGACCTGCTGGCCGAGGCGCGCCGATGGGTGCGGGCCGAGCACACCGTCGTGGTCGCCGCGCAGGCTCCTTCCCCGCACGACCTGCCCGACGACGTCGAGTGGGCGCCGGTCGACGACCGGGTGCGCGAGGCGATGCCGCTGCTCTGCCGGATGACAGTGCAGAACTGGCACGAGATCGTCGACGCGGCCGCCTCGTGGCAGGAGTTCCCCGAGCGTTTCCGGGCGCTGGAACGCACCACCGGGCATCAGTCGCACCTCCGGCGGCTCGCCGGTTTCGGCATCCGGCCCCGGATCAGCGCGCCCGCCCTGCCCCGCGAACCCGGTCCGGTGCCGCCCGCACCGACCCGCCGGGTGCTGCTGGCCGGCTCGCCGACCCGGCTGACCGCGATCGCCCGGCGACTGCCGGCCGCCCTCGCGCCGGTGATCGCCACCCAGTCGTACGCGACCCCGTGCACCGGCTTCCTCACCGAGCACATCCCGTCCCGCGAAGCGCTCGGGGTGTCCGGCACGGCCTGGAACCGGATGCTGCGCGACCGGCTCGCCCACCTCGTCGACCTGCACCGGCCCGAGATCGTGGTGGTCGACGACCTGCCGCACGAGGGCGTCGTCGAGGCCGTGCGGGCCCACCCGGGCGTGCTCTGGGTGTGGATGCGACGGGCGATGTGGCCGCGCGACACCGGACAGGAATGGATCACCGAGGGCAAGGTCTTCGACCACGTGCTCGAACCCGGGGAGTTCGCCGCGCTGGCCGACGACGGCCCGACCGTGGCCGACCGGGCCAACGCGCACCGGGTCGAGCCGATCACCCTGCTCGACGCCGGTGATCTGCTCGATCCGGCGGCGGCCCGGGCCGAGCTCGGGCTGGACGACCGGCCGGCCGCGCTGGTGCGGCTGGGCGACACCCGGATCGTCGAGCGGCTGGAAGGCCACGGCTTCCAGGTGGTCGTCCGCGACGCCGGGGTGAGCCGCTATCTGCGGGCGTTCGACCTGGTGGTCAGCGCGGCCGGCTACGACGAGTACCACGAGCAGCTGCGCTTCGGCATTCCCACGGTTCTCGTGCCGGAGCACGGCCCGGCGCTCGACGACCAGATCGGCCGGGCCCGCTATGCCGACGCGGCCGGGGTCGCGCTGGCCGTGGAGGACCCGGATTCCGACGAACTGGAGCGGGCGCTGGACACGGCGGCCCGCCCCGACAAACGTGCCGTGCTGCGCCGCCGTTGCGAGGAGCTGACGTTTTCCAACGGCGCGTCCGCGGCCGCGACCTGGCTCGGTGGGCTGGCCGCCCGCCACGACCGGAACGGAGGCTGACATGCCCGAGACCGCTTTGCAGCCGATGGTGAAACAGGCATTGCCCGTACGGGAACCGCTCGATGCCGGTCAGCGGGCGCGCTGGGAACTGGCCGCGATGGCCGGCCGGCTGCGCATGCTCGAGGCCCGGCTCGTCGAGGAGCGGCACCGCGGCGACGAGCTGCGGCGCGAACGCGACCGTGAGCGCCGCCGGGCCGACCGCCTGCGCCGCAGCGAGTCCTACCGGATCGGGTCCGGGCTGCTCGCGTTGCTCGAGAACCCGGTGCGGACCGTGCCTCGTCTGGGCCGGGCCCTGCTGCGACGGCTGCGCCCGGCCCGCCGCCCGGCCGTCCCGGCGCTGGAGCCGACCGGCACGCCGGCCGCCGTCGCCTCGCGCCCACCCGTCCACCTGTACGTGGTGATCGGGCTGGAGTTCCCGGCGGTGCGCGAGTTCGTGCTGACCCTGCGGCAGCGGCTGCTGGTCGACCCCGACCACCGGCCCGTCGTGATGACCGACTGCGAGTCCTTCGCCCTGCTGCGCGACCTGGGCGTGCTGCTGGAATACCTGCCCGACCGGGCCACCTGGGAACGGCACCGGCCCGACCGATCGTGGGAGGACGTGCTCTCCGAGCGGCTGTCCCGGCTGTACCGCGACCACGAATCGGTCCGCACGATCATCATCGACCGCACCCAGCCGCCGACCCTGGCCGAGCTGTTGCGCTGAGCCAATTTGTAACTTTTGCCGCCGCGCCGTCGTTGGGCGAGCGTGACCGTATCGAGCCCGATGATCTCCGTGGTCGCGCCCGTCTTCAACGAGGGCGCCGGCGTGGAACGCTTCGTGGGCCGCCTCTCCGAGGTGCTCGCCGCGGCCGGGCTGGCGTACGAGCTCGTGCTGGTCGACGACGGCTCGACCGACGACTCCTGGGACCGCGTCGCCGGGCAGGCGCGGCTCGACCCGCGGGTGCGCGGCATCCAGCTGTCCCGCAACTTCGGCAAGGAGGCGGCCGTGCTGGCCGGGCTGGAACACGCGGCCGGTGACGCCGTGGTGGTGATCGACTCCGACCTGCAGCACCCGCCCGAGGCCATTCCCGAGATGGTGCGGCGCTGGCGCGAGGGCGCGCACGTGGTCGAGGCGGTCAAGCGCAACCGCACCGGTCAGGGCCTGGTCGGCCGGCTCGGCGGGCGGCTGTTCAACCGGGCGTTCACCGGCCTGACCAGGGTCGACCTGGTCGACGCGACCGACTTCCGGCTGCTGGCCCGCCCGGCGCTGGAGGCGCTGCTGCGGCTGCCCGAGCACTCGTCGTTCTTCCGCGGCACCAGCAGCTGGATCGGCTTCCGGCGAAGCACCATCGAGGTCGACATCGAGCAGCGCGCGGGCGGTCGCTCCCGCTGGTCGTTCGGCTCGCTGTTCCGGCTCGCGGTCAACGGGCTCACCTCGTTCACCTCGGCCCCGCTGCACCTGGTCACCCTGGTCGGGCTGGCCTTCGCCGGGTTCGCCGTGCTGCTCGGGGCGCAGACCCTGATCCGCTGGATCGGCGGCGACTCGGTGGCCGGCTTCCCCACCGTCATCCTGCTGCTGCTCGTGATGGGCACGTTCCTGCTGCTCGGCCTGGGCGTGATCGGCGAATACCTGGCCCGCATCCACGAGGAGGTCCGGGGCCGGCCGCGTTACCTGGTGCAGGAGCGGTCGGGTGTCCTGGCCGAGACGTCGGTTCCCGAGCAGTGGCTCCGCGCGGACCGTGCGGACCGCTGAGCTTGTCCGGTACGGGGTCAGCGGCGCGGCCAGCGCGCTGACCCACCTCGGCGTGGGCTGGCTCCTGGCCGCGGGGCTGGGTGTCCGGGCGGTGCTCGCGTCGGCGGCCGGCTTCGGGGCGAGCGTGCTGGTCTCGTACGGGCTGCAAAGGTCCTGGGTCTTCCGCTCGACGACCGCTCACGTGGTCGCGGGCGGGCGCTTCCTGGCCGTGACGGCCGTGGCGCTCGCCCTCAACAGCGGAATCCTGATGCTCGGCACGGAGGTGCTGGCCGGGCCGTTCGCGCTGGTGCAGGCGGTGGCGCTGGTCGCGATCCCGGTCGTCAACTTCGCGCTGCACTCGTGCTGGACCTTCCGCGTCCCTTGATTTCGATCATGTTTACGTATGTCATTGTCGTGTGACGGAGCTCACGGTCCACGACACCAACGGCATTCTCCGCCAGCCCTGGGTGCGTCCCGAACGCACCAGCCTCGGCCTGGGCTGGGAATCGCTCTATGTCTCGACCCAGAGCGAGCGGCCCTATCAGGCCAGTTTCGGCGGCGCGCCCAGCCACCTGGTGATCCTGCACCGCAACGGCCCGGTCACGGTGCGCCGCGGGCATCTCGGACTGACCAGCTCCCGTACGGTCCCGCCCGGCGGCCTGTTCGTGCACCCGGCCGGCAAGGAACTCACCGTCGAGCTCGGCGGCGCGCTCGACACCGTGCACGCCTATCTGACCGACGAGCTGCTGTGCCGGGCCCACGACGACGAGCCGGTCGAACTGGCCGAGGAACTGGGCGCCCTCGACCCGCTCGTCGAGCACCTGCTGCTGACCCTCGACCGGGTGATGCGCGAGTGGGAGCCCACGGCCCGCACCTATGTGGACCATCTCGGGCACGCGCTGGCCGCCCAGTTGGCCCGGCAGCACAGCGTGCGGGGCCGCCCCGCGCCCCCGCCCCGGGCCGGCGGGCGGGCCGGACTGACCGATCGGCGGCTCAACGCCGTACGGGAAATGGTGGAAACGCGGCTGGGCGAGCCGCTGCCGCTGCGCGAGATGGCCGCCGTCGCCGGGCTGAGCGTCAGCCAGTTCGGCCGGCAGTTCAAGGCGCGCACCGGGCTGTCCCCGCACCAGTTCCTGATCCAGCGCCGGGTCGACGCGGCCGGCCTGCTGCTCCGCGGCACCACGATGCCGATCGCCGAGGTGGCCCAGCGGTGCGGCTTCTCGCATCAGGAACACCTCACGCGGGTGTTGCGCGCGCATCTGAACACCACGCCGGCCGCGATGCGCGTTTCGTGCAGCGCTTAGGTGCAGGAACCGTTCCGCCCGGACGCCGACACTGAGCGGGTGGAGCCGTTCGAACACAACGCTCATGCCTCCCGGGTGATCTTCGGGCTGGGAACCCTGGGCCGGCTGCCCGACGAGGTGGCTCGCCTCGGGGCCTCCCGGGTGCTGATGCTGGGTGGCCGTTCCGCGCTCGTCTCCGGCGCGATGGTCGTCGCGCGGTTCGAGGACGTCGCGATGCACACGCCGGTCGAGGTCACCGGGCGGGCGCTCGACCTCGTACGCGAGCACGACGTGGACTGCCTGGTGTCGATCGGCGGTGGATCGAGCACGGGGCTGGGCAAGGCGCTGGCCGCGCGCACCGGGTTGCCGCAGATCGCGGTCCCGACGACGTACGCGGGCTCGGAAATGACGCCGGTCGTGGGCGAGACCTCGGACGGGAAGAAGACCACCCGCAGCGACCCGGCCCTGGTGCCGCGGACCGTCATCTACGACGTCGCGCTGACCCTCGGGCTGCCCGTCGAGCTCTCGGTGACCAGCGGGCTCAACGCGATGGCCCACGCGGTCGAGGCGCTGTACTCGCCGCAGGCCGACCCGGCCGTCGACAACTTCGCGCTGGACGCCCTGGCCCGTTTCGCCCGGGCGCTGCCGGTGATCGTCTCGCGGCCCGGCGATCTGGAGGCGCGTTCGGATGCTCTGGTGGGGGCCTGGCTCGCCGGGATCTGCCTGGGAACCGTGGGGATGGGCCTGCACCACAAGCTTTGTCACGTGCTGGGCGGGTCGTTCGGGATGCCGCACTCGCCTACGCACGCCGTGGTGCTGCCGCATGTGATGGCCTACAACGCGGAGGCCGCTCCCGATGCGATGCGGCGGATCGCCTCGGTGTTCGGCGCCTCCGACGCTCCGGCGGCCGTCTTCGACTTCGCCGCTCGGCTGGGCGCGCCGGCCTCGCTGGCCTCGCTCGGGATGTCCGCCGAAGATCTGCCCGCAGCGGCCGAACTGGCCACCGCGCAGCCGTATCCCCATCCCCGCTCGCTGTCCGCGCCGGGCGTCCTGTCGGTTCTGGAACAGGCGTGGCGAGGCGATCGGCCCGCCACGGGTGACCGGCCCGACATCGGCGACCGGCCCGACCTCGGCGGGCTCACCGAGGAGGTGGTGGCCAGCTTTGCCGGGGCGGCCGAACCGCGTACGGCGGAACTGCTCGGGGATCTGGTGCGGCGGCTGCACGGGTTCGTGGCCGACAACGACCTCACCGAGGACGAGTGGAAGACGGCGATCGGTTTCCTGACCCGTACGGGCCAGATGTGCTCGCCCACGAGGCAGGAGTTCGTGCTGCTCAGCGACACCCTGGGAATCTCCAGCGCGGTCGATCGGCTGACCAATTCGCGGTCGCCCGAGACGACGCCGTCGGCCGTGCTCGGCCCCTTCTACGTCGAAGGGCCGCCCTCGGTGCCGTCCGGCACCAACCTGGCCGAGGGGCTGCCCGGGGTGCCGTTGCGGGCCGACATCCGGATCGTCGGCCTCGACGGGCAACCGGTGCCGGACGCTGTCGTGGACGTGTGGCAGTCCAATGCGGACGGTTTCTACGACGTGCAGCTGCCCGAGCTCGAAGGGCCGGTGCTGCGGGCGCGGCTGCGCAGCGATGCCGACGGGCGCTTGTGGTTCCGGTCGATCCTGCCGTCGGAGTACCCGATCCCGGACGACGGGCCGGTGGGGCAGATGCTGCGGGCCACCGGGCGGCATCCGTACCGGGCCCCGCATCTGCACTTCATGATCAGCGCGCCCGGGTATCGGCGGCTGACCACCCAGCTCTTCGTCGCGGGCGGGCCGTACCTGGACTCCGACGCGGTCTTCGGCGTCAAGAACGACCTGATCGTCGAGTTCCCGCCCGCCCCCGACGGCACGCGCACGGTCGAGTTCACCTTCCGCATCGCCCCGTCTCTTCCTTCCCCATCTCTTCGTTCCCCCGGAGCCGAGCATGAGTGACGTCGAGACCGAGGTGCTGATCGTGGGCAGCGGGCCCGCCGGCGGGGCCGCCGCGCTCCTGCTGAGCACCTACGGCGTGCCGAACATGGTGGTCACCAAGTACGGCCGCCTGTCGGACACTCCCCGCGCCCACATCACCAACCAGCGGACGATGGAGGTGCTGCGCGACGCCGGCCTCGAGGAGCAGGTGATCGCCCAGGCCACCCCGCAGCATCTGATGGGCGACACGGTCTTCTGCTCCAGCCTCGCGGGCGAGGAACTGGGCCGGCTGCACACCTGGTACACGCATCCGGCGCGCAAGGCCGACCACGACCTGGCCTCGCCCTCGAGCATCTGCGACATGCCGCAGCACCTGATGGAACCGGTGCTGATCGCGAACGCGGTCGCCCGGGGGACGTCGTTGCGCTACCAGACCGAGTACCTGTCGCTCTCGCAGGACTCCGAGGGCGTGACGGCGACCGTACGGGACCGGTTGCGGGGCGACGAATACCGGATCCGCGCGAAGTACCTGATCGGCGCGGACGGCGGACGCAGCCGGGTCGCCGAGGACATCGGGCTGCCCATGGTCGGCCAGATGGGCGTGGCCGGGAGCATCAACATCGTGTTCGAGGCCGACCTCACGGCGCTGACCGCCCACCGGCCCAGCACGCTCTACTGGGTGCTGCAGACCGGCTCCGACGTCGGCGGCATCGGCATGGGGCTGGTCCGCTGCGTCCGGCCGTGGCACGAGTGGCTGATCGTCTGGGGCTACGACATCAACGGCGAACCACCGGACCTCACCGAGGAGTACGCCCGGCGGATCGCGCACCACCTCATCGGCGACGACTCGGTGCCGGTCACCATCAAGTCGTCCTCGGCGTGGACGGTCAATCACATGTACGCCGAGACGTACCAGAACGGCCGGGTGTTCTGCATGGGCGACGCCGTGCACCGGCACCCGCCGTCCAACGGGCTCGGCTCCAACACGTCGATCCAGGACGCCTACAACCTGGCCTGGAAGCTTCGCGCGGTGCTGAACGGGTCGGCCGCGCCGGCGCTGCTGGACACGTATTCGGCCGAGCGCGCGCCGATCGGCCGGCAGATCGTCGACCGGGCCAACCGCAGCATCGGCGAGACCGCCCGCATCTTCGACGCGCTGGGCATGCTCACCACCGAGGACCCGGTGCAGCTGCAACGCAACATCGACGCCCGCAAGCTGGCCACGCCCGCGGCCGAGAAGCAGCGGCGGGAACTGCGCGAAGCCATCGAGTTCAAGAACTACGAGTTCAACACGCACGGCGTCGAGCTCAACCAGAGATACGCCTCCGACGCGATCGTCCCCGACGGCACGGTCATGCCGGTGAACCCGCGCGACGACGAGCTCTACCACTTCCCGACGACGTGGCCCGGCGCGAAGGTGCCGCACGCGTGGATCGGCCGGGACGCCACCCGCCTGTCCACACTGGATGTCGGCGGTGGCGGCCGATTCGTTCTGCTGACCGGTCCGGGCGGACAGCCCTGGGTCGAGGCGGCCGCCACGCTGGACCTGACGGCCGTCGTCATCGGTCCCGGAGCCGACTACGAGGACATCTACGGCGACTGGGCCCGGCTGCGCGAGGTGGGCGACTCCGGTTGCGTGCTGCTCCGCCCGGACAACTACGTCGGCTTCCGCAGCGCCGAGCTGCCCGCCGACCCCTTGGACACGTTGCGTTCCGCCCTGAGCCGGATACTGGGGCAGGGCGGGCTATAACCGGTGGGCCTCCGGGACCGTGGTGGCGCCCCGGGTGTCGAAGAAGCGCTTGGCCAGGGAGGCCAGCCCGTCGGCGTCGTAGGCGCGGTGGTTCTGCACCAGGATCACCAGGTCGGCCGAGGTCACCGTGCCCAGCAGATCGTCGGCCCGGGGCACGATCCAGTCGCTCACGTACGGGTCGTGGAAGAGCACCCGGGCGCCCAGGGCGGCGAGCTGGCGGGCCAGCGGGGTGGCCGGTGACTCGCGCTGGTCGGCGATGTTCGGCTTGTAGGTGACGCCCAGCAGCAGGATCGTCGCGCCGTGCACCGCGTGGCCGTCGGAGTTCAGCAGGTTCTGCGCGCGACGGGCCACATAGGACGGCATGGTCGCGTTGATCTCCTGGGCCAGCTCGACGAAACGGAACGGGTAGCCGAGCTTGCTGCGGACGTTGTGCGACAGGTAGTTCGGGTCGATCGGGATGCAGTGACCGCCCACCCCGGGCCCCGGATAGAACGCCTGGAAGCCGAACGGCTTGGTCGACGCGGCCCGGATCACGTCCCACAGGTCGATGTTCAGCTCGTGACAGAACCGGGCCATCTCGTTGACCAGCGCGATGTTCACGTGGCGGTACGTGTTCTCCAGCAGCTTCGCGGTCTCCGCCTCCCTGGTTCCCCTCGTACGCACCACCGACTCGACGAAACGCCCATAGAAACCGGCCGCCCGCAGGGTGCAGGCCGGCGTGAATCCGCCGACCACCTTGGGGGTGTTGCGTGCCCCGAAATGCGGGTTGCCGGGGTCGATGCGCTCCGGCGAGAACGCCAGATGGAAGTCCACGCCCGCGGTCAGGCCGGACAACTTCTCCAGCAGCGGCCGGACGACCTCGTCGGTCGTACCCGGATAGGTGGTGGATTCGAGCACCACCAGCATGCCGGGCCGAAGGTTGCGCCCGATCGCCGAAGTCGCGCTCGTGACCGCGGTCAGGTCGGGCCCGTCCCCCTCGGCGAGCGGTGTGGGCACGCAGATGACGGCCGTGCCCGCGGTGGCGACGAGCGACTCGTCGGTGGTGACCCGGAAACCGCCGGCCAGCATCTCGGCGATGTCGGCGTCGGAGAGGTCGTCGACGTGCGACCGGCCCTCGGCCAGCGAGGCGACCACCCCGGCGTGCACGTCGAAGCCGAGCACGGACAGCCCGGCCCGGACGGCCTGCTGGGCCAGCGGCAGACCGACGTACCCCAGTCCCAGCACGACGACGTCCGCGCTCATCGGACCACCTCCGGGACGACGGCCGCCCGTTTGATCTGGCGCGCCACCACCGGCGTACGGGAAACCGGGGTCTCGGTCTCCCACCGGGACGGGAAGGGCAGATAGGCGGGCAGGAACTCGGCCAGCAACGCCGCCTGCTCGGGCACCACACCGGCGTCGGACTCGGTGTCGTTGAGGCAGAAGGCGTCGAGGTGGCGCCGGTGCAGCAGCCGGGCCAGCTGGAACGGCGTCGCCGGATCGGCCAGGTCGGTGTAGAGATAGCTGATCTGCCCGGGGGCCGCGCGACCGGTCAGATAGGCGTAGTACTGCTGCAGCGACGACAGCATGGCGATGTCGTCGGGGTGCCGGAACTGGTGCGCCGCGGTCGCCTCGACCTCCTGAGCGAACCGCAGCTCGATCTCGGCCAGCACACTGCGCCGCGACGGGTGCGGGGTGTGCTTCATCTTGCGGGTCAGCACCCGCCCGAACGCGCTCTGGATGAGCTGGCGGTTGTTCTTGCCGGCCGAGTCGGCGGGCGCGTCGGCGGACGAGCGCGGCGCCGAGTCGACCAGCGCCCCGGACGGGAAGAACCGGGTCAGCCCGCCCGGGGTGAAGAACAGTTCGGGGGCCACCGGCCGGCCCAGGAACACGTCGTCGTTGAGGTAGAGGAAGTGCTCGGCCAGCCCCGGGATGTGGTGCAGGCGCGTCTCGATGGCCTGCGAGTTGAAGGTGGGCAGCCGCCCGGCGCCGCCGAAGATCTCGCGGTGGCTGACCACGGTCAGGTCGCCCCGGGTGGTGTCGAGCCACGGCGGGACCTGCCCGTCGGTGACCAGAAAGACATGCCGGATCCAGGGCGCGTACGCGTGCAGCGAGCGCAACGAATAGCGCAGCTCGTCGCGCGAGACGAACCGCGAGTCGTTGGCCGTCTGCGGGCTCGTGCCGGCCACCCATCCGTTGCGGCGCAGCGCCTCGGCCTTGCGCGCATGCCAGGCCGGGTCGCCGCCGTCGACCCAGGTGTAGACGGCGTCGATCGGGAACGCGACCCGGTCCGGGCTGACCATCGTGAACACCTCCCGCGTGCGGTAGCGGCGGGTCGTGCCGGGCGCGCCGAACGGGCCGAACACCGGCTCGGCCACCACGATCTCGGGCTCGTCGGCGGCGACCACGTCGGCCACCGGGTTGCTGCGCGGTCCGAGCAGGGTGCCGCCCTCGCGACGCCAGAATTCAATGTCGCAGCCGTACGCGGTCCCGAGCGTGACGCGGCCCTGCGGGTCGGTGACCGGCCAGCACACGCGCACGACCCGTCCCGGGACCACCCGGTCGAGCCGGCCCTCGCCGCGGGCGGTCACGGTGGTCAGCGCGGTCAGGGCCCGGGCCCGGTCGGCCTCGTCGACGGCCACGCCCGTACGGGTCGGGGAGTGCACCGGAATCCGGAACCACTCGATGCCCGCGCTGGTCAGGGTGTCGAGCACGCGGTCGAGGTTCTCCCGGCGTACGGACGCGGGGTCGGCCTGAAGGGCACGCCGGGCCGTGAGCCGCCCGGCCGCCGTGCGGACCCGCAGAGCCGGCGCGTCCCCGATCGGCTTGAGCCGGGGACGGGGGCCGAGCGGCACGATCCGCCGGGCCACCCGCAGGCGGCTCGCCGGCGGCACGAGGGGGAGGAGCCGGTGCTGCAGCTGGGCGAGCAGGCGCCGCCGCACGGGCCAGGGAGCCAGCCTGAGGATGCGCACGCCGTCGTCCTTCCGCCGGGGTCCGTTCGGTCACGTCCCACAACGGGTGCGTCGGGAAGAAGTTGCGGCGCGCCGCCCCCATCACCCTCTGAATTGGTGGTATAGCGGCATTTCGGACATCGGGTTCAGGGTTACCACCGATGCGCCCGGTTGCCCCGGTGCGTCATGGTGGAGTCCGCAGCTTCGACTCGGGGAGGCCGAGATGGGTAAAGCCGTGGCGTTTCTGGTGGCATTGATCGCCGGAGTGATCGTGGTCGGCTGGGTGGTCAGCTCGTTGATCGGGCCGGCGCTGTTCTACCTGATCGTGGGCGCTCTCGCGGTCGGCGGAGGCTACTACCTCTACACCAAGGCCAAGAAGTCGATCGCCCCCGGCACGCGCACGCAGCGCCGGATCGAGGCGGCCGCGAAGACGTACCGCATGCGGAACCGGTAAGGCTCCCCGCGGGCGGCTAGGCTTGCGGGCATCGCCGCTATTAACGACCACTGGGATGTCTCACCGTGTTTGACACATTGAGTGACCGCCTTTCCGGCATCTTCACCAAGCTCCGGGGCAAGGGCAAGCTCACCGACGCCGACATCGACGCCACCGCTCGCGAGATCCGTCTCGCTCTGCTGGAGGCCGACGTCGCGCTGCCCGTGGTCAAGGCCTTCATCTTCAACCTCAAGGAACGCGCCCGGGGGGCCGAGGTCTCCCAGGCGCTCAACCCGGCGCAGCAGATCATCAAGATCGTCCACGAGGAGCTCATCAACATCCTCGGCGGCGAGGGGCGGCGGCTCCAGTTCGCCAAGCAGCCGCCCACGGTGATCATGCTGGCCGGTCTGCAGGGCGCCGGTAAGACCACCCTGGCCGGCAAGCTGTCCCGCTGGCTCAAGGGCCAGGGTCACCAGCCGATGCTGGTCGCGGCCGACCTGCAGCGCCCCAACGCGGTCAACCAGCTTCAGGTCGTCGGTAGCCGGGCGGGCGTCGACGTCTACGCGCCCGAGCCCGGCAGCGGCGTCGGCGACCCGGTCAAGGTCGCGCGCGACTCGATCGAGGTCGCCAAGCGCACCGCCAAGGACATCGTCATCGTCGACACCGCCGGACGCCTCGGCATCGACGAAGAGATGATGCAGCAGGCCCGCGACATCCGCGACGCGGTCGGCCCCGACGAGGTCCTGTTCGTCATCGACGCCATGGTCGGCCAGGACGCGGTTCAGACCGCCGAGGCCTTCCGCGACGGCGTCGGCGTGACCGGCGTGGTGCTCTCGAAGCTCGACGGTGACGCCCGCGGTGGCGCCGCCCTCTCGGTCCGGCACGTCACGGGCCAGCCGATCCTCTTCGCGTCGACCGGTGAGAAACTCGAGGACTTCGACCTCTTCCACCCCGACCGCATGGCCAGCCGGATCCTCGGCATGGGTGACGTGCTGACCCTCATCGAGCAGGCCGAGCAGGCCTTCGACGAGGATCAGAAGGAGAAGATGACCGGCAAGCTGCTTGCCGGCGAGACCTTCACCCTCGAAGACTTCCTCGACCAGCTCATCGCCGTGCGGCGGATGGGCCCGATCGCCAACATCCTCGGCATGATGCCGGGCATGGGCCAGATGAAGGACCAGCTGGCCGAGCTCGACGACAGTCACTTCGACCGGGTCACGGCGATCATCCGCTCGATGACCCCGCAGGAGCGCACCAACCCCAAGATCCTCAACGGCTCCCGCCGGGCCCGCATCGCCAACGGCTCGGGCGTCACCGTGATGGACGTCAACCAGCTGCTCAACCGCTTCGCCGACGCGCAAAAGATGATGAAGCAGATGAGCGGCATGATGGGCCTGCCCGGCGGCGGCCGTCGCAAGGCCACGAAGAGCCCGAAGAACAAGCGGAAGGGCACCAAGGGCGGAAACAACCGTCCCCGTACGGGCGGCGGCGGCCTGCCCGCGGGCTTCCCGGGCGGCATGCCCCAGCTCCCGCCGGGCCTCGACCCGAACGCCCTGGGCGGCGCGGGCGGCGGCTTCAACCTGCCCAACCTCGACTTCAACAAGCTGATGAAGCAGCAGAAGGACGACAAGGACAAGAACTGACCTGAAGTATCGCACCATAGTCGCGTGACTATTACCATGCGACTATGGTTGCTGACTTCGTGTTGCCCGACGTCGATTTCACGGTCGACGAGCTGTCGATCCTGCCGGATGAATGCCGTTACGAACTGATCGAGGGCCGGCTCGATCTGTGGGACCGCGCCCCACTATCGGATCTGGCCGGCCTCGCCCTGATGGCCACCTTGAAGGCGTCCTGTCGTCCAGGCTTCGATGTGGTGGCTCGGCCGGCGCTTTGGCCGGAGAGCGAAACCATGCCGGCGCCGGATTTGGTGGTGGCGGGGCCAGGCGGTGACAGCGATATCAGGCTGGTGGTCGACGTCGTGCGGCCGCACTGGCTCTTCGCCGAGATGCTGGAAAGGTTCCGCGCCTACTCCGAGCGCGACGTAGCCGCCTACTGGATCTTCGAGCCCGCCGAATCGATTGGTGCGGCTCTGACCGTCTTCCGCCGGGGTTCGAGCGGCGATCTCGACGACGTGACGAGCACCCGGGGCCCCTTCGCGGTGGAGGATCCGTTTCCGGTGACCCTGGATCTTCCGCTGCTCTCTGACCGGTGGCCGCAGACGTTCGAGTATCGCGGACGAAACGTTGTGGCGCCTGCTGCTGGGTAGGCTCCGAAGCGACCGGGCATGCCGATGGCCGGCGCCGAGATGGCATAGAGCAACTAGTCGGGTGTCTAGTATGGTCGAGCGCGATCCCATCGAGGAGGAATCGATGACTGCTGTTCTGCCGCTGGTCGACCCTCACCTGCTCGAACGACGTGACTTGACCGTCGACGACATTGCGAGCCTTCCCGAGAATCTTCGATACGAATTGATCGAAGGAAGACTCGTCTTGACGCCCCATGCCAAGCCTATCCACCAGTTGATCAGCAAGAATGTTGGATACGCCATCGATCGGCACTGTCCCGAAGAGTTCATTCTCAACATCGAGCAGGCAGTTCTCATTGCCCGGCACACGGAGCTTCGCCCGGACGTGGTGCTGCTGTCGGAGAACGCGCCGGACACCTCACCTGTGCCGCCGGACGACGTTCTTCTCGTAGCCGAGGTGATCTCCAAGTCCTCACAGCACACCGATCGTGAGGACAAACTCAAGCAGTACGCCGGCGCGGGCATCCCGCATTATTGGATCATCGATCCGCTTTCGGAACGGGTCGCCTTCACGCAGTTCGTGCTGGAGGACGACGGGCAGTATTCCCAGCTGCTGCATACGGAAGAACTAGTCACGGTCCACCGGCCATGGGACATCACGCTGGACCTGCCGGCATGGACGCGGAAGCGAGATCGCATCAGGGCTCACGCCCGCCCGCGCGGCTAAGGCCTCGATCGGGTAGGACTGTCCTATGGCGCTACATGTGCGGGGGGCTGTCCTACCCGAGGGGGAAGTCAGGGATCTCTGGCTGGTGGGGGACACGGTCACCTACGAGCCTGTGCGGGGTGCTGAGACGATCAGTGACGGTGGGTTCGTGGTGCCGGGACTGGTCGACGCCCACTGTCACCTGGGGATCGCGTTCGGGGCCAAGCCGATCACCAGCCTCGATCAGGCGCGCGAGCTGGCGGCCATCGATCGGGACGCGGGGGTGCTGGCCCTGCGGGACGCGGGATCGCCCTATCCCTATCCGGAGCTCGAGGACGAGGACGGCATTCCGCGGCTCGCCCGGGCCGGGCGGCACGTGGCGGCGCCGCGGCGCTATCTGCGGGACGTCGGGGTCGAGGTCGAGGGCGAGGCCGACGTGCGGGCCGCGGTCACCGAGCAGGCCAAGGCCGGCAACGGGTGGGTGAAGCTGGTCGGCGACTGGATCTCGCGGGACGCCGGTGACCTCGCGCCCTCGTGGGACGCGACGACCATGGCGGCGGCCGTCGAGGCTGCGCACGCGGCCGGAGCGCGGGCCGCCGTGCACACTTTCTCCGAGGAGGGCGTCGAGATCATGGTGCGGGCCGGGATCGACTCGGTCGAGCACGGCACGGGGCTGTCGCTCGACCTGATCGACGAGATGGCCCGGCGGGGCACGGCCCTGGTGCCCACGATGATCAATATTCGGACCTTCGGGGGGATCGCCGACCGGGCCCGGGGCAAGTTCGACACGTACGCCGACCACATGGTCTCGCTGCAGCAGCGGTTCCCGTCGGTCGTCCGGGCCGCGTACGAGGCCGGGGTTCCGATCTATGTCGGCACCGACGCCGGCGGCGGCATCCGGCACGGGCTGGTCGCCGAGGAGATGCTGATCCTGCAGGAGGCCGGACTGCCCGCCGAGGAGATTCTGGCCAGCGCGTCCTGGCGGGCCCGCGAGTGGCTGGGCTTCCCGGGGCTGGTCGAGGGCGGGCTGGCCGACCTGGTCGTCTACGAGACCGACCCGCGCGCGGACCTGCGAGTGGTCCGCGCGCCGAGCCGGATCGTGCTCAAGGGCAAGGTCATCGTTTGAGCTGGTAGATCCGCAGGTCCTTCGCGGTCGGGCAGACCAGCCGGTCGGGGGTGTGCACGCACGGGCCGGTCCGCGCGGGCAGGGTGCCGAGCCCGGTGACCGTGCCGTAGGTGGCGGTCACGACCGACACCTCACCCCCGGTCAGCGGCGGCATGACCAGCACATAGCCGCCGTCCAGCCACTCGGGCTCCCCGTCGGAGGTGCGGAACATCTCGCGCCCGTTGCCGTCCAGCAGCACGCCCGGGCCGCCTTCGCCGCCGACCAGCGTGTCGAGGCCGGACGCGGCGATCGAACCGGTGCCCGGCGCGGGCACCGACCAGGCCACTCCGCCCCGCAGCGTGTTGACGGACAGCACCCGGGTCGCGCTGTCGCCCTCACGATCGAGCACCCAGACCGCGTCCGGGTCCGAGACGGCCATGCCGCCGAACGAGTGGCCGAGCTCGCCGCGGAAGACCTTCTTCGAGGCGCCGGTGCCCAGGTCGGTGATGACCACCCGGTACGACTCGGTGTCGCAGCAGCCCGGTCCGCCGTCATAGAGCTTTCCCTCGTACGCGATCAGCTCGGTGCCGCCGGCCGGAGGCGAGACCGGCGTCATGATCTTCCGCACCGCGCCGCTGACGATGTCGAGCACCTGCACCTGGCCGGACCGGCGCACGATGACGAGCCGGTTGTCGGTGAACCCGTCCCTGAGCCGTTCCTGTCCGTAGATGCGCATGCCGAGCACCTGGTCGACCCGGTCGGCGGTCGGGCTGATCGACCACAGGCTCCGGCCGGTCCTCAGGTCGTAGGCGTCGACCCGGCCCGTGTCGGAGTTCCGCTGGACCAGCACCTGCTGGTGCACCACCCACTCGCCCAGGTGACTGCTCGTGAAGTCCCACCGCGAGCTGCCGTCGGCCGGGTCGAGCACCCAGGTCTGCCCGCCGCCGGAGCTGACCAGCACCGCGTCGTCCGTGGCGGTCACCGAAGGGGTCATGTCGGCCCCGGTCGCGAACCCCTCGATCCGCCAGACGACCTCGCTCGTGCGCGCGTCGGCCGCGACCACCGCGATCTTGTCGCCTACCTTCCAGGAGTCGTAGACCCGGCCCTTCACGATCACCGGCGCGGTCTCCCCGGCCGTCCGGCCGTACGGAATCGGCCGGCCCACCTGCGGCAACGGGGCGCCGGTGGCGGGGGTGGTGGAGACCGACGGGGCCGGCGCGACCGTCTTGTTGTCGGATCGCCGGTCGGGACCGGCCGCCACACCGATACCGGTGAGCACCAGGCACACCGCCGCGCCCGCCGCCAGCAGTCCGTTGCGGGAGCGCTGCCGGCCACGCCGGCGGGCCTGGGCGGCCGTGTTGAGCGGGATCGCGTCGGCCTCGCGGGCCACCGAGGCGAAGATGTCGTCGAGTTCAGCTGGCATCGTCGGCTCCGTTCGTGGCTTCGTGCGAGCGACCGTTCGTGGCCAGCGCGGGCGCCTGGCCGCCGAGCGCGGCGGCCAGGCCGGTCCGGCCGCGGGACAGCCACGACTTGACCGTGCCGACCGACGCGCCGGTCTCGTGGGCGATCTCGGCGATCGACCGGTCGAGCAGGTAGTGCAGGGCGAGCGCGCGCCGGTGCACCATCGGCAGCGTCCGCATCGCGCCGATCAGCAGCACGGTGTTCTCCGAGGGCGGCGGGGTGTGCGGCTGGGGCGGTTCGGCGGCGGCTCTTGCTCGTCGTACGCCGAGGCGCCGCCACCGATCGGTCGAGAGCCGGTTGACCACGAGCCGTAGCCAGGCCTCCCGGTCCTCGTAGTCGGCCAGCCGGCGCCAGCGCTGCCAGGCCCGCGCGTACGCCTCCTGCACCAGGTCCTGCGCATCGCCCGGGTCGCCGGTCAGCCCGTACGCGTACCGGGCCAGGCGCCGGGACGTGTCCCGGTAGAAGTCGTCGAACTCGTCGGTCGGTCGCATTCCCCACCCCCTTCCACCCAGGACACGACATGCCCACCCGCAGGGTTGCGCACCGACGCGACTAGGATGTCGCGTCATGGCCCGTGTGCTCACTCCCCGTGCAGAAGACTTCCCCCGCTGGTATCAGGATCTGATCTCGAAGGCCCAGCTGGCGGACAACGGTCCGGTGCGCGGCACGATGGTGATCAGGCCGGTCGGCTGGGCCATCTGGGAACGCATGCAGGCCGACATGGACCTGCGCATCAAGGAAGAGGGCGTGCAGAACGCCTACTTCCCGCTGTTCATCCCCGAGAGCTACCTGCGCCGCGAGGCCGACCACGTCGAGGGCTTCTCGCCCGAGCTGGCCGTGGTCACCCACGCCGGCGGCAAGCAGCTGGCCGAGCCGCTGGTCGTGCGGCCCACCAGCGAGACCGTGATCGGCGAGTTCATGGCCAAGTGGGTCGACTCCTACCGTGACCTGCCGCTGCTGCTCAACCAGTGGGCCAACGTGGTGCGGTGGGAGCTGCGTCCGCGCACGTTCCTGCGCACCACCGAGTTCCTCTGGCAGGAGGGCCACGACGCGCACGCCAGCGAGGAACTCGCCCGTGAGCACGCTCGCAACATCCACCGGAACGTCTACCAGGCGTTCATGGAGGAGCTGCTGGCCATCCCGGTCGTGCCCGGCCGCAAGACCAGGGCCGAGCGCTTCGCCGGCGCCACCAACACCATGACCGTCGAGGCCATGATGGGCGACACCAAGGCGCTGCAGATGGGCACGTCGCACGAGCTCGGGCAAAACTTCGCCAAGGCCTTCGACATCACGTACTCGTCGAAGGAGGGCACGGTCGAGCACGCCTGGACGACGTCGTGGGGCACCTCCACCCGCATGGTGGGCGGGCTGATCATGGTGCACGGCGACGACAACGGCCTGCGCCTTCCGCCCCGGCTCGCGCCGATCCAGGTGCAGATCATGGTGGTCAAGGCGGGCGAGGGCGTGGTCGAGGCGGCGGGCAAGCTCCGCGACGAGCTCAAGACCGCGGGCGTACGGGTGAAGCTCGACGACCGGGCCGACATCCCGTTCGGCCGCCGGGCCGTCGACGCCGAACTTCAGGGCATCCCCATCCGCATCGAGGTCGGGCCGCGTGACCTGGCCAACGGCAGCGTCACGATCGCGCGCCGCATCGACGGCTCGAAGACCCCGACGCCGCTGGCCGACGTGGCCGGCGCGGTGACCAGCGCCCTCAAGGCCGACCAGCAGCGCCTGTACGACGAGGCCGCGGCGTTCCGCGAGGCGAACACGGTCGAGGTCAAGACGCTGGGCGAGGCGATCGAGGCCGCGCAGACCGGCTGGGCCCGGGTGCCGTGGTCGGCGGTCGGCGAGGCGGGCGAGAAGGAGGCCAACGGCAAGGCCGTCACGGTTCGCTGCCTGGTCCGTCCCGACGGCGGCATGCCCGACTCCGACGAGGAACCCGGCCTGGTCGCCTACCTGGCCCGCTCGTACTGATGCGCTTCGAGCCCGGCCGGCTCATCCTGCACCGCGACACCCACCACGGCCGGCTCGGTTTCGTGAACCCCGTGCGGGTGATCTCCGACGACGATCGCGGGCTGCTGGTCTGGCTGGCCCGCGACTCGGCGGCTGCGCTGGAGACGACGATCGACGGGCGGGGGCCGCGGGACATGCCGTCGTTCGCCGAGTGGGAGGCGGCCGCCAAGCGGGCGACGTTCACCACCTGGCGCGGGCCGGGTGTGCTGCGCTTCTTCCCGGCCGGCGCGAACCACTCGGTCTGGTTCTTCCGCACCGAGAACGACGCCTTCAAGAGCTACTACGTCAACTTGGAAGAGTCCGCGGTCCGCTGGGACGACGGCACGGTCGCCGGCATCGACGTGATCGACCAGGATCTCGACATCGTCGCCACCCCCGATCCGGCCACGGGCGATCTCGTCTGGCAGTGGAAGGACGAAGACGAATTCGAAGAGCGCCTGGCTCACCCCGACCTCTACTGGGTCCCCGACGAGCAGGCAGTCTGGTCCGAGGGCTTCCGAGTCATCAAGCAGCTCGAGGCCCGCGACTTCCCCTTCGACGGCACCTGGACAAACTTCAACCCCGACCCGTCCTGGCCGACCCCCACAGACCTGCCCGACGGCTGGGACCGCCCAGTAGTAGCCCGCCGTTGACCTCGACCTTGGTCTTCTGAGCGCAACCACTCACGCACGTGGAGCGAAGCGACCCTCGGCGGGAGCGACGGTCCGCACCCCCCACCCCGCTACGACATCTGCCCTTTGCCCTTGCTTATGGCTTTTCCGAGCCCGATTGGGACTCCCTCCCTCCCATCTGGCAGAATGGTCCTCTGGTATTCGGCTCGCGTGAGGCGCCCTCTAACTCCTCTGCGCTGCCAGTCCTCGAGACGACGGCTTCCCTGTCCCCACGGGGGTGCCCATTCTCAACCACGCAGTCATTCAGGAGCGAAGAGAACCGTGGCCGTTAAGATCCGGCTCCTGCGGATGGGCAAGATCCGCAACCCGCAGTACCGCATCGTCGTCGCCGACTCGCGCACCAAGCGCGACGGCCGCGCCATCGAGTACGTCGGCATCTACCAGCCGAAGGAACACCCCTCGGTCATCCAGGTGAAGTCCGAGCGTGTGCAGTACTGGCTCTCCGTCGGCGCGCAGCCGAGCGAGGCCGTGCAGCGCATCCTCGAGAAGACCGGCGACTGGCAGCAGTTCAAGGGCCTGCCGGCCCCGCCGCCGCTGCTCGTCAAGGAGCCGAAGCAGAGCCGCACCGAGGTGTATGAGGCCGAGGCCAAGTCGGCCGCCGGCGTCGCCGACACCCCGGCCAAGAGCACCAAGCCGGCCAAGAAGGCCGCCGCTGCGCCGGAGGCCGCCGCGGCCAAGCCGGAGCAGACCAAGGCTGTCGACCCGGCCGAGCCGAACCGTGAGGCTGTCGCCGAGACCGCAGAGGACCCGGCCGGTGCCGGCGCCGACGCGAGCTGACGGGGCGCTCCGGCCGGCGCTGGAGCACCTCGTCAAGGGCATCGTCGACAACCCGGACGACGTCCGGGTCCGGCTGGTCGACTCGCGTCGCGGCAAGCGGCTCGAGGTTCGCGTGCACCCGGAGGACCTCGGTACGGTCATCGGGCGCGGCGGTCGCACGGCCAAGGCCCTGAGGCAGGTCATCGGGTCGATCGGTGGGCGCGGCATCCGCGTCGACATCGTCGACGCGTACTGACCGGAGCTTCCGAACGGCTTCGCCGTAATGCAAAGGAAGTTCGAGTGCTCCTTGTAGTCGGTCAGATCGGTAAGCCGCACGGCATCCGGGGCGAGGTCTCGGTGGTCGTGCGGACCGACGAACCGGAAGAACGTTTCGTCCCCGGGTCGGTGTTCGTGACGGAGGTCCCTCGGGTCCGCCGTGTGAGCACCGGCCCGGCGGCCGCTCCGGGGGTTCGTTTCGACGTGCCCAAGCAGCTCACGCTGGAGGAGATCCGCTGGCATCAGGGCCGCGGGATCGCCCAGTTCGAGGGCATCCACGACCGCAACCTCGCCGAGGAGCTGCGCGGCGTGTTCCTGCAGGTCGACAGCGAGGATCTGACGCCGCCGGACGATCCGGACGAGTTCCTCGACCATCAGCTGGCCGGGTTGCGGGTGGAGTCGGCCGACGGCACCCTGCACGGCACCGTGCTGCGTATCGACCATGCTCCCGCCTCCGACCTGATCGTCCTGCAGAAGGCGGCCGGTGGCACGGCGCTGATCCCCTTCGTGACCGCGATGGTGCCGACCGTGGATGTGGCCGGGGGCAAGATCGTGGTCGATCTGCCCGAGGGCCTCCTGGATCTGTAAGACATGCGCGTCGACATCATCTCAATCTTCCCGGACTACTTCGCACCCCTTGAGCTGTCGCTGATCGGCAAGGCGCGGACGACCGGGCTGCTCGACCTGACCGTGCACGATCTGCGCACCTGGACGTCGGACGTGCATCGGACCGTCGACGACACCCCGTACGGGGGTGGGCCGGGCATGGTCATGCGGCCGGAACCGTGGGGTCAGGCGCTCGACGCGGTCGGGGACGGGACGCTCATCGTGCCGTCGCCGGTGGGGAAGCCGTTCACGCAGGCCGACGCGTACTCGTTGGCCTCTCTCGATCATCTGATCTTTGCCTGCGGCCGGTACGAGGGCATCGACCAGCGGGTGATCGACGACGCGGCGTCCCGGATGCCCGTGCTCGAGGTCTCGCTGGGCGACTACGTGCTGTTCGGCGGCGAGGTCGCGGTGATCGTGATCATGGAAGCGATCACCCGTCTGCTGCCCGGGGTGCTCGGCAACGCCGACTCGCTGACCGAGGAGTCGCACGCCGCCGGGCTGCTCGAGGCGCCGGTCTACACGAAGCCTGCCTCCTGGCGCTCGCGGGAGGTTCCGGACATTCTGCGGTCCGGGGATCACGGCCGGATCGCCCGGTGGCGCCGCGATCAGAGCCTTCTCCGTACGGCGTCCCGGCGGCCGGACATGCTCGCGGCGTACCCGTTCGAGCAGCTCGACAAGGCGGACAGGAAGACGCTCGACGAGGGCGGATTTCAGATCACGCCTCCCGGTGTGGCAAAGTAGGGAGGTTGCCGATTTCTCCCGCGCCGCGGGGTGAGGTCGAGGGCCCTTCGAAGTGGTGAGGGGCCAGAAGTACCCAGCCGCGCACCGAACTCCCGGTGCGCTCCAAAGAACGAGGATGCAGCGATGAACACGCTGGACGCTCTCGACGCCCAGTCGCAGCGCACCGACATTCCGGACTTCCGGGCCGGCGACACCCTCAAGGTGCACGCCCGGGTCGTCGAAGGTAACCGTTCCCGCGTCCAGGTTTTCCAGGGCGTCGTCATCGCCCGTCAGGGCGCCGGCCTCCGGGAGACCTTCAAGGTTCGGAAGATCAGCTTCGGCGTCGGTGTCGAGCGGACTTACCCGATCAACAGCCCGGCGATCGACCGGATCGAGGTCGTGAGCCGCGGTGACGTCCGTCGCGCCAAGCTCTACTACCTGCGCGAGCTCCGTGGCAAGAAGGCCAAGATCAAGGAGCTTCGGGAGAAGCAGACCGTCTGATACTCATCAATTCGTGCACGCGCGCACTACTCTTGCCGTGTGCCGGATGGGATCAGTGTGAACCCTTCCAGCACTACCGCCCGTAAGTCCTCGCGAGAGGCAATATTCGGGCGGTAGTGCTGTATCCGGGGTTGGTTCGGCCGGTCGGCGGCGGGAGATGCGAAGCATGGAACCGATGGAGGGCTACGGCCCGGCTTCTCGGCGGCGACGGGGATTGGTCCGCCGCAAGGAGATGCCACTCTGGCAGGAACTGCCGCTGCTGCTGGTGGTCGCCTTCTGCCTCGCCGTTCTGATCCGTACGTTCCTGGTCCAGGCGTTCTACATCCCCAGCGGGTCGATGGAGAACACGCTTCTGGTCAAGGACCGCGTGCTGGTCAACAAGGTCATTTACGACATGCGCGATCCGGTGCGCGGCGAGATCGTGGTCTTCCGCGGCGACGAGAACTGGACGCCCGAGGTCGCCGAGCCGGTCAGCAATTCGTTCGCGGCCAAGCTCGGCCGCACGATCGGTGACCTGGTCGGGGTCAGCCGCCCGGGGGAACGCGACTTCATCAAACGGGTGATCGGCCTGCCGGGTGACAAGGTCGCCTGCTGCGATGCCAAGGGGCGGATCACGGTCAACGGCGTCGGCATGGACGAGCCGTACATCGCCGACGGTTTCAACTCCGACCTCAACCAGCCGCCCAACCCCAACCAGTGCACCAGCCGGCGATTCAACGAGGTGATCGTCCCGGAAGGTGAGATGTTCATCATGGGGGACCACCGGGAGGTCTCGCAGGACGCGCGCTGCCAGGGTCCGGTTCCGATCAGCAACATCATCGGCCGCGCGTTCGTCATCGTCTGGCCGAGTAACCGGTTCACCAGCCTGTCCGTGCCCGACGTGTGGAAGGCGTACGCCGCCGATCATCCGACCGCGGCCGCCCCGGTGCTCGAACCGGTGCGGAAGGGAAATCCCGTGACCGAGGTTTTCGCCCTGCCGTTTCTGTTAAGTACCGCGTTATCCGCGCGTTCCGGACTGCCGTTCGTGACACGGCGACGTAGGCTCCCCTCGTGATTGACGAGCAGACCGAAAAGCGCAAGAGCTCCTTCTGGCGCGAGCTTCCGATCTTGCTGGGTGTGGCGGTCCTGGTCGCCGTGCTGGTGCGCGCATTCGTGCTGCAGACCTTCTACATCCCGTCGCCGTCCATGGAGCACACGCTCAACGTGCTCGACCGGGTGCTCGTCAACAAGCTGGTCTACGACTTCCGCGACCCGCGCCGCGGCGAGATCATCGTCTTCGAGGCGCCGAGCCAGTGGCAGTCGGGCGCCGAGGGCGAAGACTTCATCAAGCGCATCATCGGGGTGCCGGGCGACCACATCTCGTTCACGGAAGCCGACAACAAGCTGAAGATCAACGGCGTGCTGCTCGACGAGCCGTACGTCTTCAAGGACGACGCCGGCCAGCAGGACCCGCCGGCCGACGGGGATTTCGACATCACCGTGCCGCCCAACCGGCTCTGGGTGATGGGCGACCACCGCTCGGCCTCGGGTGACTCGCTCGAGCACTACCAGGACAGCAACGAGAACGTCATGGAGGCGACGATCCCCGAGGAGTCGATCGTCGGCCGGGCGTTCACGGTGTTCTGGCCGGTCGGACGGGCCACGTGGCTGTCGGTGCCGGACGGCTTCAGCTCGATCCCCGACCCCCAGTAACACCCGCTCGTAAGATCCACCTTCGGCGCAATAGGCTGGGCGCGTGACCGTTGTCGAACGCCGCGCCGCCCGCGTGCTGCTCGTCGACTCGGCCGGGCGGGCCCTGCTGCTCTACGGCGGCGATCCGGCCCGGCCCGACACGAGTTGGTGGTTCACCCCCGGCGGTGGGCTGGAAAGCGATGAGACGCCCGCTCAGGGCGCCGCCCGCGAACTGTTCGAAGAGATCGGCCTGCGGGTCGACCCGGCCGAGCTGGGCGAGCCGTTCTTCAGCCACGTCGCCGAGTTCAGCTACGACACCCGCGACTACCGCCAGGAACAGGATTTCTTCGTGCTGCGCGTCCCCGGCTGGCAGGTCGACTTCGCCGGCATGGACGCGGAGGAGAAGGCGACGATCACCGCGCACCGCTGGTGGTCGGCCGACGAGATCGAGTCCAGCTCCGAGTCGATCTTCCCGGTCGAGCTCGCCGAGATGTTGCGGCGGCTCTCCTGATGCTGGCACCTCCCCGCACCGTCGTCCGCCGTGAGGCCGGGCTCTGGGCGCTCGAACGGGCCCTGCAGCGCCGCGGCTTCCGGCACGTGGCCGGGGCCGACGAGGCCGGCCGGGGCGCCTGCGCCGGGCCGCTCGTGGCCGCGGCCGCCGTCCTGCCCGAGGGCAAGCGCGGCGAGATCGACGAACTGGCCGATTCCAAGTTGCTCACCCCGGCCGCCCGCGAGCGCGTCTACGAGCAGGTCGTGCAGCGCGCGCTGGCCTGGTCGGTGGTGATCGTGCCGGCCACCGAGGTCGACGCGCGCGGCCTGCACGTCTGCAACCTGGCCGCCATGCGCCGGGCGCTCGCCTCGCTGACCACCTCGCCGGAATACGTGCTGACCGACGGGTTCCCGGTCGACGGCCTGGGCGTGCCCGGCCTCGCGGTCTGGAAGGGCGATCGGGTCGCCGCCTGCGTGGCCGCGGCCAGCGTCCTGGCCAAGGTCACCCGGGACCGCATCATGGTGGAGATGCACGACCAGTTCCCGGCGTACGGGTTCGCCGTGCACAAGGGTTACATCACCGACGAGCACAGCGCCGCCCTCAAGCAGCACGGGCCGTGCGCCGAGCACCGGTTCTCGTACGTCAATGTGGCCGCAGCCTCGGGTCGTGGCAACCGTCCGCCACGCGCCCGGCGACCGGTGCAGCGCGCCTTGCCAGAGGCCGCCCAGGCAGTACTGTTTGAGGCATCCGGCGCTGAGCCGCCCGTGCCGGCCGAGGCCGCTGAGAGTACCGTCGGCGTGGCGTCGGGCGACCAGCGTCAGACGTCGCCGTCGGTGGGGGAAGATGAGGCCATGGAGGGCGAGAAGCGATGAGCGCAGAGGATCTCGAGAAGTACGAGACCGAGATGGAGCTGCAGCTCTACCGGGAGTACCGCGACATCGTCCGCCAATTCTCGTACGTGGTGGAGACTGAGCGCCGGTTCTACCTGGCCAACCAGGTCGATCTGCACGTGCGCAACTCCGACGGCGAGGTGTATTTCGAGGTCGAGATGCACGACGCCTGGGTGTGGGACATGTACCGCCCGGCCCGGTTCGTCAAGAACGTGCGGGTGATGACGTTCAAGGACGTGAACGTCGAGGAGCTCGAGAAGCCGGACATCTCCCTGCCCGATGAGCCCGGCTTCGGCAGCTGAGTTATCCACAGGGCCGTTTTCCACGGTCCTGATGCGGCAGATTTCCCGGCATGGTTCTGCTGTCACTGCTCGCCCTGCTGACCTTCGGGTGGCCCGTCGCGCCGCCCGTCGTCGCGCGTCCCTTCGACCCGCCCGCCCAGCCCTGGCTCGCCGGGCATCGCGGGATCGACCTCGCCGCTCCGCCGTCGACGGTGGTGCGGTCGCCCGGCCCGGGCACGGTGCTCTTCGCGGGCCGTGTCGCCGGGCGACCGGTGGTGAGCGTCGCGCACGCCGGCGGCCTGCGCACCACCTACGAGCCGGTCATCGCCACGGTCGCGGCCGGTGACGTCGTCACCCGCGGCGACCCGCTCGGCCGGCTCGATCCCGGCCATCCGGGCTGCGACGCGACGGCCTGCCTGCATTGGGGGCTGCGCCGCGGTTCGCTCTATCTCGACCCGCTCGCGCTGCTCGGCCTCGGCCGGGTGCGGTTGCTGCCGGTCGACTCCGCTCAGCGGCGATAGTCGTGCAGCAGCTGGGGGAGTTGTTCGGCGAACCGGTCGTATTCGTCGGCCCGGTTGTAGACCTGGGCGCTCAGACGCAGCAGGCCACGGCCGCCCCACGCGTTCACCGCGGTCTCCACGGCCAGCTTGTCGGCGATGTGCTGCCGCAGCGCCCGCGCCTCGGGCGGGGTGGTGGCCAGCCCGGCCGGCAGCGGCACGATCCGCATCGAGACCTCGCTGTCACCCGGCTCGGGCAGCTCCTGCGCCTCCAGCGCCGCCCCGACCACCCGCTGGCCATAGGCGGCGAGGGCCGCGTTGTGCGCCCGCACGGCGTCCCAGCCCAGGGTGCGCAGCGTGAACAGGCCGGTCGGGGCGGCCAGCCAGGGCGTGTGGTCGAGCGTGCCCTGCATCTCCACCGACAGCGGATATCCCTGCTCCTGCTCCCACGAGACGACCGGCGGCTCGATCTTGCGGCGCCACTCGGGAGCCACCGAGAGCAGGGCCGTGCCGCGCGGGGCGAAGGCCCACTTGTGCAGGTTGCCCACCCAGAAATCGGCCCGGATCGAGGCCACGTCGATCGGCAGCATGCCGGGCACGTGCGCGGCATCGACCAGCACCGGGATGTCGTGCTGGTGGGCGGCGGCGGTGATCTCGCGCACCGGAAAGATCTTGGCCGTGGCCGACGACAACTGATCGAGGATCAGCAGCTTGGTGCGGCCGGGGCGCAGGGCGGCCCGGATCCGGCTGACCACCTCGGCGTCCGTGGCGGCCAGCGGCAGCGCGACGGTGCGCACGGTCGCGCCGGCCCGGCGGCAGCGGCGGCGGGCGGCGATGGCCACCGCGCCATAGCTGTGATCGGTGAGCAGCACCTCGTCGGCCGACTCGAGCCGCACCGAGTTCAGTGCGATCGAGACGCCGGTGGTCGCGTTGGCCACCAGGGCGCTGCCCTCGGGGTCGGCGCCCAGAAAGGCGGAAACGTGGCGCCGGGTGTGGATGACCCGGTCGCCCAGGCCCTGGGTGAAGAAGCGCAGCGGGTTCGACTCGATCTCGTCGCGCAGACGTTGCTGAGCGCGCTGCACCCCGATCGGCACGGCGCCGAACGAGCCATGGTTGAGATAGGACACACCCGGGTCGAGCGAAAACAGAAGGCGGGCACCTGGGATGGGGGCGGGCGGTTCTCCGGCGCTCACCCTCCGATCGTACGGGGTCACGCGCGCGGGTGCGCCTGTTTGAAGGCCGCCCGCAGGCGCTCGGTCGACACGTGGGTGTAGATCTGCGTGCTCGACAGCGAGGCGTGCCCCAGCAGATCCTGCACCGCGCGCAGGTCGGCGCCGCCGTCGAGCAGGTGGGTCGCGGCCGAGTGGCGCAGGTCGTGCGGGCTGGTGTGGGGGAGCCCGGCCGCGCGGGCGGCGGCGTCCACGATGCGGCGCACGACCGTCTGCTGCAGGCGGCCGCCCTTCACACCCAGAAAGAGGGCGTCGCCGCTGCTCTTGACGGCCAGCTTCGGGCGGGCGTGCCTGCGGTATTCGTCGAGCGCCTTCTGGGCGGGAATGCCGTACGGGACGGCCCTCTCCTTGGCGCCCTTGCCGAAGACCCGCACGACCCGCCTCGCCTCGTCCAGGTCGGCCTGGTTGAGACCGCAGAGTTCGCTCACCCGTACGCCGGTGGCATAGAGCAACTCCAGGACGGCTCGGTCGCGCAGCTTATCGGGCTCCTGGTCCTGCGTCGCCGGTTCGACCAGCGCGGCGGCCTGGTCGGCGCGCAGCACGGTGGGCAGAGTGCGGTGCGCCTTGGGGCTGGACAGGTGGGCTCCGGGGTCGGTCGTGGTGCGACCCGTGCGGAACGCCCACGCGGTGAAGGCGCGGGCGGCGGCGGCCCGCCGTGCCTGCGACGTCCGGGCGGCGCCCTGACGCATGCGGGCGGCGAGCCAGCCGCGCAGCAGCCCGATGTCGAGCTCGGCCGGCGTGGTGGCGCCGGAGTCGGCCGCGTGGTCGAGCAGCGAGACGACGTCGCCCAGATACGCCCGTACGGTCTCGGCCGACCGGTCCTCGACCCGCACGAGGTGGTGACCGAACTCGTCGACCGCCGCCCGCATCTCCGGGGGCAGTCGCTCATGCAGTTCGCGCGTTCCCACATGTCGACGGTCTTCGCTTCGCGCGTGATCGTCAAGGGGCCACGCACGGTCTTGGCCCGTGTTCCTAGACTGCCTTCACCATGGCAGCGATCCGCGGCATCCTCGTGCTGGCCCTGTTGGGCGTGCTCTCCGGCTGTTCCCCGTCCGGCGGCGAGGCAACGCCGACCCCCACTCCCTCGGCCAGGGCCGGCTTCGGCGGCCCCGACCCGACGCCCGTCGAGGCCGTGGTGGTCGACGAGCAGATGTTCAACACGCCGTCACAGAACATCGCGTGCGCCCTGACCAAGTCCGAGGTGCGGTGCGACATCGTCCGCAAGGGGTGGTCGGCGCCCTCGCGGCCGGCCGACTGCCGGCTCGACTGGGGGAGCGGGCTCGTCGTCACGGGCGGGAAGGCCACGTTCGCCTGCGCGGGGGACACCCTCGTGGGGACGTCCGACAGCACGCTCGAGTACGGCGAGGCCATCCGGGCCGGCACGGTTCGCTGCGACAGCCTCAGCTCCGGCCTGACGTGCAAGGACGTCGACACCGGACACGGGTTCACGATGGCGTCGGCGGACTACGACCTCTTCTAGTTGTCGTACCCCCGCCCTAAGGTCACGGTCATGGCTAGCTGGCATGAGATCGAGAAGGATGCACCGCCCGCCTTCACCGAGCGGGTACGGGCGCTGTTCGACGCGGGCACCAACAAGACGATCGCCACCCTCCGGCGTGACGGTTCCCCTCGCATCAGCGCGAACGAGGCCAAGTTCGACGACGGCGAGCTGACCTTCGGCATGATGGCCGACTCCATGAAGCTGCGGGACATCCGCCGCGACCCCCGGCTGGCCATGCACGCCCCGACCCTCGAACCTCCCGCCGCCAATCCCGAGGCCGGCCCCGGCGACGCCAAGCTGGCCGGCGTGGCCGTCGAGATGGAGCCACCGCCCGACTGGCCACACGGCGATTCCGGCCTGTTCCGCATCGACATCCACGAGGTGGTGCTGACCTACGTGGGCGTCCCCGCCGACCACCTGGTCATCGAGTCTTGGCACACGGGCCGCGGTTACACCCGCCAAACCCGAGCCTGATCCCGCTCGAGCCGACGTCGGCTTTGGCCCGCGGATCGGCCTCCGTGGTTTCCTACGGACGAGTGAGCTGAACCCGGTCGGCCGGGTGGACGGTCTCGGTGCCGTCGGTGGCGGTCACGACGAGAACGGGGACGCCCTCACCGAGGCGGTACTTGCGGCGCTCGGCATCCGTGGGCATGCGGGCACCGGCGCGTTCGCCACGGGCCAGCGCAATCAGCTCCGTAGGCTCGGGCACCCGCACGAAGGTGCCGCGCGGCCGGTCGACAGTCACCAGACCCTCGGTGCGGAGCTGCCCGATCGCCTGCCGGACGGTGGTGCGGCTGATGCCATATTCCTGCGCGAGACGCAGTTCGCTGGGCAGCGGCTCCCCGGGCCCCAGCTCGCCCGACTCGATCTGATTGCGCAGCAGGTCAGCCAGCTGGCGAAAGACCGCACGGTCCGCGGACGGATCGATCATGGTGCCCATCTTACGTGACCACGATGCTCCATCGGATTGTACGTATGAAGCCATGTAGGTATGATAGTCCTTGCCGCACTGAGAAGGCTGAGACTTGATCGGGCGGCTGGGCGGGCGGCAGCCAAAGCCGCGAAACGAGGTGCGTCAGCACCCACGGGACGGTCTAGCCGTCGCCCGTTCTTCCGCTCCTCCGGAGCGCACCCACCACTCCCGACCGCACAAACCGTGACAGCCAAGCCCCGATCCCGATCCCGATCCCGATCCCGTCCGGGACGAGCAGTCGGGCGAGTCCAAAGAGGACCGCGCGGATGCTGAGCTTCAACGCGCGGTCTGAAAGCCGGCTTCTGCACGGCTCCCGGCTCGATCCTGGAACAGCACGCGGACCCGGCACAGGCGAAACTCCGCCGTATCCTCTCGCCAGCCATGAGCTGCCCGCCGCAGAGTTCCCGACCGGCTGCGAGGCGGCTGCCGGATCGTCAGGCTGCGATCACCTTCGGCTGCGTCGGTTTTGATTGGCCGGCGCGACCCTGAGGAGCCGGGTCGTCCGGAACGATGGCAGCCCTGCGCGCCCAGGCCAGGAAGCGTTCGAAGAGGTTCGCAGGCGCGAGATGCCCGGTGGCCACCGAGTCGCCGAGCGCGTCGTACATCTGAGCGGTCATATAGACGATCAGCACCGACGGAAAACCCTGGAACTCCTGAAGTAACTTCTCCTTCGCCACCCGGCACGGCCACGGGTCCCCGCAGACCAGGCAGTCCCATCCGGGCCTGGCGTTCAAATGGCCCGGTGCCGAAACCCCCACAGGCGGCCGGGCCTCGAGCGGCGTGGACTCCTGTGGACTTCCGGAAGCCCCCGCCTCTTCGGACCGGTCGGATCTCCGGGAACCGCTCGACCCGGCGCCCCGCGGATCAGGCAGGTCCGGCCGGCCGGAGTCCCGGGAACGGCTCGACGCGGAGCCCCGCGGATCGGGCGAACCCGGCCGGTCGGATCTCCGGGAACGGCTCGGTGCGGCGCCCCGCGGATCGGGCGGGTCCGGCGGCGGTTCTGTGGTGGTCATAACGGTTCCCCCAAAGTGCCCGGTTCCGGGCGATGGCGCCGCCCAGCCGCGCCGTGATCGAGCGCGTCGGCTCACCACGCCGGGGACCCGGCGAGCGGATGCCGTACGCCGATCGGTTACAAGTGAGTCCAGGAGCCACCTGGATCTCGACTTGTCGGAGCGGAAACGGCCGACGATTCCGGCCTTTTGCCGAAGTTGGTTCTAGCTCTGCCTCTGATGCGCAAGTCCGGATGTCGAGGCGCCTGGCGGTAACTTGCAGTCACCGATTCGCGGCCTTCGCAGAATGTTCTCGCTGCAGCGCATCGCTCCTCGCGGGGCAGTGCGGGGCCGGGTAGCTCGGCCGCCGTCGGTAGACACGGGCCGACGACGGCCGCCCCCGTTTGCATGGTGGCCTTGGAGTTCAACCGAAAGCACCGGGCTGCTGCCGCCCGACGGCATCTGGGGTCTCCGCGCCGGAGAGTGGGGGCCGTCGGGCGGGCAGCGCGACAGGGACGTGAGTTCACTCTCTGTCATGCCCGGTCTCATGAGTTCTGCGTGGCTGTACCTCCTTTCCGTCGCGGGGGCTTGTGAGGGCGGGGAAAGGTCTGGCCGGAGGAAGGCGCCGCGGGGAGGGAAGGGGAGCGGCGCCGCGGGGACGAGGGCGTCGATGCACGGAGCGGCCAGGCCGCAGCTGCACCGGCGCCAGAGTGACCGCCACGTGCGTCGATGGAACGGGCCGACAGGCACGAGCGGGATAGTCTGGCGACGCCTAGTCATGGGAACAGTGTAGATGACATACGACTAGCTGTCTCCTATCAACTTGATGATTGACTAATAGTCTCGCGCCTACGGTCGATCATGTGGCAGCGAAACCGATCAGGCTCATGGGGGCGCACGAGATCCGCATCCGTCTGGGTGGGGTGAGCCGGCAGCGTGCGTACCAGATCACCAGTCGCGCCGACTTTCCCAAGCCCGTCGCCGACCTCGCCCAGGGCAAGGTGTGGGCGACCGACGACGTCGAGGCGTGGATGAAGGTGCACCGCCGCGATCTGGACGACTCCGAGGACTGACCCGGCCGAGCGCCGGAGGGGCACGACAGCGAGGGTGACCGGGAGGCGCCCGCCATCGTGCTGCGCAAAGGAGAAACGGGAACACGGTTCACCGGCCGTTCCGGCCCAGGGCCACACCGGTGCCGCGCCGTTCGATCAGGCCGGTCAGCTCCAGCAACGACAGCCGCCGCAGCACGAGCCGTAACGACAGGCCGGCGCGGACGGCGAGCTCCTCGGGCGTGACCGTTCCCCGCCGCGGCACGGACTCCAGGATCACCGCCGACTCCTCGTCGAGCGCGTCCCGCCGATGTTCCGGCCCGCGCGGCACGGCGCCCTGGTATTCGCCGATCCGGCCCACCGTCTCGAGCACGTCCGCCAGCCCGGTGACCAGGGTCGCGTCGGGCCGGGAGCGCAGCAGCTCGTGGCATCCGACCGACATGGCCGACGTGATCGGCCCGGGCACGACCATCGCCGGCCGCCCCAGCGCAAGCACCCGCCCCATCGTCTGGATCGCGCCACTGCGCGCGGCCGCCTCGACCAGCACCGTCCCGGCGGTGGCGGCCGCGATCACCCGGTTGCGGATCAGGAACCGATGCTTGAGCGGCTCCGACCCCGGCGGCCATTCGCTGATCAGCAGGCCCGTCTCGGCGATCTGCTCGAACATCGCCGAGTTGCCCATCGGATAGGGCCGATCCACCCCGCAGGCGAGGACGGCCACCGTACGACCACCGGCCGCCAGCGCCGCCCGATGAGCCGCCGCATCGATCCCGAACGCGCCGCCCGACACCACCGCCCAGCCGTTCTCGGCCAGCCCGTACGCGATCTCGTGGGTCGCATGAACGCCGTAGCTGGACGCCGCCCGGGCTCCCACCACCGCGACCGACCGGTCGAGCGTCTCGCCCAGCGGCCCGTCCCCGCGAACCCAGAAGCACAACGGCGGCCGTACGTCCTGGTTGACGCGTTGCGTTCCCTCGAGCGTCAGGGTGGCCAGCGACGTCACCCGCGTCGGCCAGTCCTCGTCCGACGGCACGACAATGCGCGCGCCCAGCCGTTCGGCCCGGCGCAACGTCAGCTCGGCCAGCCGCCGCGGATCCAGGTGGGCCGCCTTCGCCTTGGCCGCCGCCCGCAGCGACTTGTCGGGCACGTCACCACCGAGCAATCGGGCCAGGGCCGCCTCGGCGCCGCTCTCTTCCACAAGCGACCAGACCGCCCGGTTCCCCGGCTCGGCCAGCCAGGTCAGGGCCACCCGCGCAGCCCGGTCGGCGTCGCCGGGCGACAGCGCGGGCGAGCCGGGGGAGGAGGAGAAGAGATCACCCACGGCGATCACCCATGCGCAGCTGGATGGCCTCGTTGACCTCGGACCGGGCCGGGCGCTCCCGGCCGTCCAAGTCGGAAATTGTCCAGGCCAAGCGAAGCACCCGATCAAAGCCGCGCGCCGACAGCAGGCCTTTGTCGAGCGACGCCCGCAGCACGTCGGTGTCGGCGCCCGGCAGGCGCCACGGCGTGCGCCGGAGGACCGGCCCGGGCACCTCGGCGTTGACCCGCCATCCGCCGCGCGACGACCATCGGGCCGCCGCTGCGGCCCGCGCCGTGGACACCCGGCTCGCGACCTCGGCCGACGACGTCGCCGAGGTGGTCGCCGTGGTCAACTGGGCGGCGGTCAGCGGCGCGAGCGTCAGCCGGATGTCGATCCGGTCGAGCAACGGCCCGGACAGTTTGGCCACGTATCGCCGCCGCACGGCCGGTGGGCAGGTGCAGTACTGATCACCGGCCGGACTCGCACACGGGCAGGGGTTGGCCGCCAGCACGAGTTGGACGCGGGCCGGGAATTCGGTCGTGCCCCGCGCCCGGGCCAGCACGATCCGTCCGGTCTCCAGCGGTTGCCGCAACGCCTGCAGGGTGGCCGTCGGGATCTCGGCCGCCTCGTCCAGGAAGAGAACGCCCCGGTGGGCGAGCGACAACGCCCCCGGCCGGGCCAGTCCGCTCCCTCCGCCGACGATCGCCGCGGCCGAAGCGGTGTGATGGGGCGCCTGGTAGGGCGGCCGCCGCACCAGCCGCCCGTCCGGTGGCAGCACCCCGGCGATCGACTGCAACGCCGTCACCTCGAGCGCCGCCTCGTCGTCGAGTTCGGGCAGGATCGACGGTAAGCGTTCGGCCAGCATCGTCTTGCCCGCACCGGGCGGCCCGAACAGCGCCAGGTGATGCCCGCCCGCGGCCGCCACCTCCAGCCCGTACCGGCCCATCTCCTGCCCGGCCACGTCGGCCAGGTCGGGACCCGAGGGCGGCGGCCCCGGCTCCGTCGGTGGCGGGTCGAGAAGTTCCCCGTGGCCGCGCACGAAGTCGACGAGCCGGCGCAGGCTGTCGACGGCACGGACGGTCACCCCCGGCACCACGGTGGCCTCCCGCGCGTTGGCCAGCGGCACGATCACCTGAGTCAGCCCGGCCGGAACCGCCGCGGCCACCATCGGCAGCACCCCGCGGACCGCCCGGACCTGGCCGTCGAGCCCGAGTTCGCCGAGCACCACCACCTTGTCGAGCGCGTCCAGCGGCAGCTCTCCCGCGCTGGCCAGCAGCGCTGCCGCGATAGCGAGATCGAAGCCGCTGCCGTGTTTGGGCAGCGCGGCCGGCAGCAGGTTCACCGTGATCCGCCGGTTGGGCCACGACTGGCCCGAGTTGACCACGGCCGCACGCACCCGGTCGCGGGCCTCGTGCAGGGCGGTGTCGGGCAGCCCGGTCAGCGTGACCACGGGCAGTCCCTGGGACAGGTCGGCCTCGACCTCGACCACGTGCCCGGTCACGCCGAGCAGGCCGACGCACAGCACCCGCGCGTATCCCATGTCAGAACGCCGCGCGAATGTGCGTGATCTGGTCGCCGCCACGGGGCCGGGGCAGCACCTCGACCACGTCGAAGCGGACCTCCCGGGGGCGTATGCCCGCCTCGGACAGCCATCGGAGCGCGAGATGCCGCAGCTTGCGCACCTTGTGATAGGTCACCGCGGCCGACGGCGGGCCGAACCGGTCGCTGCGGCGGGTCTTCACCTCGCAGAACACGATGTCCTCGCCGTCGCGCAGCACGAGGTCGACCTCGCCGTCGGCGCAGCGCCAGTTCCGGTTGAGGACCACGAGCCCTTGCTCCTGGAGGTGCTGGGCCGCGACCATCTCGCCGTACGCGCCCACCGCTCGCCTTTGCGTCGTCATGCCGGACAACCTGGCCCGGACGAGCGCGGCGCGCATCCCGCCCACCCCAAGATCTGTGGACAGAGCGCAACTGTGGAAAACCGCTGTGTCACCGTCCAGGTGTGTTATGGGGCCAGCGGTGGCATTCACGCCCGTAGTCACTTAAGTTGCGCATCGTGGAAGGACGCCGTTACGCCGAGGAGCCCGAGCCCAGCTGGTATTCCGGGCCGGGTCAGTACTCACGATCGACCGACTCCGACGTGTCGGGCTCGATCCCGGTCGCCAACCCGTACGACTCGGGCATCCACGAGCGACCGAGCGGCGCGTTCCGGCTGCCGGAGCAGCGTCCGTCCGCGCCCCCGTACGCGTCTCCCGACCCGGTCACGTCGAGCGGCAGCCACGCCCGCCTGTCCGAGCCCGAGCCCCGCCTTCCGGTCCGCGGCCCGGAGTACCCGACGATCCAGCCCACGAGCGCGGCGGCCGAGCCCACCGCCCTCGTCCCTCCGGTGCCGGGCCGGAAGGTGACGGAGCGGCCGGTCGCGGACAGGCCGGTGACCGAGCGTCGCGCGGAGAGCGTCTATCAGTCCAAGCGCCCGATGACGTCCTTCGTGATCGCGATCGTCACGGCCGTCCTGATGATCCCGGTCGTGCGGTTGCTGATCGACGCGACGTTCACCGGTGATCCGGCCGCCGGCGCCATCGTTCCCGCCGTTCTTCTCACGCTCGGCTTCACGCTCACCGGGATCGGGCTGTTCGCTCTGGCGCGGGTGGGCCCGATCACGCGCGAGACCTGGCTGCGGCCTCCGGTGGCGTACCTCCCGGCCGGTTTGATCTTGCTCTTGGCCGCCGGGCTGGCTGCCGCGTAAGGGCAGTCCGACGCTTGGCGTATGCTGGTTGACGGCGACCGCCTCGTGCGGTCGACCTCGCGTGCCCTCTGCAAGGTCCTTTTGACGGGGCCTGCAGCGACGGCCCTCCCTGGTCTCGATCATCTCGGGTCCGACTGTGGCCGGCGACCGGGCACCAGGACGCTCACCGCCGGTGAGGGTGTCAACCAGGGATCCATAGGAGTAATCACCATGGCCGTCGTGACCATGCGTCAGCTGCTGGAAAGCGGTGTCCACTTCGGGCACCAGACCCGGCGCTGGAACCCGAAGATGAAGCGCTTCATCTTCACCGAGCGTAACGGCATCTACATCATCGACCTGCGCCAGACGCTCGATTACATCGAGAAGGCGTACGCCTACGTGCGGGACACCGTCGCCGAGGGTGGCCACATCCTCTTCGTCGGCACCAAGAAGCAGGCGCAGGAGGCCATCGCCGAGCAGGCGACGCGGGTCGGTCAGCCGTACGTGAACCACCGCTGGCTGGGCGGCATGCTCACCAACTTCCAGACGGTTTACAAGCGTCTTCAGCGCATGAAGGAGCTCGAGGCTCTGGGTGACCTGACCGGCACCGCCGCCGGGTACACCAAGAAGGAGACCCTCCAGCTCTACCGCGAGAAGACCAAGCTCACCAAGACCCTCGGTGGCCTTCGTGACATGACCAAGACGCCGTCGGCGATCTGGGTCGTGGACACCAAGAAGGAGCACATCGCCGTCGACGAGGCCCGCAAGCTGGGCATTCCGGTCATCGCGGTGCTGGACACCAACTGCGACCCGGACGAGGTCGACTTCCCGATCCCGGGCAACGACGACGCGATCCGTTCCGCCGAGCTGCTCACCAAGGTCATCGCCGCGGCGGTCGCCGACGGTCTGATCGCCCGCTCCGGCCGTGGCCGTGGCGGCGCCGACGAGAAGCCCGAGCCGGGCACCGTCGCCGCCGGCGAGCCGCTGCCCGAGTGGGAGCGCGACCTCTACGAGGGCGCCGAGAAGAAGGCCGACGACGCTCCCGCTGCTGAGGCTCCCGCTGCTGAGGCCCCGGCTGCTGAGGCCCCCGCCGCTGAGGCTCCCGCAGCTGCCGCCGCCGAGGCCCCGGCCGCCGAGCCGGTTCCGGCCGCCGCAGCAGCACCCGCCGAGTAAGTCACCGACGAACCTGACATCGAGAGAGAGTCATGGCTAACTACACCGCCGCGGACGTGAAGAAGCTCCGCGATCTGACCGGTGCCGGCATGATGGACTGCAAGAAGGCGCTCGAGGAGGCGGCCGGCGAGTTCGACCAGGCCGTCGAGTTCCTGCGCATCAAGGGTGCCAAGGACGTCGGCAAGCGCGCCGGTCGCACCGCCGCCAACGGCATCGTCGCCCACTCGGGCAACGCGTTGCTCGAGCTGAACTGCGAGACCGACTTCGTCGCCAAGACCCCCGACTTCGTCGCGCTGGGTCAGCAGCTGGTCGAGTTCGGCGAGCAGAACAAGGTTGCCGACGCCGCCGGGCTGCTGGCCGCCACGCTGCCGGACGGCAAGACCGTCGCCGACACGATCCAGGAGTACTCCGCGAAGATCGGCGAGAAGATCGTCGTGAACCGCTTCGTGGTCGTCGACGGCACCGTCGCGGTCTACCTCCACCGCAAGGCCCAGGACCTGCCGCCGCAGGTCGGTGTCCTGGTGGAGTACACCGGCAAGTCGGACGAGGCGGCCGACGCGGACGCCCGCGGCATCGGCATGCAGATCGCCGCCATGCGCCCGCGCTTCCTCAACCGCGAGGAGGTGCCGGCCGACGTTGTCGAGTCCGAGCGCCGCATCGCCGAGGAGACGGCCAAGGAAGAGGGCAAGCCCGAGAAGGCCCTGCCCAAGATCGTCGAGGGCCGGGTGAACTCCTTCTTCAAGGACTTCGTCCTCCTCGAGCAGTCGTCGGTCGTCGACAACAAGAAGACCGTCAAGCAGATCGCCGACGAGGCCGGGCTGACCATCACCCGCTTCGTCCGGTTCGAGGTCGGCCAGGAGTAAGCGGCCGCCGCTGGAGGCAAGGGAGGCCGGGTACGCGATTCTGCGTCCGGCCTCCTTCTCCCATAAGGTCTCTCTGAGTGTTCTAAGGGAAGGCGGGTCTCATGACGATGGTGACCGAGCAGGCAAGTCCGGTTGGCAGTCCGATCCCGCCATCCGCGCGGCCCCGCAGGGTCGTGCTGAAGCTCTCCGGTGAGGTGTTCGGCGGCGGCGCGGTCGGCGTCGACCCCGACATCGTGCAGGGCATCGCCCGGCAGATCGCGACCGTGATCCGCCGCGGCATCCAGGTCGCCGTCGTCGTCGGTGGCGGCAACTTCTTCCGCGGCGCCGAGCTGCAGAAGCGCGGCATGGACCGCAACCGCGCCGACTACATGGGCATGCTCGGCACGGTCATGAACGGCCTCGCCCTGCAGGACTTCCTCGAGAAGGAGGGCATCGAGACGCGGGTGCAGACCGCGATCACGATGGCCCAGGTCGCCGAGCCCTACATCCCGCTGCGCGCCATCCGGCACCTCGAGAAGGGCCGCTGCGTCATCTTCGGCGCGGGCGCCGGCATGCCCTACTTCTCCACCGACACCGTCACCGCCCAGCGCGCCCTCGAGATCCACGCGGATGTCGTGCTGATGAGCAAGAACGGTGTCGACGGCGTCTACACCGCCGACCCCCGCGTCGACCCCGACGCCAAGAAGCTCGACCGCCTCACCTTCTCCGACGTCATCCAGCAGGGTCTGCGGGTCGCCGACCAGGCCGCCTTCAGCCTCTGCGAGGAGAACGACCTGCCCATGCTGGTCTTCGGCGCCCAGGGCGACGACACCATCGTCCGCGCGGTCAGCGGCGAGAAGATCGGCACGCTGATCACCGCCTGACTCCGTCCACACGTCCCCGCACCACCGAAGAAAGCAAGGAGGCGAGAAGAGCCGGTGATCGACGAGACCCTCTTCGAGGCCGAAGAAAAGATGGAGAGCGCGGTCGAGCACGCCAAGGAGGAGTTCGCCGCGATCCGCACCGGGCGGGCCACCCCGGCCATGTTCTCCAAGATTGTGGTCGACTACTACGGCGCGCCCACACCGGTGACGCAGATGGCCTCGGTCGGTGTTCCGGAGCCGCGCATGGTCATCGTGAAGCCGTATGACGCGTCGCAGCTCGGCGCGATCGAGCGGGCGATCCGCGATTCGGACCTCGGGGTCAACCCCAACAACGAGGGCACCCAGCTGCGCATCCACCTGCCGCAGATGACCGAGGAGCGCCGCCGCGACATGATCAAGGTCGCGCGCAGCAAGGCGGAGGAGAGCCGGGTCGCGATCCGGAACGTCCGCCGCAAGGCCAAGGAGCAGCTCGACCGCCTGGTCAAGGACGGCGAGGCCGGCGAGGACGACGGCCGCCGCGCCGAGAAGGAGCTCGACGACACGACGCACAAGTACGTGTCCGTCGTCGACGAGCTCCTCAAGCACAAGGAAGCCGAGTTGCTCGAAGTCTGATGTCCTACCTCGATCCGCGTGCCGGGCGTAGCGCCGGCGACGACCCGAGCGTGCCGGCGCCGTACGCCTATGGCTCCGGCGACAACGGCACCCAGGCGCAGCCGGCCTGGCACGCGGGCGAGGACATCCTTCCCACGACCGAAGAGAAGCCGCAACTGGGGCGAAGGCGCGCGAAAGGCCGGGCCGGGCGCAACCTGCCCGCCGCGATCGGCGTCGGCGTCGGCCTGATCCTGGTTGTTCTGGGCTCCCTGGTGTTCTGGCCCGACGCTTTCCTCGGCGTCATCGCCCTGGCCTCCGCGGTCGGCGTATACGAAATGGTCCGTGCCCTGCGCGCCACCGGGGCCGACGCCCCGCTGATCCCGCTGATCGCCGGTTCCGTGCTGATGGTCGGCCTGGCCTGGCACGACGGCCCCGACGCGCTGCTGCTGGGCCTGGTAGTGACGATCGCCGCATCGGTGATCTGGCGCATAGCCGACGGCGCGGCCGCATTCCGCCGCGACCTCGTGGCCAGCGTCATGATCTCGATCTACGTGCCGTTCCTGCTGAGCTTCGGCGTCCTGCTCCAGCTGCCCGACGCCGGCGAGGACGGCCGGTGGCGGGTGCTCTGCACGCTGCTCGCCGTGGTGCTTTCCGACACAGGCGGATATGCGGTCGGCGTCTTCTTCGGCAAGCACAAGATGGCCCCGGCGATCAGCCCCGGCAAGACCTGGGAGGGCTTCGTCGGCTCGATGGCCTCGGCCGCCATCGGCAGCGCCCTGCTTCTGCATTTTCTGCTGGACGTCCCCTGGTATTGGGGCGTGCTGTTCGGCGCGCTCATCTCGGTCGTCGCGGTGGCCGGTGACCTGGCCGAGTCGATGCTCAAGCGCGACCTGGGCCTCAAGGACATGAGCAACCTGCTGCCCGGCCACGGTGGCCTCATGGACCGGCTCGACTCCATCCTGTTCGCCGTGCCCACGGCGTACCTGATCTTTGCGCTGATCGGGGCGAACACGTGATCGGCACGCACACAGGCGAGCGTGCGAGACTGGTTGTGCCATGACGATTCTTCCGGTCATCCCGACCAGCCTCGACCAGCCCGATGCGGTGGCCACCAAGCGCCGTCCGTCGATGCCCCCTCGCCACCTCGCCGACCTCGACCTCGCGGCCCGCAAGGCGGCGGTCACCAGCCTCGGCGAGCCCGCGTTCCGGGCCAAGCAGATCTCCACGCACTACTTCGGCCGCCTCGTGCGCGACGCCGACGCGATGACGGATCTGCCCGCCGCGTCCCGCGCCCGGATCACCAGCGACCTGCTCCCCACGTTGCTCACCCCGGTTCGCGAACTGGCCTGTGACGACGGCGCGACCCGCAAGACGCTGTGGCGGCTGCACGACGGCTCGCTCGTGGAAAGCGTCCTCATGGGCTATCCCGACCGGGTGACGGCGTGCGTCTCGAGCCAGGCCGGCTGCGGCATGGCCTGCCCGTTCTGCGCCACCGGCCAGCAGGGCCTGACCCGCAACCTCTCGATCGCCGAGATCGTCGACCAGGTGGTCTATCTGGCCGGTGTCGCCGCCTCGGGCGCGGTCACCGGTTCACCGCCGCGGCTCTCGCGTGTCGTCTTCATGGGCATGGGCGAGCCCCTGGCCAATTACCCCCGGGTGATCGAGGCTGTGCGCAGGCTCACCACCCCGGCGCCGGAGGGTCTGGGGCTTTCGCAACGGCACATCACCGTCTCCACCGTGGGTCTCGTACCGGCTATCCACCGTTTGACGGCCGAAGACCTCAATGTGACCCTTGCGCTGTCCCTGCATGCCCCCGATGATGATCTGCGCGATGAGCTAGTGCCCGTCAACCAGCGCTGGAAGGTGGCTGAGGTGCTCGACGCCGCGTTCGATTACGCGGCCCGGACCGGACGCCGGATCTCGATCGAGTATGCCCTGATCAGGGACATCAACGATCAGCCCTGGCGAGCCGACCTCCTCGGCAAGCTTCTGCGCGGCAAGCTGGCGCATGTGAATCTCATCCCGCTGAACCCGACACCGGGCAGCAAGTGGGATGCGAGTCCGAAACCGGTCGAGCGCGAGTTCGTCCGCCGGCTGCGCGAAGCCGGAGTGGCGACGACGGTCCGCGATACCCGGGGCCGGGAGATTGACGGCGCCTGTGGCCAACTGGCCGCGGGCGAGCTCACGGAGGCGAGCGCTGGGGGCGCCGCCGCCGACGCGGAGGTGGCACAGTGACTGGGCGCAGGTCCCAGCGAGCGGAGTGGGAGACGTTGTGACGAGTCAGGGGCAACGTTTCCGGCGGCGTGCGCTGCGCCGCGGCTACAAGGTGGACGAGGTCGACGCCTTCCTCGACCGGGTCGAGGCCACCCTCGCCGGCGAGCAGGTGGGTCCGCCCGTCGGTGCGCAGGAGGTGCACGACGTGGTCTTCCGCGTGCGCTTCGGCGGCTACGACGAGTGGCAGGTCGACCTGCACCTGGACCGGGTCGAGCGCCAGCTGGCCGAGCTCGAGGACCGTGGCGGCCGCGGCGCGCCCGCGCCCGACCCGATGCGTGACTCCCTGCGGGGCGGCCTCTCCGCGGCCAAGCCCGGCCTGGGCGCGGCCATGAGCGGCGGCGGTGGCATGGGCGGTCCGGGCATGGGTGGTGGCATGGGCGGCCGGATGGCCCCGCCCACCGAGCGCCTTCCCGCTCCTCCGGTGCGCGACGACCGCTTCCAGCAGCAGCCCCCGCAGCGCGGCCAGATGCCGCCGGACCCGTACGGGCGCTATGACGAGCCGACCGGCTACGGCCAGCCGCAGCAGCCCCAGTTGCCGCAGCGGCCCGCCCCGCCGCCGCCGGCGTACGACCGTGACCCTCGTGACGCTCGTGACGCTCGTGACCCGCGCGGCTACGACCGCGGCGGCTACGACACCGGCAGCTTCGAGCAGCCGCCCAGTGGCTTCGACGGGTTCGAGGCGGGCCGGCACGGCAAGACCGACATGACCGCCGAGATCCGCATGCCGCAGCGCGAGCAGCAGGATCCGCGGGGCGGCTACGGCGGCCCCCCGATGAGTGGTCCGCCCATGGGTGGCCCGCCAATGGGCAACGCCCCGATGAGCGGCCCTCCGATGGGTTACGGCGAGCCGCAGCAGCCTCAGTTGCCCCCGCCGATGGGCGAGCCCGGCGGCGAGCTCTACCGGGTCGACCAGCTGCGGCGCACGTTCCAGCCGCGGCGCTTCGGCAGCGGTTACGACCCGAGCCAGGTCGACCGGCTGTTCGAGGGCATCCTGCAGGCCATGACCGGCCGCGGACCGATGCCGGTGCCGGAAAACGACCTCGACATGCTGCAGTTCGGCCTGGTGCCCGGCGGTTACTTCGAGGCCGAGGTCGACGCCGCGCTGCGCGAGGTCAAGGACATCCTGACCAGACGTCGCTAGATGAGAAAAGGGGCCCCACGAGGGCCCCTTTTCGTGTGGCGCGGGGCCTACTGGTCTTCGGGCTTGAGGCCGTTGCGCCGCAGTACGGTGTCGGCGAGCACGGCGAGAACAAGGCCGGCCGCGAAGAGGACGAGCCAGATGTTCTCGGTGTTGCCCTCGTGGTTGCCCCAGAAGAACATCAGAATGATCGCGGCCGAAATGATCGCCGCGCGTCGGGCCTGCTTCCGGTTGCCCGGCTTGAGCTGGTCGGGGGCATAGACCGGTTCCTGATCGGCAGCCACGCCTGGTCCTTCCTCGAGGGTCCGTCTCGTCCGGATCAGTTTCGCACGACGGCTCCGCGCGCGGCCCACCAACCCGGACCCGGTACCTTCGATGCGGTCGGGTTCATGGATCGAGGGAGTAGAACGGTGCGGATCACGGGCACTGGACACGCGAGCATGCGGATCGACACGGCCGCGGGCAGCATTCTGTGCGATCCCTGGGTCAATCCCGCCTATTTCGCCTCATGGTTCCCTTTCCCTGACAATTCGCTCCTGGATTGGGAAACCCTCGGCGACGTCGACTACCTCTACGTGTCGCACCTGCACCGCGACCACTTCGACGCCGAGCACCTCAAGCGGTTCATCAGCAAGAAGGCGACGGTGCTCCTGCCGGAGTATCCGACCAGCCAGCTCGAGGACGAGCTGCGCGCCCTGGGCTTCACCAGCTTCTTCAAGACCCGGTCGGACGAGGTGCACGAGCTCGACGGCGGTCTCAAGATCATGATTCAGGCGCTGATCAGCCCGACCGACGGCCCGATCGGTGACTCGTCGCTGTGGGTCGAGCACGACGGCGTCCGCGTGCTCAACCAGAACGACGCCCGGCCGACCGACCTGACCCGCTTCAACGAGCTGGGCCACGTCCACGCCCACATGCTGCAGTTCTCCGGCGCGATCTGGTACCCGATGGTCTACGAGCTGCCCGAGGCGGCCAAGACCGCGTTCGGCAAGCAGAAGCGCGACCGCCAGTTCGACCGCACCTGGCGCTACATCGACGACCTGAAGGCCGACCACGTCTTCCCGATCGCCGGCCCGCCGTGCTTCCTCGACGACTCCCTCTGGCAGTTCAACGACATCTTCGGCGACGAGGGCAACATCTTCCCCGACCAGTCCGTCTTCATGGCGGAGTACGCCAAGGTCGGCGGCACCAACGGCATCGTCCTGCTCCCCGGCAGCGAGACCTCCCTCGACGCCGGGGGGAACGCGACGACCACGCACCCGACCGACGTCGACGAGTTCTTCGGCAACAAGCAGGCCCACCTGGAAGAGATGCGGGAGCGCAAGGCCCCCGTCATCGAGGCCGAGAAGGCCTCCTGGCGCCACCCCGAGATCGACGTGCTGGGCGCGCTCAAGAAGCGCATCGAGCCGCTCCTCGAAGAGTCGATCTACATGGCCCAGGGCGTCGGCGGCCCGGTCCGCTTCGACCTGACCGACTCCTTCGGCCCCGACGGCGAGATCCTCGAGTCGATCGTCGTCGACTTCCCCGGCAAGCAGGTCCGCCCCTACGCCGACGAGAAGGTGCGCTACCGCTTCAAGACCGGGCGCGCCCTGATCGAGCACCTCATCCACATCGACGAGGGCGACTGGGTCAACTCCCTGTTCCTGAGCTGCCGCTTCTCTGCCGCCCGCATCGGGCAGTACAACGAATACGTCTACGCGTTCTTCAAGTGCCTCAGCGAGGAGCGCCTGCAATACGCCGAGGGCTGGTACGACGAGCACGAGAAGGCCGTCGAAGCCGAGGACACGGTTCTGGGCGATTGGACCGTCCAGCGCCGCTGCCCGCATCTCAAGGCCGACCTGAGCCGCTTCGGCATCGTCGACGGCAACGTCCTGACGTGCCAGTTGCACGGCTGGAAGTTCGACCTGCCAAGTGGACGTTGTTTGACCAGCGTGGGACACAAGATTCGCGCCGAAAAGACCGAAGCCACCGACTAACTGCCCAAGTCAAGAGCAGATGTCGTAGCGGGGTGGTGGGTGACGGACCGTCGCTCCCGCCGAGGGCCCGGGCGGGGCGAGCAGGGCGCTGGCGCGCCCAGAACGCTCACCCCACCCGGGCGACCTGCGTAAGTGGTTGCGCCCAAAGTTCAAAAGCCCGACCCCCGCACGGCGCGACACGTACAGGGCTCGACTTCTCAGGCGTGGTCCGGCCCAGGTGCCCGGGCGCGATCTGGTCCGGGCGCGGCGGTGCTGCGGCGTACTGCTAACCGATTTCCAAGTCGCGGAGGATGCGCTGGGCGGCGTTGTGGCCGGCCGCTCCGATAACGCTGCCGGCCGGGTGAGCGCCCGCCGAACCCGCGTACAGCCCGTCCAGCCCGGTGAAATACGGCATGCGCTCGTCGAAGGCGACCGTGTTGTCGACGTGGTGGATGTGGCCGCCCGTGATGCCGAAGTGCCTCTCGATGCCGGGCGGGGTCAGCGGCATCATGTCGACGATCAGATCGCGCGTGCCGGGCGCGTACCGCTCGCAGATGTCCAGCAGCCGGTCGACGTACGCGGGCAGCTCGGCCTCCCACGACGACCCCACCGGCGCGTACGGCACCGACTGCACGAACAGCGCCGACGAGTGATGACCCTCGGCGTCCTGCAGCGACGGGTCGACCGTGGTGTGCAGATACCACTCGATCGTCGGCTCCGACGGCAGACGCCCGGCCTGCACGTCGGCCCACATGCCGCGCAGCGCGGCCATCGGGGAGTCGGTGCCGGGCTGACCGGCCAGACCGGCCGAACCGGGCAGCAGGTGGATCGTCGAACCGAACGGCGAGGCCGAGCCGGGCGGCAGGCAGGTGAACTGGGGCAGGCCGCGCAGGGCCAAGTTGAGCTTGAGCGTGGAGCCGGGGCGCTTCACCGCGGCCATGCGATCGGTCAGCGCGGCGGGCAGGGTGCCGGACGGCACGAGATCGATCAGCCGATACGGGTCGCAGGCGCCGAGCACCACGCGGGCGCTGATCGTGCGGCCGTCGGCGAGCACCACGCCGCTCGCCGCCCCGCCGTCGACGGTGATCGCCTGCACGGGCGCCCCGGTCGAGATCTGCGCGCCGGCCGCCCGCGCGGCGTCGGCGAACATGCGGGTGACCGTGCCCATGCCGCCCTCGGCGATCATCCACGTGCCGTCCGAGCCGGGCAGGCGGCACATGTTGTGCACCAGGAAGTTGTGCCCGGTGCCGGGGTCGTCGGGGCCCGCATTGAGGCCGGAGAGTCCGTCGGTCACCGCGTACATGCTCACCAGCAGTTCGCTCTTGAAGCCGAACCGGGCGAGATAGTCGGCCACCGAACCGCGTACGAGGTCAATGAAAGTGCTCTGAAGCTGGGGCCGGATGTAGCGGTCGGCCATCTGCTCGACGCTGCCGGGCTCGGCGAGCCAGGCCGGGGCCAGGTCGGCCCGCAGCGCGCCGATCTCGACCGCCAGCTGCTCGTCGGCGGCGGCGTCACGCGGCGAGAAGAAGCGCTCGAGCTGCTCGCGGGTGGCGGCGTGATCGCGGCCGAAAAGCAGGTAAGGCGAGCCGGCCGGGCCCGGCGTGGGCAGGAAGTAGTGCGGGTCGCGGCGCAGCACGGGGATGTCCACCTCGAGCGTGCGCAACAGCTCGGGCGGCATCAGACCCAGAAGGTAGGAGCCGGTGGAGTGGCCGAGGCCGGGCGCCTGGGGGAACGGGTGCTCGGTGCGGGCGGCGCCCCCGATCACGTCGGTGGCCTCCAGAACGACGACGTTCAGGCCGGCGCGCGCGAGCAGGATCGCCGAGACGAGGCCGTTGTGACCTGCGCCAATGATCACTACGTCGGATCGGGTCGGGAGCCCGGCGGCGGGATTAGCGGTCATGACGCCTGAGCGTAGCGCGCCCTAACCCGGGTGATCGTCAGCTGTTCGGCCGTGAAGAAATCAGCTCACGATTCACGTCGGGCCTGGTAGGCGCTCGCGCTCCGGGTCGCCGTGTAACCGGCCAGAACGATGACGTGGAACAGATAGAGCCACAGGCCGACGGCCACCATGCCGCCGATCTCGTCGAAACCGCCGAACGGCGCGCCCAGGTCGAGCGGGAACGAGCAGAAGAGCACGAAACCGTGCAGGAATCCGGACAGGTTGGCGGCGGTGAACGACCCGACCAGCACCGTCGACAGCCATCGGGGGCGGCCCGGCGCGACATAGCGGTAGACCCAGATGAGAACCGGCGTGAGCACGAGCCATGCGGCCAGGAACGAGAGCACGACGCCGAGGACGGCGTACCAGCCGCCCCGCAGCCACAGGCTGCTCGTCGAGGGCAGCGCGAGGAACATGGCCAGCAGCAGCGCCGGCGCCGCGGCCAGCAGGGGCAGCCAGAGGAGCCGGCCGCGCCAGCCGACGAGCGGCTCGCCACCCGGTTCCGGGGTGCGCAACGACACGAAGGCCCGGCGCAGGCCCTCGCCGTACAGGGTCGCCGGAAGCAGGCTGGCCAGCGCGAACAGCGGCGTGAGATGCAGCCCGGCCTCGATCAGCGCGCTCAGGGCCTGCGGCGCGCCGATCTGGTCGGGCAGGGCGGCGATGGTGCGGCCGGTGAGCCGTCGCACCCGGTCGGCGCCCGCTATCCATCCAGTGATCCAGATGGCCAGCAGGGCGATCGGCACCACCGCGATCCCGGCGTAGAACGTGACCGCCGCCGCGTGCAGGGCCAGGTCGCGTCCGCGCAGCGGCCGGAACGGCAGGGCCAGCACATGAACAGCCCGTCGGACCCACCCCGTCATGGCGATCTTCATACCCAGTTGTCCACAGCCCGACCCGTTATCCACAGCACGGACACTGGGCGCGAACCGGGTGCGGGCATCCGGGAAGATGGGCGGCATGCGCGACCTCGTACTGCTCGGCTCGACCGGGTCCATCGGCACCCAGGCCATAGATATCGTGCGGCGCAACCCGGAGCGGTTCCGGGTGGTGGCCCTCGGCGCGGGCGGGGGCAATGTCCAGTTGCTCGCCGCGCAGGCCCTCGAGCTGGGCGTCGAGGCGGTGGGCGTGGCGCGCGCCTCCGTGGTGCAGGATCTGCAGCTCGCCTTCTACGCCGAGGCGCAGCGCCGCGGCTGGGCGACCGGCGACTTCAAGCTCCCCAAGATCGTGGCCGGTCCCGACGCGATGACCGAGCTCGCCCGCTGGCCCTGCGACGTGGTGCTCAACGGCGTGGTCGGCAGCCTCGGCCTCGCCCCCACGCTGGCCGCCCTCGAGTCGGGGCGCATCCTCGCCCTGGCCAACAAGGAGTCGCTGGTCGCCGGGGGCCCGCTCGTGCGGCGCATCGCCAAACAGGGCCAGATCGTCCCGGTCGACTCCGAGCACTCCGCGCTCGCCCAGTGCCTGCGCGGCGGTTCGGCGGCCGAGGTCCGCCGGCTCGTGCTGACCGCCAGCGGGGGAGCGTTCCGCGGCCGCCGTCGCGAAGACCTGGCCAACGTCACGGTCGACGACGCGCTCAAGCACCCGACGTGGGACATGGGCCCGGTCGTGACCATCAACACGGCCACGATGGTGAACAAGGGCCTGGAGGTGATCGAGGCGCACGAGTTGTTCTCGGTGGCCTACGACGACATCGAGGTCATGGTGCACCCGCAGTCGTTCCTGCACTCGATGGTCGAGTTCCACGACGGGTCGACGCTGGCCCAGGCCAGCCCGCCCGACATGCGGCTGCCGATCGCGCTCGCGCTGGCCTGGCCTGAGCGGGTGCCCGAGGCCGCGCCCGGGGTCGACTGGCGTGAGGCGCACAACTGGGAGCTGCGGCCGCTCGACGACGAGGCCTTCCCGGCCGTACGCCTGGCCAAGCACGCCGGACGCGAGGGCCACTGCCGTCCGGCCATCTACAACGCCGCCAACGAAGAGTGTGTGGCCGCGTTCGTCGCCGGTCGGCTACCTTTTCTGGGCATCGTCGACACGTTGGAACAGGTTCTCGCGGCGGCCCCCGAGTTTGCCGAGCCGAGTACCGTCGAAGAGGTGCTCGCCGCCGAATCATGGGCGCGCACCCAGGCACAGCAGATGATCGCTACTGCGGCAAAAGGAGCTTGATGCTGTACTGGCTGGGGGTGGCCGCCTTCGCGCTGGCCATCCTGATCTCTGTGAGCCTGCATGAGCTCGGCCACATGCTCACGGCCAAGGGCTTCGGCATGAAGGTGTCGCGCTACTTCGTCGGCTTCGGCCCCACGCTCTTCTCCTTCCAGAAGGGCGAGACGGAGTACGGGCTCAAGGCCATCCCGCTCGGCGGCTTCTGCAAGATCGTCGGCATGACGCCGCAGGACGACGACGTCGCCCCCGAGGACCAGCCCCGCGCGATGTGGCGGTTCCCGGTGTGGAAGCGCACGGTCGTCATGTCGGCCGGCTCAGTCACGCACTTCCTGCTGGCCGCCGTGGCCGCCTACTTCGCCGCCATCTCGCTCGGGCTGCCCAACACGGCCTACCCGCAGACCGACACCGACACCCTGGCCCAGAAACCGATCATCACGATCACCGAGTGCACCTGGGTCAACCTGCCGACCGCCCAGCAAGACTGCGTGCCCGGCCAGAACGGCGCGATCGCGGGCCCGGCCTACGCCGCCGGTCTGCGCGACGGCGACCTGATCACCCGCGTCGGTGACACCCCGATCACCACGTACGGGCAGCTCACCGAGGCGATCCGGTCCCTGCCCGCGGGTCAGGTCCCGTTCACCTACGAGCGCAACGGCACCCCGGCCACCGCGAACGTCGACCTGGTCGCGGCCCAGCGCGCCCCGGTCACCGACTCGGACGGCGCCACCACCACGGTGTCCGTGGCCGGCGTCGGCTGGGACCAGCGCAGCGTCCCCACCATGATCGAGTACGGTCCGGGCGAGGCGTTCGGGGCGACCGCGGACTACGGCTGGTTCCTGTTCAAGAACACGTTCGAGGCCATGAAGCGGATCCCCGACAAGGTCCCCGCCCTGTGGCACTCGATCACCGGTGAGGAGCGCGACCCGGAGACCCCGATCAGCGTGGTCGGCGCCAGCCGGCTGGGCGGCGAGGCCCTCGAGAACGGCGTGCCCGAGCTGTTCCTCAACATCTTCATCTCGCTCAACGTCTTCATCGGCATCTTCAACCTGCTGCCGCTGCTGCCGTTGGACGGCGGTCACATCGCCATCGCCTGGTACGAGCGCGTCCGGTCGTGGCTCTACGCTCGATTCCGTAAGCCCGACCCGGGCCGTGTCGACTACTACAAGCTGATGCCTGTCACCTATGCAGTCATCCTGATTGGCGGTGCGTTCACCCTGCTGACCGTCACCGCTGACATCATCAACCCGATCACGATCTTCAAATAGGTGATGCTCTAGTGACCGCAATCAGTCTCGGTATGCCGGCCGTGCCCCCGCCGCCGCTGGCCCCTCGCCGGCACAGCCGGCAGATCATGGTGGGCAACGTGCCGGTCGGTGGCGGCGCCCCGGTCAGCGTGCAGTCGATGACCACCACGCTGACCTCCGACATCAACAAGACGCTTCAGCAGATCGCCGAGCTGACCGCGTCCGGCTGCCAGATCGTCCGCGTCGCCGTGCCCTCCCAGGACGACGTCGAGGCGCTGCCCGCCATCGCGAAGAAGTCGCAGATCCCGGTGATCGCCGACATCCACTTCCAGCCGAAGTACGTGTTCGCGGCCATCGACGCCGGCTGCGCGGCCGTCCGGGTCAACCCCGGCAACATCCGCCAGTTCGACGACAAGGTCAAAGAGATCGCCAAGGCGGCCTCCGACGCGGGCGTGCCGATCCGCATCGGCGTGAACGCCGGCTCCCTCGACAAGCGGCTGCTGCAGAAGTACGGCAAGGCCACCGCCGAAGCGCTGGTCGAGTCGGCGCTGTGGGAGTGCTCGCTGTTCGAGGAGCACGGCTTCCGCGACATCAAGATCTCGGTCAAGCACAACGACCCGGTCGTCATGATCCGGGCCTACCGCCAGCTGGCCGAGCAGTGCGACTACCCGCTGCACCTGGGCGTCACCGAGGCCGGCCCCGCGTTCCAGGGCACGATCAAGAGCTCGGTCGCTTTCGGCGCCCTGCTGGCCGAGGGCATCGGCGACACGATCCGCGTGTCCCTGTCGGCCCCGCCGGTCGAAGAAATCAAGGTCGGCCAGCAGATCCTCGAGTCCCTGGGCCTGCGCGAGCGAGGCCTCGAGATCGTCTCGTGCCCCTCCTGCGGCCGCGCCCAGGTCGACGTCTACACGCTGGCCGAGCAGGTCACCGCCGGCCTCGAGGGCCTGCCCGTGCCGCTCCGCGTCGCCGTCATGGGCTGCGTCGTCAACGGCCCCGGCGAGGCGCGCGAGGCCGACCTCGGTGTCGCCTCCGGCAACGGCAAGGGCCAGATCTTCGTCAAGGGCCAGGTCATCAAGACCGTCCCCGAGTCCATCATCGTCGAAACCCTGATCGAAGAGGCCCTGCGCCTGGCCGACGAAATGGGCGCCGACCTCCCCGAAGAACTCCGCGACCTCCTCCCCGGCCCTCAGGTCACGGTCCACTGACGCCACTCGCAAGATACCCTGACGCAGCTCAACCACGAATGGCCTCGCCGTCCTGACGGCGGGGCCATTCTGCGTCAGCCCCGACAGCCCCACCGAATTCCTCTGTCCCCGGTTGCACGGCGTCACCAGATTCACGGCGTCACCGGATTCACGGCGTCACCAGATTCACCGCGTTACTGGGTTCACGGCGCTGCTGGGTCGACGGCCTCACCAGAGTCACGGCGTTTCTAGATACACGGCGTTTCTGGGTTCGCCGCGTTACTGGGTTCATAGCGTCACCGGATCCGCGGCGTCACCGGATCCGCGGCGTCACCGGATTCACGGCGTCACCAGATTCACGGCGTCACCAGATTCACGGCGTCACCAGTTCACGGCGTCACCGGATCCACGGCGTCACCGGATCCACGGCGCTGCTGGGTCGACGGCCTCACCCAAGTCACGGCGTTCCTAGATACACGGCGTTCCTAGATACACGGCGTTTCTGGATTCACCGCGTTACCGGGTTCGCGGTGTCACTGGGTTCACGGCGTTACTGGAGCCACCGTGTTGCCGGGTTCGGCACGCTGCAGTTCCCACCACGCCGCCGGTAGCGGGGGACGGCCTCTCGTTGCACCCAGCCCGTCCGGAGCGGCGGGACCTGAATGGTGCTTCTGTCTTGCGGCCACGACTCGTACGGGCAAACGGTGTTGATTTTTAGAACAGCACCGTCGCGAACGAGCCGGCCGACGCGAACCCGCACCGTGCGTAGACGCGCCGTGCTGCCGCGTTGTAGTCGTTCACGTAGAGGCTCACGGTGGGTGACACCCGGCGCAATGCGTCGCGTACGACAGTGGCCATCGCCGGGGCGGCCAAGCCTCGGCCGCGGAACTCCGGGTCGACCCAGACGCCCTGCACCTGGGTTGTCCGGTTGGTCACGATGGCCAGCTCGGCCTTGAAGATGACGCGGTCGCCGACGAACCGGGCGTAGGCGCGCTTGCCCTTGACCAGCTCGACGATGCGCCGACGGTAACCGCGGCCGCCGTCGTCGAGCAGGGGGGAGACGCCGACTTCCTCCGTGTACATCGCGACGGCGGCCGGGAAGAGCGCGTCGACCTCGTTGGGTCGTACGAGCCGGACTTCGGGGTCGGCGGGGATGATCGGGTCGCGGTCGGCCACCATCAGCGGCTGGTTGGGGCGGATGTCGCGGGCGCGCCCCCAATGGCCGCCGAGCCGGTCCCACAGGTCGAGCACTGCGTCGGAGCGTCCGATGATCGACGAGCAGATGCGCGGCTCGGCCCCGAGCATCTCGGCGAACGCGGCGGTGGCGGCGGGCGTGGTGCACACCGGCACGAGGTGGGCTCCCGACCAGATCAGCGACTCGACGCGGCGGCCGGGACCATACCCGAAGATCCGCCCGTCCGAGCGCCACCAGTTGAGCCCATGGGCGGCCACCCGCTCGGCAATCTGAGCGCCGGCGTAGGGGTCGCGATCGAGGATCTTCTCGACCTGCGCGCGCTCGGTCTCACCGAGCTGGCGAATCGGCACCGTCAGCACAGCTATCACATTGCCAGATCAGCGGCCCCCCACACCCATCGCGACCCCGGTCTGCCAAAGAAACCCTTGTCGCCGACACGTTGGCGATATATCGTCTAACTATCGCCAACAGATCGGAGATAGTCATGAGGTACCAGCATCCCGGCCCGCAGGGCTTCCGTCACCGCGGTTTCACCTTCCCGCCCGGCTTTCCGTTCGGCGGCCCCGGCGACTTCAATCCCGGCGGCCCGTGGGGTCCCGGCGGACGTGGCGGCTCCCGTCGAGGCGGGCGAGGCGGTCGCCCCAACGTCCGCACGGCCGTCCTGGCGCTGCTCCTCGAGCGGCCCATGCACGGCTACGAGATGATCCAGGAGCTCGACTCCCGCACCAACGGCATCTGGCGGCCGAGCCCCGGCTCGATCTACCCGACGCTGCAGCTGCTGGAGGACGAGGGCCTGATCGAGCCGGAGTCCGAGGGCAGCCGCAAGAGCTACCGCCTGACCGAGGCCGGCCGCACCGAGGCCGAGGCCACCGCGCAGAACCCCCCGTGGGCCAGCATCGGCGACGACACCATGTCGCAGGTGCAAGACTTCCGCGACGCGGCGGTCGGCATCATGGGAGCCCTCAAGCAGGTCGGCTTCAACGGCACCCCCGAACAGCGCCAGCGAGCCCTCGAAATCCTGAACGAGACGAAGCGCAAGCTGTACGCCATCCTCGCCGACGGCGAGTGACTCGATCCCGGAAAGCGCACCCCGGTTGTGGGTGCGCTTTCCGCGTTTCTGGCGCTCCCGGTTTTTGGGAGCGCTTTCCGCGTTCGTGACGGCTTTTTTGGGCGTACGCGGAAGCCCAGCCCCCAACCGCAACGCCGCGTCCCCGCCGCTGCGGAGCCGCCGCCTGCAACAACAGGCCGTCCCCGGCCGTCGGCCCGGATTGACTCAACGCGCCCGGTGCTCGCGGTCCTTCCGGTGGCTCTGTTGTGCCCGAGAGAATCGAGCGCGGGACGACCGCGATCCGCTGAGCTTTGGAAAGGCCGGGCTGCCCATTTGATTCTGCCGCAACCTACCGCTGGCGGTCTTGCCTGATGGGCCGCCAGCCCGGCTGTTCGAATGCAGGATGCATCGGCGGTATTAGTGTCGTGTGATGTTGGTCGGCGGGCGGCCATAGGTTCATCTGGCCTCCGGCTCCGAGGGTCCAGCCGCCGCCGAGCCGGTGCGAGGTGAGGCTGTGCGGCACGAGGCTGTGTGAGGCGCGGCTCTGCGGATCGAGGCTGTGCGGGACGCTGAGCCGTTTCCGTACCGGTCAAAGGCGAACACCAGGGGCCGATCCCGGGTCGGAGACCTGCGGCGGGATCGGCCCCTGGTGTCGCGGGGAAGAGGCGCTGGCGCGGCGGCGCGGGGTGCGGCTTCGTCGGGCTGCGCGGGCTTTGGACGGGGAAGGGGGAGTTGGGGCGCCGAGGGGTCAGCGGGGAAGGGCGAACGCCAGGGGAACCGAAGCGGGCTCGGACTGCCACGTGCCGAAGAGGATGGCTCCGGGGTGGGAGACTGCCCGGTCGAGGATGCGGGGGATGGTCAGGGTCAGTTTGTCGGTTTCGATGACTGTCGGGTTGGCCGGGTCGACGTGGATGATCGCCGTGACCGCCCGGGCCTCGGCGAACTCGTTGATCAGGCTGGTGGTGATGGTCATGCTGGGCTGGCGGGGCTCCAGGTGGCCGTCGGTTTCGATGTATTCCTGGGCCTGGCCGCTGCCGGTGAGCAGGGCCTGGGCGAGTGCTTCGGCGTAGACGACGTCGCCGGTGCCGTCGTACACCCAGCGCCGGCCCAGGACCGAATGCTCGGTGGTGCCGACCAGCCACTCGTCGCCGCCCTCGAGCGGGGCCGGGCGGTAGGTCAGCGGGACCTGGTAGGTCGGCCCCTCGCCCGCCTTGACCAGCAGCGTTTCGATGCCGACCTCGCCTTCGGGGTCGTCGAACCGGTAGGACGCCACCCGTTCGACCGCGGCGCCGGCGGTGCCCTGATACCACGAGCGGCTCGGGAGCCACGCCGCCAGCAGTTCAACCTTGGTGGGACTCAAAGTCGCCTTGTGGATCAATGCCATGCGCCGCATCGTAGTTTCCCCATGCGCCCCAGGGGCACCGGCAATCAGCCCGACTGTCCCGTACTCCCGCCGTCCTGCACGAATATCCCCCGGTCAGCGGCCCAGCGCGGTCAGCACGCCGACGATCGCGGCGGCGTCGCCGGACTCCAAAACCGGCGTCGGGAGCAGGGCCATCGCGGGGACGGTGATGCCCGCGGCCACGTACGCCTCGACCTTGGCCCGGCACTCGTCGGGGGAGCCGTGCACGATCAGGTCGTCGACGACGGAATCGGGGATCGCGGCCAGGGCCGCCTTGCGGTCGCCGGACGACCAGGCCTGCCACATCGGGGCCAGAATGTCGCCGCGACCGAGCCAGCGGTGGAACTCGGCGTACGCGGGAACGGTCAGGTAGGCGGCGATCATGCGACGGCCGATCCGGCGTGCATGGTCGGAGTCGTCGGTGGGGCAGACGAAGATCCGGGCGGCCACGTCGAAGTCCGGTTTGTCGGTCTTTACCTCGGCCAGGGCCGTCGTGACGTCGGCCGGGGAGAGCCAGTTCAGGATCACGCCGTCGGCCTCGGCGGCGGCCAGGCGGAGCATGCCGGGGCGCAGCGCGGCCAGCAGCACCTGCGGCGGGACCGCGGGTGGCCGTTCGAGCCGGAACCGGCGTACGGCGAAGGTCTCGAACTGCTTGTCGACGAGCTCACCGGCGAGCGCCGCCCGCAGGAAGCGCAGCATGTCGCGGCTGCGCTGGAACGGCTCGGTGAACTCGGCCGCGTTCCAATCGCCCACCACGACCGGGGACGAAGCGCCGATGCCCAGCTGGAACCGGCCCGGGGCGGCCTCGGCCAGCGCGGCCGCGGTCATCGCGAGCAGGCCGGGACCGCGGGTGAAGACGGGCGCGATCGCCGTGCCCAGCCGGAACTGCGGCGCCCAGGCCGCGGCCAGAGTCAGCGGGGTGAACGCGTCGGAGCCGGCCACCTCCGACGACCACAGGTCGGTGAAGCCGGCGTCGCCCAGCGCGGCGAACGCGGCGGCATGGTCGGAGAGCGGGATCCCGCTCAGGGGAACGGTCATGCCCCATCGCATCGACATGACCACGATCCTGCCCTGGCGCGGCAGTGAGGTCCACCACCGGGGCGTGGCATCGATCAATGTGGGAGCTATCTTTTTGAACTGACCAGTCAGTCTAACTTTGCGAGGCGGCCATGCCGGTTCTCACCGCGCGCGGGGCGGGCGTCCGCCGGCGCCACCGACGACGCCGCGGGGGTGATCCGTGGCTGTTCCGCGATCTCGACGTGACGATTGAGCCCGGCGATCTGGTCGCCGTGGTCGGCCCGCCCGGCAGCGGCCGCACGACGTTGCTGCTGGCCCTGGCCCGGCGCTTCCGTCTGGCGACCGGCCGCGTCGAGATCAATGGCCGCGCGTCCCTCGGCTACGTGCCCGAGGTGTCGGCGCCCGAACCTGTCTTCACCGTCACCGAGCACGTCCGCGAGCGGCTGGCCCTGCTCGGCCGCCCCCGATCCGAGGCGGCTGCGGTCCCGTTGCGGGGTCTCGATCCGCACAAGCAGGGTCAGGAGCTTTCCCCGTACGAGAAACAGGTCCTCGGTCTGCTCCTGGCCGAGCTCGCCGCCCCGGCCGTGATCGCGCTCGACGGCCTCGACGACGGCCTGGACGCCCACGAGCAGGCCGCCCTACGCCAACTGATCACCGAAACCACAGCCCGCGGGGTGGCAGTAATCGTGACCGCCCGCGAGGTGTTGCCTGCCGACTACTCGACGGTGATCCATCTCGCCCCTGATGACGCACAACCTCACAAATCGCCAAACCTCAAGCCGGACCCGGAGTGGCAGGCGGACTCAGGGTGGGGGCCTTCGGCGGCAGAGGCCGAGGCCGGCCCGGCGAGGGAGGACCTGGGGGAGGGGGACGCGCGCTCTCAGGAGGAGAACGCGGCGCAGGTAGATGCTGCGTCTGAGTTTGAGAACGCCGGCTCGGATGCAGCGCAGGTCGACGTGGGCTCCGATGCGGTGGACGCCAACGCAGACGCGGTCCAGGCGGGCGGTAGCTCTGAGGCGAAGGACGCCGAGCAGGTGGGCGTCGGGTCTGAGCTGGCCCCGGCCGATGCCAGCGAGGACGAGGAGCTGGGCGTGGGCTCTGAGCGGGACAAGGCGGCCGGGAGATCGGCGCCGGTGGGGGACGTGGCGGATGGTGGGGAAGGGGTGGGACGGTGAACGGGCTGTCCACTTTGTCGTTGGCCGGGCTCGAGCTGCGGCGGTTCCTGCGGGGAAGACTCACCCGGGCCGCCCTCGCCACCCTGGCGGTCATTCCGCTGCTCTACGGGGCGCTCTACCTCTATGCGTTCTGGGACCCGTACGGCCGGCTCGATCACATTCCCGCGGCGCTAGTTGTGGAGGATCGGGCGGCTACCGCTACGGACGGCACCAAGGTGCACGCCGGTAAGGATCTCGGGAACGAGCTTGTCGAGCGTGAGGTTTTCGACTGGGACGTCACCGACGAGGCGGGCGCCGAAAAGGGGCTGGCCGACGGCCGCTATCAGCTCATGCTCCGGATTCCGGCGGACTTCTCGCGGAACCTGGTCAGCGGGCCCGACCAGGATGAGCAACCGCGGGCGGCCCGGCTGGTGGCGGTCAGCGACGACGCCACCAACTATCTGAGCGGGGTGTTCGCGCGCACCGCGTTCGACGAGGTGCGGGCGGCCGCCGCGAGCAGTGCCTCGGCGGGGTATTTCGACAAGATGCTGATCGGGTTCACCGACCTCAAGCAGCAGACGCAGCAGGCCGCCGACGGGGCCGGGAAACTGCGGGACGGGGCGGACAGCGCCGAGTCGGGAGCCGATCGGCTGGCCGGTGGGCTGGACGATGCCCGCGGCGGGGCGAACCGGCTGGAGAGCGGGCTCGGCACGGCGGCCGGCGCGACCGGGGATCTGGCCGACGGGCTGGATCAGCTCAACGCGGGCGCGCGGCAGCTGGCCGACGGCACCCGGCAGGCGGCGACGGGCGGGCGGCAGCTGGCCGGTGCCGTTGATGCGGCCGCCGACAAGGCGGAGCCGCTGCTGCGCGACAACGCCCAGCGGATCGAGGACGCGGCCAACCTGGTCGCTCGCGGGGCCGACAGCCTGGCCGCCAACATCGGGGCGATCGGCAACGCCGCCGACCGGGCCGTCCGCGACGCCGAACAGTTGCAGGACTACTTGGACGGGCTCCCCGACGACACCGAGGGCGTGACCGAGGCCCGGGCCCTGGCCGCCCGGCTGGTCAGCCACGCCCGGCAGGTGCGGTCGCAGATCGACGACGCGGATCTGGTTCCCCTCTAGGTCAAGGGATCATGACGACTTTGTTTTAGGCTTTCTGGTGGCGGGTCCGGGTTGTGACTTGTCCGAAGAGGCGGCTGTCGGGATCAGGCCGTCCGCGCTGGATTGCAGAGTCGCTCCCGAGTGTCCTCCCGGACCCGTTTCGCCAGCTTGGCGCGTTGTGGCGTCGTGGAGCATCCGTTTGTAGACGACGTCGGACAGGTGGCGTTTGAGAGCGCGGAGCGCTTCCATGGTGGTTTTGCCTTCGGTGAGGCGGCGCCGGTAGTAGGCGCGGCCGGGGGTGTCGCGGCGTAGCTGGACGATGGCCATGATGTGCAGGGCACGGTTGATGCGCCGGTTACCGGCGCGGGAGAGCCGGTGGCGGCGTTGGTCGCCGGAGGACGCTTCGAGCGGCGCGGTGCCGTTCCAGGAGGCGAAGTGCGCCGGGGTGGGGAACCGGCGGATGTCACCGATGTCGCCGATCAGGCGGGCGGCGCCGGACGGGCCGATGCCGTGCAGTTCGGTGAGGGTGCTGCCGTGTTCGGTGACGAGCTGGCGCAGTTGCTTGTCGGCTGCCCGGATCTTGGCGTCGATCGTGGTGAGTTCTTCGATGAGTTCGCGGGCCAGATCGTGGCGGGTCCGGGCGACTATGCCGTCCGGTTCGGGTGCGGTGCGCAGCAGGTAGCTGGCCTGGCCGCGGGTGAGGAACTTCTTCGCGCCGCCAGGGATGAGTTGCAGCAGCAGCTGGTGGATGCGGCTGATGATGTCGGTGCGGGCCCGGCCGAGTTCGTCGCGGCGGTCGACCAGCAGGCGCACCACGACGGTGACGTCGTCCGGGGCGACAGGGCGCAAACCTTGGCTGCGCAGCCCGGCGACCGCCACGCTGTGCGCGTCGACCGGGTCGGTCTTGCGGCCTTGGCCGGTGTCGAAGACCCGCACCCGGGCCGACAGTTTCGCCGGGACGTCGAGCACGGCTTCGCCGTCGGCGACCAGACGCTGGGCGATGTGCCGGCCGATGCCGTAGCAGCCTTCGACCGCCCAGACCCGGTCGGTGAACGCGCGACCAGCTGCGAGCATCTGCTGGTAGCCCTCGGCGTCAGTGTCGAAACGGCCGCCGGCTAGGACTTCCTCTTGCTCGTTGATGGCCTCGATCGTGGCCGACCGCTTGTGCGGATCCATCCCGATCACGACCCGACTCATGCGCTGGTACCTCCCTGTGGCTGTTCACATCTCGATGCCGTACAGGGAGGGCAAAGCTACTTTGAGCTGGCACATACCTCTCTCGAGCCACTCCCCGGGCGGTAGCCGGCGGGCGCATGCCAAATGAGAGTCACACCCACAGACCCGGATGGACAGCCGAAATGAGAGCGATCCCGCCGGCTACCTCGACCCAGCCTGGCCGGGCTGCGGTCGTAGATCCAAGTAAACAAGTAGGCCGGGTTGAGGACCGAGCTGAGGCAGGTCGCGGCCACGGCCCGGCAGATCGAGGACGCGGCGCCGCACCTCGCGGACGACGTGCAAGCGGCCCGTACGCGGGTGGACCAGCTCGCCGCGGGGCTCGACCGGCTCGCCTCGGGCGCGGGACAGCTGCAGGCCGGCACCGCGCAGGCCGAGCAGGGCGCGAAGAGTCTGCAGGGCGGCCTCTATCGGCTCTCGTCGGGCGCCCGCGAGCTGTCGGGCGGTCTGTCCACGCTGGCCGGCGGCGGGCATCGGCTGGCCGACGGGCTGGGTGACCTGCAGGGCGGGGCCGAGCAGCTGGCCTCGGGGCTGGCCGACGGGGCCGGGCGGATTCCGGGCTACGGCGACGATCCGAGCCACCGCGCGGACGTGCTGGCCGATCCGGTGTCGCTCGACCGCAGCGTCCGGCATCCCGCCGCCACGTACGGGGTCGGGTTCGCGCCCTACTTCCTGGCCCTGGCCCTCTGGGTCGGCGCGATGATCTCCTTTATGGTGCTGCGGCCGCTCAACCGCCGCTACCTGGTCAGCGAGGCGCCCACCTATCGGGTCGCGCTGGCCGGGCTGCTGCCCGCGGTCGCGGTCGGGCTCGTGCAGGCCACGCTGTTGTTCCTCGTGGTGCATTTCGCGCTGGGGCTCGACCCGGTGCACCCGGCGGCCACGTGGGGCTTGCTCGCGCTGACCTCGGCCGTGTTCGCGGCGATCATGCAGTTGCTCGGCGCGGCATTCGGCGCCCCGGGACGGATTCTCGCCCTCGCGCTGCTGATGCTGCAGCTCACCTCGTCGGGTGGCACCTATCCGGTGCAGACCTCGCCCGGGTTCTTCCAGGCGATCCACCCCCTGCTCCCGATGACGTACGTCGTCCAGGCCGCGCGGCACACCATCGACGGCGGCCCGTGGGGCACCGTCGGGCAGGGGGTCGCGGTGCTGGTGGCGTACGGGCTGGGGGCCTTGACCCTGACCTTGCTGGCGGCCCGGCGAAGCAGGCGTCTGACCATGAGCGACCTGCACCCCGAACTGGTGCTCTGAAACACTGTCATGGTGACGACGGACGGGCGGGCGCGGCGGCGGGAGGACACCCGGCAACGGCTGTTCGAGGCGGCCGTGGAGCTGATCGCCGAGCAGGGGTTCTCGGCCACGACGGTGGACGACATCGCGCTGCGGGCCCGGGTCGCCAAGGGCACGGTCTATTACAACTTCAAGTCGAAGACCGACTTGTTCGAGGAGTTGCTGCGGCACGGCATCGGCCTGCTCACCGGCGAGTTCCGGGCGGCGGTGGAGGGGCTGCCCCCGCGCGAGGCGGTGGCCGCCCTGATCCGCAGCCAACTCGAATACATCCGGCGATACCGCGCCTTCGCGCAACTGCTGCTGTCGGAGATGTGGCGCACCAACCGGGAGTGGCAGCAGACCCTGGTGCTGCTGCGCGAGCAGGCGATCGGCGTGATCGCCGAGACCGTGCAGGCCGGTGTCGACTCCGGTGACCTGCCGGCCGACCTCGACGTCCGGGTGGCCTCGTCCGCGCTGTTCGGCGTCGGGCTGGTCGTGGCGGTCGACTGGCTGGTCTTCACGCCGGAGCGACCCCTCGAGGACGTCGAGGAGTCGCTCCTGGCGATCGTGCGGCGGGTCGGAACTACGACGTAGCGTTCGAGCGCCACGCCGTTGCCCACGAGGTGCGGCCGTTGGTGCGCAGCAGCGAACCCTCGTAGATCCGGGTGCCGATGGCGAGCAGGCCGGCCGCGGTGACGGCCATGACGACGAGCGCGACGATCGGCTCCCACAGGGCGGCGTCCCCGTTGAAGATGCGGACGGGCATCGCGACCGGCGCCGAGATCGGGATGTACGACAGGATGCGCATCACGAGGTCGTTCTCGCCAAAGAAGATGACCGCGAAGAACGGCAGCATGACGGCCATCTGCACCGGCTGCGACGAGCTGCTCAGCTCCTCGGGCCGCGACGCCATCGCGCCCACGCCGGCCCACAGCGCGGCCAGCATCACGAAGCCGACCACGAAGAACGCGACGAACCAGCCGATCGTCGGTTCGAGCAGCCGCAGCACGCCGCTGTCCAGCCCGGCCAGCCGCGATCCGACCAGCGTCACGATCGCGATCAGGGCGACCTGGACGAAGGCCAGCAGCGAGAGCGCGGCCACCTTGCCGGCCAGCAGGGCGCGGGTCGGGACGCTGGCCACCAGGATCTCGACGATCCGGGTCTGCTTCTCCTCGGTGACGCTCTGCGCGATCTGCAGGCCGAACAGGAACGACGTGAAGAAGAAGACGAAGGCCAGCGCGAACGGGACGATGTAGGCCAGGAACGGGTCCACGGCGTCGGCGTCCAGGAGGCGTACGGGCGGGGACGTGCTCAGCGCCTGGACCACGTCGCCCGGCCGGTCGGACATGCTCAGCACCTCGGGCCCGGACACCACCGCGGCGTCCACGTCGCCGTCGCGCAGCAACTGCTCGGCGGTCGCGTCGTCGGCCACCACCCGCACCTCGAGGTCGGCCTGCTGCAGCTTCGCGGCGGTGGCCCGGTCGGCGACCGCGACGGAGTCCGGCCCGCCCGAGAACACGGCCGGCAGCACCGTCACCGCGATCGAGAACAGCAGGAAGAACGCGGTGCTGAACAGGAACGTCTTGTCGCGCAGCTTGACCCGGAGCTCGCGGGCGGCGACGACCTTGGCGGCCTCGTAGGTGCTCATCGGATGACCTCTCGGAAGATCTCGGTCAGGGTCGGGACGACCGGGCCGAACGACCGCACCGGGCCCCGTTCGAGCGCGGCCAGCAGCACCTTCTGGTCGTCGAAGCCGGCCTCCAGCCGGTAGACGGCCCGGGGACCGTCGAGGTCGATCAGCGTCACCCCGGGCTCGTCGCGCAGCCAGCCGGCGTCGGTGTCGACCAGCAGTTGGTAGCGCGGTTCGGCGTGCTGGGAGCGCAGCGCGGCGCGGTCGCCGGCCGCCCGGATCTCGCCGTCGGCGATGATCACGAGGTCGTCGCACAGCCGCTCGACCAGTTCCAGCTGGTGGCTCGAGAACAGCACCGGCGCCCCGGACGCGGCCCGGTCGCGCAGCACCTCGACCATCGTCTCGACGGCGATCGGGTCGAGGCCCGAGAACGGCTCGTCGAGCACCAGCACCTCGGGGTCGTGCACGAGCGCGGCGGCCACCTGGGCACGCTGCTGGTTGCCGAGCGACAGCTTCTCCACCTTCTCGTCGGCCCGTTCGCCGAGCCCGAGGCGTTCCAAGAGCTTTTTCGTACGATCTTCGGCCGCGGCGCCGCTCAGGCCGTGCAGGCGGCCGAGATAGACGATCTGCTCCTGAACGGTCATCTTCGGGTACAGGCCGCGTTCCTCGGGCATGTATCCGAAGCGCTGCCGGATCGCGCGGGTCAGCGGCTCGCCGCCCAGGGTCACCTCGCCGGTGTCGGCGGCCAGGACCCCGAGGATGATCCGCATGGTGGTGGTCTTGCCGGCGCCGTTCGCACCGACGAACCCGGTCAGCTTGCCGCCGCCCACGGCGAACGAGACGTTCTTGAGAACTGCCCGGTCACCGAAGCTGCGGCTGACGGAATCGACGTTCAGCACGGTGGTCATACCCAGAGACGCTAGGCAATCCGGCCCGGAAAAACGTCCGGCTCAAGCAGGACCGGCCGGGTCCTCCGCAAGGAGGACTATCCGCCCGGGCGGACCACCCCGAGCTCGTACGCCAACACGACGGCCTGGGTGCGATCCCGCGCCCCGAGCTTGGTCAGCACCCGGCTCACATGGGTCTTGACCGTGGTCTCGCCGAGGTGCAGCGACGCCGCGATCTCGGCGTTGGTGGCCCCTCCGGCCAGCGCGACCAGCACCTCGTGCTCGCGCGGGGTCAGCTCGTCGAGGCGGGCCGCCGGTTCGGCCCGCACGGCGCCCGGCCGGGCGAACGCCGAGATCACCCGGCGCGTGATCTCGGGAGCCAGCAGCGCGTCGCCCCGCGCGACCACCCGTACGGCCTCGACCAGCGATTCCGGCGAGCTGTTCTTGAGCAGGAACCCGCTCGCGCCCGCCTCGAGCGCCGCGAACAGGTAGTCGTCGCGGTCGAACGTGGTCAGGATCAGCACCGACGGGCCGCCCCCGGCCGCGACGATGCGGCGGGTCGCCTCCAGGCCGTCCATGCCGGGCATCTCGACGTCCATCAGCACGACGTCGGGCGCATGCCGCGCGGTCGCGTCGACGGCCTGGGCGCCGTCCTCGGCCTCGCCGACCACCTCGATGTCGTCCTCCATGCCGAGGATCACCCGGAAGCCCGTACGCACCAGCCGGTGGTCGTCCGCGAGGAGGACCCGGATCACGACGCCACCACCGGTTCGCCGCTCGTGCGCTGGGCCGGCGCCACGGCGGCGATCGGCAGCCGGGCCCGCACCCGGAAGCCGCCCGGATCGCCCGTCCGGTTTCCGGCCTCGACCGTGCCACCGAGCAGCCCCACCCGCTCGCGCATGCCGATCAGCCCCATCCCGCCGGTGGACGTGGTCGCGCCCCGCCCGTCGTCGGCCACGTCGATCTCCAGTTCCCGGGCGTGATAGCGGATCCGCACGTCGATCGTCGAGGCCCCGGCGTGCTTGAGCGCGTTGGTGACCGCCTCCTGCACGATCCGGTACGCGGTCTGGGACGTCGAGGCGGGCAGCGGAGCCGGGGTGCCGAAGACCGCGAAGTGCGGCGTGAGCCCGGCGTCGCTGACCCGGTCGAGCAGCTCTTCGACCCGCTCGACGCCGGGGCTGGGCGCGGTCACCGGCTCGTCGGAGGTGCGCAGCGCGCCCAGCATGCGCTGGAGCTCGTCCACCGCCGTCCGGGCGCTCTCCTCGACGGCGCTCAGCGAGTCGCGCGCGGTCTCGGCGTTGCGGTCCATCGCCCGGCGGGCGGCCGCGGCCTGGATGCCCATGACCGAGACGTGGTGGGCCACGACGTCGTGCAGCTCGCGGGCGATCCGCAGCCGCTCGGTGACAACCGCCTGCTCCCCGGCCACGGCCCGGGCCTGCCGCAGCTGCTCGGCCTGGTCGACCAGCACGGCCTCGCGCCGCGCGGCCAGCCACGCGATCTCGCCGAAGAAATACGCGAAGCCGAACACCACGACGTTCATGAGCACCTGGCTGACCAGGGCCGAGAGCAGGGGCGGCAGCTCACCCGTGCCGTCGGCGAACGCGTCCTCGGGGATGCCGTCGACGGCCAGCAGCCACGCCACGGCCAGCCAGCCGAACATCGCGCCGATCACGCCGACGCGCAGCCAGCGGGCGCGCGCGTGGTCGCGGCCCCACGCGCCCTCGGCGTAGATCGCCGCGAAGATCGCGCCCGAGGCGAACTGGATCTCCTGAGCCTCACGGACCTGGCCCGCGATGAAGACGACGGCCGTGACCAGCAGGACGGCGCTGGGATGGCTGCGCCGCCAGATCAGCGGGAACGTGATCGCGAACGAGAAGGCGAGATGCTCGAAGGCGCTGCGCTCGACGCCCCACACGAACTGGCCGACACTGCGCGACAGCATCACGTAGAGCAGGGCGGCGGCGACCACGACGAGGCCGATGACAAGGTCGATGCGGCGTTGCCGAGGGGTCGGCCCCGGTCGTCGCCAGTCGTCGAGGCTGGGCATGTGCTGAGCCTGCCACACGCCCGTGGCCTCGGACGACGGCGGTTTTCGCGACGTCAGGTCGCGCGGAAATACCGCGTCTTGGCGATGTCGGGATGGGTTTGGGTGGGAATGTCGGCGTCGTCGTCGGGGGTGAGCTCGCCACCCAGCTCGACGATCCGGCGGTGGGCCGCGGCCAGCCTGTCCTCGAGGGTGACGATGCGGCAGGCGGCGGTCAGCAGATAGCCCTCGTCGAGGAGCTGGCGCACGCGCTGGGCCAGCTGGAGCTGGTGGCGGGAGTAGCGGCGGTGGCCGCCGTGGGAGCGCTCGGGCTCGAGCAGGCCGACGGTGCCCAGACTGCGGAGGAAAGCGGGGGTCACGCCAATCATTTCGGCGGCGCGGCCCATCGTGTACGCCGGGAAGTCGGCGTCGTCGAAGGTCGTGCTCATCGTGCCCTTCCGGGGGGTCAAGCGGGTGCGTCCGGGGTTACCGGTACGCAATCCAAGGCCCCGGCGGGTAACCGGGGCCTTGGCTTTTCAATTCTGGTGCCGGCCGTCGCCGGCGCATTCGGTCGTCCGCCTGCGTGCCGCTAGCGGACCACCTGAGTGATGGGCATCGGCTGCGATCACCTCTTGTCGGGTCGGGGACGTTGAGCTTGCGCGTTGCTGCGGTATCTCGTCCTCCTTAGCCAACTCAGGGTCTGCGATTGCGTGTCGGCTGTGCGTGGCCGACTCCAGAAACTGTATTCCGATCAGGCTCGGATTTCTAGTACCGGCGCTGCAGATTTTTTGGACAAATCGTCGCCGTGATCCGCGTTGTCGCAGGTGAAGAAGGGGGAGGCGAGGGCCATGGGGAAGGAGTCGCCCGGCGTGGCGGGGACCCGATCGGGGGAGTGCGGCGGCACGGGACGGGCGCGTGGCGCGGCGATGCCGCGTGAGAGAGAGGTGACCGCGCCCCGCGCCGCCGCGGGTCGGGCGCCTTCCGGCGGCCCGGGTGTTCGCGAAGCCTGCCGAGGGCTCGCGCGCCGAGATGAGAGTCGGCGTCAGAACACCGGCAGGGCTCGTACTGAGGTCTTCCGACGCCCTGTCATGGCTACGAGTGTGCCGTCCGCGCCGAGGGCCGGGCAACGCAATTAACTCTGTGCATTGACGTGCGTAACACAGCGGGGAGATCATCACGGCACGCCGTGGCCCCGGTCACAGCAACCCCTCGGTAAGGGAGCCGCACATGAGCGTCAACCCCGCACCCAGCACCGACGAAGAACGCCTTGCCCAACTCGGCTACCAGCAGGAACTGCATCGCCGACTGTCCGGCTTCTCGAACTTCGCGGTCTCCTTCTCGATCATTTCCATTCTGGCCGGCGCGATCACCTCGTACGGGATCGCCATGACCGCCGGCGGCCCGATCGCCATCACCCTGGGCTGGCTGTTCGTCGGCATCATGGTCACCTTCGTGGCGCTGGCCATGGCCGAGGTCTGCTCGGCCTATCCGACCGCCGGCGCGCTCTACTGGTGGGCGGCGGCGCTGGCCAAACGCAACAAGGCCGCCTGGGCGTGGTTCGTCGGCTGGTTCAACTTCCTGGGCGAGGTGGCCGTCACCGCCGCTATCGACTTCGGCGCGGCCATCACCACGTCGGCCTTCCTCAGCCTGACCTTCGACATGGAGGTCACGACCGGGCGGACGTTCCTGATCTTCCTGGTCATCATCGTCGTGCACGGCCTGCTGAACACCTTCGGCGTCAACCTGGTGCGGCTGCTCTCGGACGTCAGCGCCTGGTGGCACCTCGTCGGCGTGGCCGTGATCGTGGGCGTGCTGGCGATCGTGCCGGACACCCACAAGCCGATCTCCGAGGTGTTCACCGAGGTCCACAACGCCACCGGCTTCACGTTCGCCGGGGCGGGTGTGTACGCCGTCCTCGTCGGCCTGCTGATGGCCCAGTACACCTACACCGGCTACGACGCCTCGGCCCACGTGGCCGAGGAGACGCACGACGCCGCCCGGGCCGCCCCGCGCGGCATCGTCCTGTCGGTGGTCGTCTCGGTGATCGCCGGGTTCGTGCTGCTGTTCGCGATCACCTGGTCGATCCAGGACTACGAGGCGCAGCGGACCACCGAACTGGGCCTGCCGCCCGCGCAGATCTTCATCGACGCCGCCGGCCACAACACGGGCACGTTCCTGCTCTTCATCTGCATGGTCGCGCAGTGGTTCTGCGGCATGGCCTCGGTGACCGCGAACTCGCGGATGTCGTACGCCTTCGCCCGCGACGGCGCGCTGCCCGGCTCGCGGCTGTGGAAGCAGGTCAACTCGCGTACGGGAACCCCGACCAACTCGATCTGGCTCTGCGTGACCCTGTCCATCCTGCTGGTGCTGCCGTCGCTGTGGAACACGACGGCCTACCTGGCGGCCACCTCGGTCGCCGTCATCGGGCTCTACATCGCGTACGTCATGCCGGTGTTCCTGCGCCGGATGAACCCGGACTTCGAGCGGGGCCCGTGGCACCTGGGCCGGTGGAGCGCCGCGGTCGGGTGGATCGCGATCGTCTGGGTCGGGATCATCTGCGTGCTGTTCGTCCTGCCGACGGCCAGCCCGATCACCGCGGCCAACTTCAACTACACGATCGTCGCCGTGGCCGTCGTGCTGGCCTTCGCCACGATCTGGTGGTTCGCGAGCGCTCGCAAGTGGTTCACCGGGCCGAAGCAGAATCTGATCGAGAAGGCCCATCAGGGCGAACAGACGATGCCGACCGAGAACTGACACGCCAACGGGGCCGGGCCCGCGCGGGTCCGGCCCCTGATCAACAGGGAGACAACCTGATGAACCTCGAGGAACTGGACGTCTCCGTCGACAACGGCAGCATCGACACGGTGCTGCTGGCGCTGACCGACATGCAGGGCCGGTTGCAGGGCAAGCGGCTGCACGGGCGGTACTTCGTGGACGAGGTGGTCAGCGGCGGCAGCGAGGGCTGCAACTACCTGCTCGCGGTGGACGTCGACATGAACACCGTCGACGGGTACGAGTCGTCGTCGTGGGCCAGCGGATACGGCGACTTCGTGATGAAGCCCGACTTCACGACCCTGCGGGCGGTGCCCTGGCAGGAGGGGACGGCCATGGTCCTGGCCGACCTCGAGACCACGAGCGGCGAGCCCGTGTACGCCTCGCCGCGGCAGATCCTCAAGCGCCAGCTCGAGCGACTGGCCGAGCACGGCCTGACCGCGTACGCGGGAACCGAACTGGAATTCGTGCTCTACAAGGACACGTACGAGCAGGCGTTCGACAAGGGATATCGCGACCTGATCCCGGCGAACCAGTACAACGTGGATTACTCGCTGCTGGGCACCGCGCGGGTCGAGCCGTTGCTGCGCCGGATCCGCAACGACATGTACGGCGCCGGGCTGCTGCCGGAGAGCGCCAAGGGCGAGTGCAACTTCGGTCAGCACGAGATCGCCTTCCGCTACGCCGACGCGCTGACCAGCGCCGACAACCACGTGATCTACAAGAACGGGGCCAAGGAGATCGCCGCCCAGGAGGGTATGGCGCTGACCTTCATGGCCAAGCCCAACGAGCGGGAGGGCAACTCCTGCCACATCCACTTCTCGCTGCGCGGACCGGACGGCAAGTCGGCCATGCTCGGCGACGGCCCGGCCCACCTGAGCGAGACCGGGCAGCGGGTGCTGGCCGGGCTACTGGCCACCATGCGGGAGTTCAGCCTGCTGTTCGCGCCGAACATCAACTCGTACAAGCGCTACCAGGCCGGGTCGTTCGCGCCGACCGCGCTGCGCTGGGGCGTCGACAACCGCACCTGCGCGCTGCGGATCGCCGGCCACGGCCAGGGCATGCGCGTCGAGAACCGGGTGCCGGGCGGGGACGTGAACCCCTATCTGGCCATCGCCGCCCTGGTCGCGGGCGCGCTGCACGGCCTCGAGAACGAGCTGGAGCTGGAGCCGGAGACGCCGGGCAACGCGTACGACGACGCCACCGCCGAGCGCGTGCCGACCACCCTGCGCGAGGCCCAGCAGCTGTGGCGGGGCAGCGAGATCGCGCATACGGCGTTCGGGCCCGAAGTGGTCGGCCACTACGCGAACATGGCCCAGGTCGAGCTGACCGCCTTCGACGCGGCCGTCACCGACTGGGAACTGCGCCGCGGCTTCGAACGAATGTGAGTATGGGTCCGTGACTGATGTGATCAACCCCTCGACGGGCGAGGTCTTCACGACCGTGCCGTCGCTGGATCTGGCGGCGGCCGACGCCGCCATCGAACGCGCGCAGCGGGCGTTCCCGGCCTGGCGGGCCGTGGCTCCCGGCGACCGGGCCCGGCTGCTGCGCCGTTTCGCCGCCGTGGTCGACCAGCACCTCGACGAGCTGGCCGGGCTCGAGGTGCGCAACTCCGGCCACACCATCGGCAACGCCCGGTGGGAGGCCGGCAACGTCCGGGACGTGCTGGACTACTACGCCGGGGCGCCCGAGCGGCTCAGCGGCCGGCAGATCCCGGTGCCCGGCGGCCTCGACGTGACGTTCCACGAGCCGCTCGGCGTGGTCGGCATCATCGTGCCGTGGAACTTCCCGATGCCGATCGCCGGCTGGGGTTTCGCCCCGGCGCTGGCGGCCGGCAACACGGTCGTGCTCAAGCCGGCCGAGCTGACCCCGCTCACCGCGATCCGGCTCGGCGAGCTGGCCCTGGAGGCCGGGCTCCCCGAGGACGTCTTCCAGGTCGTCCCGGGCAAGGGCTCGGTCGTCGGGCAGCGGTTCGTGACCCACCCGGCCGTCCGCAAGGTCTGTTTCACCGGTTCCACCGAGGTCGGCAAGTCGATCATGGCGGGCGCGGCCGACCAGGTGAAACGGGTGACGCTGGAGCTGGGCGGCAAGAGCGCGAACATCGTGTTCGCCGACGCCGACCTGGAGAAGGCGGCCGCGTCCACCCCGGGCAGCGTGTTCGACAACGCCGGTCAGGACTGCTGCGCCCGCTCGCGGCTGCTGGTGCAGGAATCGGTCTACGACAAGTTCCTGTCGCTGCTGGAACCCGCGGTCAAGGCGTTCCGCGTCGAGGAGCCGTCGCAGGCCACCGCCGAGATGGGACCGCTGATCTCGGCCGGGCACCGGGCCACCGTCTCCTCGTACGTGGAGGGGTCCGATGTGGCCTTCGCCGGCCAGGCGCCGAGCGGCGGCGGATGGTGGTTCCCGCCGACCGTGCTGCTCGCGCACTCGACCGGTGACCGGCACTGGCGCGAGGAGGTCTTCGGGCCGGTCCTCTCCGTGCTTCCGTTCGCCGACGAGGACGACGCCGTACGCCTGGCCAACGACACCGAGTACGGGCTGTCCGGCTCGCTCTGGACCCGTGACCTCGGCCGGGCGCTGCGGGTCTCGCGAGCCGTGGAGACCGGAGCGCTGAGCGTCAACAGTCACTCGTCGGTGCGCTACTGGACGCCCTTCGGTGGCATGAAGCAGTCGGGTCTCGGCCGCGAGCTGGGCCCGGATGCGCTTTTGTCCTTCACGGACGTCAAGAACGTGTTCATGGCAATGGGAGATTAAGTGGAGCGTTTGCAGGACCGGGTCGCCGTCATCACCGGCGCCGGCAGTGGAATCGGTCTCGCCACCGCCCGGCGGTTCGCCGCCGAGGGCGCCAAGGTCGTCGCCGTCGACATCTCGGAAGAGGCCGGCCAGGCGGTGGCGGACGAGGTCAAGGGCGAGTTCGTCGCCTGCGACGTGTCCGACGAGGAGCAGGTCAAGGCCCTGTTCGACGGGGTGGCCGAGCGTCACGGCCGGGTCGACATCGCCTTCAACAACGCCGGCATCTCACCCCCGGACGACGACTCGATCCTGGTCACCGGCCTGGACGCCTGGGAGCGGGTCCTCAAGGTCAACACGACCTCGGTCTTCTTCTGCTGCAAGTACGCCATCCCGCACATGCAGCGCCAGGGCAAGGGCTCGATCATCAACACCGCGTCGTTCGTGGCCCTGCTCGGCGCGGCCACCTCGCAGATCGCCTACACCGCGAGCAAGGGTGGCGTGCTCGCGATGACCCGCGAGCTGGGCGTGCAGTTCGCCCGCGAGGGCATCCGGATCAACGCGCTCTGCCCCGGCCCGGTGGCCACTCCGCTTCTCATGGAGCTGTTCGCCAAGGATCCGGAGCGGGCCGCCCGCCGCCTGGTGCACGTGCCGATGGGCCGGTTCGCCGAGCCCGCCGAGATCGCGGCCGCGGTCGCCTTCCTGGCCAGCGACGACGCCTCGTTCATGACCGCCTCGCAGTTCGTGGTCGACGGCGGTATCACCGGGGCGTATGTAACTCCGCTTTGATGTGTTTGAACGTCCGTTTTCACGGGCAACGACCCTGTACACCCATTTCGACAGGGGTGAAGGGGTCGAATCCCCGCCCGCGCTGGTCGATCCCGGTGTAGGTGGGACAGAGGGACCCAGGCGCGGGGGGGCCCCCCCCCGCCGGGCGCCCCCCCCCCCCCCCCAACACCAAAAACAAATTTGGGGAAAAAAAAAAAAGGTTATAGTGGGGGGGTGAGACGCTCAAAAA
>NZ_JBVHFW010000012.1:184955-358588 GCF_055562135.1 Actinoplanes sp. NPDC021490
CGTCGGGGTTTCGGGGGCCCCCCCCCCCCCGGGGGTGGTCGCCGGGGGGGTGGGTGGTCCCGTGGCCCCCGGGGGCGGCCCCCCCCCCGCGCGGGGGGCCCCCCCCCGCGCCTCATTCAGCCGTTAAGCGGTTGTCCTGAAACATGATCTGGTTACGGTGGGGCGATGCGTCCGATCATCGGCATCACGACCTATGTGGAACCGGCCACTTGGGGCGTATGGCGCGATCTGCCCACCACCCTGATCCCGCACGACTACGTGGCCGCGGTCGTCCAGGCCGGTGGCCGTCCGGTGCTGCTGCCCGAACACGACGACACCGACGTGCTCGCGATGCTCGACGGGCTGGTGCTGGCCGGCGGTCCCGATCTGAGCCCCGAGCTCTACGGCGCCGAGCCCGGGCCGTTCACCGTGAGCCGCCCCGATCGTGACCGCGCCGAAATACTCCTCGTTCGCCGCGCGTTGGAATTGGATGTACCCGTTCTTGGTGTCTGCCGTGGCATGCAACTGCTCGTCGCCGCGGCCGGAGGCACCCTGCACCAGCACCTGCCCGACGTCCTGGGCCACGACCGGCACCGCCCGGCGCCCGGCGTCTACGGCGAGCATGACGCCTCGTTCGTTCCCGGCAGCCGCATCGCCGGCCTGATGGGCGAGGACCTGGCAATCAAGTGTTTCCACCACCAGGGCGTGGCCGATGCCGGAAAACTCACAGTCACCGGCCGCGCCGAGGACGGCCTCGCCGAGGCGGTCGAGGATTCGGACCACCGGTTCGTCCTGGGGGTGCAGTGGCATCCCGAGGTGATACGTGACGAACGGCTTTTCGGGGCGCTCGTCGCGGCGACAGGCAAGTAGGGAAGAGCAACAAGGAGGAAAGCACCGCATGCGCAGGCCCCTGATCGGCATGACCTCGTACGCAGAGCAAGTGCAGTACAACGGCAACGACGTCATGGCGGGCATGCTCCCGATGACGTACGTGCGGGCCGTGCACGCGGTGGGTGGGCGGGCCGTGCTGATCACCCCCGACGATCCCGGTGAGGACGTGCTCGAGTCGCTCGACGGCATCGTCTTCTGCGGCGGCAACGACATCGACCCGGCGTACTGGGGAGCCGACCGGCACCCGGCGACCGAGATCGACAAGGAACGCGACGAGTCCGAGATGATGCTGATGCGGGCGGCCCTGGCGGCCGACCTGCCGCTGCTCGGAATCTGCCGGGGCCTGCAGATCATGGCCGTGGCCGGCGGCGGCACGCTGCACCAGCACCTGCCCGACGTGATCGGCCATGAACGGCACCGGGCCGCCAAGGGCACCGACCCGCTGGCCGCCGGCCCCGGCGCGTACGGGCGGCACGACCTGATCATCGAGCACGGCTCGATCGCGCACCGGCTGCTGGGCGCGCACACGACTGTGAACTCGTTCCACCACCAGGCGATCGATGACCCGGGCTCGTTCACCGCGACCGGCTGGTGCCCCGACGACCGGGTCATCGAGATCATCGAGGATCCGGCCCACTCGTTCGCCGTGGGCGTGCAATGGCATCCGGAACGCACCGCCGACCTCCGGGTTTTCGCCGCCCTCGTCGAGGCGGCCGCCGAGCGTTCCGGGCTCAAGCCGGAAGCCTTCGCCGCGTAACCACTGGACGCACTGCCCGTGCCCGGCGGTGTTACGGTGCTCAACCGGACCAGTGGACCGCTCGCCGGTCGTCGAGCACGGGAGGACCTATGGGCGATGGCTCGGACGGGGCCCTTCCGAGTCAGCTCCGCCTGGCTTTCGAGCGGGGCGGCGAGATGGGCCGTCGGATGGCCGGGTTCGACTGGGTCGGCAGCCCGATCGGTGAGCCCGCCGGGTGGCCGGACGAACTGCGCGGCGCGGTCGCGACCATGCTCGCCTCCCGGGCGCAGATCGTCGTCTTCTGGGGCCCGGAGTACTGCGCGCTTTACAACGACGCCTACATCGCCACGATGGGCACCAAGCATCCCGCCTTCCTGGGCCGGCCCGGCCACGAGATGTGGGCCGAAGCCTGGTCGGTGCTGAAGATCCTGTTCGACGGCGTGGTGACCGGCGGCGAGGCGTTCTGGGCCACCGACCACCCGTTCATGCTGGAACGGCACGGCTTCCTCGAAGAGACGTACTTCGACATCTCGTACGACCCGATCCGCAGCCCCACCGGGGCCGTCGACGGCATCTTCTGCATCGTCAGCGACACCACCGGGCGGGTGCTGGGGGAGCGGCGGGTGCGCACGCTCAGCGCGCTCGGCTCACGCCTGGCCGGCCTGTCCAGCGAGGCGGCACTGAGGGCCGAAGTGGTCGCCGTGTTCGCCGACGACGCGGCCGACGTGCCGTACGCGGAGCTGGTCCTCGACCACGACGAGGGGCCGGTCCACCCGATCGTGCGGCGGGTGATCGAGAGCGGTGACCCGGCGTCCCTGCCCCTGGGCGAGATCACCGACGCGCCCCCCTCGGCCGCCGACGAGGCGCTGGTGCTGCCGGTCACGGCGGGCACCGCCCGGGTCGGGGCACTGGTGATCGGGGTGAGCCGCTATCTGGCGCCCGGCGGGGACTATCGCGACTTCCTCGAGCTGGCGACCGCGCAGATCTCCCGGGCCGTGGGCAACCTGCGGGCGTACGAGCAGGAACGCGCCCGGGCCGTCGAGCTGGCCGCCCTCGACCGCGCCAAGACCAACTTCTTCTCCAACGTGAGCCACGAGTTCCGGACGCCGCTGACCCTGATCCTGGGCCCGCTGGAGGACCTGCTCGACGACCCGGAACTGCCCGGCGGCCAGCGGGAACGGCTGCAACCCATGCGGCGCAACGCCCTGCGCCTGCTCAAGCTGGTCAACACCGTGCTCGACTTCTCGCGCCTGGAATCGGGGCGGCTGCGCGCGGCGTACCGGCCGACCGATCTCGCCGACTACACGGCCCGGCTGGCCAGCACCTTCCGATCGGCCGCCGAGCGCGCCGGCCTCGAGCTGGTGGTCGACTCGCCGCCGCTGCCCGCCCCGGTCTACGTCGACCGCGACATGTGGGAAAAGATCGTCCTCAACCTGCTCTCCAACGCGGTGAAGTTCACCCAGCACGGGCGCATCGAGGTGCGGGTCCGGGCCGTCGAGCGGGGCGCCGAGCTGACCGTGCGCGACACCGGCGTCGGCATCCCGCCCGATCAGCTGCCGCTGCTGTTCGACCGCTTCCACCGGGTCACCGGCGTCTGGTCGCGCACCCACGAGGGCACCGGCATCGGCCTGGCCCTGGTGCGTGAGCTGGCCGAGCTGCACGGCGGGTCGGCCGGCGCCGAGAGCGAGCCCGGCGCGGGCAGCGTCTTCACCGTCACGATCCCGTTCGGCGCCGCGCATCTGCCGGCCGACCGGGTCGCCGAGGGCGGCGATCGCATCGTCGCCGAGATCGACGCCCGCCCGTACGTCGAGGAGGCCGAGCACTGGTGGGCCGGGGACTCGCCGCCCGCGCCGGTGCGCCCGGCCGCCCCGGCCGACGGGCCGCGCGGCCGCATCCTGGTCGTCGACGACAACGCCGACCTGCGCGACCACCTCAGCCGGCTGCTGCGGCCGCTGTGGGACGTCACCACCGCGGTCGACGGCCGGGCCGCGCTCGAGCTGGCCGGGCGCCAGCAGTTCGACCTCGTGCTGACCGACGTGATGATGCCCCGGCTCGACGGCTTCGGCCTGATCGCCGCCCTGCGCGCCGACGAACGCACCCGTGACGTCCCGATCGTCGTGCTCTCGGCCCGGGCCGGCGAGGAGGCGTCCAGCGAAGGACTCGCCTCCGGCGCCGACGACTACCTGGTCAAGCCGTTCTCGGCCCGCGACCTGACCGCCCGGGTGCGGGCCAACCTCGACCTCGGTCAGGCCCGCCGCCAGGTCCTCCACCGGCTGCGCGAGCTCGTCGACACGGCGGCCGCGGTCAACTCCGTCCGCACCACGGCCGAGGTGCTCGACGTCGCCGTCCGGCACGTGCGCGACATGGCCTCGGCCGGGCGCGTTGTGATCAGCGTGCCCGGGGCCCGGTCCGAGGTGGACGCGGGCGCCGACCCGCTGGCCCGGCCCGACCTGGTGCTGCCGCTGCCCGACACGTCCGGCGCGTCCGTCGGCGAGCTGCGGGTCTGGGCGTCGCCGCAGGGCACCCCGGAACCGGCCGTGCTGGCCCAGCTGGCCCGGCTGATCGGTCTGCGGCTCGAGAACGCGCGGCTCTACGAGGCCGAGCACCGGATCGCGACCACGTTGCAGCACAGCCTCCTGCCGCAGTCGCTGCCCCAGATGCCGGGGGCCATCGTGGCCAGTCGCTATCTGCCGGGCAGCAGCGAGGCCGAGGTCGGCGGCGACTGGTACGACGTGATCGCCGGCCAGGACGAACAGCTCTACCTGGTGATCGGCGACGTGGTCGGCAAGGGTGTGCAGGCGGCGGCGGGCATGGGGCAGCTGCGCAACGCCCTCCGCGCGTACATCCTGGAGGGCTTCGACTGCGGCGAGGCGCTGACCCGGCTCAACCGGCTCGTCGACAACCTCGGGCGGCGGCAGTTCGCCACAGTCGTGTGCGTCCGGTTCGACCCGCGGGAACGCCGGCTGCACTACTCGTCGGCCGGGCACCCGCCGCCGGTGCTGGTGCCGCCGGGCGAGCATGGCTCGTTCCTCTACACGTCCGCTCTCGGGCCCCCGATCGGCGCGCTCACCGATGTCAGCTATCCGACGTTCTCGGCCCCCATGCCGGCCGGCGGGCGGCTGCTGCTCTACACCGACGGCCTGGTCGAGGACAGGCAGACCGGGATCGACGCGGGCCTGGCCGAACTGACCGCCGACGCCGCCAAGCCGGCCGAACACGTGGAGGATCTGCTGGACACCCTGCTGGCCAAGGCGGCCCGGCGCGACCGCCGCGACGACATCGCGCTGCTGGCGCTCGAGGCGACCGAGCCCCGCGAGTTCGTGCTGCGGCTGCCGGCCGAGCCCACGCAGCTCAGCGTGCTGCGCCACCGGCTCGACGACTTCCTGGCCGCGCACGCCGTGCCCGACGCCGACGCGTTCGATCTGACGGTGGCGGTGTCCGAGGCGGCGGCCAACGCGATCGAGCACCCGATCGAGCCGGCCGAGCCGTTCATCACGGTCGAGGCCTCGCTGGACGACGGGGCGGTGGTGATCGTCGTGCGGGACAGCGGTCGCTGGCGGCCCAGCGAGTCGGGCGGGTTCCGCGGGCGCGGGCTGGCCCTGATCGGCGCGCTGTCCGAGCTGGCCGTGCTGCGCTCGGCCGAGGGGACGTCGGTGACGCTCCGGCGGCCGCTCAGCGCTTGACCCTTCAGTCTCGCAACCAGGGCTGTGTCGACAGCCCCGAGATCTCCAGCACCCGGCGCACCTGCGGCGACGGCAGCACCGCCAGACCTTCGCGGTAGCGCTCGGCCAGCCGCAGCAGCGCGTGGATCGCGGCGGAGTCGAAGAAGGTGACATCCCGCAGGTCGAGCGTCGCGGCGGCCGTGCCGTCCTTGGTGGCCGCCAGGAACATGGCGTCGGCGGTCGACATGTCGACCTCGCCACCGATCCGCACAACGACCCGTCCCGCTTCCACGGCCGACGTGGCCCTGAAGCTCTGGTCCGCCCCCTCTTGATCCACGCTGACACGATTACACAGGGGCCGGGGAGCGGCAAGAACCGCCCGTTCGGACTCAACGGAGCCGTTATCGTCCATCCGCCGCCGCGCCTGACCGGCCCGCGCCCGGCGATAGGCTTCGGGTATGACCGACCGCACCGAGCGGCACCCAGCCGCACTGATCTACGGCCGCGCAGGCGAGGGCCAGGAGGGCATGCCCCAGGAGGCCCGGCTATGACCGTTCGCGCCCCCTTGGCGCCGGGAAGGCAGACGCCCTGGCGGGCGGTCCCGGCCCAGATCGTCCGTCCTGAATACGTCGGGAAGAAGCGCCCGAAAGAGTGGCGCGGCTCGCACGTGCAGTCCGCCGAGACCATCGACAAGATGCGGATCGCCGGGCGGCTGGCCGCGCAGGCCACGCAGCTGGCCGGGGAACACTGCAAGCCCGGCGTCACCACCGACGAGATCGACCGGGTGGTGCACGAGTTCCTGTGCGACCACGGGGCCTACCCGTCCACCCTGGGCTACAAGGGCTTCCCCAAGTCGTGCTGCACGTCGCTCAACGAGGTGATCTGCCACGGCATCCCCGACTCGACCGTGCTCGAGGACGGCGACATCATCAACGTCGACGTCACCGCCTATCTGAACGGCGTGCACGGCGACACCGACGCGACCTTCTGCGTGGGCGAGGTCGACGAACAGGCCCGCCTGCTGGTCGAGCGCACCCACGAGGCGATGATGCGCGGCATCAAGGCCGTCGCGCCGGGCCGCCCGATCAACGTCATCGGCCGGGTCATCGAGTCGTACGCGAAGCGCTTCGGCTACGGCGTGGTCCGCGACTTCACCGGTCACGGCATCGGCGAGACGTTCCATTCCGGGCTCTACATCCCGCACTACGACAATCCGCGCCTCGACACGGTGATGGAACCGGGCATGACCTTCACCATCGAGCCGATGATCACCCTCGGCACCTACGAGTACGACCTGTGGAAGGACGGCTGGACGGTCGTCACCAAGGACCGCAAGTGGACCGCCCAGTTCGAGCACACGCTGGTGGTCACCGACGACGGCGCGGAAATCCTGACGCTCCCGTGACGCAGCCCTCCGAGGTGGCCGAACATCACCACGCCGACGTGTCCGGCGGCTGGCTGCGGGCGGCCACCTTCGGCGCGATGGACGGCCTGGTCACGAACATCGCGCTGATCGCCGGCGTGGGCGGCGGCGGGGTCGATCGCAGCACCCTGGTGCTCACCGGGGTGGCCGGCCTGGTGGCCGGCGCGATCTCGATGGGCATCGGCGAATACACCAGCGTCCGCACGCAGAATGAGCAGGTCGCGGCCGAGCTGGCCAAGGAACTGCGCGAGCTGCGCCTCAACCCCGAGGGCGAGGCCGACGAGCTGGTCGGCATGTGGGTGGCCCGGGGCCTGCCCGAGCCGCTGGCCCGCGAGGTCGCCGACGTCCTCAAGGAGCACCCCGACCAGGCTCTGCGTGTGCACGCCCAGGAGGAGCTGGGCGTGGTCCCCGACGAGCTGCCCAGCCCGTGGACGGCGGCCGGGTCCTCGTTCGTGTGCTTCGCCGTGGGCGCGCTGATCCCGCTGCTGACGTACTTGCTCGGATTCGACAGCCTGTGGCTCGCGCTCTCGGTGGGTGGACTCGGCCTGTTCGTGGCGGGTGCCGTGGTCGGTCGGTTCACGGCCCGGCCGTGGTGGCTCGGCGGGCTGCGCCAGCTCGTCCTGGGTGCGCTGGCCGCCCTGGCCACGTACGGCATCGGCGCGCTGATCGGCGTCGGCGCCTGACTATTCGAAGAGCTCCTTGAGGGTGCCGTCGACCGGCCGGCCCCGCGCGGTCAGGTCCTCGGCCTGCGAGTCGAGGATCTTGCTGAGCTCCTGCACGTCGGCGCCCGCCACCCCGGTGCGCCGGACAGCGTCGGCCGGGTTCCGGAAATACGTGCGGCTGAGCAGGCCCGCGACCAGGGCGGCGTGCAGGCGCGCGTCGGCCATCATGACGAGCGCGGCATCGGTGTCGTAGTACTCGGCCAGCCGCACCGCCCGGCCTCGCGCGGCCGACGCGATCTCCCAGTCGTGCCGGGCCAGACCGCTGAACTCGATCGGCCGGGCCTCGGCCAGCCGGCCCAGGTGGGCGTCGCGATGCTGGGCGAACAACCCGCGCGGGTCGTGCAGCGGCCGGCTCGTGACGAACCGTTGTGCCTCCAGCGGCCAGCGCGGGGTCAGCTCGCGGGCCCGGCGCAGGTCCTCCTCGGCCGTCGTCACCCGCAGGTCGACCAGGATGCCGTCCACCTTGCGCAGGGCCGGACGCGGGCCGCCACCCGGGCGATAGGTGAGGACGACCAGGTTGACGTCGCTGCCGTCGTGGTCGTCGCCGTGCGCCAGCGATCCGTGTACGCCGATGGCCCGCACCTCGGCCGGCCAGCGGCGCTCGATCACGTCGCTCAGCCGGGTGGCGAGGCGTCCCCGCGGCGACGTGAAGTCGATCTCGTCTTGCACCCCGTCATTCTCGGGCATCCATGCGTACGCGGAAGGTGCACAGCGCGTAGCTGGAGAAGGGACATTCCGGTTCAGGCGGGGCGGCCGGGGAACGGCAGGGTCACCGGGCTCACCGCGGCCAGGCGGCGCCAGCGGGTCGCGCGTACGGCCGCCTCGGTCATCGCGGCCAGGGCCGTGGTGCGGTCGTTGTCCGTGGTCACCGGCAGGAGCGGCCGCCACGCCTGGGCCACGCCGTCCTCCACGTGGATCGCCAGCTTGAGCGCGCTCGCCCGATCGGTCACCTCGAACGGCATCTGGTAGCCCGCGGGCGATGGCGCCGAACTGGCCCTCAGCTGGGCCAGCTTGGCCACGATGTAGTCACGGCGGCCGCGGTGGACCTGTTCGGCCGCCCGGGCCTCGGTGACGTCGCCCCGGCTGCCCAGATGCACCCCGATCACCCCGTACGCATAGATGGCCGCCTCCTCCGCCGCCAGGGCCGCGCCCAGTTGCGGGCTCATCGCAGCGCCTCGGCGTGGGTGGCCCGGCACGCCGCGATCGACCCGATCAGGGCGGCCCGCTCGGCCGGCGCCGCCCGGCACGCCGCGACCGCGGACTTCTGCGCCGCCTGTTCGGCCGAGCGCAGCGTGGCGATCGTCTCGGCCGGGGCGCCGGTCGCCGCGCTCGCGCCCGGTCCGGCCGACGGTGGCGTCCGGCCGATCAGGCGGGTCAGTTCGGCGATGTGCGTGCGGTGGTCGTCGGCCAGGGGAGTGAGCCGGGTGGCCAGCCCGGGCTGGGCGGCGATCGCCCGATCGTAGGAAGCGGCCAGCGCGACGGCCTCGTCGAGCAGCGGCTGCGCCGGATCGGGCGGGTCGGGTGGGGCCGGCTTGTCGTCGAAGAGCCCGCAGCCGCTCAGCGAGGCCGCGCCCAGCCCGGCCGCGGCGGCTCCCAGCACACGTCGGCGGCTGTACCCCGTGATGCTCTTTCGCACCGCGCCAGTCAACACCATCACCCACCGGGTATGACCTGCGCATGGCGGGGAATCGGTGCGGCGGCGAACCGTCGTCCGGCCCCGCGCGTTACGCTCTGTCCCAGCCGCGGGGCTTTCCGGCCCGGCGGCATAAAGTCGTTTGTCCGATTTTGAGGAAAGGTCGAGCCCCGATGACGCAGCGTGGTCGCGCCGGCGCCCGGCCCGGACAGGGTCCCGGGGCACGCCGCCGCCGCGAGGAGGAGCAGCCCCGCGTTCCCGCCGCGCCCCGGATCGACCTGGCCGCCGCCCGGGCCCGGGTGCGCGAGGTGATCGACCCGGTCGTCACCCAGGCGGGTTACGACCTGGAGGACGTCGCCGTCTCGCGGGCCGGCCGCCGCCATCTGGTGCGCGTGCTGGTCGACGCCGACGGGGGCATCAGCCTCGACGACGTGGCGATCGTCTCCCGCGAGATCTCGGCCGCGCTCGACGCGGCCGAGGAGAGCGGCGGCGAGGTGCTCGCCGGCGAATATCAGCTTGAGGTCGGTTCGCCCGGTGTCGACCGGCCGCTGACCCTGCCCCGGCACTGGCGGCGCAACCGGGGCCGGCTGGTCGCGGTGAACGGGCTGACCGGCCGGGTGGTCGACACGGACGACGCGGGCATCGTGCTCGACGTCGACGGCACCACCCACGAGCTGCGCTTCGGCGAGCTCGGCCCCGGCAAGGTGCAGATCGAGTTCAAACGGCTGGACGAGGCCGACTTCGGCGACGAAGACGAAGACGACGACCATGACGACGACGAAGGGGAGGGCGAGGAATGAACATCGACCTCGCGGCGCTGCGCGCCCTCGAGCGCGAGCGGGAGATCCCGTTCGAGACGATTCTGGCCGCCATCGAGACGGCCCTGCTGACCGCCTACCGGCACACCGAGGGCGCGCAGAGCCACGCCCGTGTCGAGATCGACCGCAAGACCGGTGTCGCCTCAGTGCTGGCGCAGGAACTCGACGCCGACGGCACCGTGGTCCGCGAGTGGGACGACACCCCGCACGACTTCGGCCGGATCGCCGCGATGACCGCCAAGCAGGTGATCCTGCAGCGGCTGCGCGAGGCCACCGACGAGCAGCACTTCGGTGAGTACGCGGGACGCGACGGCGACCTGGTCACCGGCATCGTGCAGGCCGACGCCGCGCGGGCCGAGAAGGGCATCGTGATCGTCGACCTCGGCAAGATCGAGGCCGTGCTCCCGCAGTCCGAGCAGGTGCCCGGCGAGTCGTACGATCACGGCTCGCGCATCCGGGCCATCGTGGTGCACGTGGCCAAGGGCTTCCGCGGCCCCCAGGTCACCCTCTCGCGGTCGCACCCGGCCCTGGTCAAGAAGCTGTTCGCCCTAGAGGTGCCCGAGATCGCCGACGGCGTGGTCGAGATCGCCGCGATCGCGCGTGAGGCAGGTCACCGCACCAAGATCGCGGTCCACTCGAAGGTTCCCGGCGTCAACGCCAAGGGCGCCTGCATCGGCCCGATGGGTCAGCGGGTCCGGGCCGTGATGAGCGAGCTGCACGGCGAGAAGATCGACATCATCGACTGGTCGGAGGATCCGGCCCAGTTCGTCGGCTACGCCCTCTCGCCGGCAAAGGCCCTGCGTGTCGAGGTGGTGGACGCCGCCACCCGGACGGCCCGGGTCACCGTGCCCGATTTCCAGCTGTCGCTGGCGATCGGCCGTGAGGGCCAGAATGCCCGGCTCGCCGCCCGCCTCACCGGCTGGCGAATCGACATCCGGCCGGACAACGAACCGGCCGCATCCGACCGTTCGACCCCGGCCCACCGTGATGCGGCCGAGGCGGGAAGCTGACCGGATACGCGTCCGGGACGTACGAGGAGTAGACTTTCACATGGCTGGCCCGACGCGTACCTGTGTCGGTTGTCGCAAGCATGCGCCGGCCTCCGAGTTGATTCGGTTCGTCGCGGTCGGTTCCGGGGAAAATTTCCGGCTCCAGCCCGATCCGAACCGCCGACTGCCGGGTCGGGGAGCGCATCTGCATCCTGATCCGGCTTGCTTCGCGCTAGCGGAGCGGCGTCGTGCCTTCGGGCGCGCGCTGCGTCTCACCGGTGTTGCTGACACCGGATTGCTGGCCGAGCACATCCGTGTGGTTTTCATTCCACGCGGAACGACCGATGACACGGCCGCCGTGGCCGCGTCACGACCCAGCAAGGTAGGACGACCCAGATGAGCACACGATGAAGTCCCTGAAATGAACAGGCTTCTAGTGCACGAGTGAGGTCGTTGCGGGTGCGCTCGCACGACCTCGAAGTGAGGAGTGCAGTGCCAGGAAAGGCCCGCGTACACGAGCTCGCGAAGGAGCTCGGGGTCGACAGCAAGACCGTTCTCGCCAAGCTCAAAGAGATGGGCGAGTTCGTCAAGTCCGCATCAAGCACGGTCGAGGCCCCGGTGGCCCGGCGGCTGCGTGGTGCCCTCGAGGCAGGTTCCGCTCCGGCGGCCCCCGCCGCGTCGGCGCCCGGCGCATCCGCGCCCGCCTCCGTCCGCCCCGCCCCGCCCAGCGTCCGGCCCCAGCCGCCGCGCAAGCCGGCTGCCCCGGCCGCGGGAGCGCCCAGCGCCCCCACGTCCCCGGCGCCGTCTCCCGGTCCCTTCGCGCGTCCCAAGCCGCCGGCCGGCCGGCCGGGCCCCACGCCCGGTCCGGTCGCCAAGCCGGCGAGCGCCCACGACATCGAGGTCGCGGCGGCCGAGGCACGTGCCTCGGCGCTCAAGGCCGAGCAGGAGGCCGCGGTCAAGGCCGCACAGGCCGCCCGCACCCGCGACGCCGAGCGTCGCTCCCAGCAGCCCGCGTCCGACGGTGGCTCGCGTCCCCGTCCGGGCCCCGGCGCGGTTCCGCCGCGTCCGGGTTCGCCGGCTGCCCGTCCCGCGACTCCCGGTGCTCCGGGCGGTCCGCGTCCCGGCCCCGCCGGTGGCGCCCCGCGTCCGCCGCAGCGTGGTCCCGGTAACAACCCGTTCGGTGTGTCCGGCGGCGGAACGTCCCGGCCCACGCCGGGCGCGATGCCCCGGCCCAACCAGCCCGGCATGCCGCCGCGGCCGAGCCCGGCGTCGATGCCGCCGCGGCCCAGCCCCGCGTCCATGCCCGCGCAGCGCCCGGCCGGTCCCGGTCGTGGCGGTCCCGGTGGCGGCGCTGGTCGTCCCGGTGGTCCCGGCGCCGGTCGTGGCGGTCCCGGTGGCGGCGGTGGCGGTGGCTACCGCGGCGGCCCCGGCGGTGGTGGCGGCGCTGGCGGCGGCTTCCGTCCTGGTGGCGGAGCCGGCGGCGGTGGCGGCGGTTACCGCGGCGGCCCCGGTGGCGGCGGCGGTGGCTACCGTGGCGGCCCCGGTGGTGGCGGCGGTGCTCCGGCCGGTGCCGGTGCTCCCGGTCGTCCCGGTGGTGGCGGTCGTGGCCGTGGCGGCGGTGCCGCGGGTGCCTTCGGGCGTCCGGGTGGTCGTCCGACCCGCGGTCGCAAGTCGAAGAAGCAGCGGCGTCAAGAGTTCGACAACCTGTCGGCTCCGCAGATGAGCTCGGGCGCTCCGCGTGGTCAGGGCCAGGAAATCCGGCTCTCCCGCGGCGCGTCGCTCTCCGACTTCGCCGACAAGATCAACGCGAACCCCGGTTCGCTGGTCCAGGAGATGTTCAACCTGGGCGAGATGGTCACGGCGACGCAGTCGTGCTCCGACGAGACGCTGCAGCTGCTGGGCGAGCACCTGGGCTTCGACGTCCAGATCGTGAGCCCGGAGGACGAGGACCGTGAGCTGCTCGCGCAGTTCAACATCGACCTCGACGCCGACGTCGCCGAGGACCGTCTGGTGGCCCGTCCGCCGGTCGTGACCGTCATGGGTCACGTCGACCACGGTAAGACGAAGCTGCTCGACGCGATCCGCAAGACCAACGTGGTCGCCGGCGAGGCGGGTGGCATCACCCAGCACATCGGCGCCTACCAGGTGCGCTACCAGCACGAGGGGATCGAGCGGGCGGTCACGTTCCTGGACACCCCGGGTCACGAGGCGTTCACCGCCATGCGTGCCCGTGGCGCCCAGGTGACCGACATCGTCATCCTGGTCGTCGCGGCCGACGACGGCGTCATGCCGCAGACGGTCGAGGCGTTGAACCACGCCAAGGCGGCCGAGGTGCCGATCGTGGTCGCGGTCAACAAGGTCGACAAGCCCGACGCCAACCCCGAGAAGGTGCGTCAGCAGCTGGCCGACTACGGCCTGCTGGCCGAGGAGTACGGCGGCGAGACGATGTTCGTGAACGTGGCGGCCAAGCCCGGGATCGGCATCGACGAGCTGCTCGAGGCCGTCCTGCTCACCGCCGACGCGTCGCTGGAGCTCACCGCTCCGATCGACGGGCCGGCCCAGGGCGCCGTCGTCGAGTCCCACCTCGACAAGGGCCGCGGTGCGGTCGCGACGGTGCTGGTGCAGAAGGGCACGCTGCGGGCCGGCGACTCGATCGTGGCGGGTGGCGCGCACGGCCGCGTCCGCGCCATGCTCGACGAGAACGGCAACCAGGTGTCCGAGGCCTTCCCGGCCCGTCCGGTGCTGGTACTGGGTCTGACCTCGGTGCCGGGCGCGGGCGACACGTTCCTGGCCGCCGAGGAGGACCGCACGGTCCGGCAGATCGCCGAGCAGCGGCAGGCTCGCCGCCGCGCGGCCAGCTTTGCCAACTCGCGCAGCCGGGCGACCCTCGAGACGCTCATGGACCAGCTCAAGGAGGGCGAGAAGACCTCGCTCACCCTGGTCATCAAGGGCGACTCGTCCGGTTCGGTCGAGGCCCTCGAGGACGCGCTGTTCAAGATCGAGATTCCGGACGAGATCCAGCTCAAGGTCATCCACCGCGGCGTCGGTGCGATCACCGAGAGCGACGTGAACCTGGCCTCGGCATCCTCGGATGCCACGGCCACGATCATCGGCTTCAACGTCCGGGCCTCGAACAAGGTCAAGGACATGGCGGACCGGGCGAACGTGGAGATCCGCTACTACAGCGTGATCTACCAGGCCATCGAGGAGATCGAGGCCGCGCTCAAGGGTCTGCTCAAGCCGGAGTACGAAGAGGTCGAGCAGGGCACGGCGGAGATCCGCGAGGTCTTCCGCTCGTCCAAGATCGGACTCATTGCCGGCTGTCTGGTCCGGTCGGGTCTCATCCGCCGCAACGCCAAGGCCCGCATCCTGCGGGACGGCACCGTGGTGGCCGACAACGTCACGATCAGCTCGCTGCGCCGCTTCAAGGACGACGCCACCGAGGTCCGCGAGGGCTTCGAGTGTGGTCTGACGCTGAGCGGTTTCGGCTCCCCGCAGGTCGGTGACGTGATCGAGACCTTCGAGATGCGCGAGAAGCCCCGCGCGTAAGGTTTCCGCTCGACGGTGAAGGCCCCCAGTGCTCCGGCACTGGGGGCCTTGCTGTACCAATGGCAGCTATGTCCCGGTACGCCTTGCTGCTCGCGCCCTCCGCCAACCGCGTCTACGCCGACCAGGCCGCCCGCCTCGCCACGGCCGAGCTGGCCGGGTTCGGGCCGGTCCTGTCCGCCGGTCTCGGCGACATCGAGGTGACCACGCTCGGCGGCGTCGAATACCTGACGTTCACCGGCGACCTGACCGTCCGGGACGTCGCCTACCTGTCCAACCTCTCGGCCGCGTACGCGCTTTTCGAGCGTCCGGACGAGGAACACCTGCGGCCGGTGACGATGACCCCGCTGGCCCGGTACGACAGCGACCTCATCACGATCCCGAAGTACGCGGGCAAGACCAACGAGCAGTTCACCAAGCTCGTGCTCAACCTGACGATCCTGGCCTCGGCGTCGGCCGGCCGGATGCTCGACGGCCATCTCACCGTCCTCGACCCGCTCTGCGGCCGCGGCACGACCCTCAACCAGGCGCTGATGTACGGCTACGACGGCATCGGCATCGAGATGGACGGCAAGGACGTCGAGGCGTACAAGCTGTTCCTGCAGACCTGGCTCAAGCGCAAGCGCCTCAAGCACACCGCCGACCTCGTTCCCGTACGCCGTCAGGGCCGCCGGGCCGCCCGCCGGCTCGAGGTGACCATGGCCGCCAGCAAGGACGACCACAAGGCCGGAGCGGTGCAGAAGCTCGTGGTGCTGCAGGCCGACACCACCCAGCTCGACGGGCTGCTGCGGGGCGGGGTGGCCGACGTCCTGGTGGCCGACCTGCCCTACGGGGTGGCGCACGGCTCCTACGACGACGAGGGCGGCCTCTCCCGGCGCCCGCTCGACCTGCTGGAGCGCGCGGTGCCGCAGTGGCTGCCGCTGCTGCGCCCGGGGGCCGCGATCGGGCTCTCGTGGAACACGAAGGTCGCCAAGCGGGAACTGGCCGAGGACATCCTGCGGGCCAACGGGCTGGAAATCGTGCAGCAGCTGCCGCTCGGGCACCGGGTGGATCAGGGAATCGAGCGCGATGTGCTGATCGCCCGCGGTAATTGAGCCGCGAACTGTCGTACCCCGGCAGTAACCTTCCCGCTGATGTATACCGAGACCGCAGTGTTCGACCTGCTGCTTCCCGGCGACTCACGCTCGCTGAAGCAGAAGCGTTCCTATGTCCGCCCGATCCTCGCGATGCTGAAGAAATACGAGGTCAGCGCAGCCGAGGTGGGCTTTCACGACCTGCACGCCCGGGTTCTGCTGGGCGTGGCGGTGGTGGCCGCCGAGCCGGCCCAGGCCCGCGCCGTCATCGACACCTGCGAAAACCAGGTGGCCGGCCGTCCCGAGATCGAGTTGCTGTCGGTGAAACGTCGCCTGTACGGCGAGGACGACTGAACGGGGGCGTTCGGTCCGGCGGCCGCCTGGGTAGGCTTCAGCAGTTGGGCGGGGGCGTTCGCGAACCCGCGGGATCACAGTCGGAGGTGGGCGATATGTCGGACCCGGCCAAGACGCGTCGGCATGCCGAGCGCGTACGGGAACTGGTGGCGTCGCTGGTACGTGAGATCAAGGATCCCCGGCTCGGCATGGTGACCATCACGGACGCCCGGATCACCGGCGACCTCCGCGAGGCCACCGTCTATTACACGGTGCTGGGCGACACCACCGAGCAGGCGGGCACCCAGGCGGCGCTCGAGAGCGCCAAGGGCATGCTGCGCACCCGCGTGGGTCACGCCCTGGGCCTGCGGCACTCGCCGAGCCTGGCCTTCGTGCTCGACAACGTGCTCGACCACGCCAAGGAGATCGACGACCTGCTGGCCGAGGCGCGTCAGCGCGACCAGGAGGTGCAGCAGCTGGCCGCCGGCAAGAAGTACGCCGGCGACCCCGACCCCTACAAGAGCGAGGACGAGGAAGAGGACGACGAGGACGCCACCGAGCGGGTGGGCGCCCGCGAGGACCAGAGTTGACCTCGCCTGCCCCTACGCGGCCCGGTGTCGAGCCGGGCCGCACTCCTTCCGGCGTCTCCGAGGCGGCCTGGCAGGCGGCCGTCGCGGCGATCCGGGCCGTGCCCCTCGACGCCGAGGTGCAGCTGATCTGCCACGTTAACCCCGACGGCGACGCGCTCGGCAGCATGCTCGGCTTCGCGCTGGGCCTGCGCCGGCTGGGGTTCACCGGGTTGCGGGCCACCTTCCCGGGCGAGTTCGACGTGCCCGAGCCCTACCGTGAGCTGCCCGGGGCCGAGCTCCTGGTTCCGGAACTCCAGGCGTACGGGAAACCGGGGTTGATCCTGATTTTCGACGTGGCCGGCGAGTCACGCCTGGGCGCCCTGGTCAGCCTCCTCGACACCGGCGTTCCGGTGATCGTGCTCGACCACCACGCCTCCAACACCGGGCTGGGCGACATCAGCCTGGTCGACCCGGCGGCCGTCGCCACCTCGGTGGTGGCCGACGAGCTGCTGACCCGGCTGGGCGTCGAGCTGGACGCCGCCATCGCCGAATGCCTGTACGTCGCGCTGGCCACCGACACCGGTTCGTTCAAGTTCGTGCGTCACCCCTCGGTGCACACGCTGGCGGCCCGGCTGATCGCCACCGGCATCAGCCCCGGCGACATCGCCCGCCGCATCTTCGACACCCGCCCGTTCGGGGCCATGAAGCTGGCCGGCGAGGTGCTGGGCCGTGCGATCCTCGATCCGGCCGCCGCCGGTGGTCGCGGCCTGGTCTGGACCTATGCGACGACGGCCGACCTGGAACGGCATCACCAGCGCCCGTACGTGCTGGAATCGCTGATCGACCCGGTTCGCGGTGTGGCCGAGGCCGACGTGGCCGTGGTCGTCAAGGAGCTGACGGCCGGCGAATGGTCGGTGTCGCTGCGGTCCAAGGGCGGCGTCGACGTCAGCGCGGTCGCGGTGGCCCTGGGCGGCGGCGGTCATCGACTGGCCGCCGGTTTCACCGCGTACGGCAGCCCGGACGACGTGATCGCCCAGATCGTCCCCCTGCTGGACGCCCACCTGTCCTGACTCCTCTTTTCGCACAACTCTTTTGAACAACGCGCGGCGAGCTCTCTCGCCGCGCGTTTTCTTGTCTCCAAGTGACTGTCGGGTAGCGGCTGGGTGTCTCGATTGGTGGGAACACCGCTCCAACCGGCGGAACTGAACGATAGTTTGGTACCTGAACGGTGATTTGGTTTTGCGCGGCCGTGACCACCGCCCGCCGTGGAACCTCGAGCCACCCGGGTTCACCCATCCGGGTCGCGTCACCCAGCGCCAAGTGCCCGGCGATCCCGGGCCGGCCCCGATGTGACGCCCGCTCGACCGAATCCAGAGGACGCGTGCCCCAGTGCGCCGCGCCCGCACCCACCGTGGAAGGACACGATCATGGCTGCCAAGCCCAAGCCGCAGAGCACCGACGAAGCCCGCGAGCAGGCCCGACGCGCCCTGCAGACGTCGATGGACACTCGCCAGTAACCCCTGAGTAAGCCCCTATCCGCCTTGCAGTCCTTACGGTCGGGCGGGCATCATGAGTAACCATGAGCCCGCCTGCCCGGCCCCCCGCTGAGGCGATCGCCCGGCAAGGCACGTCCGCGCGCAAGATCGCCTCGCTCGCCCTGCCCGCCCTCGTCGTGCTGGCCGCCGAGCCGCTCTACGTGCTCGTCGACACCGCCGTGGTCGGTCATCTCGGCCCGGTGCCGCTCGCGGCCGTCGCCGTCAGCGGTTCCGTCATGTCGGTGGCCGCCTGGCTCGGCACCCTCATGTCGTACGGCACCACCGGACGGGCCGCCCGTCGCTTCGGCGCCGGCGACCGGGCCGCCGCCGTGGCCGAGGGCGTTCAGGCCTCCTGGCTCGCCCTGTGCGTGGGCGTCGTGCTGGCCCTGCTCGCGCAGCCCCTGGCCGGACCGCTGGCCCAGGCCCTCGCCGGGGACGCCGAGACGGCCGACGCCGCGGCCGGATGGTTGCGCGTCGCCGTGCTGGGCGCGCCCGGCCTGCTGCTCGCCGCGGCCGGCAACGGCTGGATGCGCGGAGTGCAGGACACCCGGCGCCCCCTGATCTTCGTGCTGGGCGCCAACGTGCTGTCCGCGATCCTGTGCCCGGTGCTTGTCTATCCGGTCGGCTGGGGCCTGACCGGCTCCGCGATCGCCAACGTCGTCGCGCAGAGCGTCTCCGGCGCCTTCTTCCTGTACGCCCTGTTCCGCGAGACCAAGCAGCTGCGCCCCAGCCCGCAGGTCATCCTGCTGCAGCTGCGCCTCGGCCGGGACCTGCTGATCCGCGGCGGCGCGTTCCAGGCCTGTTTCCTCTCGGCGACCGCGGTGGCCAGCCGCTTCGGCGTCGAGTCGGTCGGCGCCCACCAGATCGCGCTCCAGCTCTGGTTCTTCAGCGCGCTCGCCCTCGACGCGGTGGCGATCGCCGCCCAGTCGCTGGTCGGGGCCGCGCTCGGTGGTGGCAGCGCCGACGAGGCCAAGGCTGTGGCCCGCAAGGTGACGATCGCGGGCGGCCTCTCCGGCGTCGCGTTCGCCCTGCTCGTCACGGTCGGGGCAGATTCGATCCCAGGCTGGTTCACACCCGACGAGGGTGTGCACGCCCAGGCGGCGATCATCTGGCCCTGGTTCATCGGGCTGATGCCGTTCGCCGGCGTGGTCTACGCGCTCGACGGCGTGCTGATCGGGGCCGGCGACGTCCGCTTCCTGCGCAACATCACCCTGGCCGCCGCCCTGCTGGGCTTCCTCCCGGCGATCTGGATCGCGTACTTCTTCGACCTCGGTCTCGGCGGCGTCTGGGCCGGCCTGGCCCTGCTCATCCTGATCCGCTTCGCCACGACCGTGTGGCGCTGGCGCTCCGGGCGCTGGGCGGTCACCGGAGTCACACGCTGAGAACTTAGGGTGGTCCGGTGAATGCGGACGGACTGATCGTGGTGGACAAGCCGGCGGGGATGACCTCGCACGACGTGGTGGCGCGGATCCGGCGGCTGGCCAAGACCCGGCGCGTGGGCCACGGCGGCACCCTCGACCCGATGGCCACCGGCGTTCTGATCATCGGCGTCAATCGAGCGACGCGCCTGCTCACCTACGTGATCGGCTCGTCCAAGAGCTACACGGGCACGATTCGCCTGGGCCAGTCGACGATCACCGACGACGCCGAGGGCGAGGTCACGGCGACCGCCCCGGTCGACGGCGTCACCGGCGAAGCCATCCGCGACGGGCTGGCCGGGCAGCGCGGCGAGATCGACCAGGTGCCGAGCGCCGTGAGCGCCATCAAAATCAACGGCCAGCGGGCGTACAAGCGGGTGCGCGAGGGCGAAGAGGTCTCGATCCCGGCCCGGCGGGTGACGATCTCGCGCCTGGAGGTCCTCGACATCCGCCACACTCCGGACGCGGTCGACATCGACATCGACGTGACGTGCTCGTCGGGAACGTACATCCGCGCGATCGCCCGCGACCTCGGCACGCTGCTCGGCGTGGGAGGTCATCTGACCGCCCTGCGCCGTACGGCCGTGGGCGGCCTGACCCTGGCCGAGGCGCGCACGCTCGAGCAGCTCGAGTCGGTGGCGCCGGATGTGGTGTCGTTGCCTATGGCCGAGGCGGCGCGGCAGGCTTTTCCGCAGCGCGAGGCGACCGCCGAGGAGGCTCGGGTGCTGAGCCATGGTGGGCCGCTTGCGCCGGTCGGGATCGATGGTCCCTACGCGGTGTTTGCCCCGTCGGGTGAGGTGCTGGCCATCGTTTCGGAGCGGGATGGGCGGGCGCGGGCGGAGATCGTGCTGGCTCCGGCCTGATCGCCGTCGTCGTCGTGATGGGCCGAGCGGCCCTGTGGATAACCCGGCTCCGCAGCTTGACAAGCGCGTAACGTCCTCCCCATTTCCCCAGGGCGGGTGGGGGTTTGGGATGGCCGTACCTCCTGCACAACCTGACAAATCGCCTGTTATTGCCCGCTCGGGTGGACCTATACGCTGTCCGGGGAGCGAGGCTGACCGGAGGCGCGAGACATGCAGCGGTGGCGGGGATTCGAGGCTGTGCCCGGCGGGTGGGGGCGCTCGGTCGTCACGATCGGGGTCTTCGACGGCGTGCACCGGGGCCACCAGGCCATCATCGGGCACGCCGTGAAGCGGGCCCGTGATCTGGGCCTTCAGTCCGTGGTGGTGACCTTTGACCCGCATCCGGCCGAGGTGGTGCGGCCCGGGTCGCATCCGGCCGTGCTGACCGAGCCGGTGCGCAAGGCCGAGCTGATCGAGCAGCTGGGGGTCGACGCGCTCTGCGTGGTTCCTTTCACTCCGGCGTTCTCGCAGCTCAGCCCCGAGGCGTTCGCGCATGACGTGCTGGTCGAGGCGCTGCACGCGGCGGCCGTGGTGGTGGGGGACAACTTCCGGTTCGGGCACCGGGCCGCCGGTGACGTGGCGCTGCTCGAGCGGCTGGGTGTGCAGTTCGGCTTCACCGTCGAGGACGCGCCGCTGGTCACCGAGGACGGGCTGGTCTTCTCGTCGACGTACATCCGCAGTTGTGTCGACGCCGGTGACGTGCGCGCGGCGGCCGCGGCGCTGGGCCGGCCGCACCGGTTGGGCGGCGTGGTCGTGCGGGGTGATCAGCGCGGGCGCGAGCTCGGCTTCCCCACGGCCAATCTGATGGTTCACCGTTACGCGGCCGTGCCGGCCGACGGCGTCTACGCGGCCTGGCTGATCCGCGGCGGGGAGCACGCCGCCCGGCTGCCGGCCAGCGTCTCGATCGGCACCAATCCCACCTTTTCGGGCCGCGAGCGGCGGGTCGAGGCGTACGTGCTCGACTTCTCCGGAGACCTGTACGGCGAGCGGGTCAGCCTCGATTTCGCGGGCCACCTGCGCGAACAACGAACGTACGATGCCATCGAGCCGCTGGTCGCCCAGATCAACCAGGACGTGGAAGAGACCCGCGCGCTGCTTCAATGAGGCCCTGGTAGGGTTGAGACGACGTCGGATGTCCGACGCCGGACTTACTGCTGCACAGCTCCCGCCTGCCTGCTCGACGCCGCGGGCCGCGGGGAAGTTCGGATCTTATCGGCAGCACAGAATCACGGAGAACATGGCGCTCGATCAAGAGACCAAAAACAAGATCATCGATGAGTACAAGGCGCAGGACGGCGACACCGGTTCGCCCGAGGTCCAGGTCGCGATGCTGACCAAGCGGATCGCCGACCTGACCGAGCACCTCAAGGTGCACAAGCACGACCACCACAGTCGTCGTGGTCTGCTTCTGCTGGTCGGCCGTCGCCGGCGCCTGCTCAACTACGTGCAGAAGAAGGACATCGCGCGCTACCGGACGCTCATCGAGCGTCTCGGCCTGCGCCGATGACCTGACGGGGGAGTGGCCGACCGGCCGCTCCCCCGACATGTATCACTCGGACCCGCGCGGAACGCAGTAAGCCACCGGTCCTCGGTAGTGGTTCCCAGGAAGACCTGCCTGGGCACTTCGATCGAAGACCGGCAGCTGCGAAAACCGCGCTGTGTTGACCGCCGGGTCCTCGACGAAGGAGTACCGCACCACATGACAGAGCAGACCGCTCTCGGCACCGAATCTCGCACCGCCGTAATCGACAACGGCACCTTCGGAACTCGCGAGATCACGTTCTCCACCGGCCGCCTCGCCATGCAGGCCGCCGGCTCGGTCATCGTCCAGCTGGGCGAGACCGTTGTCCTCTCCGCGACCACGGCCGGCAAGCAGCCGAAGGAGCACTTCGACTTCTTCCCGCTGACCGTCGACGTCGAGGAGCGGATGTACGCCGCGGGTCGCATCCCCGGCTCGTTCTTCCGTCGTGAGGGCCGGCCCAGCGAGGACGCGATCCTCACCTGCCGCCTGATCGACCGGCCGCTGCGCCCCTCGTTCACCAAGGGCCTGCGCAACGAGGTCCAGGTCGTCGAGACCGTCCTCGCGCTCGACCCCGCCCACCCGTACGACGTGGTCGCCATGAACGGCGCCTCGATGTCGACCAAGCTGTCCGGCCTGCCGTTCAGCGGCCCGGTCGGCTCGACCCGCGTCGCGCACATCGACGGCCAGTGGGTCGCCTTCCCGACCATCGAGGAGCTCGAGCGGGCCACCTTCGACATGGTGGTCGCCGGTCGCGTCCTGGCCGACGGTGACGTCGCCATCATGATGGTCGAGGCCGAGGCCACGCCGCACGCGGTCAAGCTGATCGCCGGTGGCGCCGCCGCCCCGACCGAGGAGATCGTCGCCGGTGGCCTCGAGGCCGCCAAGCCGGCCATCCGCGAGCTCTGCCGCGCGCAGAGCGAGCTGGCCGAGATCGCCGCCAAGCCCGTCGCGGAATACCCGGTCTTCCTCGAGTACCAGGACGACGTGTACGCCGCCGTGGTCGAGGTCGTCCGCAGCGAAACCGCCGAGGCCCTCAAGATCGCGGCCAAGCAGGAGCGCGAGGAGGCTCTCGACCTGGTCAAGGCCAAGGCCCACGAGCTGCTCGACGAGCGCTTCGAGGGACGCGAGAAGGAGATCAGCGCCGCCTTCCGCTCGGTGACCAAGAGCGAGGTGCGCCAGCGCGTGCTGCGCGACCAGGTCCGCATCGACGGCCGTGGCCCGCGCGACATCCGGCCGCTGTCGGCCCAGATCGGCGTGCTGCCCCGCGTGCACGGCTCGGCCCTGTTCGAGCGCGGTGAGACCCAGATCCTGGGCGTCACCACGCTGAACATGCTGCGCATGGAGCAGGCGCTCGACACCCTGGCGCCGGAGAAGTCCAAGCGCTACATGCACAACTACAACTTCCCGCCGTACTCGACCGGTGAGACCGGCCGGGTGGGCTCGCCCAAGCGCCGCGAGATCGGTCACGGCGCGCTGGCCGAGCGGGCCCTGGTGCCCGTGCTGCCGTCGCGCGAGGAGTTCCCGTACGCGATCCGCCAGGTCTCCGAGGCGCTGGGCTCCAACGGCTCGACGTCGATGGGCTCGGTCTGCGCCTCGACGCTGTCGCTGCTGAGCGCCGGTGTGCCGCTGAAGGCGCCGGTCGCCGGCATCGCCATGGGCCTGATCTCGGACGAGGTCGACGGCAAGACGCAGTACATCGCGCTGACCGACATCCTGGGCGCGGAGGACGCGTTCGGCGACATGGACTTCAAGGTCGCCGGCACCAGCGAGTTCGTCACCGCCCTGCAGCTGGACACCAAGCTCGACGGCATCCCGTCGGACGTGCTGGCCGGCGCCCTGCAGCAGGCCCACGACGCCCGCGCGACGATCCTCGGCGTGATGGAGGCCGCGATCAGCTCTCCGGCCGAGATGTCGGAGTACGCCCCGCGCGTCACCTCGGTCAAGATCCCGGTCGACAAGATCGGCATGGTCATCGGGCCCAAGGGTCAGACGATCAACGCGATCCAGGACGAGACCGGCGCCGACATCTCGATCGAGGACGACGGCACGATCTACGTCGGCGCCACCAACGGCCCGTCGGCCGAGGCCGCGGTCGAGCGGATCAACGCCATCGCCAACCCGACGCTGCCCAAGATGGGCGACAAGTTCCTCGGCACGGTGGTCAAGACGGCCGCGTTCGGCGCCTTCATCTCGCTGCTGCCCGGCCGCGACGGCCTGCTGCACATCAGCAAGGTCGGCGACGGCAAGCGCGTCGAGCGGGTCGAGGACTTCCTCAACGTCGGCGACAAGGTCGAGGTGTCGATCGCGGACATCGACGCCCGCGGCAAGATCTACCTCGACAAGGTCCGTCCCGAGGGCGAAGAGGCTCCGGCTGCTCCCGCCGCCGGTGCTGCTGCGGCCGAGGGTGGCCGTCCGCCGCGCGAGTCGCGCGAGCGGAGCGAGGGTGGCGGCGAGCCCCGCCGTCGCCGGTCGCGCCCGGCCGGCGACCGTGGTGGCGACCGTGGCGCCCCCCGCGAGTAAACAACTGTGACAGCGAGTTCCCGCGGGCCGGCCGGAAAGCCGGCCCGCGCCGTCACCCAGACCCTTGCGGACGGCGCCAAGCGCACCACCCTGCCGAGCGGGCTGCGCATCGTCACCGAGGCGATCCCGACCACCCGCAGCGCCTCGCTCGGCGTCTGGGTGGGCATCGGATCGCGCGACGAGACGCCCGGCATGTCGGGCGCCTCGCACTTCCTCGAACATCTGCTCTTCAAGGGCACGCACAAGCGCACCGCGCTGCAGATCTCGGCCGAGATCGAGGCCGTGGGCGGCGAGACCAACGCCTTCACCACGAAGGAATACACCTGCTACTACGCGCGGGTGCTGGACGCCGATCTGCCGCTCGCGGTGGACGTGCTCTGCGACGCGGTGGCCGACTCGATCATGAACCCGGCCGACGTCGAGACCGAGCGCGGCGTGATCCTCGAAGAGATCGCGATGCACGAGGACGAGCCCGGTGACGAGGTGCACGACGTCTTCACCGAGGTCGTCTTCGGCACCCACCCGCTGGGCCGGCTGATCTCGGGCACCGAGGAATCGATCACCCCGATGACCCGCAACCAGATCCACGGGTTCTACCGGCGGCGCTACACCGCCCCGAACATCGTGATCGCGGCCGCGGGCAACCTCGACCACGCCACCGTCGTGCGGCTCGTCCGCAAGGCGCTGGCCGGCACCGCGCTCGACTCCGGCCCAGCCGACCCGGCCGGACCCCGCTCGGGCTCCAAGCGGGTGCCGACCCAGAAGCCGCACACGGTCGTGCGCAACCGCGACACCGAACAGGGCCACCTGGTGCTGGGCGGGGTCGGGATCGGCCGCCGTGACGAGCGCCGCTTCGCCCTGGGCGTGCTCAACAACGTGCTCGGCGGCGGCATGTCCAGCCGGCTGTTCCAGGAGATCCGCGAGAAGCGGGGCCTGGCCTACTCGGTCTACTCGTACGCCAGCCAGTACGCCGACGCCGGCCTGTTCGGCGTGTACGCCGGCTGCGCGCCCGGCAAGGTGGAAGAGGTCCTCGACCTCACCCGCACCGAACTCGAACGGGTCGGAACCAAGGGCATCACCGCCGAGGAGATCGCCCGGGGCAAAGGCATGGTCAAGGGCTCGTACGTGCTGGGCCTGGAGGACACCGGGTCGCGGATGAGCCGCCTGGCCAAGTCCGAGCTGCTCTACGGCGACCTGATGTCGGTCGACGAGCTGCTCACCCGGGTCGACGCGGTGACACCGGACGAGGTGAACGAGATCGCGGCCGATCTGCTGACCCAGCCGATGTCGCTCGCCGCCGTCGGGCCCTTCGACGAAAACGCGTTCGGCACGCACCGCTAACCTTGGTCCCCGTGACGACGCTGGAGACTCCACCGCCGCCCGCCCCCGCCATCACACCCGATCAGCGGAAACGCCGGATCATCGGGATGACGGTGTGGGCGGCGGCCTTCGCGGTTTTCGTGTGGCTGGTCGGCGTGCCGACCAGCGATCCGCTCACCGCCTTCGGCTGGCTCTGGCTGGCCACGATCGCCTGGCGCAACTATCTGCCCTGGCGCGAGCACCTGCTCTTCCTGCGCGACTGGGGCCCGGTCGTGGTCCTGCTGATCGGCTACAACCTGTCCCGCGGCGCGGCCGACAAGCTGTTCGCCCCGCACGTCCAGTTCATGATCGACGCGGACGAGGACATGTTCGGGTGGCTCACCGGCGGCCGGATCCCGACGATCTGGCTTCAGCAGCACCTGTACGACGCCAACCACGTGCCCTGGTGGGAGGTGGTGACGACGGTCGTCTACATCTCGCACTTCCTCACCGTGCCGACCGTCGCCGTGATGCTGTGGCTGCGCAGCCGCAAACTGTCCTACCGCTTCATCCGCCGCTGGATCACGCTGAGCTGCGCGGGCCTGATCACCTACTTCCTCTACCCGGCGGCCCCGCCCTGGTGGGCCTCCGACGAGGGCTACCTGACCGAGACGGTCGCCCGCTTCTCGTCCCGCGGCCTCGACGTGATCGGCCTGCACGGCGCCGGCAACACCCTCAACGCGCTGCAGGCCGACCAGTCCAACCCGGTCGCCGCCATGCCGTCACTGCACACGGCGTACGCGATGATGGCCGTTGCCTTCTTCCTGCCGATGGTGCGCCGGCGGTGGTGGCCGCTGCTGCTGGCCTACCCGCTGGCGATGACGTTCACGCTGGTCTACACGGGCGAGCACTACGTCATCGACGTGCTGGTGGGCTGGCTCTACGTGGCCGGCACGTTCTTCGTCGTGGGCCGCGCCGAGCGCTGGTGGGTCAGGTCCCGTCGTCCGGATCACGAGGGGCTGCGGCGTGGCCCGGATGGCGCCTGACGGCGTCCGCGAGGCGACCAAGTACAAAGCCGGTACTAGGCCGCCTCGCGGCCGACGTCAGCCACCACCCGGACCTCGCCTCGCTCCCGCGTGATCCGAACGACGGGACCTGCGAAACGGTGCGTTAAGTTATCCGGGTGACTCAGCAACCTGACCCGATTCGCGTCGGCGTTCTCGGAGCCCGGGGCCGCATGGGCCTCGAAGTGTGCAAGGCGGTCGACGCGGCCGGCGACATGGAACTGGTCGCCATGATCGATCAGGGTGACGAGCTGTTCCAGGCGTCCGATGCCGGCGCCCAGGTGTTCGTCGACTTCACCACGCCCGACGTCGTGATGGACAACCTGCACTGGGCCATTGATCAGGGCATCAGCATGGTTGTCGGCACTACCGGGTTCACCGAGGAGCGGCTCGGTCAGGTGCGCGGCTGGCTCGACGGCAAACCCGGCGTCGGCGTGCTGATCGCCCCTAACTTCGGGCTCGGCGCGGTGCTGATGATGCAGTTCGCCACCCGGGCCGCCCGCTATTTCGAATCCGTCGAGGTCATCGAGCAACACCACCCGCGCAAGCTGGACGCGCCCAGCGGCACGTCGACGCACACGGCCAAGCTGATCGCGCAGGCGCGGGCCGAGGCGGGGCTCGGACCGATGCCCGACGCCACGAAGGAAGAGGTCGACGGGGCGCGGGGAGCCGACATCGATGGCGTACGGGTTCATTCCGTACGGGCCTCGGGTCTGGTTGCCCATCAGGAAGTGCTTTTCGGGTCGCTCGGCGAGACGCTGACGATCCGCCACGACTCCCTCGACCGGGTGTCCTTCATGCCGGGAGTGCTGCTGGGTGTGCGGCGGATTTCGCAGCACCCGGGATTGACCGTGGGGTTGGACAGCTTTCTCGATTGAGTGCTGCCGCGGTGACGTTGCCCGGTCAGATCAGCCTCACGCCTGGTGGCAGGCCGGTGAGTTTTCCGCCGGTGACCGAGACCGGGTGGCCCGCGATGCGTAAGCCGGTGACGTCGGGGGCGTCCGGGAGCGGGTTCAGACGGACGACGCCGTTGGGGACGTCGGGCTGCAGGCCCAGCCAGCACTGGGTGATCAGCACAGAGGCGGCAGCCGACCAGGCTTGTGGGTGACACGAGGCCGGATAGGGCATGGGGCGGTTGAGGTCGGCGCGGGCGTCGCCGGCGTACAGCTCCGGGAGCCGGAAGCCGAAGGCCTCGCCGGCGGTGAGCAGGCCGTCGATCAGGCGGGTGGCCTCGATGGCGAAGCCCGCCCGGCCCAGGCCGGCGGCCACGATCGCGGTGTCGTGGGCCCAGACCGAGCCGCAGTGGTACGACAGCGGGGCGAAGCCGGCGTCGGCCGACGACATCGTGCGCAGGCCGTAGGCGCCGGACATTTCGTCTGAGGACAGGGCGGCGGCGACCAGGGCCTCCTCGTTACCGGACAGCAAGCCGGTGGCCAGCAGGTGGCCGATGTTGCTGGTCAGGGCGTCTACTGGGCGCTTTTCGCGGTCCAGGGCCAGGGCCGGGTAGCGGCCGCCGGCCACCCAGAAGGCGGCGCGGAACCGGGTGGCCAGCTCGTCGGCGTACGAACGCCAGCGGTCCCCGCCGGGACGGCCGAACGCGTCGAGCAGGGCGGCGCCGTCGAGGGCGGCCCGGTACGCGTAGCCCTGCACCTCGGCCAGCGCGATCGGCGGGTCGGCCAGGCGGCCGTCGTGGAAGCGGACCGCGTCGTGCGAGTCCTTCCAGCCCTGGTTGGCCAGGCCACTCCCGGTCGGATCGAGGTATTCGAGGAAGCCGTCGCCGTCCGGGTCGGCGTGATCGGCGAGCCAGCCCAGCGCCGCCTCCAGCGCGGGCAGCAACTCGGCGATCCCGGCCGGGTCATGGCCCCAGCGCCAGGCGTCGTGCAGCAGGCTGACCCAGAGCAGGGTGGCGTCGATCGTGCCGTAGTAGACCGCCGGCAGCCGCCCCTCGACCTCCACGTCCGACCGCCGCAACTCGTGCATGATCTTGCCGGGCGCCTCGCCGGTCGCGGGATCGACCTTGGTGCCCTGACGGCGGGCCAGCACCCGCAGCGTGCCGAGGGCCAGGTCGGTGCCGAGCGGCAGCATCATCCGGGCGGCCCACAGGCTGTCGCGGCCGAAGAGCGTGAGATACCAGGGCACGCCGGCGCCCAGAAACGTGTCGCCGTCGTCGATCGCGGTGGTCAGGCGCAGCGCGGCCAGGTCGTCCAGGGACTGGTCGAGGAGGCGGGCCAGACGCTTGTCGGGGCCGGTGACCGTCGGACGCGAGAAGGAGCCGCGCGGGCCGGGGAACATCACGGCGTGCGGATCGTCCACCTCGAGCGACCAGCGCAGGACGACGGTGGAACCGGGCGGGATCGTCACCGTGCGGTCGAGATCGCCCTGCAGACGTACGGGGAAATCGTCGTTGACCGGAGGCCCGGCGTTGCCCGACTTGACCTGCTCGATCGGCGCGAGATCACTGGCCGTCGAGATCGTGACAGTGGTCGTCACCGGCGCGTCGGCGGTGGAGGAAATCGTGATCTCCTCGTCGAGGCCGCCCGCCCGGACCCGGCGTACGCGATCAATGCGCACCGTCGGGTCGGGACCGGGATTGCCCAGCCAGCGGGCCAGGCTCACGAACCGCGTCGCCCCCGGTCCGGCCTGCGCGTGACCGATCGGCTCGGGTTCGCGGCCGTCGAGGCGCAGCAGCGCGAGCGAGAGCACCCGGCGGTCGGCGTGGAACACCCCCTGCACGCCGCTGGCCCGGATCTGACCGTCGGGCCCGGAGAGCGCCGAGGTGGGCGCGGCCAGGGTGGGCACCAGATCGTGCAGAAGCGGCTGCAGAGACAAGGTCGAACTCCCGGGTTGACAGCGGGCCGGGGCAAAGGCAAAGTGCGAAACAACCCCGTAACTTGATCGATCCAATCTTGCCTTATCCGAATTTGATCGTTCAAGACCTAGAGAGGCCGCATCTCGGTGGAAAAGGTGACGATCGCGACGGTGGCTCAACGCGCCGGCGTCTCCCGCCAGACCGTGTCCAACGTGATCAACACGCCGGACGTGGTGCGCGAGGAGACCCGCGAGCGCGTCCGGGAAGCGATCGCCGAGCTCGGCTATCGGGTCAACCAGGCCGCGCGCCAGATGCGTACGGGCCGGTCGCGCCTCATCGCGGTGCGCATCGAACCCGCCCGCGACGGCATCAACGGCTCGGTGCTCGACCGCTTCCTGCACGGGCTCACCGACGCCGCCGGACTCGCCGGCTATCGCGTCATGCTCTACACCGCGGCCGACGACGCCGACGAGATCGCCACCTACGACGAGCTGCTTTCCGCGTACGACCTGGACGCGTTCGTCCTGACCAGCACCCACCACGGCGACCCCCGTACGTCCTGGCTCGCGGCCCGCGACGTGCCGTTCGTGACCTTCGGCCGGCCGTGGGGAGCGCCCGACACCCACTCCTGGGTCGACGTCGACAACGCCGCGGGCACGGCCGCCGCCACCGAGCACCTGCTCGCCGCCGGTCATCGCCGGATCGGGTTCCTGGGCTGGCCCGCCGGCTCCGGCGTGGGTGACGCCCGGCGCGAAGGATGGCATCGCGTGCTCGGCCCGTGGGGAACCGCGCGGGAAACGGTCGACGGGGTCGAATCCGGTGCCGCCGCCGCCCTGTCGGTTCTGCGCGAAGAGGATCCACCGACCGCCCTGGTCTGCGCCAGCGATTCGCTGGCGCTCGGTGCGCTGCGGGCCGCCCGCGACCTGGGGCGTGACTGCGCGGTGGTCGGCTTCGACGACACCGCCGTCGCCCAGGCGATCGGGCTGACCAGCGTCAGTCAGCCGCTCGCCGAGGCGGCCGCCCGATGCATGGGCCTTCTCGGCGAGCTTCTCGACGGCCGGGCGCCGTCCTTCCCGACGACCGTCCTGCTCCCTCCGTCCCTGGTCGTTCGTCAGACGGCCTGACCCCCTGGAGAACTGATGAGAACCAAACTCTGCGGCGCCGCGCTGGCCGCCGTGCTCGTCGCGGTCAGCGCCTGCGGCAGCGGCTTCGACGACAACGGATCGACCACCACCCAGGAAAGCGCCGGACCGGCCGATCTCAAGATCATGATCGCGTCGTCCGGTGACGCCGAGACCAAGGCGGTGCGGGAAGCGGCCGCGTCGTGGGCCTCCAGCAGCGGCAACAAGGCCACCATCACCCCGGCCCAGGACATCGTGCAGCAGCTCGGCCAGGCGCTGGCCGGCAGCACGCCGCCCGACGTCTTCTACGTCGACGCCGCCCGGTTCGCCGACTACGCCAGCGTCGGGGCCCTCGAGCCGTACGCGCAGGGCATGGCCGGCGTCGACGCGTTCCTGCCCAACCTGCGGCAGAGCTTCACCTACGAGGACAAGCTGTACTGCGTGCCGAAGGACACCTCGACCCTCGCCCTGCAGATCAACACCGACCTGTGGCAGAAGGCCGGACTGACCGACGCCGACATCCCCACGACCTGGGACCAGCTGCGCTCGAGCGCTCAGAAGATCAAAGCCAAGGGCATCACCCCGCTCGCGATCGGCGACACCCGCGACCGGATCGGCGCCTTCCTCGTGCAGGCCGGCGGATATTGGGTGAGCCCCGACGGCAAGCAGGCGACCGGGGACACCGCCCAGAACGTCGAGGCCCTCACGTACGTACAGGGGCTGTTGAAGGATGGTCTGGCCAAGTATCCGAAGGCGATGGACGCGGGCTGGGCGGGCGAGGCCTTCGGCAAGGGCAAGGCCGCCATGGCCATCGAAGGCAACTGGATCAAGGGCGCGCTGAGCGCCGACTTCCCCGACATCAAGTACACGGTCAAGGAACTGCCGGCCGGTCCCAAGGGCAAGGGCACGCTGAGCTTCACCCAGTGCTGGGGCGTCGCCGCCAAGAGCAAGTTCAAGCAGCAGGCGGTCGCCTTCGTGCAGGCCATGACCAGCGCCGACCAGCAGCTCAGCTTCAGCAAGGCGTTCGGCGTGATGCCCTCCCGGCAGGACGCGCAGGCCACCTACCAGCAGCAGAACCCCGGTGACGCCGCGTTCGTGGCCGGTGCGCAATACGCCCAGGGCCCGGTGAACGCCCCCAAGATGGACAGCGTGCTGGCCGACCTCGACGCCGGACTGCAAGGCCTGCAGAACGGCGACCCCAAGGCGGTGCTGCAACGCTTCGACAAGAACGCCAAAACGGCCCTCGGGGGCTGAGGTGGCCCGTGGCATCCGGGGCAACGAGCGGACCGCCGGCTGGCTGTTCGTTGCCCCCGCCCTGATCATCCTCGGCCTGTTCATGCTGCTGCCGATCCTGATGGCGCTGTGGGTCAGCCTGACCCGCTGGAACGGCCAGGGCAGCCCGTTCACCGGCGACGTGCCCTTCGCCGGGCTGGGCAACTACACCCGGCTGTTCACCGACGAGGGGCTGGCCCGCCAGGACTTCATGACCAGCATCCGGAACAACGCCTACTACGTGTTCCTGGTGGTGCCGATCCAGACCGTCCTCGCCCTCGCGCTCGCGCTGATCGTCAACAACCGCCTGCTCAAGGGCAAGGGCTTCTTCCGTACGGCGTTCTACTTCCCGTCCGTCACCAGCTCGGTGGCGATCAGCGTCGTCTTCCTGTTCATGTTCGCCAACGGCGGGGCGATCAACGCGATCCTCAGCGTCTTCGGCATCCGGGGCCCGCAGTGGTTCTCCGACCCGCGCGGCCTGATCCACCTGCTCCTCGAAAAGCTCGGCGTGTCCGCACCCCCGTCCCTGCTGGCCGATCACGGCCTGTTCGGCCTGGCCTGGTGGGACTGGCTGTCGGGGCCGAGCGTGGCGATGTGCGCGATCATCTCGCTGGTCATCTGGACCACCTCCGGCACGTTCATGGTGATGTTCCTGGCCGCGCTGCAGAACGTGCCGGTGCAGCTCGAGGAGGCCGGCCTGATCGACGGGGCCAACCGGTGGCAGCGCTTCCGCCACATCACGCTGCCCCAGATCCGCCCGACCATGTTCCTGGTGATCACGCTCGGGCTGATCGGCACCTGGCAGGTCTTCGACCAGATCTACGTGATGAGCCAGGGCAACCCGGCCAAGACCACCCTGACCCCGGCGTTCCTGTCCTACCGCACGGCCTTCCGCGACTTCGACTACGGCTCGGGCGCGGCCATCTCCTTCGTCCTGTTCGTGATCATCGTGCTGCTCACCCTGCTGCAGCGCTGGCTGACCCGGGAGCGTGCCGCATGATCCGTACGCTGACCTCGCGCTTTCTCGGCTACGCGATCCTGATCTTCTTCGCCCTGGTCTTCCTCTACCCGTTCGTCATCCAGATCGCGAACTCGTTCAAGACCGAGTCGAACGCGGCCGACAACCCGCTCTCGCCCGTGCCGTCCCCGCTGGTCACCGATTCGCTCGTACGCATCTTCGAAGGCACCGGCTTTCCCACCTGGCTCGGCAACTCGGTGCTGGTCACGGTCGTGGTGACGATCGGCCGGGTGCTGTTCGCCTCGATGGCCGGCTACGCCCTGTCCCGGCTGCGCTTCCGCGGGCGCAAGGCGCTGTTCGGCGGGCTGCTCGCGCTGATGGCCGTGCCGCCGGTCGTGCTGCTCATCCCCAAGTTCCTGGTGCTCAACCAGCTCGGCATGTACAACAGCTACTCCGGGCTGATCGTGCCGCTGCTGGCCGACGCCACCGGCATCTTCGTGATGAAACAGTTCTTCGACTCGGTGCCGGTCAGCGTCGAGGAGGCGGCCCGCATCGACGGCGCCGGCTCGTTCCGGATGTTCTGGTCGGTGGTGCTGCCGATGGCCCGGCCGGCGCTGATCACGCTGACCATCCTGTCGTTCACCGGATCGTGGAACGAGTTTCCCCACACGCTGGTCTCGGTGCAGGACCCGAGCCTGTTCACGTTGCCGCGCGGGCTGGCCGACCTGGTCAGCGGGTCGCTGGGGGCGGGCACGCAGTATCCGCTGAAGCTGGGCGCGGCCCTGCTGGCCACCATCCCGGTGGCGATCATCTTCGTCGTCTTCCAGCGCTACTTCGTCCGCGACGCCGCCGCCGGCGCGGACAAGGGCTGAGCTGAGCTGACCAATGCTGACCGGACCCATGCTGAGCTGACCCATGCTGAGCGCAGCCCCAACCGGTCCCCAACTGGCCCTACCCCACCCACCCGGGGGCTGGCCAGAGCTTACGCCATCCGGGCCGGTCGATCCGGGTTATCCACAGGCGGAGGTTATCCACAGGCGGCCGGGCGCCGACTGGACCGCGGCCGATAAGTTGTCTCGCTGTGAACCAGCTTTCCGTCCGCGGCCGCCGGGTCCGGGTGCTCGCCACCCTGCTCGCGGGGGCCCTGCTGCTCGCCGGCACCTTGTGGGGCTCCGACGACGACTTCCCGTTCGGGCCCTTCAGGATGTATTCGACGGCGCCCGACCCGAACGGCGACGCCCGCGACACCCGCGTCGAGGGCGTCGACGCCGACGGACGCACGGTGCCGATCACCGAGGGCAACAGCGGCATCCGCCGGGCCGAGATCGAGGGTCAGCAGCAGGCGTACGAGGATGATCCGTCCCGGTTGAGCCGGGTCGCTTCGGCGTACGCGGAACACACGCCCGGCGCCGCCCCGCTCACCTCGGTGCGCATCGTCGTGCGCTGGCACGGCATCGAGCATGCCCGCCCCACCGGCACCTGGCGTGACGAGGTCGTGGCGGAATGGAAGCGCCCATGAAGTGGCTGTTCGCGCCGGTGCCGCTGGGCCGGGTCGCCGCCTTCCGCACGCTGGTCTACGTCTTCGTCGCCCTCGACCTGACCGTCTTCACCCCCTGGGTGCGTTCCCACGCCAACACGCCGGGCGAGCTCTACGAGCCGCTGCTGATCGGCCGGATCCTCCCGCTGCCGACGCCGACGCACTTCCTGGTCTGGGCCGTGTTCTGGGCGCTGATCGTGCTCTCTCTGGCCGCCGCCACCGGCCGGGCGCCGCGCATTCTGGGCTGGGCGGTGTTCGCGCTCTACCTGGAGTGGATGGTCATCGCGATGAGCTACGGCAAGGTCGACCACGACCGGGTCGGTCTGCTCGTGGCGCTGGCCGTGCTGCCGACGATCGGCCGGGCGCGCTTCGGCGACAAGACGCTCTCGGAGGCCGCCGGGTGGGCCCTGCGGGTCACCCAGATGGCGGTGGTCTGCACCTATTTCCTGGCCGCGTGGGCCAAGCTCCGGTTCGGCGGCATCGACTGGCCGACCAGCGCGGTGCTGGCCCAGGCGATCATCCGCCGGGGCACGTGGCCGGCCGACGAGATCGCGGTGATCCCCGGTGTGCTGATCGCGGCCCAGTTCGGCATCATGCTGTTCGAGATGCTGAGCCCGCTGATCTTCGTGGTGCCGCAGCGGTTCCGGTGGATGGGCGTGGCTTTCTTCTACTCGTTCCACGTCGTGACGTTCGCGATGATCACGATCTCGTTCGCGCCCCACCTCGTGGCGATGGCCAGCTTCCTCGCGCTGGAGAGAGTGCGACCGATCGAGTGGGCGCGGCGCCGCTTGGGCCGAACGCCTCGGCCGGCGGTGACAGCGGAGCCCGAACCATCGACCTGACCGGCGGTGACAGCGGAGCCCGAACCATCGACCTGACCGGCGGTGACAGCGGAGCCCGAACCATCGACTTGACCGGCCACGAGGCCGGCCCAGCGGCCAGGGGTCAGGCGTCCTTGCCGTACAGGAGATCTCTTTGGGCCTGCGGCAGCGAGCAAGCCGCCGTGCCGCCCGGCAGCAGGTGCCGGTGCTCGGCGATCCAGCGATAGGCCGGCCAGGCCACCAAGCGGACCGGCCCCAGCTGCAACGCCCCGCCGGCCACCTGCCAGGCCCGCCCCGCGTCGCGGAGCATGAGGGCGATGGCGTCGGGGCCGGAAGTGACCTGGCCGTCGGCGCCGACCCACTGGACCGCTTCCTCGCACTGCTCGACCGTCAGGCCCAGCGACTCGAGATCGGCGAACTGCCACGGAATCACCCGGGCGTGCGTCGGGATGCGCTTCTCCAAAAACTCGGCGCACGTCGTGCAAAAGGAGCAATCGCCGTCGTAGACGAAGGTCGGCGTGGTCACGCTTCTATTCTGCGCTCACGGCCACGTGCAGCCGCAGCTGGGGGACGAGCATGTCGTCCACGTCGAGGGCCCGGCCCGCGCCGTCCGGCTCCCAGCCGGCCGAGGTGAGGAACTTCTGCGTCGCCTTGTCCTGCTCGTAGGCCCAAGCCACCGCGTACGTGAAGGCGTCGTCCCGCCAGTGCGCCACCGCGGCCGACAACAGGCGGCTGCCGTGCCCGCGCCGGCCCCAGCGCGGCTCGACCAGCATGTCGGTGATGGCGGCGACCGTCTCGGGCAGGGGCGGTTCCTCGGGGGCCAGCGCCTGCTCGTCGGCCGGGCCGAAGGCGGCGAACCCGACGGTGGACGACGCGGTCTCGCTCTGTTCGAGCGCGACCAGCACGCGATGCCGCGGGGTCGGAGGGCGCTCGATCGCCTCGGTCCAACCCCGGGCCAGGTACGCCTCGTCGAGGTTGGCGAGCACGTGGGCGGGGAACATGCGCCGGTACGCCGAGCGCCACGTGGCCAGCTGGATGCGGGCGATCTCCGCGGCGTCCTCGGGACGGGCGGGACGGACGAAGCCGATTGCCATGCGGGGAGCCTACAGAGCCGTCGCGTACCGCAACTCGGGCAGTTCGATCGCCGAGCCTCGCGGCGTCCAACTCTGACGGGTGCCGTCCGGCGTCAGGCCCATCCGTTCGTAGAAACCGCGGGCCGCGTGATTCTCCTCGAGCACCCACAGCCGCATGCTCGGGAAACCGGCCGCGGTCAGCCCGGCCCGCGCGGCCTCGACGAGTTTGCGGCCGATGCCGCGGCCCGCATGATCGGGATCCACGTAGACGGCGTAGAGCTCACCCTCGGCCGGGTCCGAACGGTCGGGTCCAAAAGTGACGAAGGCGACGATTCGGCCGTCCTGCTCCGCGACCAGATTGCCGGCGTCCGGATGCGGGTTGCTGCGGCGGCGGGCGGCGAACTGCGCCGGATCCAGCGCGGCCAGAAAATCGGACGGCACAATTCCCTCGTACGCGGTCTGCCAGGTCTTGACGTGCACAGCCGCGACCTCGTCGTAGTCAGCCTCGGTGATCGGCCGGATCTCGGTCATGCGGCGATTTTGTCGTACCTCTGCTCTAACGTGCTCGTCGATGGCTCTTCCAGATGCTCTTTCCGTCGCGCAGGCCCGCCGGGTGACGCTGGCCGCGCAGGGTTTCGCCGATCCCAAGCCGGGCGGCGCGACCGATCTGCGTCACCTGCGGCGGGTGCTGCGCCGCGTCCACCTGATCCAGATGGATTCGGTGAACGTTCTGCAGCGGGCCCACTTCATGCCGCTCTACAGCCGGCTCGGCCCCTATCCGGTCGAGCTGCTCGAGCGTGCGGCCTATCGCAAGCCCCGCGACCTGTTCGAGTTCTGGGGTCACGAGGCGTCGCTGATCACCACCGATCTGCAGCCGCTGTTCCGCTGGCGCATGGCCCGCGCGGCCGAGATGGCCTGGGGTGGCATGCGCCGCGTGGCCGAGGAGCAGCCCGAGCTGGTCGCCCGCGTCCTCGGTGTGGTGCGTGACCGCGGCCCGATCACGGCGGCCGAGATCGAGCACGACGAGCCCCGCCGCAAGGATCACTGGGGCTGGAACTGGTCGGCCGTCAAGCAGGCGCTCGAGTGGCTGTTCTACAGCGGCCAGATCACCGCGGCCGAACGCACGACGTCGTTCGCCCGGCGTTACGACCTGCCCGAGCGGGTGCTGCCCCAGGCCGTGCTCGACGCGCCGACCCCAGCCCCGGTCGACGCCTTCCGGGCGCTGGTCGAGCTGTCCGCCCGCGCCCTCGGGGTGGCCGCCGAGCCCGAGCTGCGCGACTACTTCCGGCTGCCGGTCGACGGCTTCAAGCAGGCCGTCGCCGAGCTGGTCGACGATCGGGTGTTGCGGCCCGTCACCGTCCCGGGGTGGAAGCAGCCGACCTATCTGCATCATGAGGCGAAGCTCCCACGGTGGGTGCGCGCGTCCACCCTGGTCAGCCCGTTCGACCCGCTGATCTGGGAACGCGGGCGCACCGAGCGGCTGTTCGGCATGAACTACCGCATCGAGATCTACGTGCCGGCCGCCCAGCGGCTCTACGGCTATTATGTGCTGCCGTTCCTGCTCGGCGACCAGCTCGCGGCCCGGGTCGATCTCAAGGCCGACCGCAAGGCGGGCCGGCTGCTGATCCCGGCCGCGTGGCTCGAGCCCGGCGCCGACGCGGAAGAGACGGCCGTCGCCCTCGCCGCCGAGCTGCATCGTCTGGCCGGCTGGCTGGGGCTCGACGAGATCGCGCCGCCGGAGCGGGGCGATCTGGCCGGCCCGCTGACCGCCGCTTTGCGGGCGGCCGGCGCCGGCGCGGCCGAGATCTGACGAAGAGCCGAGATCTGACGAAGATCGGCCGCGGGCCGGGCCGGTGTACCGTGACGGGCATGACCACCGCCACCGAGCGCCCGTGGCTGGACGACCAGCCGGTGCAGGGCCCGCCGGTGCCGCCCGAGTGGCTGGCCTATTACGCGCGGCAGCAGGCCGCCCGCGAGCCCGACCGGGTTACCCGGTTCGTCCAGAAAATCTGGACCGGGTCGCCGATCTGGGCCGCCCCGCTGGCCCTTCTGGTGTGCATGGGTGGCGCGGTGGGTTACACGCTGGCCAGCCACCCGGCCGAGGCCGGCGCCGGCGACGCCCCGACCTGCCTGCTCAAGTTCACCACCGGCTTCGTCTGCCCGGGCTGCGGCGGCACCCGCGCGGCGTGGTATCTGCTGCACGGTGACCTCCCGGCCGCGGCCCGCCACCACGCCCTCTTCACCTTCGCGGTTCCCTTCCTTCTCTATCTGTACGTCGCCTGGGCCGCGAAGCGCCTCTTCAAGTGGAACCTCCCGCAGCTCAACCTCAGCCCCGCCGTCCTGATCACGTTTGTCGCTGTGTGGGGGGTCTGGAGCGTGTTGCGCAACCTGCCCTGGGCCCCGTTCACCGCGCTCTACGTCTGACCGGGCCGTCCTATAGGTTGTGGGTATGACGCACGACCCGCGACCCTTCGGACGGCTGCTGACCGCGATGGTCACCCCGTTCGCCCCGGACGGCTCCCTCGACGTCGAGGGCGCGGCGAAACTGGCCACCTACCTCGTGGACGAGCAGCGCAACGACGCGCTCGTCGTCAGCGGCACCACGGGCGAGTCGCCGACCACCACCGACGCGGAGAAGGAAATCCTGCTCCGGGCCGTGGTCGACGCGGTGGGCGACCGGGCCCAGGTCATCGCGGGTGTGGGCACCAACAACACCGCACACACCCTGGAACTGGCACATGCCGCCGAGAAGGCCGGAGCACACGGCCTGCTGGTCGTGACGCCGTATTACAACAAGCCGCCGCAGGCGGGCGTGGCCAGGCATTTCCTCACCGTCGCCGATGCCGTCGGCCTGCCGGTGATGGTCTACGACATCCCGCACCGCGCCGGCACGGCGATCGCCACCGAGACGATGTGCCGCCTCGCCGAGCACGGTCGCATCGTGGCGGTCAAGGATGCCAAGGGCGACCTGACCGCCAGTTCGTGGGTGCTCAGCCGCACCGGTCTGGCCTATTACTCCGGCGACGACGTGGCCACCCTGCCGCTGCTGTCGATCGGCGGGGCCGGCCTGGTCGGCACCTCCACCCATTTCACCGGCGTGCTCGCCAAAGACATGATCGAGGCGTTCGAGCGCGGTGACAACGCCGCCGCTCTGGCTCTGCACCGGCAGGCGATGCCGCTGTTCACCGGCATCTTCCGCTCGCCGGGCACCATGCTGGTCAAGGCGGGTCTGAACGCTCAGGGCCGCCCGGCGGGCCCGGTCCGTTCGCCGCTGGTCGACGCGACCGGCGCCGAGCTCGACCAACTGCGCCAGGACGCCGCCGCCGCCGGCATCGCCCTGTAAAAGGGGCGGCCGGCCTCACGACGAAAGACAGATAAACGCGAATGAGTCAAGCCCACGTGGATCTCGATCCGCCGCCGCCGCTGCCGGAGGGCGCCCTGCGCGTCATCCCGATGGGTGGTCTCGGCGCTATCGGCCGCAACATGACCGTCCTCGAGTTCGACGGGAAGCTGCTGGTCATCGACTGCGGCGTGCTGTTCCCCGACGTGGAGCAGCCGGGCGTCGACCTGATCCTGCCCGACTTCACGCCGATCCTCGACCGCCTCGACGACGTGCAGGCGATCGTGCTCACGCACGGCCACGAGGACCACATCGGCGCGGTGCCCTACCTGCTGGCCCACAAGGCCGACATCCCGCTGGTGGGCTCCGAGTTCACGCTGGCGCTGGTCGAGGCCAAGCTGGCCGAGCGTCGGCTCGACCCTTACACGTTGACCGTGCGGGAGGGGCAGACCGAGCGGCTCGGCCCGTTCGAGTGCGAGTTCTTCGCGGTCAACCACTCGATTCCCGACGCGCTCGCCGTCGCCGTCCGCACCCCGGCCGGCCTGGTGCTGCACACCGGCGACTTCAAGATGGACCAGGTGCCGCTGGACGGCCGCATCACCGACCTGGCCGGGTTCGCGCGGCTCGGCGCCGAGGGTGTCGACCTGCTGCTCTCCGACTCGACGAACGCCGAGGTGCCCGGCTTCGTGGCGCCCGAGCGTGACATCGGCCCGGTGCTGAGCTCGATCTTCGGCAAGGCCCGCGGCCGCATCATCGTGGCCAGCTTCGCCTCGCACGTGCACCGCGTGCAGCAGGTGATGGACGCGGCCTGGGAGTACGAGCGCAAGGTGGCCCTGATCGGCCGCTCGATGGTCCGCAACATGGGCATCGCCCGCGACCTCGGCCTTCTCAACATCCCGGACGGCCTGCTGGTCAGCCTGGACGAGGCGACCAGGATGCCGGGCGAGGAGATCGTCTTCATGTCGACCGGCTCGCAGGGTGAGCCGATGAGCGCGCTCGGCCGGATGGCCAACGGCGACCACCGGCACATCACGATCGAGCCGGGCGACACCGTCGTGCTCGCCAGTTCGCTCGTGCCGGGCAACGAGACCTCGGTCTACCGGGTGATCAACCGGCTGTCCCGGGCCGGCGCCACCGTGGTGCACAAAGAGACGGCCAAGGTGCACGTCTCGGGTCACGCCCCGGCCGGGGAACTGCGCTACCTGCTCAACGTGGTGCGTCCCAGCAACCTCATGCCGGTGCACGGCGAGTGGCGGCACCTGCGCGCCCACGCCCAGCTCGGTGTCGAGACCGGGGTCGCGCCCGACCGGGTCGTGCTCTGCGAGGACGGCGACGTCGTCGACCTGGTCGAGGGGCACGCCCGCCACGTCGGCCGGGTACCCAACAGATACGTCTACGTCGACGGGCTCGCGGTCGGTGACGTCAGCGAGTCGCTGCTCACCGAGCGGCGCATCCTCGGCGACGGCGGGTTCATCTCGGCCACCGTGGTGATCGACTCGGTCACCGGCAAGGTGGTCGGCGAGCCCAGCATCTCGGCCAAGGGCTTCAGCGAGGACCCCGAGGCGTTCAACCCGGTGATCCCGTTGCTGACCGCCGCGCTGCACCGTTCGGCCGAGGACGGCATCACCGACACGCACCAGTTGCAGCAGGTGGTGCGGCGCACGGTCGGCCGCTGGGTCAACGACGCGTACCGCCGGCGCCCGATGATCGTGCCGACCGTCGTAGAAGTCTGAGCAGATTTAAACCTTTCGCTGCCGTCCTCCGTACTTCCTGTCACGGTGCCGCCCCCACGGCGCCGATGGCGAGGGGAGTACCTCAAGATGCAGCGCAGACGGATCGCCGTGGCGGCGGCGGTCGTGGTCGCGGCCGGGGCAGCGGTGGCTTTCACCCTGCCGTCCATGGCCGGCACCACGCCGTCGAGTAAGGCCGTCAGGCCCGGCCCGGGTGGCGTGGCGCCGCAGATCCTTGCGGCGATGAAGCGTGACCTGGGCCTGGATGGCGATCAGGCGACGGCCCGCTTGCAGCGGTCGAAGTGGGCCAGCGGCGTGAGCGCCAAGCTGTCGGCGCAGACGGGCGCCGACTTCGGTGGCGCCTGGCTGGCCACCGACGGCAACACGCTCAAGGTCGCCGTGACCGACCCGGACGCCGAGGCGGCCGTCCGCGCCGCCGGCGCCGAGCCGGTGCTGGTCCAGCGCAGCGAGCAGGCGCTGGTCAAGGCCAAGGAAAAGCTGGACTCGGTCCGTTCCGAGGCCCCGGGCATCACCGGGTGGTATGTCGACGTCGCCACCAACAAGCTGGTCGTCGTGGCCAAGCCGGGCGAGCAGGCGGCGGCCAAGCGGCTGGCCCGCACGGCCGGTGTCGGCACCGGCACCTACTCGGTCGTGACCAGCACGGCCAGCCCCAAGCCGCTGTTCGACGTGCGCGGCGCCGACCCGTATTTCATCGCGGTCGCCGGCGGCACGGCCCGCTGCTCGATCGGTTTCTCGGTCGAGGGCGGCTTCGTCACGGCCGGGCACTGCGGCGAGGTCGGCGCGACCACGACCGGCTTCAACCAGCAGGCTCAGGGCACCGTCCGCGCCTCGACCTTCCCGGGCGACGCCGACATGGGCTTCGTCGAGGTCAACGGCAACTGGACCCCGCGCGCCGTGGTCAACGACTTCGAGGGCAACGAGCTGCCGGTGGCCGGCAACACCGAGGCCCCGGTGGGTGCCGCGGTGTGCCGCTCCGGCTCCACGACCGGCACGTTCTGCGGCACGATCCTGGCCAAGAACCAGACCGTGGTCTATCCGGAGGGCGCGGTCACCGGCCTCACCCGCACGAACGTCTGCGCCGAGGGCGGCGACTCGGGCGGCCCGTGGCTCAGCGGCGACCAGGCCCAGGGCATGACCTCCGGCGGTTCGGGTGACTGCACCGTCGGCGGCGAGACCTTCTTCCAGCCGATCAACGAGATCCTGGCCGCGGAAGACCTCACGCTGGTGACCAGCGGCGGCGGCAGCGCGGGCAACGGTGGCGGCGAGGCCGCGCCGAGCGACCCGCCGGCCGAGTCCACCGGCGCCTGCGACGACCAGGCCGCGCAGCGCACGGGCAACCTGCCCCGCGCCCGCACCGCCCAGGCCCAGCCCGACGGGGCCGCGTTCCGGTCGAACGCCGGCGCCCAGACCGCCTGCCTGACCGTCGCCGAGGGGGCCGACTTCGACCTCTTCCTGCAGCGACTCACCAATCGCGGCTTCCGCACGGTCGCCAGCGCCACCGGCGAGGGCGACAAGGAGCTGACCTTCAACGGCCGCTCCGGCACCTACCGGTACGTCGTCGTCGCCACCTCCGGCAACGGCGCGTACACGCTGGGGTTCAGCACCCCGTGACGCGCCCGGCCACCAACCCTGCCTAGGTGGCGAGAGCGCGATTGATGCCGGGGAGCCGAGAGGCTCCCCGGCATCACACGTCTCAGGAGGATTGCCGCAGTTCGGCGACCTCGTTGGCGAGCTGGACACTGGTGGCGATCGCGGCCAGCATCACCTGGTCGAGCTGCTCGGGGGTCACGCCCCGCTCCCAGTCGGCGATCACCTCGCCGATCACCAGCACCGTCCCGTCGTCGTTGACGTGCACGTACGCCTTCGGGAAGAGCTGATCGTGGTTCCACGCGTTGCAGAACTCGTAGAGCCGGGGCACCTCCTCCATCGGGAACAGGTGCTGCACCATCGCCCGGATCTGGAGCACCTCCTGCTGCTGCCCGATCCGGAAGAAATAGATCAGGTTGCCCTGGAAGTTGCCCCCGATGTCGCCGTCGGCGTCCTCGAAGTACTTGAATTCGCGCGCGTCGAGCGCGGCCGTGATCATTTCCTTGGTGAACGGTTGCACGGGGACGACCCTACGTCGCGGTCTCTCGCGGGTGCCGGGATACGACGCCGGTCGGTGCGCCTACCGGATTCATGAGCATCGCGGCGTTACGGTGTGACCATGGCGGGCCGAACCTCTCCGGCGAGCCGGGGTCGCGCCGCGTCCACGTCGCGCGGCGCCGCGAGCAGTCGTGCCCGTCAGCCGGCGGCACGTCAGCCCGCTCGCAAGACCACCAAGTCGACCCGACCGGCCGCCCGCACGCGTTCGGCGTCGCGCGCGCGGCCCGGCATGGGTTCGGCCATCGCCACCGGCATGGGCCGTGGCCTGGGCGCCCTCTGGATGGGCCTGGCCCACAGCGTCGGCTGGGCCGCCCGCGGCGTCGGCCGGCAGGCCGCCACGGCCAAGGAGATCGATCCCGAGCACCGCCGTGACGGTGGCGGGCTGCTCATGCTCGGCCTGGCCATCCTGGTCGGGGTGGCGGTCTGGGCGAACAGCGCCGGGCCGGTGGGGCAGTGGCTGGCCGACTCGACGCATCTGTTCTTCGGCGGCCTGGCCGTGCTCCTGCCGCTGCTGCTGCTCTACGGCGCGATCCGGCTGATGCGCAAGCCGGCCGACCCCGAGCACCGCGGCCGCTCGCTGGTCGGCTGGACGGCCCTGGTCATCTCCATCGCCGCGCTGTTGCACATCGGCGAGGATCCGACCGACGACGTCGGCATCACCAAGGCCGGCGGCCTGCTCGGCTACGGCTTCGGCGCGCTGCTCGAACGGGCGGTCACGGCCTGGGTCGCCGTGCCGCTGCTCGTGCTGCTGTTCGTCTTCGGGCTGCTGGTGATCACGGCTACGCCGATCAACAAGATCCCCGAGCGGATCATGCTGCTGGCCGACGTGCTGATGGGTCGCTCGACCGAGCGTGCGCCGCTGCCCACGCCCGAGCTGCCCGACGACTACGACCTCGAGGACGACCCGGAAGAGCCGGTCAAGAAGGGCCGCTCGTCGCGTCGCCGGCAGGGATCGCTGGCCGACATCGGCCTGGCCGGCGAGCCCGGGGAGCCGGCCGCTGACGAGGACGACTTCCTGCTGCACGACACGGTGGCCGTGCCCAAGGTGCCGGCCAGCCGCAAGAAGCCCGCCCCGCAGCCGCCGCCGGAGCATTCGGAGCCGCTGCCCACGCGGGCCGAGCAGCTCGAGATCAGCGCGGTGCCGGGCGACTACCGCCTGCCGCCGCCGTCGCTGCTCGGCAAGGGCTCGCCGCCGAAGTCGCGCAGCCGCGCCAACGACGAGATCATGGCCGCCCTGACCGGGGTGTTCGAGCAGTTCAACGTCGACGCGCTGGTCACCGGCTTCACCCGGGGTCCGACGGTCACCCGATACGAGGTCGAGATCGGGCCGGGCACCAAGGTCGAGCGCATCACGCAGCTCTCGCGCAACATCGCGTACGCCGTCAAGTCGCCCGATGTCCGGATCCTGAGCCCGATTCCGGGCAAGAGCGCCGTCGGCGTCGAGATCCCCAACACCGACCCCGAGAACGTGTCGCTTGGCGACGTGCTGCGCTCGCGGGCCGCTGCCGCCGATCACCACCCGATGCTGGTCGCGCTGGGCAAGGACATCGAGGGCGGCTTCGTGGTGGCCAACCTGGCCAAGATGCCGCACATCCTGATCGCGGGCGCGACCGGCGCCGGCAAGAGCTCCTGCCTCAACACGCTGCTCGTCTCGCTGCTGACCAGGTCGACCCCCGACGAGGTACGCCTGCTGCTGGTCGACCCGAAGCGGGTGGAGATGACCGCGTACGAGGGCATCCCGCACCTCGTCACGCCGATCATCACCAACCCGAAGAAGGCCGCCGAGGCGCTCGAATGGGTCGTCCGCGAGATGGACATGCGCTACGACGACCTGGCGGCCAACGGCGTACGCCACATCGACGACTTCAACCGCAAGGTGCGCAGCGGCGAGATCACCGCGCCGCCCGGCAGCGAGCGCGTGATGAAGCCGTACCCCTATCTGCTGGTCATCATCGACGAGCTGGCCGACCTGATGATGGTGGCGCCGCGCGACGTGGAGGACTCGGTCGTCCGCATCACCCAGCTCGCCCGGGCCGCCGGCATCCACCTGGTGCTGGCCACCCAGCGCCCGTCGGTCGACGTGGTCACCGGTCTGATCAAGGCCAACGTGCCGTCACGGCTCGCGTTCGCGACCTCGTCGCTGGCCGACAGCCGGGTCATCCTCGACCAGCCGGGCGCCGAAAAGCTGCTGGGCCGGGGCGACGGCCTGTTCTTGCCGATGGGCGCGTCCAAGCCGACGCGTATCCAGGGCGCCTGGGTCGACGAAAAAGAGATCGCGGCGGTCGTCAAGTTCTGCAAGGACCAGCGCGAGCCGGAGTTCCGCGAGGACGTCATCGAGGCGCCGGCCAGCAAGAAGAAGCAGATCGACGAGGAGATCGGCGACGACCTCGAGGTGCTGATCCAGGCCATCGAGCTGGTCGTGACCAGTCAGTTCGGCTCGACGTCGATGCTGCAGCGCAAGCTGCGCGTCGGGTTCGCCAAGGCCGGCCGCCTGATGGACCTGATGGAGACCCGCGGCATCGTTGGCCCCTCCGAGGGCAGCAAGGCCCGCGACGTGCTGATCAAGCCCGACGAGCTGGAAGGGGCGCTGGCGGAGCTTCGAGTGGGGGACGGGGACTAGTCATCGCCTCGAGTTCGTCCTCCAGCGTCGGGCGGAAGGCGTCGCGGAAGAGACGGTGGGCGACGGTGAGCAGCGCGGCCAGCATCAGCAGGGCGGCGATCGTCGGCAGCACGGGGACGACCCGGCCGAACATGTACGGCTGGTAGGAGAGCAGGGACGCCGCCTGCACCAGCAGCGGGACGTACCAGAGCCGCGGGATGAACAGGGCGAGCACGACCGTCATCACGTCGGCCAGGAAGAAATACCGCTCGTGCATGCCGGGCAGCAGGAACGGCACCAGGATCGAGAAGAGCGCGGCGACCAGCACGGTCCGCTCGGTGGTCAGCTCGACCGAGCGCGCGATCAGCACGTAGATGACGCCGATCACCACCGCCGCGCAGAACAGGTAGCCCAGCATCCGCAGCCCGTCCTCCCGGGTGCTGCCGGTGACCAGGGCGAAGACGTTCGGGGCACGCAGGCTCAGCTCGGGCACGTTGACGGCCTGACGGTTCATCGAATAGATCGTGAGCAGCTCGACCGGGTTGCGGCCGAAGACGATCGCCGGGAGGTCGAGCAGCAGGTACGCGGCCGGGGCGGCCAGGAGCGTACGCCAGGGCAGGCGGCCGCTCAGGGCGAGCAGCAGCAGGAGCGGGAAGATGAACACGCCCTGCGGTTTCATGGCCAGCGCGACACCGCACAGGGCGACACCCCACCACGGTTTGCCGCGCAGCAGGTAATAGAGGCCGCCGAGCGCCGGGGCGGCCCACATGGCGTCGACCTGGCCCCACCACGACGCGTTGAGCACCACCGTCGGCAGCAGCACGACGACCAGCGCGACGGCCATCGGCTTACGGCTGCCCGGATGGCGCAGGCCGACGATGCGGTAGGCGAAGAACGCCAGCACGACGTCGAACAGCACCCAGATCGCCTTGATTTTGAGCAGCAGCGGGCCGGGCAGAAGGTGCGCGAAGGCCAGCAGATAGACGAACGGCGCGTTGTAGTTGCCCACGTCGGCCCCGAGCGCACGCCAGTCGCCGACCCGGCCCAGCTGGTGATACCACTGGAAGAAGATGTTCATGTCGTTCGTCTTCTCGCGGAATCCGGCCCAGCGGGCGAGGATCGCGATGACGACGAGGGCGGCGATGAGCAGCCACTCCGCGTGCCGGGCGGGCTTGTCTGAAGTCTGCATGGTGACCTGGGGTACGGTCCCGGCCCCCGATCGGATCAGTGCGCGGGTGAACCCGGGTGGGAACCCGGCTAACCTTGCCTGGTGTCGGTAACTCCTTCCCCCCGCCGTGTCGCCCTGCTCACCCTCGGCTGTGCCCGAAACGAAGTCGATTCGGAGGAGCTCGCGGCCCGCCTCGACGCGGGCGGATGGCAGGTGAGCACGGACGCCGACGGGGCCGATGTGGTCGTCGTCAACACCTGCGGCTTCGTCGAGAAGGCGAAGCAGGACTCGATCGAGACGCTGCTCGCCGCGGCCGACACCGGCGCCAAGGTCGTCGCGGCCGGCTGCATGGCCGAGCGTTACGGCAAGGAGCTGGCCGACAGCCTGCCCGAGGCGTCCGCGGTGGTCAGCTTCGACGACTACACCGACATCGCGGCCCGGCTCGACGGCGTCCTGGCGGGCGAGCGGTTCGACGCGCACACTCCCCGCGACCGGCGCGAGCTGCTGCCGATCACGCCCGTGCAGCGCCAGTCGGCCAAGGTGGTCATCCCCGGCCACGCCACCGTCGACGAGCACACCCCGGCTCACCTGCGCAAGGTGCTGCGCCGCCGGCTCGACAACGGCCCGGTCGCGAGCCTCAAGCTGGCCAGCGGCTGCGACCGCAAGTGCGCGTTCTGCGCGATCCCGGCGTTCCGCGGCGCGTTCGTGTCCCGCGACCCGCAGGAGCTGCTGGCCGAGGCCGAGTGGCTGGCCCGGTCGGGCGTGCGCGAGCTGGTGCTGGTGAGTGAGAACAGCACCTCGTACGGGAAGGATCTGGGCGACCCGCGGCTGCTCGAGAAGCTGTTGCCGCAGCTCGCCGCGGTCGACGGCATCGTCCGGGTGCGCGCCAGCTATCTGCAGCCCGCCGAGACCCGGCCCGGCCTGGTCGAGGCGATCGCCACCACCCCGGGTGTCGCGCCCTACTTCGACCTGTCGTTCCAGCACTCCAGCGAGCCGGTGCTGCGCCGGATGCGGCGTTTCGGCTCGACCGACCGGTTCCTCGACCTGCTGGCCTCGGCCCGCGAGCTGGCTCCGGCGGCCGGCGCACGCAGCAACTTCATCGTCGGCTTCCCCGGCGAGAGCAAGCAGGACGTCGACGAGCTGGTGCGATTCCTGTCCGAGGCCCGGCTCGACGCGATCGGCGTCTTCGACTACAGCGACGAGGACGGCACCGAGGCGGCCGGGCTCGACAAGAAGGTCAAGGAAGACACGATCAAGCGCCGCTACGACCGGATCGTGACGCTGGCCGACGAGCTCTGCGCCCAGCGGGCCGAGGAGCGGCTCGGGTCGATCGTCGAGGTGCTGGTCGACACGATCGCCGACGGCGAGGTCGAGGGCCGCGCCGAGCACCAGGCCCCCGAGGTCGACGGCTCGACGACGCTGGTTTCCGACGGCACCGGCGCCGACCTGGCCGCCCTGCGTCCCGGCGACTTCGTCCGGGCCCGGGTCACCGCGACCGAGGGCGTCGACCTGGTCGCCGTGCCGGTCGAGATGATCTCAGCGGCGCCGGTGTCCCCGCGGTGACCGACGAGCCGGTCCCGGTGACCGCGCCGAGGACGGTGTCGCCGTACAACGTGGCGAACGTCCTGACCGTGGTGCGGATCGTGCTGGTGCCGGTCTTCCTCGGCCTGGTGGTCTCGTCGCAGCTGACCGGCACGGGCGCGCGTATCGTCACGTGCCTGGTCTTCTGCGTGGCCTCGGCGACCGATTTCGTGGACGGCTGGATCGCCCGGCGCTGGTCGCTGGTCACCTCGTTCGGCAAGGTCGCCGATCCCATCGCCGACAAGGCCCTCACCGGCACGGCTCTGGTGCTGCTCTCGGTCTACGACCGGCTGCCCTGGTGGGTGACCGTGCTGATCCTGGTACGCGAGTGGGGCATCACCGCGCTCCGGTTCTGGGTCATCCGGTACGGCATCATTCCGGCCAGCCGGGGTGGCAAACTCAAGACGGTGCTGCAGATCGCCGCCATCGCGTGGTACCTGTGGCCGGTGCCCGAGCCGTTCGACATCGTCGGCCCGGGTCTGATGGCCGCGGCGACTCTGGTGACCGTCGTGACCGGTGTGGACTATGTGATCGAAGCGCTCCGCCTTCGCCGGAATGCCCGGCATGCGAGCCGCACGGAAGGGTAGACGCCGGGCGTGGAAGATTTGAACAACGCCGCTGCGGCGGCCATGCACCGTCTGGTCGACCGCCGGGAGACCTTCGCCACCGCCGAGTCGCTGACCGGCGGTCTGGTGGCCGCGACGGCGGTCGAGATCCCCGGGGCCAGCGTGGTCTACCGGGGCGGCTTCGTGGTGTACGCCACCGACCTCAAACACAAGCTCGCGGGCGTGCCCGAGAAGCTGCTGGACGAGCGCGGACCGGTCGACGGCGACGTGGCGGCGGCGCTGGCCGAGGGCGCCCGCGCGCGGTGCGAGGCCGACTGGGGACTGGCGACGACCGGCGTGGCCGGGCCCGAGCCGCAGGCCGGCAAGCCGGTGGGACTCGTCTACGTGGCGGTGGCCGGGCCGACCGGCACCGAGGTGCGCGAGCTGAAACTCGACGGAAATCGGGACGCCATCCGCACGGAAAGTGTGACGAGGGCACTACTCCTGCTCGCAGACTGTTTGCAGAACGCCCCCGCGGCGGTCTGAGCTGGGGAATGTCCCGGTGATCATCGAAGTTACGTGAATGCCCCGTTGTCGGGCCCCCCGGAATTCGGCGGGGCGGGATGTCGGTATGGCCGGCAGCGGGTACGGTTGCGGGAAGCCTCCGGCGTGTGCCGGCGGCCCCGCCGCAGGAGGAGGTGCCATGGTCCTGCTACGCCGGGTCATCGGCGACGCACTACGGGCGCGCCGGCAGGGGCAGCACCGCACGCTGCGCGAGGTGTCCACCGCCGCGAATGTCAGCCTCGGTTACCTGTCCGAGATCGAGCGCGGTCAGAAGGAAGCGTCCAGCGAGCTGCTCGCCGCCATCTGTGACGCGCTCGGCGCACGGCTCTCCGAACTTCTCAGCGAGGTCAGCGACACGCTGTCCCTCGCCGAGGACATGGACGGCGTGCTGGTGCCGGTCGACGACAACAAGAAGAGCGTCACGAGCGACGGGAACGTGTCGGTCAAGGTCCGTCAGGATTCGCCTCTCAAGGCGACCCTGCACGCGACTCGCAAGCCGCAGCGCGACGTCGTCTACGCCGCCTGAGAGATCATTCGAATGGGCTGGGTCCGCTCCTTCCGGGAGCCGACCCGGCCTGTTTCCTTTTTGTGCCTTGTGCGGTTGCTGTGACTCCTCGGGGACGCTCCCTCGGGATCGACCCCGAGCCCGGAGAGCGCGTAGCCTCGAAGCCTGGGGGACACCCTGAGATCCCCCGGAGGTCACGTGACGTCGGTGGCGTCGAGCTGACACGATGGCATGACCACACCAGGTAACTCGCCATCGCGACAGCTCCTCGATCTGCGTCGGTGGCGGACCCGACTGAGCGACATTGAGGGGATACCGCGAGATGGCGAATCCGTTCGTCAAGGGCTGGCGTTACATGATGGCGCTCTTCGGCGCGAAGATTGATGAATACGCCGACCCCAAGGTCCAGATCCAGCAGGCCATCGAGGACGCACAGCGCCAGCACCAGGCCCTCGTGCAGCAGGCCGCGGCGGTCATCGGCAACCAGCGTCAGCTGGAGATGAAGCTGTCCCGCCAGATGTCCGAGGTCGAGAAGCTGCAGGGCATGGCGCGGCAGGCGCTGGTCCTGGCCGACCGGGCACGCTCCGGCGGCGACGAGTCCGAGGCCCAGAAATACGAGTCCACCGCCCAGACGCTCGCCACCCAGCTGGTCTCGGGTGAGCAGTCGATGGAGGACCTCAAGACGCTGCACGACCAGGCGCTCTCGGCCGCGGGCCAGGCCCGCAAGGCCGTCGAGAACAACGCCATGGTGTTGCAGCAGCGCATTGCCGAGCGGTCGCGTCTGCTCAGCCAGCTCGAGCAGGCCAAGATGCAGGAGACCGTGGCCAAGTCGCTCGAGTCGATGTCCTCGCTGGCCGCGCCGGGCAACACCCCGTCGCTGGACGAGGTGCGCGACAAGATCGAGCGGCGCTACGCCGACGCGATGGGCCGCGCCGAGCTGGCCTCCAACTCGGTCGAGGGCCGCATGCTCGAGGTGCAGAAGTCCAGCCTCGACATGGCCGGTTCGTCCCGGCTCGAGCAGATCCGCGCCAGCATGGCGGGCGAGCAGCTCGGTGGCGCCCCGGCCCAGCCCGCGGTCGAGAAGGCCGCCTCGCCGGCTTCCGACCCGGCCAGTGTCGCCCGGCTCGACGAGATCCGGGCCAGCATGAATCAGAAGCGCGGCGACACGACCGCCGCCGGCTGAGCACAGCAACGGGGAGGGCGACGGTGGACGAGCGGACCAGATACTTCCGGCAACTCAAGCGGCTGCGCGGCTCGGCGCGGCGATGGAGCGTGCTGGGAGGCGGACTGACCGCGGCCACCGCCGTCCTCACTCCGTATGCGGGAGTCGGCTGGGCCGACGCGATCTGGGCCGGCACGGCCGGTGCCTCGGTCGCGCTGGCCTGGTGGCGGCACAGCGACCATCGTGAGCTGGCGGCCATCCCGGCGCCGCCTCCGCCGCCGCCCGCGGTGCCCGGGGCAAGGCTGGCCGCGGCCATCGAACGGTTCCCGGCCGGGCGCACGGTGATGAACGAGATGCGCCGGCAGAAGAACCGCTACGCCCTGCGCGGGTCGGCGATCACGCTGGCGTGGGACAGGCTCGACCGCGCTTCGCTGACGCTGACCACGCTGGCCGGCCGGCTCAACGGTCCCGGTGAGAGCGCCCTCCTCGAGGCCGCGGTGGCCGAGGAGTGGCTGCGTGATCTCGGTCAACGGGTGGCCGGCGTCGAACGGGCGCTTCCGCTGAGCCCGCCCGAGCAGCGCGCCTCCCTGACCGAGTCGCACGGTTCGCTGGCCACCCAGTTCACCGAGGGCGTCGAGGCCTACGAGCGTCTGGTCGCGGCGGCGGCGAGCTATATCGCCGAGGACGGGCACCCGATCGCCGACGGCCGGCATCCCGCGTTCGGCAGCCTGGTCGACGCGACCGATCGGCTGCGCGGCCTGGCCGAGGGCCTCTCGGAGCTCAAGCGAACCCCGACGACCGTTTTCAAGCAGCAGGCCGCGGCTGACAACGCGGGCACCAGTACGTGATCCGTTCGCCCTTGTCGTCCTTCTGGATCGCGCTTCCGCAGCGCCGGCACGGCTGAGCGCGCCGACCGTACACATAGCTGGTCTGGCCGCGCCGCAATGAGCCGGTCGTGGTCTGCGTCCAGCGTCCCCGGTTCGAGGCGACCAGCTTCTGGGCCAGCGTGACCGTCCCCGGCAGATCGGCGACCTGCGACACCGGCGTCCACGGCCACACTCCACGCAGGAACAGCGTCTCGGCCTTGTAGAGGTTGCCGACCCCGGCCAGGTTGCGCTGGTCGAGCAGGGCCTCGGCGATGGTCGTGCCGGGCTGCGCGGCGATCCGGCGCACCGCCTCCTCCGCGTCCCAGTCGGCGCCCAGCAGGTCCGGGCCGAGATGCCCGAGGTGCTGTTCCTCCTCGGCCGTGGGATAGAGCGCGACCTCGTGCAGGTGATAGCCGACGGCGACCGAGCGTTGGGTGCGCAGCACGACCCGGATCAGGTGGGCCGGGCGGCCCGTCCAGCGTTCGCCCGGCGCGTACGCCCGCCAGGCGCCCTCCATGCGCAGGTGCGAATGCACGGTGAGCGGCCGCTCACCGTCGCGGGTCAGGCGCAGCAGCAGATGCTTGCCACGGCTGGCCGACTCGGCGACGGTCCAGCCGCTGAGGTCGGTGGCGGCGAGCTGCGGCACCCGGAAGTCGGATCCGGTGAGCGTGTCTCCCTGCAGTGCGCGTTCGAGCACGCGCGCGGTGTTCCAGACGGTATCGCCCTCGGGCATGGCTCAATTGTTCCCGCTTTCCGGCCCGAGCAACGTCGGCAGGGCCGACTCGTCGTCACCGATTTCCCCGGCCGCGTCGAGCAATGCGGCCGGGATCGCCTCGGCCAGGGCCCCGGATCGGATCGGGTCGGCGACGTCGAGGTCCATGCCGCGGCGGACGGCGGCCCGGCGTGCGGCCACGAGCAGCCGGGCCGCTTCCTCGGTGCGGCCGTTGCGAACCAGCGCGTACGCCCCAGTGTGCAGGCTGGCCAGGACATTGCCCACGTCGTCCTCCTCGTGGAAAAGATCCAGGGCCCGCCGTACGACGGTGAGCGCCTCCTCCGGCCGCGCGGGCTCGACGAGCAGCGTCCGGGCCAGCAGCAGCCCGCACATGGCGGCCGTCCAGGTCTGATGGTTCGCGATCGCCTGCTCGCCCGCCGCGGCCAGCACCCGGCGGCCCTCGTCGAGCCGGCCCGCGCCGGCCAGGGCCGCGCCGAGCGACATCTCGGCCGCGGGCCGGATCCACTCCTCGCCGATCTCGGCGGTCATCGCGATCGAACGGCGGGCGGGCTCGACGGCCCGGTCGGGCTCGCCCCGGAACGACCAGTAGAGCGACTCGTAGTAGGCGGCCTGCGCGGCCACGATCCGCCCGTCGTGGTCGGGGTGGTCGCGGAGCAGGTCGAGCCCCGCATAGAGGTCGACCGTCGCGCCGAGATCGCCCGCTATGTAGCGCAGCATGGCCAGGCTCAGGTGGGCGCGGGCCCGGTCGGTGGGCGGCGCGGCCGGGGCGGCGGCCAGTGCGGCCCGCAGCAGCGGCAGCCCCTCGGCGACCAGCCCGCCGCGGAACCAGAACCACTCCAGCAGCCCGGCGGTGCGCAACGCCGTGGCCGGCCGGGCCTCGAGGTCGTGCCGGATGCCGGCTCGCAGGTTGGGCAACTCGCGGTTGAGCACGCGGATGGAGCGCGCCGACCGTTCACCGCGGAGCAGGGGCGCGTGCTGCTCGACCAGCCCGCGCACCCAGGCGGCGTGCCGCTCACGGCTGTCCCGCGGGTCGGGGTCGCGCTGCCGGCAGTAGGCCCGCACGATCTCCAGCAGCCGGTAGCGGGCCGGGGTGACCGTGGTGTCGGCCACCACCACCGACCGGGCCACCAGCGCCGACAGCGCGTCCAGATCGTCCTCGACAGCCGACAGCGGGAAGCCGCCCTCGAACGGCCACAGCCGCAGCAGCATCGCCCGGTCGGACGGGCCGAGCAGGTCGACGCTCCAGGCCACCGCGGCCTCCAGCGTCTCGTGCGGGGCCAGTGCGCCGCGCGGCACCGGGCCGAGCGCCGGGAAGCGGTCGTGCAGCATGTCGAGCAGCTCGGACAGGCCGAGAACGCGGGCGCGCGCGGCCGCCAGTTCCAGGGCCAGGGGAATGCCGTCCAGCGCCGTGGCCAGCCGGGCCAGCGTGGCCGACTCCTCGGGGGCGGGGCGCCAGCCGGGGCGTACGCCGGTGATCCGATCGGTCAGCAGCGCCACCGCGTCGCCGGACGGCAGCGGCGCCACCGGCAGCAGACGTTCGCCGTCGACCGTGAGCGGTTCCCGGCTCGTGGCCAGCACCCGCAGCTGAGGGCAGCGGGCGAGCAGTTCGAGCGTCAGGTCGGCCGCGGCCGCCACGACATGCTCGCAGTTGTCGAGCAGCAACAGGCCGGGCCGATCACCCAGCGCGGTGGCGATCGCCTCGGTGGTCGCACCGCGCACCCCGGCCGCGGCGGCGACGGCGGCCGGCACGAGCGCGGCCTCGGTCACGTCGGCCAGCCGGACGAACCACGGGTCGCGGGCGGCGGCGTACTCGATCGCGAGCCTGGTCTTGCCCGCGCCGCCCGGCCCGACCAGCGTGACTAGGCGCGCGTTCCGCAGCAGCTCGGCCAGGGCGGTGAGCTCGGCCGTGCGTCCGAAGAAATGCGACAGCGGCCGTACGGCGGGAGCGGGCCGGGACGGCAGCAACAGCCCCGGATCCTGGGCGAGCAGGCGACCCTCGAGATCCTGCAGCGCCGGACCGGGATCGATGCCCAGGTCGTCGGCGAGCCGCTGGCGGACCCGGCGCAGCGCGGCCAGCGACTCGGCCTGCCGGCCACCGCGATAGAGCGCGAGGATCAGCAACTCCCAGCGGCGCTCGCGATAGGGCTCGGCGGCCACGGCGGCCTCCAGCTCACCGGTCACGCCCGGGGCGTCGCCGGTGGCCAGCCACGCCGCCAGGCGCTCCTCCTCGGCGACCGCGCGCAGCTCCTCCAGCGGCGGGCGGGCGTACGTCCGGGGCAGGTCGGCGTAGGCCTCGCCGCGCCACCGGGCCAGGGCCGCCTCGAACACCCGCAACGCCTCGCCCGGCCGCTCGTCGTCGAGCAGGACCCGCCCGCGACGCACCTCGGCGGCGAACCGGGCCGCGTCGGTGTCGTCGACCGCGAGCCGGTAACCCTCGCCGGCCCGGGCCAGCGCGGGGCGGCCCAGCGTGCGGCGCAGCCGGGAGACGTACGCCTGCAGGGAAGAAGTCGGATTGGCCGGCGCCTCCGCACCCCAGATCGCCTCGGCCAGCGTGTCCTCCCCGACCGGCCGGCCCTCGGCGGCGAGCAGCGCCGTGACCAACCGGCGCGGCAGCGGCCCGCCCAGATCGGCGACCGCGCCGTCCAGCTCCACCTCGGTGGGCCCGAGCACCTTGCCGATCAGCACAGGTCAGAGCATAGAAGTGCAGGCCACTTGCAGGCAGTCTGCAAGCCGACCCTGCGACCTTGTCCGCATGACCACGACTTCGACTTCGCAACGCACCGACACCTGGGACATGGTCGTCGTCCACCGGGTGTTCCGGCGCGAGTTCGGCATCATGCCCGCCCTGGTCCGTGCGGTGGCCCCGGGCGACACGGCCCGCGCCGAGGTGCTCGGCTCGCATCTGGCCAACATCGCGCTCGGGCTGCACCACCATCACTCGGCCGAGGACGAGCTGGTCTGGCCGTTCCTGCTCCAGCGGGCGGAAATGCACGCCGGCCTGATCCACCGGATGGAGGCCCAACATCACCGGCTGCACGAGCCGCTCGCGCGCATCGACGAGATCCAGCCGCGCTGGCGTTCCCGGGCGTCGGCCGCCGACCGCGACGAACTGGCCGACGTGATTGCCCAGGCCGCGGTGGCCCTCGACGAGCACCTGGCCGACGAGGAGCGCGAGATCCTGCCGCTGATCGAGCAGCACCTCACCCCGGCCGAATGGAAGGCGGTCGGCGACCGGGGCAAGGAGGTGCTGCCCAAGGGCAAGATGGCGCTGATCTTCCTGGGCGCGATCCTCGAGGAGACCACCCCGGCCGAGAGCCGGCGTTTCCTCGGCGAGCTTCCGTTTCCCGTACGGCTTCTGTGGCGGCTCGCCGGGGAGCGGACCTATGCGGCGTCCCGCGACCGGATCAGGAAGGGCTAACGGGCCGCGACCTTGACCATGTCGCCCGGGCGGACGGACAGGACGACCACGGCCCGGCCGTTGTTCACGGCGATCGCGACATGACCGGCCGAATCCTCGAAGACCAGCAGATCACCCTGGTCGACGTCGCCGAACGTGTTGCCCAGGCGGGCGCTGACGGTGCCGTTGAGCATCAGCTCGGAACCCAGGCCGCGCAGCATCTCGCCGCCCGCCGCCAGCTGGATGTTGCCGAACCGGTCGACCGTCAGCACCTCGGCCTCGAGCCAGCCGTCGCCGACCGTGACGACCGGGTCGGGAAGGCGTACGAGGGAATGCTTGTCGATCTCGGGACCGGCCTCGTCGGGCTTGCCACCGAGGGCGAGACGCGCCGCGGCCGGGGCGAAGACGTCACGCCCGTGGAACGTGCTGGAGATGGTGCCCTCGGTGCGGATGCCGTGCGCCGACTCGATGCCGCCCAGCGCCTCGGCCGCCCAGATCAGCACGCCGTTGTCGGGACCGACCAGCAGGCCGTTGGGCGTGGTGAGAACGACGCCGCGGCGGGACGTGCCCACGCCGGGGTCGACCACGGCGACGTGCACGCTCGGCGGCAGATGCGGCGCCGTCTGCGCCAGCACGGCCGCGCCGCGGGCCACATCGGCCGGAGGCACGTGATGCGTGACGTCGATGACGCGCACCTCCGGCGCGACACGGGCGATCGATCCGTGACACGCCGCGACGAAGCCGTCGAACGTGCCGTAGTCGGTGGTGAGGCTGATCCATGAATACCCGGCCATGGTGAGAAACGTTACTGCCTTGCTACGGATCGTGTGTGGCCGGTTCCACAAGGCGCGCCGCGAGCGATCTGGCAGGGTTGGGGTCATGCGTCTCGTGATCTTCACCGAGCCCCAGCAGGGGGCAAGCCACGACGACCTGCGCCGCGTTGCGCAGGCGGCCGAGGCCGGCGGCTACGACGGGTTCTTCCGGTCCGACCACTTCGCCACGATGGGCGGCGACGGCCTGCCCGGGCCCAGCGACGCGTGGCTGACCCTGGCCGCGCTGGCCGTGCAGACCTCCCGCATCCGGCTCGGCACGCTGGTCACGTCGGCCACGTTCCGGCTGCCCGGGCCGCTGGCCATCGCGGTCGCCCAGGCCGACCAGATGAGCGGCGGGCGCATCGAGTTCGGTCTCGGCGGCGGCTGGTTCGAGGCCGAGCACACCGCGTACGGCATTCCGTTCCCGTCGCTGCGGGAGCGCTTCGACCGGCTCGAGGAACAGCTCGAGATCATCACCGGTCTGTGGGCGGCCGACGGATCGTTCGACTTCCACGGCAAGTACTACCAGCTGAACGACTCGCCCGCCCTGCCCAAGCCGGCCCAGTCGCCGCGCCCGCCGGTGATCGTCGGCGGGCACGGCAAGAAGCGGACCCCGGCGCTGGCCGCCCGCTTCGCCGACGAGTTCAACGTCCCGTTCGCCAAGCTCGACGACGTGGCGCCGACGTTCGAGCGGGTGCGGGAGGCCTCGGCGGCCATCGGCCGCACGTCGCTGCCCGCCTTCTCGGCCGCGGCGGTGCTCTGCGTGGGCCGCGACGACGCCGAGGTGCGCCGGCGGGCCGCGGCCATCGGTCGCGAGGTCGGCGAGATGCGCGAGAACGGCGGCGTGGTCGGCACCCCCGACCAGGCCGTCGAGATCATCAAGGCGTACGCGGCGGCCGGCGCCACGCGGATGTTCCTGCAGGTGCTGGACTTGAGCGACCTCGACCACATCGACCTGGTCGCCTCGGCGGTCGCGCCGCAGCTCTAGATCTGGCTCCGGGGTTCCGGCCGGAACGCCGCAGCTCTAGATCTGGCTCCGGGGTTCCGGCCGGAACCTCGTGCGGTGAGCCTCGGCCCAGGCCCGGAAGGTTGCGGGTCTGCGGCCGAGGATCCGCTCGACGTCGTCGGTGACGATCGCGTTGCGTCCCTCGCGGACGAACCGGGCGCCCTCCGCGAAGACGCCGACTCCCTCCGGGGGCGTGTCCACCGCGATGGCCGCTACCCCGGCGATGTCGCCGAGCACCGCCACCTGCTCGGGCACGGTGATCAGCTCGGGGCCGGTGAGCGTATAGGTCTGTCCATGGTGGTCGTCGCCGCTCAACGCCTCGGCGGCCACCGCGGCGACATCGGCCGGATCGATCACCCCCTGCTTCCCGTCGCCCCAGAAATTCGGGACCGGCCACCCCTGACGCAGGTCGTCGGCCCAGGCCAGCGAGTTCGACGCGAACGTGGTCGGGCGCAGAATCGTCCACCGCAGACCGCTCGCCCGGACCGCCTCCTCGCCGGGCTGATGCCAACCGCCCAGATCATTTTCCCGTACGGGCGTGTCCGGCGTTCCGATCGCCGACAGCTTGACCACCCGGCCGATCCCCGCGTCGACGGCGGCCCGCAGATGACGACGGTCATGATCGGGAATCTCCGGGCCGGGCGGCGCGACCAGATAGATGGCGTCGGCGGGCACGATCTCCCGGCTGACGGTCAGGCCCGGCCGGGGCGGCACACCCGCCGGGTTCCGGGTGACCGCGGTGACCTCGAGATCGCGGCCGAGCAGCGCGTCGACCAGGGCGGAGCCGGTGGTGCCGGTGGCACCGAGTACCAGAATCATGTCCCCAACCGTGGCGTCCGCCCGCGCGCCCGTATTGGAAGTTTCGGCACTCCCCGGCGGCCCGTACTCGGACTAGCGTGAACCCGTGCTTGCCGATCCCGAGGTGATCTCGAACCTGACCGACGGCACGACTGCGGTCCAGATCCCCGACCCCGCCACGGCGCTGGCCTTCCGGACCACCGCAACCGGCCGGAGCGACCTGTACGTGGTCGGCCCCCGCACCCGCGGCCGCTACCACCCGGTCAGGGGCGTCCCCGTTTGCGTACGCCTGCGTCTGCGCCCCGGCGTGGCCCGAGCCGTCCTCGGCGTCCCGATCCAGACCCTGGTCGACCGCACTTTCCGCCTGACCGACCTCTGGGGACCGGCCGGCGCCCAACTGACGGAGGCCCTCACCGGCGCCGGCCGCGACCCGGCCCAGGTTCTCGCCCTGCTGCAGAACGCCGTGGCCGCCCGCCTGTCCGGAAGCCAGGAATCCCCGCCCGCCCGCGATGTCTCCGGCTGGTCGTCCGCCGGAAGCGATGTGCTGGCGGCGGCCGTCCGTTCACTGTCGACCGTGCCCCGCCTGGCCGAGGCGGCGGCCGAACTGGGCGTGAGCGAACGCCACCTGCGCAACCTGTTCGCCCGCGAGGTCGGCCTCTCACCCAAGCACTTCGCCCGCATCACCCGCCTGCGACGCGTCCTGGATCAGGCCGGCACCCGCCAGTGGGCGGCCGTGGCCGACGACGCCGGATTCTTCGACCAGGCCCACATGATCAGCGACTTCCGTTCCTTCATGGGCGTGACCCCGGCCGCCTACACCGCCGGCCGCCTCCCACCGCCTACCCCCTGCGCCGACCTGACCCGGCTGCCCACGTCCCTCGGCTGACGCTTACTTTCGCCGCGCGCGTCTCCTGTCCTCGGCGAAGAACGGGGAGGCAAGTCTGTGGCTTCGCGGCTTCACGTCGCGCTCCCGGGCCGGTGGACTGGTGACCGCCGGCTCGGCGTACTGCCGGCGCTGACTCCGGCTCAGGCGGCGTGAACCTGGCCGATTCGATCAGCGAGACCTGGCCACGCCTGGGCGAACTCATCGACGTCGCCTCGGCCGAGCCGATGCCGGCCGAGGCGCTGTGGGAGATCGCCGGCGGGCTGGCCCGCCGTCAGCAGCTGGCCGGCGTCCGGGCCGGCCTGAGCCGTCCCGAGGCGGGCTGCCTTGGTCATCCGCGCAGGCGCAACCCCCTCGGGGTGGTTCGGAAACCGGCCGCCGTCAAGGCGTCGCGCAGCGGGGAGGAGTGGACCGACTCGCCGTCGGCGCGTTCGACCGACATCGGGCCCAGCGCGCCGGAACGGACCGAAGCGGCCAGCGACTGGCCGGCGGCGATCAGGGCCTCGGGGTCGTCGGTGAAGGACAGCAGGGTGCGGCCGCCGCGTTCGACGTAGAGGATCAGGTCGCCGGAGACCAGCAGGACCAGGGCGCCCGCCTTGCGGCCCGCGCGATGGCCGGCCTTGGCGACCGGCTCGCCGTCGCCGCTGTCGATGATGCGTTCGGGCCACGGCAGCGCGGCGCCGTACGGGTTGGCCGGGTCGGTCGCGGCCAGCACCACCGCCGTGGCGCCCGTGCGTTTGGCCAGCTCGGCCGGCTCGGCCAGGGCGCGCAGCCGATCGACCGCGCCGGGCACGGCGAACTGCGCCGCCCCCAGACCCTCGACGAAGTAACCCCGCCGGGCCGCGCCCCTCTCCTCGAGTGCGCCCAGCACCGGATAGACCCCGGCGAACCCGCCGACCGGGCCCTCGGACATGACCGCGCCGCGGGTGACCACGCCGTGGCGTTCGAGCAGCAGGTCGGCCAGGGCGGCCGCGCGACGGGTCGGGTCGAGGTCACGGTCGGGCAGCCGGGACCAGCGACCGGCCATGTTGAGCGGCCCGCCGCGAGCCGGCATGACCGGGCGGCCGGGGCGGCGATACCGCGTACGGGCGGGGGCGGCTTTGGACTTGTGCGCGCCGCTGCCGCCGAGCAGAGCCCGCAGCGGGGCGAGCGTGTCGTTCGTGAGGTGGCCGGCCCAGACGAGATCCCACACCACGGCGGCCAGCTTGGCGTCGTCGGTGGAGGCGACCCGGTCGGCGAGCGAGCGGAAGAACAGCGCCTGCCCGTCGCCGAGCGCGTCCAGCACGGACTGATGCAGCGGCGTGGCCGCGAACTCGTCGTCGGGCGGCGGCAGCAGCAGGGGAGCGGAATCCGCATAGGCCAGGGTGATCCACCCGTCGTTGTTGCCGATCGACCCCGAGCCGGCCCAGAGCACATCGCCGCCGCTGCTCATCTCGTCGAGCATCGGCGGCGCGTAGTCGGCGACGCGGGCCGGCAGCACCAGCCGCTCCCACGCCGAGGCGGGCACGGCGATGCCTTGCAGCTGCTCGATCGTGGCGGCCAGCGCGTCGATCCCGCGGGCGTTGCCGCCGATCTGGTGCCAGCGCGGCAGGAACGCGGCCAGGATCCGCGGCGGCACCGGCTCGATCTCGCGGCGGAGCGCGGCCAGCGACCGCCGCCGCAGCATGCGCAGCACCTCGGCGTCACACCATTCGCTGCCCGCGCCGCCGGGGGTGAACTCGCCCTGCGCCACCCGGCCCGTCGCCGAGAGCCGCTTGAGCGCCTGCTCCACGACGAAGACACCGAGCCCGAACCGGGCCGCGCAGGTGGCCGCCGCGAACGGACCGTGCGTGCGGGCGTAACGCCCCACCAGGTCGCCCAGCGGGTCGGCGACCGACGACAGGTAGGCCTCGGGGAGACCCACCGGCAGCGCCACGCCGAACGCGTCGCGATAGCGGCCCGCGTCGTCGATGCCGATCCAGCGTTCCTCGCCGGCCACCCGGATGCGGATCGCCCGGCGGTTGCTCTCCAACGTGGACAGCCAGGACTCCTCGACCCCGCGCACGGCGAGCTCGGTCGGGGAGAGGTCGCCCAGCAGCCGGAGCAGCTCGGCCGCGTCCTCGGCGTCGCGCGGCTGGCGCTGGGTGGTCAGCCACTGCAGCTGGGCCTCGGTCTCGCCGACCACCTCGGGATCGAGCAGCTCGCGCAGATCGACCCGGCCCAGCAGCTCGCCGAGCAGCGTCGAATCGAGGGCCAGGGCGGCCGCGCGCCGCTCGGCCAGCGGAGCGTCGCCCTCGTAGAGGAAGGCCCCGACATAGCCGAACAGCAGCGACCGGGCGAACGGCGAGGGCCGCGGGGTCTCGACCTCGACCAGGCGCACCTTGCGGCCGGCGATCTCGCGCATCAGGCCGGTGAGGCCGGGCAGGTCGAACACGTCCTGCAGGCACTCGCGGGCGGCCTCGAGCGTGACCGGGAAGTCGGCGAACTCGCGGGCCACGTCGAGCAGCTGGGCCGAGCGCTGCCGCTGCTGCCACAGCGGCTGGCGCCGGCGGGGGTCGCGGCGGGGCAGCAGCAGCGAACGGGCCGCGCACTCGCGGAAGCGGGACGCGAACAGCGCCGACGTGCCGACCGACTCCTCGACCAGCTGGGCGATCTCTTCGGCGTCGAAGGCGACCAGGTCGGCTCCGGGCGGGTCCTCGGCGGTGTCGGGCAGGCGCACCACGATGCCGTCGTCGGACGGCATGACCTGGCCGTCCACCCCGTACCGCTCGGACAGGCGCCGGGCGATGGCCAGCGCCCAGGGCGCGTTGACCTTGGCCCCGAGCACACAGTGGACGGTCATGCGCCAGTCGCCCAGCTCGTCGCGGAAACGCTCGACCACGATCGTACGGTCGTCGGGCAGGTTGCGCGTCGCCTCGCGCTGCTCGCGCAGATAGGCCAGCAGGTTGCCCGCGGCCCACTCGTCGAGCCCGGAGTCGCGCAGCGTCCTGGTCGCCTTCTCGTCGTCGGCGCGGGTCAGCGTGCGCAGCTGGGCGCCGATCGCCCGGCCCAGCTCGATCGGCCGGCCGGGGGAGTCGCCCTTCCAGAACGGCATCTTGGCCGGGGCTCCGGGCGCGGGGGAGACCAGCACCCGGTCGGGCGTGATGTCCTCGATGCGCCACGACGTCGAGCCGAGCAGGAACACGTCGCCGACGCGGGACTCGTAGACCATCTCCTCGTCGAGCTCGCCGACCCGGGACGCGCGCTCGGACCCGGCCAGGAACACGCCGAACATGCCGCGGTCGGGGATCGTGCCGCCGCTGGTGACGGCCAGGCGCTGGGCGCCCGGACGACCGGTCAGCTCGTCGGTGCCGCGATCCCACACCAGGCGGGGGCGCAGCTCGGCGAACGCCGTCGACGGATAGCGCCCGGACAGCATGTCGAGCACCGCGTGCAGCGCCGACTCGGGCAGCTCGGCGAAGGGCGCGGCCCGGCGGACCAGGGCCGCCAGCTCGTCGACCATCCAGGCGTCGAGCGACACCATGGCGACGATCTGCTGGGCCAGCACGTCGAGCGGGTTGCGCGGATAACGCAGCTCCTCGATCGCGCCGGCGCTCATCCGGTCGGCCACCACGGCGCAGGAGACGAGGTCGCCCCGATGCTTCGGGAACACCACGCCGCGCGAGACCGCGCCCACCTGGTGACCGGCGCGGCCGATGCGCTGGAGCCCGGCCGCGACCGAGGGCGGCGCCTCGATCTGCACCACCAGGTCGACCGCGCCCATGTCGATGCCCAGCTCGAGGCTGGAGGTGGCGACCACGGCGGGCAGGACGCCGGATTTCAGGGCCTCCTCGATCTGTTTGCGCTCCTCGCGCGAGACGCTGCCGTGGTGGGCCCGGGCGACCACCGGTGGCGCGCCGCCGGCCTGACCGGCCTGGGCCATCATCTGGGCCGGCGGCCGGCTCGGCTCGACCGGCTCGACGCCCTTGCGCTCGGCCGACAACTCGTTGATGCGCGCGCAGAGCCGCTCGGCGCCGCGCCGCGAATTGGTGAAGACGATCGTCGACCGGTGCGCCTCGATGAGGTCGAGCACCCGTTCCTCGACCGCGGGCCAGATCGACGGCGAGTGGCGTCCGGCGCCCGGGTCGTCGGGGTCGACCTCGGGCACCTCGTCGAGGCGGGTCATGTCTTCGACCGGCACCTCGACGGCGACCTCGATGGTCTTGGAGCTGGGCGGCTGGACGATCTCGACGTCGTGCGCGCCGCCCAGGAACCGGGCCGTCTCGTCGATCGGGCGCACGGTGGCGGACAGGCCGATCCGCTGGGCCGGGCGGGCGAGCAGCGCGTCGAGCCGCTCGAGCGAGAGGGCCAGATGCGCCCCGCGCTTGGTGGCGGCGACCGCGTGCACCTCATCGATGATCACCGTTTCGACGCCCCGCAGCGACTCGCGGGCGGCCGACGTGAGCAGCAGGAAAAGCGACTCGGGGGTGGTGATCAGGATGTCCGGCGGGGTGCGGGCGAAGAGTCGCCTCTCGTCGGCCGGCGTGTCACCCGTACGCATGGAAACCGTGATGTCGGGCGGCGTGAGCGAGAGCCGCCCGGCCGCTTGGCGGATGCCCGTGAGCGGGGCCCGCAGGTTGCGCTCGACATCGACCGCCAGCGCCTTGAGCGGGCTCACATAGAGCACCCGGCAGCGGCGTTTCGGATCCTCCGGCATGGGCTCGCGGGCCAGCCGGTCGAGCGACCACAGGAACGCGGCCAGCGTCTTGCCGGAGCCGGTCGGCGCGACGACCAGGGCATTACGCCCCGCGCCGACCGCCCGCCAGGCACCCGCCTGCGCCGCGGTGGGCGCGGCGAAGGCCGCCGTGAACCACTCGCGGGTGGCCGGGCCGAACTGCTCCAGGACTTCTTGCATGAATCCATGCTCCCTCGCGGGTACGACAAAAACTGAACCGGCGCGAAATGGTCATCCGGGCACGGGACGGACGTCCAGGCAGCGAAATTCCCTGACCGCGCGCACCATGGTGCGATCGAGTAGCGATGCCATATATATGAAGACCACTGAAAGGAGGCTCCATGAGACTCCCGGTCCCCACCCTGCGGCGCCTCGCGGCCGGCGCCGCGGTGCTGACGATCGTGTTGCTCGGCGCGCCTCCGGCCCAGGCCGCCGCGGGCAGTGGTTATGTGCGTCTCGCGCACCTCTCGCCCGACACGCCCGCCGTCGACGTCTATCTGAAGTCGGATTCCGGCGCGGTCGAGCCCCAGACGTTCCGGGCCGTCGCCTATGGCGACATGTCCCGTTACCTGCGCCTGCCGACCGGCGCCTATCAGGTCGCCATGCGCAAGGCCGGTGCTCCCGCGAGCGAGCCGCCGGTGATCACCACCGAGGTCGGCGTGCGGGACGACGGCGCCTACACGGTCGCGGGCGTGGGCCGCTTCGCCGACCTGGGTCTGCGTGTGATCGAGGACGACCTGCGCCTGCCCGATCCCGGCAAGTCGAAGGTCCGCATCATCCAGGCCTCGGTCAAGGCGCCGCTGCTCGACGTGGCCGGCAAGAACGGCGCGAAGATCGCGGACGGCGTCCAGTTCGCCACCACGACGGCCTATCGCGAGGTCCGGCCGGGCAAGTGGAGCGTGCAGGTCCAGCCGGCCGGCGGTGGCAGCTCCAGCGAGTTGCCCTGCACGCTGGGCGCGGGCAGTGTTTATTCGCTGATCGTGCTGGACGACGACGCCGGCGGCCTCAAGCCCGAACTGCACGTCGACGCCGAGCGCCAGGGCACCGTCCCGCTGGGCAGCGTCGCCACCGGCATCGGCGGCTCGGCCCCGAGCTCCCAGCTTCCGGGCGCCCTGCTCGCGGGCGCGGCGGGCGCCCTGGTCACCGGGGCCCTGGTCGTCCTGCTCCGCCGACGGCTGCGAATGGCCTGAGGTTGTCCGGTGAAAGGCGACGACTCCGACACCCCGCTGATCGTCCGGCTGTCCAGCCGGCCGGCCGGTCCCGAGACGCCGGGCCGGCCGGAGACGCCGGAACCGGTGCCGATCGTCCGGCCACTGGGTGAGGGCGAGATCAGCTGGATAGCCCGGGGCCGGGCCAAAGTGGTCAAACCCGGACCGGTCAGAGCCCGCGCCCTCGTGCCCGGCGCGCTCTCCCTCCCGCGCCCGCAGCCGAGCCGTTCCCTGCGCCTGGGCCAGGCCGCCACACCCTTCCCGCGTCGTGTCTTTCCCCAAGCCCCGGACGAGCAGGCCCCGGCCTCGGTCGAACCTCCGCCCATCCGCACGGCGACCCCCGATCACCCTTCCCCCGTACGGGAAACCGCTCCTGAGATTGTGCCGTCGGCGCTCGCGCCCGCCCAGCTACCGAAAGACCACCTCGACCCCGTACCAAAGAAGGGGTTGTGGCGTCGTGCCGCGTTGCCGACCGCCGCCGCCACGCTGGCCGCCCTCGCCGCCGCCGGCGGATACCTCGCCGTCACCGACCGCACCCCCGCCGACCTGGGCCGATGGGCCGGCATCGTGGCAGCCACCGACACTGCGCCGCAGGCCGCCGCAACCACCGCACCCGCCGAGGCCGAACGCCCGGCCGGCGACCCCTTCGGCAGCATCGCCGCCGTCCCGGCCGGCGCCCCGACCAGGCTCCGCATCGGCGCGGTCAAGATCGACACTCCACTCGAGACGCTGAAGATCGGCCCGGACGGCGCCCTGCAGCCTCCGGAGAAGTTCGCCGACGCCGGCTGGTACGCCGGTGGCACCGCCCCCGGCGACACCGGCCCGGCCGTCATCGCCGGCCACGTCGACTCCAAATCCGGCCCCGCCGTCTTCTACCGCCTGCGCGAACTGGCCGCCGGCGATCGCGTCGACGTCGTGCGCGGCGGCCGCACAGTCAGCTTCACGGTCACGGCAATCCGCTGGTATCCGAAGACCGAATTCCCCACCGAGGAGGTGTACGGCCCGACTCCGGACCGGCAGCTGCGGCTGATCACTTGCGGCGGCGTCTTCGACCGATCACTGCGTTCCTACCGCGACAACCTCGTGGTCTACGCGGTGGCCGGGTGATCGTCATTCCGCTGCCCGGGAGGCCGTGATTATGGTGAGACCCGAGTCGACGGGTGGGGGCGGGATGGCGGTCGCACGCATGCTCGTCGCCGGTCGGTATCGTCTCGGCGAGCCGGTCGGCTCCGGCGGCATGGGCCGGGTCTGGCGGGCCCGCGACGAAATGCTCGATCGCGACGTGGCGGTCAAGGAGTTCGTCCCGCCCGAGTGGATGACCGACGAGGAACGCGCCCGGCTGCGCGATCGCACCCTGCGCGAGGCCCGCAGCGCCGCGCGGCTCACCCACCCGCACGTGGTACGCATCTATGACGTCGTGCACGCCGACGGTCTGCCGTGGATAGTCATGGAGTACGTGCCGTCGCGCTCGCTCTACCAGGTCATCCACGAGGACGGCCCGTTCTCGCCGGCCACCGCCGCGCGGATCGGCATGGCCCTGCTCGACGCGCTGCGCGCCGCCCACGACGCCGGGGTGCTGCACCGCGACGTGAAGCCGCACAACGTGCTCATCGGCCACGACGGCCGTGTCGTGCTGACCGATTTCGGCCTGGCCACCTTTGTCGACGACGGCGCCGTCACCGGTCCCGGTCTGGTCGTCGGCTCCCCGCAGTACGTGTCGCCCGAACGCGCCCGCGACGGCACATCGACGCCCGAGTCCGACCTGTGGTCGCTGGGCGCCACGCTCTACGCCGCCGTCGAGGGCCGCTCGCCCTACGCCCGCGACAACGCCATGGCCACCCTGATGGCGCTGGCCACCGAAGATCCTGATCCGCCGTCCCGGGCCGGGATGCTCGGCCCCGTGCTGACCGGACTACTGCGCCGTCAGCCGCGGGAGAGGCTCACCGCCGCCGAGGTCGAGCGCCGCCTCCGGATGATCGTCGCGTCCACCCCGGTGCCGCCCAAGGTGCCCTCGCCGCGTCGGGTCCGCGCGGTCATCGGGGCCGAGGTCGATCAGTCGGCCGAGGTGCGTGCGCACGCCTCGGCGGTGTCGGCTCCCGTCGAGGTCCCCTCGGTGGAGAAGCGCCATCTGCCCCGCCCGAGCCTGGTCGCGGCCGGCCTGGCCCTGGTCGCCGTGCTGGGCGTCGGCGGCATCCTGGCCGGCTATCTCGTGCGGGAGGCCCCGGTGGCCGCGCCGTCGCCGGCCGCGCCGTCGCCGGCCCCGCCGACCGGGAACACGACGCCGGTCGCCGCCGGCTTCTCGGCCCTGGCCTGCCATCGGCCGGTGCCGGCAACCCTCCCCAAGGTGCCGCTGCGGGACGCGGCGCGGGGAGTCAGCGGCTGGTCGCTGTTCCCCGGCTGGTCCTACTTCACCGACGGCTCCGGTATCCACATGCCCGTGCCCGACGGCTGGACCTGGCAGCGGATCGGCACCACCTACTGCTTCCGTGACCCGGTCGGCGACACCGTGCTCAGCCTCGACGTCGGGCGCAATCCGAGCGGCGACCCGGTGAAGGCGTGCCGCGCCGAAGCCACGCGTCTGGTGAAGGCGGGTGCCCTGCCCGGCTACGAGGAGTTGTCCCTCGCCCGCACGCCGCTGCTCAACAAGACCGCCGACTGGGAATATCGGTACAATCGGGACAGCGTACGCATGCACGCCCAGACCCGCTGGTTCGTCAAGGCGGGCCGCGGCTTCGCGATCAGCTGGGCCACTCGCGACTTCGACTGGACCGGTGACCTGGCAAAGATCAACATGGTTCTGACCACGTTCTATGCTCAGCGTCCGACCGCCTGACTCACAGCTTTCCCTCAGTCGGGATTGGTAAGCTTTCCCGCCATGAGTGGCAGTAGACAGCCGGGCTCGGCCCGGCTTCCCGTCAGATCAATCTTCGTCAAACAGAGCTCCAGCCGGCCGTGTTGATCCTTACCGGCCTTCTCCTGGTGCTCGTGGTGACGGCAGTCACCGGCTATTTCGTCGCGCAGGAATTCGGCTATGTCGCGGCCGATCGAGGCAAGTTGCGCCGCGACGCCGAACAGGGCGACCAGGCCGCCGTCCGCGCTCTCAAGGTCACCGAGCGCCTCTCGTTCGTGTTGTCCGGCGCTCAGCTCGGCATCACCGTCACCGCGCTGCTCGTGGGTTACGTCGCCGAGCCGTTCATCGGCGAGGGCCTGTCCGCGCTGCTCGACGGGGCCGGCGTGCCGACCGCGGTCAGCCTGCCCGTCTCGGTCGCCGCGGCCCTGCTGATCGCCACCGTCGTGCAGATGGTCTTCGGCGAGCTGGCCCCGAAGAACCTCGCGATCGCCCGCGCCGAAGCCCTGGCCAAGGCCCTCAGCCGATCCACGCTGATGTATCTGACCGTTTTCGGCCCGATCATCCGGCTCTTCGACCGTACGGCGGCCGGCCTGCTGCGGCGCATCGGCATCGAGCCGATCGAGGAGCTGCCCGAGGGCGCGACCGAGGAGGATCTCGAGCAGATCATCCGCGAGTCGCGGGCCAACGGCGGTCTCGACGCCGACCTTTCCTTGCTGCTCGACCGTGGTCTGGACTTCCGTGGTCGCACGGCGGCCGAGGCGATGATCCCGCGCGTCGACGTCCACTCCCTGCCGGCCAGCGCGACCGCGGCCGACGTGGTCGCGCTGCTGGACACCCACCGATCCCGTTTTCCCGTACGCGGTGACGAGGTCGACGAGATCGCCGGTGTCGTCAGCATCGCCGACATCCTGACCATCCCGCCCGCCGAGCGCGCCTCCACCCCGGTCTCGTCGGTGATGTCGGAGCCGGTGCTGGTGCCGTCGTCGCTGCGCCTGCCGGCCGTGCTCGAACGCCTGCGCTCGGCGCACCGCCAGCTCGCCTGCGTGGTCGACGAGTTCGGCGGTTTCGCCGGCATCATCACGCTCGAGGACATCGCCGAGGAACTGGTCGGTCAGATCCGCGACGAGGACGACGAGGCCGAGCCCGCCCCGGAACGCCAGCCCGACGGCTCGTGGCTCGTCCCGGCCCGCTGGCGGATCGACGAGATCACCGATGCCACCGGCGTCGCCCTGCCGGTCGGCGACGACTACGAGACCGTGTCCGGCCTGGTGCTGGCCCGCCTCGGGCGGGTGGCCAAGGCCGGCGACTCGGTCACCCTAGACGGCGGTTCCCTTTCCGTACGGGTGGAAAGCGTCGACCGGCACGTCCCTCACATGGTTCGGATCTCACGATGAACGCCCTCTGGGTCACGTTGCTGCTGATCGGCAACGCCTTCTTCGTCGCCGCCGAGTTTGCTTTGGTGGCGAGCAAGCGGCACCGCCTCGAACAATCGGCCGCCGCGGGCAGCCGGGCGGCCCGGGCCGCGCTCGACGGCACCCGCGAACTGTCGGTCATGCTGGCCGGCGCCCAGCTCGGCATCACGCTGTGCTCGCTGGGTCTGGGCGCGCTGGCCGAGCCGTCGCTGGAGCACCTGTTCGGCCCGGCCCTGCACGCCCTGGGCCTGCCCGACGTGGCCAGTCACGTGATCGCGTTCCTGCTGGCGCTGATCATCGTCACGTTCCTGCACCTGGTGATCGGCGAGATGATGCCGAAGTCGTGGGCGATCACCGACCCCGAGCGCTCGGCGATCCTGCTGGCCCGGCCGTTCCGCATGTACGCGCGGATCGTCGGCCCGGCCCTGCGCGTGCTGAACGCGCTGGCCAACCTGGCTCTGAAACCGTTCGGCGTGCGCCCGCAGGACCAGCTGGCCCAGGCGCACGGCCCGGCCGAGATGCGCATCCTGCTCGACCGTTCGCGGGCCGAAGGCCTGATCGAGGCCGAGCAGAGCGAGCTGCTGACCAGCGTCCTGGCCCTGGCTTCCCTTCCCGTACGCGACGTCATGCTGCCCACGGCGCAGCTGGTGTCGCTGCCCGAAGCGGCCTCGGTTGCCGACATCGAGCTGGCCTCGCTGACCAGCGGCCGCGCCCGGATCGCCGTCACCGGCGCCGAGGGCCAGGTCGTCGTCGGCATCGTGCACGTCCGTGAGGCCGTGCGGGCCAGCGCGACGGGCCGGGCCGCGACCGCCGGCGAACTGATGGAGCCGGCCTTCCTGCTCGACGCCCGGGTCAACGTGGTCGAGGCGGTCGAGGCCCTGCGCGCCGGCCGCACCCAGCTCGCGATCGTCACCGGCGACGACTCGGCCCAGGTCGGGTTCGTCGCCCTGGAGGACCTGCTCGAACAGGTCATCGGCCGCTTCGACGACGAGACCGACTCGCTGCCGGCCGCGGTTCTGCCGCCCGTCACCGCTTCCCGGTCGTAAGTGATTTCCGAGCCACCCCAGCGTTGATTCAAGGAGGAATGACCCGGTGGTTTTCAAGAAGATGATGCGCGCCTTCGGCGTCGGCGGGCCGACCGTCGACACCGTGCTGGCCAACCCGAACACGCGGCCCGGTCTGGCCCTGGAGGGTCAGGTGCGGATCGCCGGCGGCGACCACGACGTCACCATCGAGGGAATCGTGCTCGGCCTGGTGACCCGGGTCGAGTCCGAGCACGGCGAAAATCTCATCGAGTTCCACCGGCTGCCGGTCTCCGGCCCCTTCCAACTGCGGAAGGGCGAGCAGCGTGACTTGCCGTTCTCGTTCCCGATGCCGTGGGAGACGCCGATCACCGACGTCTACGGGCAGCGGCTGCACGGCATGACGATGGGGCTGCGCACCGAACTCGCGGTGGCCAAGGCCGTCGACAAGGGCGACCTCGACCACGTGGCCGTGCACCCGCTGCCGGCGCAGGAGCGGATCCTGGACGCCTTCGCCCGGCTGGGCTTCCGCTTCAAGAACGCCGACCTGGAGCACGGCGCGATCTACGGCGTACGCATGACGCTGCCCTTCTACCAGGAGATCGAGTTCTACCCCCCGCCGCAGTACGCGGGCGCCATCAACGAGGTCGAGGTCACCTTCATCGCCGACCCGCAGGGCGTCGAGGTGGTGCTCGAGTTCGACAAGCGGGGCGGCTTCCTGCAGGCCGGCCACGACGCCTACGGCCGTTTCCGCGTCTCCCACGCCGACGCCGACACCACCGACTGGACCGCGGTAGTCGAGCAGTGGATCTCCGAGGCCTCCGGCCGCTACCAGGGCCTGCGCTCCGCCGGCGGCTTCGGAGCCCCCGGCCACGGAGCCCTCGGCCACGGAGCACCCGGTTACGGCGCCCCCGGCTACGGAGCTCCGGGCTACGGCGGACACGGCCACTACCGCCACGGCCGAGGCATGGGCGCAGGCGCGATGGCCGCAGGAGTGGCCGGCGGTGTAGTCGGCGGCATGATCCTCGGCGAGGCCATGGAAGAGGCCTTCGAGGGCGACGACGAGGGCGGCTTCGAAGAGGAGTGACCCCTCGGCTGTGCGCCCTGCGGGGCGAGATGCAGCCACCCGCGGGCGGCCCGGTTCCGGCCGGACCGCCCGCGGCACCCTCCAACACCCGCATTCCCGTCCCGAAGCCGGTGCTCGGCCTCCCCGCGTCCGCGCCAGCCCTCCGCCTGCACTTCCGTCGGCTCTGTACCCGCGCCCGTGCCGGCCCTCCGCTTGCACTTCCGCCGGCTCTGTACCCGCGCCCGTGCCGGCCCTCCGCTTGCACTTCCGCCGGCTCTGTACCCGCGCCCGTGCCGGCCCTCCGCCTGCACTTCCGTCGGCTCTGTGCCCGCGCCCGTGCGGATCAGGCGGCGCGTTAGGGCGCCGGAAGGGCCGCGTCGGTGGGTCAGCCGACGCTGGCTGTGGCCAGCTTGATGCTGAAGCCGACGAACAGCGCGCCCACCCCGGCAGCCGCGCCCGCGGCCAGGCGGCGTCTGCGCTGGAACTGGCCGGCCAGGAACTTGCCGCCGAAGATCAGGGCCGACAGGTAGAGCGCGCTGAACAACTGGACCACCGCGCCGAGGATCAGGAACGACAGGGCCGGATGGGCGTAGCCCGGCTCGACGAACTGGATGAAGAACGACACGAAGAACAGGATCGCCTTCGGGTTGAGCAGGCTGATCACGGCGGCCCGGCGGAACGGGCTGCGTGCCTCGGGTGGTTCATCGATTGCCGCAACCGTCGTCGAATCGGCCCGGCTGCGCCATTTTCGCCAGCCGCCGCGCACGATGCCGAACCCGACCCACAGCAGGTAGGCCGCCCCGGCGTACTTGATGACCAGGAACAACGGCGGATAGGTGCGGAGCAGCGAGGCCGCCCCGGCTGCCGACAGGACCATCAGCACCGCGTCGCCCAGGAACACGCCCGCGGCGGCCTGATAGCCCGCCCGAACGCCCAGCTTGGCGCCGACCGACAGCACGAAGATGGAATTCGGCCCGGGCAGCAGGATGATCGCCAGCGTGCCGATCACGTACGTCCAGAAGTCGGTGATCCCCAGCATCGCGCCCTCCTAGGCGGCCGCGAAGGCGGTGGAACCACCCGCGGCCAGCAGCTCCCGCAACCGGCGGCCGGCGGCGGGCCACTCGTCGACGGTCATGCCGAACATTACGGTGTCGCGCCACGACCCGTCCGCCCGCTGTTTGTGCCGCCGCAGCACCCCCTCGCGAACCGCCCCGAGCCGGCCGATCGCCTGCTGGGAGCGCTCGTTGCGAATGTCGGTGTGCCAGAACACCCGCTCGGCCCCGAGGGTGTCGAAGGCGTGCTCGAGCAGCAGCAGCTTGGCTTCCGTGTTGACGCCCGTGCGCCACCACGGCCGGCCGACGACGGTGTGCCCGATCGCCAGCGCCCGGCGCTCGGGATCGACGTCGTGATAGCTGGTCATGCCGATGACGCGGCCGTCGGCCGGATCGATCTGGGCCCAGCAGATCTGACTGCCCGACCAGCGGTGGCGCAGAAGCTTGGCCAGATAATCGCGCATGGCCTCGACCGTCTGCGGCCGGCGGGTGGGCAGGTGCTCCCACACCTCGTCGTCGCCGAGCGCCTCGACCAGTCCGGCGGCATGGCCGAGCGTCAGGGGCTCGAGGCGCACATGCGTGCCGGACAGCGGCACCGGCGCGGCCCACGGCAGCTCGGCGCCGGGCAGATAGGCCGGGAGGCCGGCCTCGACACCGGCGTCGGTCTCGGGCGGGCCGAAGACCCGGCGGACGGGAAGGACACCGGCCCAGTGCGGCAGCGGAAGGTCGTCGGGATCGTCGATGACGCCGCCCCGCCGGGCCCGCGCCGAGACCTCGACCAGCGGAAGAGCGAGCACGCTGGTCTGCGCCGCCTCCTTGGTGTCGGCCGGCCGGCTGTCGGTGGACCGGCCGTCGCCCACCTTGTCGACCAGCGCCGCCATCGCCGCCAGCTTCTCCTCGGGATCGGTGACCAGGCGGGCCCGGCCGTGCACGATCACCGAGCGGTAGTTGGCGCTGTGGTGCAGGTGTGAGCGGGCGTAGACCAGGCCGTCGAGCAGGGTGACGCTGACCGCGACCGGCACCTCGCCGCCGCGCGCCGACAGACCCATCCGGCCGCCGGACGACCCGTGCAGATAGAGCGTCTCGCCGACACGGACGTGCAGGGTGGGCAGCACTCGTGGCTCACCGTCGTCGACGAAGCCCACCGTGCAGTCGAACGCCTCGTCGAGGATCTCGTGGGCGAGAGCGCGGTCGTAATGCATGCGCTCGCGATAACGGGTGGCGGTCGTGCGGCTCGTCCGCGTATAGGTGTCGGACATCGGGCCTCCCTGCCTTGCTTTCTATTCTGTACTAGTACAGAATCCTTCGTGTGTCAGCACAGTATCAGGTCGAGGGTGACAGTGCCGCTGCGATTTCCGCCAGCATCGAGGAGGGCGTCCGCCGGGGCGATTGGGTCTTCGGCGCGGCCCTCCCGCCGGTCCGTGTGCTCGCCGAAAACCTGCACGTCAGTCCGGCCACCGTGTCGAAGGCCTATCAGGAGCTGCGGCAGCGTGGCGTGGTCGAGACCGAGGGCCGCCGCGGCACCCGCATCCGATCGCGCCCACCCGTGGCCGGCCCGCGTTCGGCCCTGCGGCTGGCCGTGCCCGACAACGTGCTCGACCTCTCCTCCGGCGAGCCCGACGTTCGGCTGTTGCCGCCGCTCGATCGGGCTCTGCGGGCCGTCGCCGAGACCAACGGGCCCCCGCAGGGATATGCGTCGGCCGCGGCCATGCCCGAGCTGATCGAGGCGGCCCGTCCGCGGCTGGTGGCCGGCGGCATCCCGGCCGGCGACGCCGAGATCACCGTCACCTCGGGCACCCTCGATGCCATCGAGCGGCTGCTCACGGCCCATCTGCGTCCCGGTGACGCTGTCGCCGTCGAGGATCCCGGCTGGGCCAATCTGTTCGACCTGGTGGCCGCGCTCGGCCTGCGCCCGCTGCCGGTCGCCGTCGATCAGGAGGGCCCCGACCCGGCCACGATGGCCCTCGCCCTGCAGGCCGGGGCGCGCGCCGCGGTCATCACCGTGCGCGCGCAGAATCCGACCGGCGCCGCCGTCAGCGAGGCCCGCGCCGCCTCGTTGCGCCGGCTGTTCGCGGGTCGTCCCGGCGTGCTGGTGATCGAGGATGATCACGCCGCCGAGCTGGCCGAGCAGTCGCCGCACTGCGTGGGCCCGGTCACCGGTTCGTGGGCCGTCACGCGCTCGGCGTCCAAGCCGTTCGGCCCCGACCTGCGCATCGCCGTGCTGGCCGGCGACGAGGCCACGATCGCCCGGGTCGTCGGGCGCATGCGCATCGGCTCGGGCTGGGTGTCCACCGTGTTGCAGCGCATGCTCCTGCGCCTCTGGGAGGACGACGAGGTCACGGCCGTGGTGTCCGAGGCAGCCCAGGCGTACGGTCGTCGCCGTCGCGCCCTGATCGAGGCGCTCGCGTCGAGGGGAATCGCGGCCGAGGGCGCCACCGGCATCAACGTGTGGGTTCCCGTGCCCGACGAGACCCGCGTGGTGGGCATGCTGCGCGAGGGGGGTTATGCCGTGGCGCCGGGTTCCCTGTTCCGGGTGTCGGCGCCCCCGGGCGTACGAATATCGATCGGTCCTCTGCTCGTGAGCGAGATGCCCGCGCTGGCCGACGCGGTGGCCGCGGCCGTCCGCCCGCCGTCCCTCTACGCGCCGACTCGTTAGGGGGCGCGGATGCTTCTTCGCCCCCGTTTCGGGTAGAACCTTCTCCATGCCTAGGACCGAAGCGCCGGTCGGCGCACAGCAGTGGGTGCCGCCCGAGCCGCGGAGCATCGAGGAGCTGAAGTCGGCCGCCGCCGGATGCGAGGGCTGTGAGCTTTACGCGGATGCCACGCAGACGGTGTTCGGTCGGGGCGCGGCCGACGCGCGCGTGGTGCTGGTCGGCGAGCAACCCGGGGACGTCGAGGATCAGAAGGGCCTGCCGTTCGTCGGTCCGGCCGGGCGTCTGCTGCGCGAGGCGGTCGACGATGCCGGCCTCGACCCGGCCGACGTCTACATCACGAATGCGGTGAAGCACTTCCGGTTCGAGCGGCGCGGCAACCGGCGCATCCACCAGAATCCGGGTCCGGCGCACATCACTGCCTGCCGCCCGTGGCTGGTGTCCGAGTTCTCGCTGCTCAAGCCCGAGCTCGTGGTCATCCTGGGCGCGACCGCCGGCCGTGCCCTGCTGGGTCCGTCCTTCCGGGTCACCCAGCAGCGCGGCCGCCTGATGCCGTGGCCGGCCTCGGCGCAGCACCCCGAAGACTTCCCGGTCGCCGAGATCCAGGCGCTGGCCACGATCCACCCGTCGGCGGTTCTGCGCGCCGACGACCGCGAGACCGCGTACGCGGGAATGGTTGATGATCTTAAAGTGGCGGCCTCGGCCGTGAGCTGAGCAGCTGCTCGAGGCCGTCGAGAATGCGGTCCAGACCGAACCGGAAGGACCGCTCCGAATCGCGGACGGCGTTGTACTCCTGGCCGGCCGCGGTGCCGACCCGGCCCGAGACCGGGTAGGCGTCGGGCGGCATCAGGCGTTCCAGCACCGGGGCGTTGACCGCCCACCACTCGGCGTCCGAGATGCCGGACTGCTCGGTCGTGCGCCGGGCGTCGACGTCGGCCCGGGCCGACGCCGCGGTGAAGTCGCTGATCAGCGTGATGACCTGATCCATCTCGAGGTCGGTGAACCCGGCCCCCTCGATGGCGGTCAGCTGCCACTCGTAGCGGTCGGAGCCGTTCGGCCCGATCCACGGCCGGCTCTGCTCGACCTGGAGCAGCCACGGATGCCGATGGAACTCGTCCCACATCTGCCGGGCCACCACGACCAGCCGTTCCCGCCAGTCGCCTTCGTGCGGCGGCAGCGCGGGCTCGCCCATCGCCTCGTCGACCATCAGGCCGATGAGTTCGTCGCGGCTGGGAACGTACGTGTAAATCGACATCAGCTTGAGGCCGAGCCGGTCGGCCACCTTGCGCATCGAGAACGCCGATAGCCCCTCCTCGTCGGCCACCGCTATCCCGGCCCGGATCACCTCGTCGACGGTGAACCGCTGCTTCGGCCCGCGCGAACCCTGCGGTGTGCCGAGCACCCGCCGCCACAGCAGGGTCAAGGTGCGGTCGACGTCCTGATCCATGTGCACAGATTACCCCGTGGGGTGTACGGTGTTCCGCGCACCCAAATACCGTAAGGCATACGGAGTTAGGAGCAGCGGTGAATCTGATGGCGGAAGGACTGCGGAAGAGATACGGGGACGTGCAGGCGTTGGACGGCTTCGACCTGGCCGTGGCGCCCGGCGTGATCCACGGCCTGCTCGGCCCCAACGGCGCGGGCAAGACCACGGCGGTCAAGGCGCTGGCCACCCTCATCGACGTCGACGGGGGCACGGCTCGAGTTGCCGGTTTCGACGTACGCACCCAGGCCGCGCGGGTGCGCCGGCGGATCGGCCTGATCGGGCAGAACGCGGCGGTCGACGAAATCCTCGGCGGCCGGCAGAACCTGGTGATGTTCGGGCGGCTCTACGGTCTGACCACGGTGGACGCCCGGGCCGCGGCCGACCGCCTGCTCGAGATGTTCGGGCTCACCGAGGCGGCGGAGAGGGCGGTCTCGACGTACAGCGGTGGCATGCGGCGGCGTCTCGACATCGCCGCCGGCTTCCTGCTCACCCCGGCCGTGCTCTTTCTCGACGAGCCCACCACCGGGCTCGACCCGCGAGGGCGCAACGAGGTCTGGGCCGCGGTCCGCGAGGTCGCCGCGGCGGGCACCACGGTGCTGCTGACCACGCAGTATCTCGACGAGGCGGATCAGCTGGCCGCACGCATCTCGGTGATGAACCACGGCCGGATCGTCGCCGACGACACTCCCGATGCCCTCAAGCGCGAGATCGGCGGTGACCGGGTGACGCTGACGATCGAGCCCGGCACGCCTCTGGACGACCTGGCCGGGCGGCTCGGTGCGGCCGCCGGGATCCCGGCCGTTCCCGACGCCGACACGCACAGCCTCACCTTCGAGGTGGGCTCCGGGGTCACCGGCCTCTCCCGCGTCGTCCGGGCCCTCGACGAGTGCGGCGTCACACCGGAGGATCTGGTGCTGCGCCGTCCCACCCTCGACGAGGTCTTCCTCACCCTGACCGACGCTCCACGGGAGGCCGCACGATGACCGCCGTACGCGCGGGGTGGATCCTCACCCAGCGGAACCTCGCCCACTGGGTCCGCCAGCCGTGGACGCCGATCTTCGGCCTGATGTTCTCGATCATGCTGTTGCTGGTCTTCGGCTTCCTCTTCGGCGGCGCGATCAGCGTGCCCGGCGGGGGCGACTACATCACCTTTCTGTTGCCCGGCATGCTGGCGCTGAGCATGATGTTCGGCGTCGAGAGCACGGCCACCGCGATGGCCGGCGACGCTCGTAAGGGCATCACCGACCGGTTCCGATCACTGCCCATCGGCAGCGCCTCGGTGGCGCTGGGCCGGGTCGGGGCAGACCTGGCCAACTCGGCCGTCGAGCTGCTGGTGCTGCTGGCCGGCGGCCTGCTGATCGGGTGGCGGGTCACCTCGGACCCGGGCTCGGCCGTCCTGGCCGTCCTGCTGCTGTTGCTCTTCCGGTTCGCCATGCTCTGGATCGGCATCTTCATCGGACTGAGCTTCCGTGGTGAGGGGGCGACCATGGCCGTGCAGGTCCTGGTGTGGCCGATCGGGTTCCTGTCGACCGCCATCGTCTCGGCCGAGACGATGCCCGGCTGGCTGGGCGCGATCGCCGCCTGGAATCCGCTCTCCGCGACGGCGTCCGCGGTGCGCGAGCTCTTCGGCAATCCGACCGGCATCACCGCGGGCCCGCTGGCCGACGCGGCGGTGTGGCTGGCCCTGGGCTGGCCGTTGCTGATCACGGCAATCTTCCTGCCGTTGTCGGCCCGCGCGTATCGGCGGCTGCGGGGCTGAGGCCGGATCGGGGCCGGCGGGAGAATGGGTACGCTCGTGATGTGCGGTTGACGGATTTCTGGACACGGCTGGAGAAGGCCTTCGGGCCCGCTTACGCGCGCAGCATCGCAGCCGACCATTCTTTTGCCGGCCTCGGCGACCGGACGATCGACAAAGCAATTGCGGACGGTATCGATACGGCTACTATCTGGCGTGCCGTTGTGGCCGCGTACCCCGATCGGGTGCCTTCCCGCCTGCGGTGACCCGATTCGTACACCCGTTCTGGCGTGTCACTCGTTCGTCGTACAAGTGTTCGGCTATTGTCCACAGCGGCTTAGTTATCCACAGGCCACGGCAGGCCGGTCGATTTTTGTCATACCCAGCGCCTACCTTGTTGCCGTGGTGAACAGAAGCGCAACGGCGAAGACGCCCGCGAAATCGAGTACAGGGGTGGCGGACATGGTGGCAGGACCCGACCGGGACAAGGCGCTCGATCTGGCGTTGGCTCAGATCGACAAGCAGTTCGGTAAGGGCTCGGTAATGCGGCTGGGGGAGCGGCCGGTCGTCGAGACCGCCGTCATCCCGACCGGTTCCATCGCCCTCGACGTGGCGCTCGGCGTCGGCGGTCTGCCGCGCGGCCGGGTCATCGAGATCTACGGCCCGGAGTCCAGCGGTAAGACGACGGTCGCGCTGCACGCGGTGGCCAACGCTCAGCGCAACGGCGGCATCGCGGCGTTCATCGACGCCGAGCACGCGCTCGACCCGGATTACGCGAAGGCTCTGGGCGTCGACACCGATGCGCTGCTCGTCTCCCAGCCCGACACGGGTGAGCAGGCGCTCGAGATCGCCGACATGCTGATCCGCTCGGGCGCGCTCGACGTCATCGTCATCGACTCGGTGGCCGCGCTGGTGCCGCGGGCCGAGATCGAGGGCGAGATGGGCGACAGCCACGTCGGTCTCCAGGCCCGTCTCATGAGCCAGGCACTGCGGAAGATCACCGGTATTCTGAACAACTCCGGCACGACCGCGATCTTCATCAACCAGCTGCGCGAGAAGATCGGCGTCATGTTCGGCTCGCCCGAGACGACGACCGGTGGCCGCGCGCTGAAGTTCTACTCCTCGGTCCGTCTCGACGTGCGCCGCATCGAGAGCCTCAAGGACGGCACCGACGTGATCGGCAACCGCACCCGCGTCAAGGTGGTGAAGAACAAGGTGGCCGCGCCGTTCAAGCAGGCCGAGTTCGACATCATGTACGGCAAGGGCATCTCGCGGGAGGGCTCGCTCATCGACGTCGGCGTCGAGCAGAACATCATCCGCAAGTCCGGCGCCTGGTACACGTACGACGGTGACCAGCTCGGCCAGGGCAAGGAAAAGGCGCGCGAGTTCCTCAAGGAGAATCCCGACGTGGCCGCCGAGATCGAGAAGAAGATCCTCGAGAAGCTTGGCGTCGGTCAGACCACCGGCGACGCCGCGGGTGGCCCCGAGCTCCCGCCGGTCGACTTCTGATCGGTAGGCGTCCCTCATGCCGGGCCGACGAGGCGCGCGTTCCGGGCGCGGGTGGGATCCTCTCCCGCCCCGCCCAGCCCGCGCCTACGATGAGCACCCGCCCGGCGAGCCTTCTGGCAGCGATGACTCGGAACGCGGCAACGTTCCGGCCCGTCGCCGGCGGGCTTCGCCGGGCGGAATCCCCTATCGCGACGACCTGACCATCGGTGGCGGCTCCTTCGGGGGTGACGCGCCGGACGACGGCGCTTCCACCCGCCGCGGGCGCGGAGGCCGTGGACGGTCCAACCGCGACAGTGCCGAGAGCCTTGACACTGCGGAGAGCGGCGACGGTGCCGAGAGCGGTGACGGGGCCAAGGGTCGCGGCGCTCGGGGTGGGCGTTGGGGCGAACGGCCGGGCGGCAGCGGGCGTGGGGCCGGTGAGGGCCGGAACAAGCAGCCTGAGCAGAGTGAGGGTGAACGGGCGCGCGAGATCTGTCTGCGGCAGCTCGCCGTGCGGCCTCGCACCCGGGCCGAGCTGGCCAAGGTGCTGGTCCGCAAGGAGATCTCCGAAGAGGTGATCGCCGAGGTTCTCGATCGTTACGACGAGGTCGGGATCATCGACGATGCCGCGTTCGCGCGGGCCTGGGTGTCCAGCCGGCATCACGGTCGCGGGCTGGCGCGACGGGCGCTGGCCAACGAGCTGCGCCAGCGCGGGGTCGACGCCGAGGTGGCGAGCGAAGCCCTGGAGTCCGTCGACGACGAGGACGAGGCCGCCACGGCTCGTGCCCTGGTCGACCGCAAGCTGCGTACGGCCACGGGGGCGCCCGACGCCGTTTTCCGCCGCTTGGTCGGCATGCTGGCCCGCAAGGGTTACTCGGCCGGGGTGGCCATCCGCGCGGTCAAGGAGGCGCTGGCCGAACGCGACGCCGAGGCCGCCGAGTTCGCCGACCAGTTGGACGCGGACGCGCTGGCCTCCGACGCCGACCCGACCGGCTGACACCGGACCGAGAGTCGTATAAGAGCACTGCGACCGATGAAAAGACTCCAGGCGACGACGCGGGCAACATGATCGAGTTCCCAGGTCGGGGGCCTGCGGGCGGACATCGGCGTTCGCCACTGCTTGGTAATATGCGGCGTTGTGACCGAGTCTTCGCAGGGCGGCATGCGGGGCTATGGTCCCTTCCCGGAGGGTGCCGAGCCGACCGCTCCGATCGGCATGCAGCAGCCGTCCGCAGCCGTTCCGCCGCAGGTGGTTCGGGGGCCCGATGCGCTACCGCCCGGTGGTCAGACGCAGCCCGCGAGCCCGACGAGCGGCGGTCCGGCAAGCGGCGGTCCGGCGAGCGGCGGCCCGGCGAGCGGCGGCCCCACGAGCGGCGGCCCTATAAGCGGCGGCCCTACGAGCGGATCCGGTGGCGATCCGGGGTACGGCCCGTTCCGGGGCGGCGACCCCTTCGGGGAGCAGCAGCAAGGCTGGACCGAAACCCCGTACGGCTTCTCGGCCCCTCCCGGCCGCCGCATCGAGCCCTCACCCCCGCCCGAGCGCAGCCGCCTGGTCGTCGGCATCCTCGCCGGCCTGGTCACGGGCCTCCTCCTGTTCGGCACGGGCGGCTACTTCGCCGGCCGCGCCACCGCCCCCGAGACCACCCCGCCGACGCCGGCGGAGACCACCCCGGCCGGCGAGCTGGGCCTCTTCGAGCAGAGCCAGGCGACGATCAACCAGGGCCACTTCGCCGGCACCGGCTTGACCGCGATCTCCGAGGGCTTCCTTCCGTACCTCTCGGCGTGCACCCGGCCCAAGGTCAACACGGGTGAGAAGGTCCGGGTCCGCTGCACGCTCCACGGCATGAGCGCGATCTTCGTCGAATACAACTCGGTCGCCGATCGGGACAAGGCTCGGGTCAAGGCGCTGGGTCAGGCTGTCGACGCCCGCACCCTCACGCCGGGCGTAGCTCCGGCGGCCGAACAGGCCACCCCTTCGGGACGGGTCAGCGGCAACTACGTGGAGTACGCATACCGTCTCACGGAGAGTGGCACGACGAGGACGGTAAGCGGGATCTGGTGGGACGACACACAGAGCCCGGTCGCCGGCTACCTGCTGGCGTACTGGGAGGACGGTTTGGACGAGAAGTGGGAGCCGATGCGCGATCTCTGGTCCCGGTACGCCTGAATTGCCCGCCGGTATCGTGAGCTGGGCGTAAGCGAGTCTGTGCCCTAAGTCCCATCCGCTGCCGAATCATGGATCCTTGACCGAAGTGCCATCCGCGACCTAGCCTCGCGTTACACAAGGTTTGTTCGACCATCGCATGCAACACGCACAACATAGATCGCATCACATTACGGCATCACTTGTAGCCTGCAAGCAGCCAGCAGTTTTGGCCCGGCGCCCGGACCGCACGCGCCGTGAGGCCCGATATATGGGCGGTTGGCACCGTTGCGCCCGTTTCGAGGGTGACGGGCCGATGACGCCTGCGGTCGTCTTGCCTTGGTCGGGCATCCCGTCAGAAGGCCCGCGCGCCCACAAAGCGCCGGGGAACGAGGGGAGACGCGGCGAGATGACGACCGCCCTGGACTGGGTGCTGGTGGTGGCGATCGTCGTGCTTGCCGCCATCGTGGTGGTGGGCATGGTGCTCGGTGGCCGTGCGCTGCGCCAACTGCACAAGGTCCGGACGGTCGACGACGGGCAGGGTCAGGCCGCCGCCGACGCGCTGGCCAAGGTCAAAGACGCCAACGCCAAGGTCGAGGACGCCAACGCCAAGGTCGAGGATGCGAACGCCAAGGTCGACGACGCCAACGCCAAGGCCGCTTCCGTACGCGCGGAGGCCGCCGCGGCCAAGGCCGAAGCCGCCGCCGCCCGCGCCGAGGCCCGCCGGGTTCTCGAGGCCGCGCACAGCGAGGCCGACACGATCCTCGAGCACGCGCACCGCCAGGCCGAGGCCGACGCCGAGCAGGTCCGCACGGCCGCCCGCCGCCAGGGTGAGCGCGAGGTCGCGCTGCTCAACACCACCGCCAAGGAGCAGGCGGCCGAGGTCGAGCGCCGCACCGCACGCATCGACGAGCGGGAGCGCCTGCACGCCGACGAGGTCGAGCGGCTGGTCGAGCGGGAGCGCCGGCTCGCGACCATGGACGCCGACCTGGCCGCCCGCGAGGCCGCCCTGGCGACCCGCGAGGCCGAGCTGGCCGGGGCCGAGGAGTTGAAGCGGCGCGAGCTGGAGCGGGTCGCCGGCCTGACCGCCGAGGTCGCCCGCACCGAGCTGGTCGAGGGCATCGAGGCGCAGGCCAAGCGCGAGGCCGCGATCCTGGTGCGGGACATCGAGAGCGAGGCCAAGACCACCGCCGACACCCGGGCCCGGCACATCGTGGTCGACGCCATCCAGCGGATCGCCAGCGAGCAGACCTCGGAGAGCGTGGTCAGCGTGCTGCATCTGCCGAGCGACGAGATGAAGGGCCGGATCATCGGGCGCGAGGGCCGCAACATCCGCGCGTTCGAGTCGGTCACCGGCGTCAATCTGATCATCGACGACACCCCCGAGGCGGTGCTGCTCTCCTGCTTCGATCCCGTACGCCGGGAGGTCGGCCGCCTGACCCTCGAAAAGCTGGTGCTGGACGGTCGCATCCACCCGCACCGCATCGAGGAGGTGTTCGACAGCGCCAAGAACGAGGTCGACGTCCTCTGCGACCGGGCGGCCGAGGAGGCGCTGGTCGACGTGGGCATCACCGACCTGCACCCGGAGCTGGCCAAGCTGCTCGGCCGGCTGCGCTATCGCACCAGTTACGGCCAAAACGTGCTCAAGCACCTGGTCGAGACCGCGCACATCGCCGGCATCATGGCCGCCGAGCTGGGCCTGGACATCCCGACCATGAAGCGGGCCGCGTTCCTGCACGACATCGGCAAGGCGCTCACCCACGAGGTCGAGGGCAGCCACGCGCTGATCGGCGCCGACCTGGCCCGCAAGTACGGCGAGTCCGAGGATGTGGTGCACGCGATCGAGGCGCACCACAACGAGGTGCAGCCGCAGACCATCGAGGCGGTTCTGACCCAGGCCGCCGATGCCTGTTCGGGTGGCCGGCCGGGCGCCCGGCGGGAGAGCCTCGAGGCGTACGTGAAACGGCTCGAGCGCATCGAGGAGATCGCGGCCAGCAAGGTCGGTGTCGAGAAGGTGTTCGCGATGCAGGCCGGGCGCGAGATCAGGGTGATGGTGCGCCCGGACGACATCGACGACATCGGTGCGGCCGTGCTGGCCCGCGACGTGGCCAAGCAGATCGAGGAGGAGCTGACCTATCCGGGGCAGATCCGGGTCACGGTCGTACGGGAATCACGAGTCACCGAGCTCGCTCGTTAGCCCCAGCTGTTCGCGCAGAATGTCGGCGTGGCCGCAGTGCTGCGCCAGCTCGCGCAGCATGTGCAGGTAGACCCAGCGCAACGGGACGGGCCCGCGCCGGTTGCCGGGCAGTTCGTCGTCCAGGGAGAGCGCGGAGACCGCGCGCCGCGACGACTCGCAGGCGGCCAGGAAGCCGGCCCGGACCAAGGCGATCGTGTCGGAGTCGTCCAGGATGAACGATTCGTCGGGGTCGGCCGGGATGCCGATGTCGGCCCGGGACCGCCCGGTGACAGCCTCGTCGAACCACACCTTTTCGACGAAGGTCGCGTGCTTCACCAGACCCAGCAGGGTGGTGCGGGACGGCACGAGCGACCGCCGCACCTGATCCTCGGTCAGATCGTCGAGGCAGTCGTGCAGAGCCCGGCGGTGTTCGTCGAGGAAAACCTCGAACTGGGCTCGTAACGGCTGGTGGAGGACGTCGTCCGCGGAGATCATGAGCGAAGCATGTCAAGCGCGACGGCCGCGCGGCAACCCGGGCCGAGGGGCATCCGGGCGATGCCCGTCAGCCGGCGCCGCCGGCGCCCTCGGCCTGAGACGCCAGCACGGTCGGGGGCAGGTGAGGCGTCGTGCCGACGGACTTGCGGCCGCGGGCGATCCGGCGCTGGAGGTACTGCGCCAGCTTCGAGAGCGAGTAGTTGACCACGATGAAGAGCACCGCGATCACCGCGTAGACCTGGATCGGGTTGCCCAGCACGCCGATGACCTGCTTGCCGATGTTCAGCAGTTCCTCGTAGCTGATGATGAAGCCGAGCGACGTGTCCTTGAGGACCACGACGAGCTGGCTGATCAGCGCCGGGAGCATGATGCGGAACGCCTGCGGCAGCAGGATCGTCACCGTTGTCTGCAGCGGGGACAGGCCGATGGCGTACGCCGCCTCGCGCTGGCCGGGCGGCAGGCCTTCCATGCCCGAGCGCAGGATCTCGGCGATCACCACGCCGTTGTAGATCGTGAGGCCGATCACCAGGTACCACAGCGTGTCCATGGTGATGCCGAACTCGGGGAAGCCGCGCGCCACGAAGAAGATCGTGATGACGACGGGCAGGCCGCGGAACACTTCGACGCAGACCCGGGTGATCGCCGACAGGACCAGGCTGAGCCCGCGCAGCAGGATCGACAGGGGGGCCGCCAGGCCGGTGAACCGTCGGCGGTTGAGTTCCTTGAGCTGCAGCCGCAGCACGCCGAGGAGCGTGCCGATGAGCAGCGAGCTGATGATGGCGAACACCGCGGCGGTCAGCGTGTTCTTGATGCCGACGCCGATGCGATCCCACACCTGCGAGAAGTTCTCGTTGCCGGGGTCGATGAGCGGGCCCCACAGGTCCATCGACAGCTGGCCCTGCTCGTCGAGCGGCCGGTAGATCAGGAAGTAGGCCCCGGCCACCACCAGCAAGGTGGCGACGATGCTGAGGATGAGCGTCCACCGGCGCTGCTTCGGCCCGGGGATGTCGTAAAGAACGGCCTGCTCGCTCATCGGGCCGCCACCGCCTGCCGGCGCTCGATGCGGTCGAGAAGGGCGCCGAGCGGCACGGTCATAATCAGGTATCCGATCGAGACGCCCAGGGCGACGGGGATGAAGGCGTATCCCTCGGCGCCGGTGAGCTGGTCGGCGGTGGAGGAGAGATCGCCGACGACGCCGAAGAAGCCGATCAGCGCGGAGTTCTTGATCATCGCGATGATCACCGAGCCCAGCGGCACGATGGAGGCCTTCCACGACTGGGGCAGCACCACGTAGCGCAGGTTCTGGCCGAAGGTGAGCCCGAGCGATCGCGCCGCCTCGGCCTGGCCGGCGGGAACGGCGTTGACGCCGGAGCGCAGGGCCTCACAGACGAAAGCCGCGGTGTAGAGCGTGAGCGCGATGAGGGCGAAGCGGAAGTACGGCAGATCGGTGGCCAGCCGCGTGAAGATCGAGTCGAGGACCGGGATGCGCAGGAAGTCGGCGTTCGAGCCGAGGGCCGGCAGGGCGAAGGCCGAGAAGAACATGACCACCGTCAGCGGCATGTTGCGGAAGACGGTCACGTACGCGGTGCCGAGCGCTCGCAGCGGCGGCACCGGAGAGATCCGGAATACCGCCACGACGGCGCCCAGGACGAGGGCGCCGATCGCGGCGAGTATGCAGATCTGAAAGGTGAGCCAGAAGCCGCCCGCGAAGACGTCGAACTTGTCGATGAGAACATTCACGGGTTCGGCTTCTCCCCAGTTCCTCGGATCAGTTGATCAGGTGTGTCAGTAACGGTTGATGGTCGGCGCGGCACCGAGCTCGGCGCCGAACTTGCCCGCGGTGTCGTCCCAGGCCTTCTTCCAGGAGCCGTCCTTGAAGGCCTTGTCGAGCGTGTCGTTGATGAAGTTGCGGAACGCCGTGTCGTCCTTCTTCACGCCGATGCCGTACGGCTCCTTGGTGAAGTTGTCGCCGGCCAGCTTGAACGCGTTCTCGTCCTTGGCGATGTAGCCCAGGAGGATGACGTTGTCGGTGGTGACGGCGTTGACCTGGCCGCCGTTGAGGGCATCGCGGCACTTGTCGTAGGTGTCGAACAGCACCAGCTGGGTCGCGACGTCCTTGACGTGCTTCTTGATCTCTTCGGCCGGCGTCGAGCCGGTGACCGAGCAGACCTTCTTGGTGCCGTCCTTGAACGAGTCGGGCCCGGTGATGGACGTGTCGTCCTTCTTCACCATGATGTTCTGGCCGGCCTCGTAGTACGGACCCGCGAACGCGATGCGCTCCTTGCGCTTGTCGTTGATCGTGTAGGTCGCCACCACGAAGTCGACGTTGTTGTTGACGATGGCGTCCTCGCGGACCTTCGACGGCGTCTCGACGTACTCGATCTTGTCCTCGGGGATGCCGAGTTCCTTGACGATCAGCTTGGCGACATTGACGTCGAAGCCCTCGGGCTTGCCCGACAGGCCCTTGAGGCCGAAACCGGGCTGGTCGAACTTCGTGCCGACCTTGATCGACTGGGCCTTGTTGAGCCGCTCCATGGTGCTGCCGGCCTCGAAGGTCTTGCTGCCGGAGCCGGCGTCGTCACTGCCGGCGTCGTCGCCGCCGCAAGCGGTGATGCCGAAGGTCAGAACCGTCGCCGTGGCCAGCGCGGCTGCCCGTGTCAATCGCATGATTTCTCCTTGTTAATCGGGACGCCGTGTGGTGCTCAGTGCGTGAGGATTTTGGAGAGGAAGTCCTTGGCGCGATCGCTCTTCGGACTGGCGAAGAACTCGGCGGGGGGAGCGGACTCGACGAGCTGACCGTCGGCCATGAAGACCACCCGGTTGGCGGCGTGCCGGGCGAAGCCCATCTCGTGCGTGACGACGACCATCGTCATGCCCTCCTTGGCCAGCGAGGTCATGACCTCGAGGACCTCGCCGACCATCTCGGGGTCGAGGGCGCTGGTCGGCTCGTCGAAGAGCATCGCCTTGGGCTGCATGGCCAGGGCGCGGGCGATGGCCACACGCTGCTGCTGACCGCCGGAGAGCTGGGCGGGGTATTTGTCCGCCTGGTTGCCGATGCCCACCCGGTCGAGCAGGGCCATCGCGCGGTCGCGGACGGCCGCCGGCTTCTCCTTGCGGACCTTGACCGGTCCGAGCATCACGTTCTGCAGGATCGTCTTGTGCGCGAACAGGTTGAACGACTGGAAGACCATGCCGACCTCGCTGCGCAGCCGCGCGAGCGGGCGTCCCTCGGCCGGCAGGACCTTGCCGTCGAAGGTGATCGTGCCGTCGTTGATCGGTTCGAGCCGGTTGATCGCGCGACAGAGGGTGGACTTGCCCGAGCCGGACGGTCCGATCACGACAACCACCTCGCCCTTGGCGACGGAGAGACTCACGTCGTCGAGAACGTGCAGCGGACCGAACCACTTGTTCACCTTGTCGAGGACGATGAGAGCCTCGTCGGACACTGCTGGACCACCGTCCTTGTTCTAACGGATCACCCGGATGGGCACACTCTATGTGGGCCCTTGTATCGGTTCACTCCGAGTATGGTCACGGAGCGGTAACACAGGGAGTGCGAGGCGCGAGCATTGTCCACCATGTTCGGTATGGCTGACATGGATCCGACAAGCGGCCTTTGGAACTGGGCGGCCGCATCATCCCTCTCTGGGGAACGGGTCCACGGCGCGCTCGCGGGCGCGCTCGAGCGGACGGTCGTGCCGCTCGGCCCCGAAGCGGACGGTGACGCCGTGTTGTGCGACGTCTATCACGTCGGCGGCGACTTCCCGACGCTGATCGACGTCTACCTGGCCCCGGAGACCATCGCCGAGGCCACCGCGGCCAGTGCGGTCGCCGTCCGGCTCGAGGTCGAGATCATCCTTCCGGACGACACCCTCGACCCGACACGGTTCGTGCTGGCGAGGCCGGACGGCAGTCTCGGGCTGGTGCACGCCGACGAGGTCGAGACCGACGACGGTCCCGAACGGCGGAACGTGCGTCCGTGCACGGGCGGTGTGACCGGCTGCGAGCGGCCTGCCGCCTGAGTGGGACACGGCGTACCCTGGTCCATTGCCATGACTACCGAACTTCAGAGCAGCGCCCGCACGTACGACGTGCGCACGTACGGCTGCCAGATGAACGTGCACGACAGCGAGCGCATCTCCGGTCTGATGGAGGATGCGGGCTACGTGCGCGCCGGCGATCCCGACTCGGCCGACGTCGTGGTCTTCAACACCTGTGCCGTACGGGAGAACGCCGACAACCGCCTCTACGGCAACCTGGGCCACCTTCGCCCCACGAAGATGAAGAAGCCGGACATGCAGATCGCGGTCGGCGGCTGCCTGGCCCAGAAGGACCGCGGCGACATCGTCAAGAAGGCGCCCTGGGTCGACGTCGTCTTCGGCACGCACAACATCGGCTCGCTGCCGGCGCTGCTCGAACGCGCCCGGCACAACTCCGAGGCCGAGGTCGAGATCCTCGAGTCGCTCGAGGTGTTCCCGTCGACGCTGCCCACCAAGCGCGAGTCGACGTACGCGGGCTGGGTCTCGATCTCCGTGGGGTGCAACAACACCTGCACGTTCTGCATCGTGCCGTCGCTGCGCGGCAAGGAGAAGGACCGTCGTCCCGGCGAGATCCTGGCCGAGGTCGAGGCCCTGGTCGCCGAGGGGGTCCTCGAGGTCACGCTGCTCGGGCAGAACGTCAACTCCTACGGTGTCGAGTTCGGCGACCGGCTCGCGTTCGGCAAGCTGCTGCGCTCGACCGGCCAGATCGAGGGTCTGGAGCGGGTGCGCTTCACCAGCCCCCACCCCAAGGACTTCACCGACGACGTGATCGCCGCGATGGCCGAGACGCCCAACGTCTGTCACTCGCTGCACATGCCGCTGCAGTCCGGCTCCGACCGCGTGCTCAAGGCCATGCGCCGCAGCTACCGCCAGGAGAAGTACCTCGGCATCATCGACAAGGTGCGGGCCGCGATGCCCGACGCGGCGATCACCACCGACATCATCGTCGGCTTCCCCGGCGAGACCGAGGAGGATTTCGAGCAGACCCTCGAGGTGGTCCGGCGGGCCCGCTTCTCGAGCGCGTTCACGTTCCAATACTCCAAGCGCCCCGGCACCCCGGCCGCGATCATGGACGAGCAACTGCCCAAGGCCGTCGTGCAGGAGCGCTACGAGCGGCTGATCGCGCTGCTCGAAGAGACCACCTGGGACGAGAACAAGAAGCTCGTCGGCGAGAAGGTCGAGGTGCTCGTCGCGGTCGGCGAGGGGCGCAAGGACGAGCGTACGGGCCGGATGAGCGGCCGGGCCCGGGACGGCCGGCTGGTGCACTTCGCGACCGGCGGCATCACCCCGCGACCCGGCGACATCGTCGAGACCGTGGTGACGTACGCGGCGCCGCACCACCTCAACGCCGACGGCGACCCGCTCAGCCACCGTCGCACCCGGGCCGGCGACGCCTTCGAGGCCGGTCGCACACCCAAGCTCAAGGGCGTCTCGCTCGGCCTTCCGTCGCTCGGGGTTCCGGCCCCGCTGCCGGCGGCCGAGGGCTGCTCGCTCTGATCCGTTCCAGCAGGGCCGTCGTCGCGGGCGGGTCGGGCGCCGCCCCGGCCACCGCGACGAGCACCCGCCGGGAGCGCCCGGGCAGCGGCACCACCCGCACCCGCTCGTTGCGGTGCGCCGCCAGCGCCAGGGCGGGCAGCGTCGTGACCCCCAGGTTGCGCGCGACCAGTTGCTGCGCCGCCACGTAGTCGTCGGTGGTGAACCGGATGTCCGGCGTGAACCCCTCGGTCGCGCACGCGCGCAGCAGCTCGTCCCGGCAGCGCTCGCACCCGCCGATCCAGCGCCGCTCGCGGTGGTCGGCCAGCCGGTCGCCGGTCCAGTCGGGCGGCAGCACCAGATAGGTCTCGTCCTCGAACAGCTCCTCGGTGCGCAGACCGGCCACGTCGGGCCCGCCGTCGTACGTGAAGATCAGCGCCACATCGACCTCGCCCCGGCGCAGCAGGTCGACCGCCTCGGGCGGCTCGGCCTCCCGGAAGCGCAGGTCGATGCCGGGATGGTCGGCGTCGAAGGCGGCCGCCGCCGCGGGCACGAAGGTCCCGAGGGCGGAGGGGAAAGCCGCCAGCCGTACGCGTCCCGCCCGCAGCCCGGAATGCGCGGCCAGCTCCTCCTCGGCCGCGTCGAGGCGACCCAGGATCTCCTCGGCCCGATCGGCGAGCAGGCGCCCCGCCTCGGTCAGCCGGATGCCGCGGCCCACCCGCTGCACCAACCGGCTGCCGGTCTCGGCCTCGAGCCGCGCGAGATGGTGGCTCACCGACGGCTGGGCGTAGTGCAGGGCCTCGGCCGCGGCGGTGACCGACCCGCTTTGCGCGACCGCGACCAGGACGCGCAGCCGGGTGACGTCGAGCATGGCTCCAATATATCGACGTCGCCTATGGGTTTCTTCGAGATCAGGCATTAGACCTATGGGTTCGGGTCCATGACGATCAGGACATGGTTCTCTCGTACGCCGACATCCGCGCCGCCGCCACGACGGTCGCCCGTCATCTGCCCCCGACCCCGATGTGGTCCTATCCGGTGCTGAACACGGCCGTGGGCGCGACCGTGCACGTCAAGCACGAGAACATCCAGCCGGTCGGCGCGTTCAAGGCCCGCGGCGCCCTCAACCTGCTCGCCTCGTCGCCCGGCCGCGGCACGGTCACCTACTCCACCGGTAATCACGCTCAGTCGATGGCGTGGGCCAGTCACCTGTTCGACGCCCCGTGCACGGTCGTCATGCCGGCCGCGGCCAACCCGTCCAAGGTCGCCGCCGTCCGGGCCTGGGGCGCCACGGTGATCCTGACCGGCGCCGCCCTGGCCGACGCCGAGAAGCACGCCGTCGAGCTGGCCGCCGAGACCGGTCAGCGACTGGTCAGCCCGGGCGACACCCCGGAGCTGCTGGCCGGTGTGGGCATTCTCTACGACGAGATCCTGACCGCGCGCCCCTCGCTGTCGGCCGTCATCGTGCCGGTCGGAAGCGGAACCGGCGCCGCCGCCGCGTGTGTGGTGGCGGCCGAACTGGCCCCGGCCTGCGAAGTGATCGCCGTGCAGTCCTCGGCCTCACCCGCGGCCCACGACTCCTGGCGCGCGGGCACTCCGCTCACCCGCCCCAACCAGACCCGCGTGGAGGGTCTGGCCACCGGCCGCGGCTACGACCTGCCGCAGCAGATCCTGCGTAAGCACCTGACCGACTTCGTGCTGGTCCCGGACGACCGCATCACCGAGGCCCAGCGCCTGCTGGCCGAAAAGGCCCACACCCTGGCCGAGGGCGCCGGCGCCGGCGCCCTGGCCGTCCTCCTCGAGTTCCCGGACCGCTTCGCGGGTCGCGAGGTCGCCATCGTCTGCTCGGGCGGCAACGCCTCGCCCACCGAGCTGGCTCTACTTGCGCAGGGTGGCGAGCAGATCGCGAAGTGAGGTGGCGAGCAGGTCGGCTCGGCCGTCGAGCTCTTCCTGGGTGGAGACCGCCGGTTCGAGCATGACCATGGCCGTGACCTGGGCGTTGCCCGACCAGTGGGTGGCCTCCAGCGAACCGTCGGTGCCGATGACGGCCAGCGCCGCGCCGTCGAAGCCGTCCAGCTCGAGGTAGGGGGCGCCGGCGTTGCGGGTGGTCTCGAGGCGCTCGGCGGCCAGCTCGTCGGTGGCCGTGCGGGCCGAGTCCGTTTTGGTCAGGGTCACGTTGCCGAGGGCGTACGGCATCGCCGCGGTCGAGCCGTACGTGCAGGTGAGGGTGACCATGGTGGGGATGCCGGTGCGCTTGCCGTCCGGCTTCAGCGCGGCGAGCGGTGGGGCGGTGAAGGCCGGGCAGTCGGCGGCCACATCCGCCCAGTCGTTGTTGCCCGAGGGAGTGTCCTCGCCGCTGCAGCCGCCGACCAGCGCCAGCGCGGCGATCGCCGCGGCCCACCGTACGTTCGCGCCCATCGATCTCCTCCGCTTGATCAGCCGAGAGGATCGCACATCGGGGAACGCGCTCGCTGCCCCGATGCGAGCGAGGCACCACGGACAGGGAGAAGCGGGGCCCCTCGGGGAATCGAGGGGCCGCCGGAACGCGTACGGGATGGGGGTCTGGGTTTTAAGAAGCCTGCTCGGCCAGGGCCAGGAACTGCTTCTTCGAGTTGAGCGCCTGCTCGGCTTCCTTGACGCGCTTGGCGTCGCCGGCCGCCTTGGCCCGCTCGAGACGCTGCTCGGCCTCGGCCACCTGCTCACGCATCTGCTGCAGCAGCGGGTTGTCCTGCGGGGCGGTCTTGCGCCACGCCGAGTCCATCGCCACGCGGATGCGCTCCTCGGCGGCCCGCCAGCGACGATCGAGCGACGCGGCCGACTCGCGCGGCACCCGGCCGGCGTCGTGCCACGCGGCCTGCAGGTCACGCAGCTTGTTCTGCGCGCCGCGCGGGTCGGCGTCGACATCGACGGCCTCCAGCTCGGCCAGGACCGCCTGCTTCTTGTCCAGGTTGCCCTTGTATTCGGCGTCGCGGGCCGAGAAGACCTCGCTGCGGCGGGTGAAGAAGGCGTCCTGAGCGGCCCGGAAGCGTTCCCAGAGGCGCTGCTCGGCCTCCTTGGCGGCCCGCGGCGCGGCCTTCCACTCGGTCATGAGGTCCTTGAGCCGGTTCGCCGTCGACGACCACTCGGTCGAGTCGGACAGGCTCTCGGCCTCGGCCACCAGCTCTTCCTTGGCCGTCTGGGCCTGCTTGCGCTGGCCGTCGAGGGTGGCGAAGTGAGCGCCGCGGCGGCGGGTGAAGCCGTCGCGTGCCGTGGCGAACCGCTTCCACAGCTCGCCGTCGGTCTTCTTGTCGACGCCGCGGATCGTTTTCCACTCGTCGAGGATCTCCTTGAGCCGGTCGCCGGCCGACTTCCAGCCGGTGGACTCGGCGGCGATCTTCTCCGCCTCCTCGACCAGGGCCGTCTTGCGGGCGACGGCCTCGGCCCGCGCGGTCTCGCGGGCCGCACGCGCCTCGCCGGCCTTCTCGTCGGCCAGCGTGGCCAGGCGGTCGAGCCGGGCCGAGAGCCCGTCGATGTCGCCCACCACGTGCGCCTCGTCGAGCTGCTGGCGCAGGCGCTTGACGCTGGTCAGCGAGTGCGACGCGTCGGCCGCGCCGGACTTGAGGCGGGCCTCGACGAGCTCGACCTCGGTCACGAGGTCGGCGAAGCGCCGCGCGAAGTGGGCCAGCCCTTCCTCGGGGGTGCCCGCCTGCCAGGAGCCGACCACCCGGTCGCCCTCAGCGGTCTTCACGTACACGGTGCCGTCGGCATCCACGCGCCCGAAGGCCGTCCAGTCGTTCATGACCCATCCTCGTCTTCCCGGCATCACCGATCTCACCTGACCGGTGACCACCGCCACAGCGCAGTCGAACGCCTAGCTTCTCTACGGCATTCTTTCTCGCGCATTGTCACAGGTCCAACCCGGTTACGGGGAAGCGCCCGCCGATGACCGTGGCCAAACCTTGTCCTACCGTTGCTCCGTGCCGTTCGCAGGAGCTCCGCGCGTGATCACCGTCGTCGGGCCGACGGCGGCGGGCAAGTCCGCTCTGAGCATCGCTCTAGCGCGGGAACTGGACGGCGAAGTGGTCAACGCCGACTCGATGCAGCTTTACCGCGGCATGGACATCGGCACGGCGAAACTGACGCCCGGCGAGCGGGACGGCGTTCCGCACCATCTGCTCGACATCTGGGATGTGACCTTCCCGGCCGCCGTCGCCGAATATCAGCGGCTGGCCCGGGCGGCGATCGACGACATCTTCGCGCGCGGCCGGGTGCCGCTGCTGGTGGGCGGTTCCGGTCTCTATGTGCGGGCGGTTCTGGAGGAGTTCGAGTTCCCGGGCACCGACGCCGCGATCCGGGCCCGTCTCGAAGAGGAGCTGGCGGTCGTCGGCGCCGGGTCTCTGCACGAGCGGCTGCGGGCCCGGGACCCGCTGGCCGCCGAGAAGATCCTTCCCTCGAACGGGCGACGGATCGTTCGCGCCCTCGAGGTGATCGAGCTGACCGGGCAGCCGTTCACCGCGGCGCTGCCGTCACCGGTGCCTTACTACCCGTCGGTGCAGATCGGGGTCGACCGGTCCACCGAGGCGCTCGATGAGCGGATCGCGCTCCGGGTCGACCTGATGTGGGCGGCGGGCCTGCTCGACGAGGTGCGCGCCCTCATCCCGCGAGGGCTTCGCGAGGGGCGTACGGCCTCGCGAGCGCTGGGATATCAGCAGGCGCTGGCCGAGATCGACGGTTCCCTGACCGAGGAAGAGGCCAAGGCCGACACCGTACGGGGGACTCGCCGGTTCGTGCGTCGCCAGCGCTCGTGGTTCCGGCGCGACCCGTCGATCACCTGGCTCGACGGCGCCTCGCCGACGCTGTTGGCGGACGCCCGGGCACTTACGGAATGATGGTCCGCGTGGAATTCACCAAGGGCCACGGGACGGGCAACGACTTCGTGATCATCGAGGACGTCGATGGCGCGATCGATCTGACCGCGGCGCAGGTCGCCGACCTCTGCCACCGGCGGTTCGGCATCGGCGCCGACGGCGTGCTGCGGGTGGTCCGCAGCGCCAAGGAGCCGGCCGGCGCGGGCCTGGCCGCCGAGGCCGAGTGGTTCATGGACTACCGCAACAGCGACGGCTCGATCGCCGAGATGTGCGGCAACGGGGTCCGCGTCTTCACGCGCTACCTGGTGGCCAAGGGTCTGGCCGCCCCGGAGGTCTCCGGCATCTCCATCGCCACGCGGGCGGGCGTCGTGCTCGCCGTCGTCGAGGGCGATCAGATCCGGGTGCACATGAGAAGCCCCCGGGTGTACGCGGCGAGCACCGCGACCACCGGCCCGCTGACGTTCCCCGGCGTCGCCGTCGACTGCGGCAACCCGCACCTGGTCTGCGGCCTGCACGACGGCCTGGCCCTCGGGTCGCTCGACCTGCACGTGGCCCCCGGCTTCGACAAGGCGCTGTTCTCCTCCGGCGTGAACGTCGAGTTCGTCGTCCCGGCCGAGCCCCTCGACGAGGCCGACCTGCACGTCTCCATGCGCGTGTACGAGCGAGGCTCGGGCGAGACGCTCTCGTGCGGCTCGGGCGCGCTGGCCGTCGGGGCGGTGGCCCTGCGCGACGCCGGCCTGGCCATCGGCACGGTGGCGGTCGACCTGCCCGGCGGCCGGTTGACGGTCACGCACGACGAGGAGGACCGCTGGTGGCTGGCCGGCCCGGCGGTGCTGGTGGCGTCGGGCGAGCTGCTCTGATGCACAACGTGGCGCACCGGGGTTACTCGGCGGTCGCCCCCGAAAACACCCTGCCGGCCTTTGCCGCGGCCATGCTCGGCGGGGCGACGCTGATCGAGTTCGACGTGCGCACCACCGCCGACGACGTCCCGGTGGTGATCCACGACCGGACGCTCGACCGCACGACCTCGGGATCCGGGCACGTCTGGGATTTCCCGTACGCCGAGGTGGCCGCGCTCGACGCCGGCGCGTGGTTCTCTCCCGCGTACGCCGGAGTCCGGGTCCCCACGCTCGCCTCGGTGCTGGAGCTGACGGCCGGCGCGGAACTGCTCCTCGAGATCAAGCCGCCCGCCACGTTGTCCCAGGTCAAGACGATCATGGAGCTGGTCGGGGCCGTGGGCCGGCGCGACCGCACGATCGTGCAGAGCTTCGACCCCGAGATCCTCCGGCTGGTGCGTGAGGTCGACCCGGCCGTTCGCCGGGGCCTGCTGCGGTTGCGTTTCGAGGCCGACACCCTCGACCTGGCCGACGAGCTGGAGGTGGTCTGCCTCAACCCGTCGAGGGCCGATGTGCTCGGCGATCCCGACACGGTGGTCGCGCTGACCGGCCGCGGCATCGACGTGATGGCGTGGACGGCCAACGACATGACCGAGTGGGGCCCGCTGATCGACGCGGGCGCCGCCGGGCTGATCACCGACCGCGTGGCCGAGCTGACCGGCTGGTTTGCCGCACGCTGACTCTCCAGCCGGTCTGGGCTTTCAGAAGGTCTCGGACGGCGCCTCGTCGAGCTCGGCCTCCGGCAGCGCGGCGGTGTTGTGAGTCGCGGCGCTGGGCCCCCGGACGGCGGCGCGAATGGCCGCGGCGACCGCCGGAGTGACCTTGGGGTCGAAGACGCTCGGGACGATGACGGTCGGGTTGAGCTTGTCGTCGCCCACCACGTCGGCGATCGCCCGGGCCGCGGCCAGCGCCATCTCCTCGGTGAACTCCTCGGCGCTCACGTCGAGCATGCCGCGGAAGACGCCGGGGAAGGCCAGCACGTTGTTGATCTGGTTGGGCTGGTCGGACCGGCCGGTGGCGACGACCGCGGCGTGCTGGCGGGCGGCGCGCGGGTCGACCTCGGGGTCGGGATTGGCCAGCGCGAAGACGATCGACTTGTCGGCCATCCGGGCGATGTCGTCGCCGGTGAGCAGGTTGGGCGCGCTCACGCCGATGAACACGTCGGCGCCGGCGATCGCCCCGGGCAGGTCACCCGAGTAGTTGTCCTTGTTGGTGTTCTGGGCCAGCCACTGCCAGGTCTCCGACATGTCCGGCATCCCGCGGTGCAGGGCGCCCTTCCGGTCGTACGCGATGATGTCGCCCACGCCCTGGCGCAGCAGTAGCTTCATGATCGCCGTGCCGGCCGCGCCCGCGCCCGACACCACGACGCGGACGTCCTCGAGCCGCTTGCCGACGACCCGCAGCGCGTTGGTCAGCGCGGCCAGCACACAAATCGCCGTTCCGTGCTGATCGTCGTGAAAGACCGGAATGTCCAATTGTTCGCGGAGTCGTGCTTCGATCTCGAAGCAGCGCGGCGCGGCGATGTCCTCGAGGTTGATGCCGCCGTACGCCGGGGCGATCGCCTTCACGATGCGCACGATCTCGTCGGTGTCCTGCGTGTCGAGCACGACCGGCCACGCGTCCACGCCGCCGAACCGCTTGAACAGCGCGGCCTTGCCCTCCATGACCGGCATGGCCGCGGCCGGGCCGATGTTGCCCAGCCCGAGCACGGCCGAGCCGTCGCTGACCACGGCCACGGTGTTGCGCTTGATGGTCAGGCGACGGGCGTCGGCCGGGTTCTCGGCGATCGCCATGCAGACGCGGGCCACACCCGGCGTGTACGCCCGGGACAGCTCGTCACGGTTGCGCAGCGCGACCTTCGACTGGACCTCGATCTTGCCGCCCAGGTGCAGCAGGAACGTGCGGTCGGAGACCTTGCGGACGTCGACGCCGTCCTGCGCCTCGAGCTGCTTGACGACCTGGTCGGCGTGACTGGAGTCGGCCGTGTCGCAGGTGAGGTCGACGAGGACACGCGTGGGATCGGAATCGACCACGTCGAGGGCCGTGACAATCGCGCCGGCCTCGCCGACACAGGTGGTGAGACGACCGATGGACGAGGCGTCCGCGGTCACTGCTATCCGGATCGTGATCGAAAATCCTGCGCTCGGCAGGCGGGTCGTCACCACGGTGTTCCCTCCGACATTGGTGGGTGCGTCACCGTAATCTTGCTCCCGTGGAATATGGGATTCCATCCGGGTCGTTGTAATAGAGCCAGTCACATCCACCACCTCGTCCGCTACCCGAGAGCGGACTCCTGACAACACTCCTTCGAGAACGTCCGGCCACGTTATGTGGATGCGCCGACCACGGTGACGTGCCACGATCGGGGCCGAGGAGGTCACCTTTTGCGAAACACTTACCAGGCACCCGTACTAGAACTCGACGAGCCGGACGTGACGTCCGGCGACCTCGAGCTCGAGGAGCGGCATTCGCTGCGGCGGGTCGCCGGTCTCTCCACCGAGCTCACCGACATCACCGAGGTCGAATATCGCCAGCTGCGGCTCGAGCGGGTCGTTCTGGTCGGCGTCTGGACCGAGGGCAGTGTCGAGGACGCCGACAACTCGCTGACCGAGCTGGCCGCGCTGGCCGAGACCGCCGGTTCCCAGGTGCTCGAGGGCCTGATCCAGCGTCGTTCCCGTCCCGACACGGCCACCTTCATCGGCCGGGGCAAGGTCGAGGAGCTGCGTCTGGCGGTCGAGGCCACCGGCGCCGACACGGTCATCTGCGACGGCGAGCTCTCACCGAGCCAGCTGCGCAACCTTGAGCAGCAGACCAAGGTCAAGGTCGTCGACCGGACGGCGCTGATCCTCGACATCTTCGCCCAGCACGCGAAGAGCAAAGAGGGCAAGGCGCAGGTCGAGCTGGCCCAGCTGCAATACCTTCTGCCGCGTCTGCGTGGCTGGGGTGAGTCGCTGTCCCGTCAGGGTGGTGGCGCCGGCGGTTCGGGCGGTGGTGGCGTCGGGACACGTGGTCCCGGTGAGACCAAGCTCGAGACCGACCGCCGACGCATCAACCAGCGCATCTCCAAGCTCCGCCGCGAGATCAAGGGCATGCGCACCGTACGGCAGACCAAGCGCTCCCGGCGGGCGAGCAGCGGCACACCGGCCGTGGCCATCGCCGGCTACACCAACGCCGGCAAGTCGAGCGTGCTCAACCGTCTGACCCAGGCCGGTGTGCTGGTGGAGGACGCGCTGTTCGCCACCCTCGACCCGACCACCCGGCGCACCTCGGCCGAGGACGGGCGCGTCTACACGCTGTCCGACACGGTGGGTTTCGTGCGTCACCTGCCGCACCAGATCGTGGAGGCGTTCCGCTCCACGCTCGAGGAGGTCTCGTTCGCCGACCTCGTCGTGCACGTGGTCGACGGCGCCCATCCCGACCCCGAGGGTCAGGTCAGCGCCGTCCGCGAGGTGCTGGCCGAGGTCAGCGCCGACGCCATCCCCGAGCTCCTGGTGATCAACAAGGTGGATGCCGCGGACGAGGAGACTCTGCTGCGGTTGAAGCGCACCTGGCCGGACGCCGTCTTCGTGTCGGCGCGCTCCGGACAGGGCATCGCCGAACTGCAGGAGGCGATCGCGGCCAAGCTGCCGCGGCCGCCGATCGACATGCGCCTTCTGCTGCCTTATGACCGTGCTGATCTGGTCGCCCGGATTCATCGGTCCGGTCAGGTACTCCAGACGCGCCATTTGGAGGAGGGGACCGAGTTCCGGGTCCTCGTCGACGAGCGGCTGGCGAGCGATCTGGAGTCGTTCCGCAACTGAGCGTCCCTCACGACACAACGAGGTCGGCCCGGGTGAGCTGGGTTGATTAACGCGTAACACCGGCACGCGACGCCGCATGCGACACTGATCGGATGCGGCGTCTCGTGTTCCCGGTGATCGTGGCCTCCGGGCTGGTGATGATCGGCTCGTCCGCGGCGTTTGCCGAGGATCCGGCCCCCACGATCAGCGCGCCCTCGGTGGCGGGCAAGAAGATGTGCCAGATCAAGGACGAGCGGATCACCGAGGCGTCCGGGCTGGTGGCCACCAGGACGGGCTACGTCGTCATCAACGACAGCACCGACAAGGGCGCCAACAAGCGCATCTTCTTCCTCAACACCAAGTGCGAGGTCACCAAGGCCGCCAAATACAGCGGCGACGGCCCCTTGGACCCGGAAGACCTGATCCTCTCGCCCGACGGCGCCAAGCTCTGGATCGCCGACATCGGCGACAACCGGTTCGACCAGGACCAGCGCCGCCCCAACATCGGCCTCTGGTCGATGCCGGCCGACGGCTCCGACCCGCCCGTGCTTCACCGGCTCAGCTATCCCCAGGGCGACACGCACGACGCCGAGGCGCTGCTGCTGAACGGTGACGGCACCCCGCTGATCGTCACCAAGGAGATCGGCAAGCCGGCGTATGTGTATCAGCCGGCCGGCCCGCTGAAGGCGAACAACAAAGAGGGCGTCGCGATGCGGCGGGTCGCCGAGATCCAACCCTCGGCCACGCAGACCGCCGGCGGGCCGTACGCGCGGATCGGCAACAAGACGATCAGCGGCGGCGCGGTGGCGCCCGGCGGCGGCAAGGTCGCCCTGCGCACCTACACCGACGCGCTCGAGTGGGACGTGCAGAACGGCGACGTGCTCGCCGCGCTCAAGAACAAGCCCCGCACGACCGGCCTGCCCAACGAGACGCTGGGTGAGGCGATCACCTACAGCGCCGACGGCAAGTCCTTCTACACGACGTCGGACATGAGCGGCGAGACCGATCCGCCCAACTACATCCTTCGCTACGCGCCCGCCACCACGGTCGCGACCGCGGCCAAGGGCGCCGGGGAAGAAGAGGGCGGCGCCTGGTACGCCAATCTCGAGCTCAGCGACATCACGTACGCGGTGGGTGGCGTCGGTGTGCTGGGTCTGATTCTCGTCGGCGTGGGCGCGCTGGGCATCGTCCGGCACCGCAAGCGGGTGGCCGCCGAGCCGTCCGGGTCCGGCGACGACGACGGTGACGACTTCAAGAACCCGCTCGAGGGCGAGCCCGAGACCGAGCTGATCGGGGTCGGCGGGGCGCCGCAGCGTAACGGGGCCTACGGCGGCGCACGGCCGGGCCCGGTCAACGGCGCCCCGGGCGGTCCCAAGGCGGGTGTGTACGGCGGAGCCGGCGCCAAGCCCGCCGGCAGCAAGCCGCACGGGCGGTCGGGCAACGCGCAGCAGCAGCCGGCCCGGGCCGGGGTCTACGGCGGTCCGCAGAGTCAGCCGCCGCGTGGTCCGCAAGGCCAGCCCCCGCGTGCCCCGCAGGGTCAGCCCGCGCGTGGTCCCCAGGCTCAGCCGCCTCGCGGTCCGCAGGGTCAGCCCGCGCGTGGTCCCCAGGCTCAGCCGCCTCGTGGTCCGCAGGGCCAGCCCGCGCGCGCTCCCCAGGGTCAGCCCCCGCGGGGCCCGCAGGGGCAGCCGCCGCGTGGTCCGCAGGGTCAGCCCCCGCGGGGTCCCCAAGCTCAGCCGCCGCGTGCTCCGCAAGGTCAGCCCCCGCGTGGTCCGCAGGCCCAGCCGCCTCGTGGTCCGCAAGGTCAGCCGCCGCGCGGGCCCCAGGGGCAGCCGCCGCGTGGTCCGCAGGGTCAGCCGCCTCGGGGTGGTCAGCAGCCGCGCGGTGGTGGCGGTGTCTATGGCGGTGGCCAGGGTGGTCCGCCGCCGTCTTCGGCCCGCGGTGGCTACAACGACTTCCGGCAGCGTCCCGAGGGCCGTTTCGACGGTTACGGCCCCCGGCGCTGATCGTCAGTTCTTTTTCTGCGCCCGGTCAGACCCGGCGCAGCACGGCCACGACGCGGCCCATGATGGTCGCGTCGTCGCCGGGGATCGGGTCGAACGCGGGGTTGGCCGGCATCAGCCAGACGTGCCCGTCGCGCTGGCGGTAGCTCTTCACCGTGGCCTCACCGTCGATCATCGCGGCCACGATGTCGCCCGCGTTGGCCGTCGGCTGCTGCCGCACGACCACCCAGTCGCCGTTGCAGATGGCCGCGTCGATCATCGAGTCGCCCTTGACCTCGAGCATGAAGACCTCGCCCTCGCCGACCAGCTCGCGCGGCAGCGGGAAGAACTCCTCGACGGCCTGCTCGGCCAGGATCGGCCCGCCGGCGGCGATGCGGCCGACCAGCGGCACGTACGCCGGTTGCGGGCGAGCCGAGCGCATCGCCTCGTCGTCGACCAGCTCGCTGGGGGAGCGGACGTCTACGGCGCGCGGCCGGTTGGGGTCGCGGCGCAGGAAGCCCTTGGTCTCGAGCGCCTTCAGCTGATAGGCCACGCTGGACGGTGACACCAGGCCGACCGCCTCGCCAATCTCGCGCACGCTCGGCGGATAGCCGTAGCGCTCCACCCAGTCGCGGATGAACTCGAGAATCCGCTTCTGCCGGGCGGTCAGATCGGCCGTGACCGGCTCGGGGAACTGGCTGACCACCGGAGTGACCGATCGCAGCTGCGGCGCGTCGGCGGCACGTCCGCGGCTCGGCGCGCGGCGGCGCAGAGCCGCTCCGCTGTCTGGCTTGGTCTGATGTTGCCGGCTGCTCGTCCGGTCGTCGGTCGACACGTCCGCCCTCCCTGTCGGCCAGTGCCCATGAGGCACGTGGTGCGTCTTGCGTTCGCGGAGCCGGAGCTAGCGCCGTGGGGATGGCGCTCGCCCGGCTGACCCTCTTGAGGGAAGACCGTAATGGCGCGGTACGACATATTCAAACATCTGTACGACATTCTTCCGGCGTGTCGCCCGGAAGTGCTCGACTTCCGTACGCCTGTTCTGATAGACCGTCGTACGGGCGTTCGATCGAACGCCCGTACTAAGACCGCTTTCCCGGGTGGAGGAAACGTGATGGTGGCGAACGGGGTCAGGCACGTCGAGCCTTCGCTGCGGCTCACCCGGCGCGGGCGCGTCGTCGTCCTCGGTCTGCTGGTCGTGCTGGCCTCCCTGGCCAGCGCCGTGTTGTTCACCACCGCGTCCCGGGCCGAGCAGTCGCCGTCCGGGCCGCCGCCCACGATCGTGGTCCAGTCGGGTGACACGCTGTGGGACATCGCGACCCGCACGATGCCGCGCCGCGACGGACAGGCCGCCGTCGACGAATTGCGCCGGCTCAACGGCCTGTCGAGCTACGGCGTGGCCGCCGGCGATGTTTTGATCTTGCCGCGGGCGGCGTGATTCAGCAGTCCGTGACCGGCCGATCCACCGCTCGTGTTGAGTCGCAAAATACGGCGCGCCGACGCGCCGGTGAACTTGCGTCCATGTCCGCCGCGGCATAGCGTCTACCCCAACATCTAGTAGTTACAAGGGTGTAAGTCATCCACTGGTTGGGGTTCACTTCCCCCGTTCATCTACAGGCCGTGACGGCGTCAGCTGGTGAGAAACCGGCGAATCGCCGTGCTTTTGCGTGCCCGCAGACGACCGGGGTGAGGTGCCGGAGGGGGTTCGAGGTGCGCTGCCCGTACTGTCGCCACGCCGATTCTCGCGTGGTCGACTCGCGCGAGGCCGACGATGGTCAGCTGATCCGTCGCCGTCGATCGTGCCCCGAGTGCGGCAAGCGGTTCACCACCGTCGAAGAAGCGGTCCTGGCCGTTGTGAAGCGCAGCGGGGTCACCGAGCCCTTCAGCCGCGCAAAGATCATGAGCGGGGTCCGCAAGGCCTGCCAGGGCCGGCCCGTCGACGAGGACTCGATCGCGCTGCTCGCGCAGAAGGTCGAGGAGACCGTCCGGGCCAAGGGCGCGGCCGAGGTGCCCAGCCACGAGGTGGGGCTGGCGATCCTCGCCCCGCTGCGGGAGCTCGACCAGGTGGCTTATCTGAGGTTCGCGAGCGTCTACAAATCCTTCGACTCGCTCGACGAGTTCGAAAAGGAGATCACGGCGCTGCGTGAGGCGACGATCGCCCGCGAGACCGGGGTGCGGCACCCCGTGGCTCCGCGGCCCGGCGGTCGCGCTCCACGGGTCTGACGACGTAGTAGCGGCATTTTTCCGAGGGGGAGCAGTATGGCCGGGGACGGCATCACAGCAGGTCGGCAGCGCAGCCGGGCAAACGGCGCGAGCGCGGTCGGCGGGGGGCTGCGGGTCGAGCGGGTCTGGACGACCGAGGGAGTCCACCCGTACGACGAGGTCGAGTGGGAACGTCGCGACGTCGTCATGACGAACTGGCGCGACGGCTCGATCAACTTCGAGCAGAAGGGCGTCGAGTTCCCGACCGCGTGGAGTGTCAACGCGGCGAACATCGTCACCACCAAGTACTTCCGGGGCGCGGTCGGCACCCCGGAGCGGGAGTGGTCGCTCAAGCAGCTGATCGACCGCGTGGTCAAGACGTACCGCAAGGCGGGCGAGGCGAACGGCTACTTCGCCACCACGGCGGACGCCGAGATCTTCGACCACGAGCTCACCTGGATGCTGCTGCACCAGGTCTTCAGCTTCAACTCGCCGGTCTGGTTCAACGTCGGCACCAAGTCGCCGCAGCAGGTCAGCGCGTGCTTCATCCTCTCGGTCGACGACTCGATGGACTCGATTCTCGACTGGTACAAGGAAGAGGGCCTGATCTTCAAGGGCGGTTCGGGCTCCGGCGTGAACCTGTCCCGCATCCGCTCGTCCAAGGAGCTGCTGTCGTCCGGGGGGACCGCCAGTGGCCCGGTGAGCTTCATGCGCGGCGCCGACGCCAGCGCCGGCACCATCAAGTCGGGCGGCGCCACCCGCCGGGCCGCCAAGATGGTCATCCTCGACGTCGACCACCCCGACATCGAAGAGTTCGTCCGCACCAAGGCCCGTGAGGAAGACAAGATCCGCGCCCTGCGGGACGCCGGCTTCGACATGGACCTCGGCGGCGACGACATCGTCTCCGTGCAGTACCAGAACGCCAACAACTCGGTCCGCGTCAGCGACGAGTTCATGCGGGCGTACGAGGAGGGCACCGAGTTCGGCCTGCGCGGCCGGCTCGACGGCGAGGTCATCGAGACCGTCGACGCCAAGAAGCTCTTCCGCGACATCGCCCAGGCCGCGTGGGAGTGCGCCGACCCCGGTCTGCAGTACGACGACACGATCAACGACTGGCACACCAACCCCGAGACCGGCCGGATCACCGCGTCCAACCCGTGCTCGGAGTACATGTCGCTGGACGACTCGTCCTGCAACCTGGCCTCGCTCAACCTGATGAAGTTCCTCAAGGCCGACGGTGGCTTCGAGACCCAGAAGTTCGTCAAGAGCGTCGAGTTCATCATCACCGCGATGGAGATCTCGATCTCGTTCGCCGACTTCCCGACCGAGCGGATCGGCGCCACCACCCGCGCCTACCGCCAGCTCGGCATCGGCTACGCCAACATCGGCGCGCTGCTGATGGCGTCCGGCCTTCCGTACGACTCGGAGCAGGGCCGCAGCGTCGCCGCCGCGATCACCTCGGTGATGACCGGCACGGCGTACCGCCGCTCGGCCGAGCTCGCCGGCGTCGTCGGCCCGTACGAGGGCTACGCCCGCAACGCCGAGGCCCACAAGCGGGTCATGCGCAAGCACGCTGCGGCCAGCGACGACATCCGCCCGAGCAACCCGGTCGCCGCCGAGCTCGCCCGCGAGGCCACCAAGCAGTGGCAGGACGGCCTCAAGATCGGCGAGAAGCACGGCTGGCGCAACGCCCAGGCGTCGGTGCTCGCCCCGACCGGCACCATCGGCCTGATGATGGACTGCGACACCACCGGCATCGAGCCCGACCTGGCCCTGGTCAAGTTCAAGAAGCTCGTCGGCGGCGGATCGATGCAGATCGTCAACCAGACGGTCCCGCGCGCGCTGCGCAGCCTCGGCTACCCCGAGGAGCAGGTCGAGGCGATCGTCGAGCACATCGCCGACCACGGCAACGTCGTCGACGCCCCGGGCCTCAAGCCCGAGCACTACGCGGTCTTCGACTGCGCCATGGGTGAGCGCGTGATCGCCCCGCTCGGCCACGTCCGCATGATGGCCGCGGTGCAGCCGTTCATCTCGGGCGCCATCTCCAAGACGGTCAACATGCCCGAGACGGCGACCGTCGAGGAGATCGAGGAGATCCACTACCAGGGCTGGAAGCTCGGCCTCAAGGCCCTCGCGATCTACCGCGACAACTGCAAGGTCGGCCAGCCGCTGTCGGTCGCCGCGAAGAAGTCGGCGGCCGTCGAGGCGCCGGCCGCGTCGACCGAGGTCGAGAAGGTCGTCGAGAAGGTCATCGAGTACCGCCCGGTCCGCAAGCGTCTGCCCAAGAAGCGCCCGTCGGAGACGGTGTCGTTCTCGGTCGGCGGCGCCGAGGGTTACCTCACCGCGTCGTCCTACCCCGACGACGGCCTCGGCGAGGTCTTCCTCAAGATGTCGAAGCAGGGTTCGACGCTGGCCGGCGTCATGGACGCCTTCTCGGTCGCGATCTCGATAGGCCTGCAGTACGGCGTCCCGCTCGAGACGTACGTCAGCAAGTTCACCAACATGCGCTTCGAGCCCGCCGGCATGACCGACGACCCGGACGTGCGCATGGCGGCTTCGGTGATGGACTACATCTTCCGTCGCCTGGCGCTCGACTTCCTGCCGTACGACACCCGGGCCGACCTGGGCATCTTCACGGCAAAGGAGCGTGCCGCCCAGGTGCAGGCCGAGGCCGCGGCCGAGGCCGCCGGCGTCGGTGTCGACCTGGCCGGCATGGCCGCCTCCGCCCCGGTGTCCGCCCCGGTCGGCGGCGCGACCGCCCCGGCCGAGGCCACGATCCCGGCCGCCGAGCCGGAGAAGGCCGCACCGTCCGCGGTCGGCTCCTCCACCGAGCTGCTCGAAATCGTGACCGGCCACGCCGCCGACGCGCCGCTCTGCTTCACATGCGGCACCAAGATGCGCCGCGCCGGCAGCTGCTACGTGTGCGAGGGCTGCGGCTCCACGTCCGGCTGCAGCTAAAAATCTGGGAAGTTGTGCATGTCTCCCGTGAGGACTTCCTAAGAGGAATCGCGGATTGACATCGCTCCTGGTGAAGCAATACAAACGGATGCCTCCGACCCGAAGCCGGGTCGGAGGCATCCGTTTTGGGCGTACGAGGGGAGCGGTGAACGTGTCGGTGAGTGTCGTCCCTCCACGTCCCCTCGATCACGGCCCGCTCGGGCAGATGCTCGGCCGGCCGCCGCTGCGGGTCGAGCCTGTGGACGGCTCGGCCTCACTCATGCCGACGAGGGACCCACGTGCCCGGTGAAGAGACGAGTCCGCAGGACAAGCGATGGCACTGGGACGAAGACGTGCCGCTTCGCTGGCTGTTGGTCGATGAATTCACCATGGGAAAACCAGACGCCGTGATCGCGGCGTGCGCCGATATTGAAGGGCTATTCGTCGATTCGCCGTCCACGGTGCGCGGGACGACGCTTCTCGGGTGCATGCCCCACCTGCCGCTGCGCCGTGCCCTGGACGCGCTGGCCAAGGGGGCGGGCAATCCAGGTGGCGCTCTGCATCGTCGGTCGATCGACGCGACCCTCTACAGCGTGGACCGGAACGGTGTAGTCGACCGCGTGATCGGCACTTATCTCCGAGCATCACTGACCAAAGTTCGTCCCTCGATCCTGGGTGCCGACCTCGTCGATGTCGACCTGGACGGTGCGATCTCTGAGCCGATGCCGAGTTCGGCGCGACCCATCTGGAACCTGTGGCACGCCGGTGGCCCGACCGAACCGAACCTTTGGGCGGGCTACGGCCGGGAGCTTCGGCATCTCTGGTCTGGAGCGGCCTTGGCTCACCATCGGGCCGACGCGCCTGACAAGCCGGCCGGCAGCACCTACCAGCTCGACGGGCGCCATGTCACCGACATCGAAGGCTTCTACTGCGCCATCGGCGAGGCCATCAACGGCCCGGGCGGCTACTTCGGCTGGAACGGTGACGCGCTCCACGACTGTGTGACCGGCGGGTGGGGCGCCGAGTGGCCGTTCCGCCTGGTATGGCACCACGCCGAGGTCGCCCATAGCCATCTGACCGCCAAGTTCGACCAGATCCTCCAATGGCTTGCCGAGGATCAGATCGAGGTCGAGCTGCGGTGATCGGTCTAGTTGCGTAGGAACAGCAGGACGGCCAGGACGCGGCGGCTTTCGCTGCCGGTGGCGGGCAGGCCCAGTTTGCCGAAGATGCTGGAGACGTACTTCTCCACCGCCCGCAGGGTGATCACCAGGCGGTCGGCGATGCCCTGGTTGGAGGTGCCCGCGGCCATCAGCTCGAGCACCTCACGCTCGCGCGGGGTGAGACGGGCCAGCGGGTCGTCGTGGCGGCGCCGGGCGAGCAGCGTCGAGACGATGGTGGGGTCGATGGCCGAGCCGCCGGCCGCGACGCGGCGTACCGCGCCGATGAACTCGGGCACGTCGCTGATCCGGTCCTTGAGCAGGTAGCCGACGCGGTCGGCCGAGTCGGCCAGCAGTTGCATGGCCAGCCCGACCTCGACGTACTGGGACAGCACCAGAACGGCCAGCCCGGGGTGCTTCGCCCGCAACTCGATCGCCGCCCGCAAGCCTTCGTCGGTGTGCGTGGGTGGCAGGCGAATGTCCACGATCACCACCTCGGGGACGGACACGCGCAGCTCGGAGCGCAGCTGCACGGCGTCGCCGCAGCGGGCCACCACGTCGAACCCGGCGTCGGTGAGCAGGCGCGCGATCCCCTCGCGGAGCAGGACGCTGTCCTCGGCGATGGCTACCCGCACGGCAACTCCGCCCGCAGTTCGGTGCCGCCGCCGGCCGGTGTCCACACCCGCAGGCACCCGCCGAGGGCCTCGACCCGGTCGGCCAGCCCGCGCAGGCCGGTTCCCCGCTCGGTGTCCGCGCCGCCGCACCCGTCGTCGACCACCTCGATGGCCATCGTGCCGTTCCGCTGGGACACCGCCACCGTGGCCGCCGAGGCCCGCGCGTGCTTGCCCACGTTGGTCAGGCTCTCGCACACCACGTAGTAGGCCGCGACCTCGACCGCCTCGTCGAGCCGCCGGGGCAGGTCGACGGAGAGCCGGACCGGCACCGGCGCCCGCGCGGCCAGCGATTCCAGCGCCACCGCGAGCCCGTGCGCGCTGACCACGGCCGGGTGCAGGCCCCGGGCGAGGTCGCGCAGCTCGTTCAGTGAGACCGCGATCTCGCCGCGGGCCTCGACCAGCAACGCCGCCGCCTCGGGATCGTCGCCGAGCCGGGTCTGCAGCATGCCCAGGTTGAGCGAGAGCGCGACGAGCCGCTGCTGGGCGCCGTCGTGCAGGTCGCGTTCGAGTCGCTGCCTCTCCCGCAGGCCGGCTTCCAGCACCCGGGCCCGTGAGCCGCGCAGCTCCTCGACGCTGGCCCGCAGCTGCGCCTGCAGCCGGCCGCTGCGCAGCGCAATGCACGCCGCCGCGCGGACGGCGTCGAGCAGGGCGGCCTCGTCCCGCAGCGCCGGATCGTGGATCAGGGCGGCCATCGGCTCGCCGTCGTCGTTGATCAGGCTGACCCGGTCGGGGTCGTCGGGCAGCGTCACCGGACGCCCGTCCGGGCCGGCCCAGATGCCGAACCGCGGCAGCCAGTACAGCAGCACGACCGACGGGTCCCGCAGGGCGTGGGCCAGCGGGGTCCGTACGTCCGCGGGCTCGCCGCGCAGCGCCACCACCAGATCGCCGACGGAGCTGCGGGCCAGCCGGGCCTGGAGCAGGCCGGCCAGGAAGGCGACCGGCGCGACACCCAGCAGGATCAGGCTGATCCGCTGGACGACCGGGAACGCGGGACCGCCGAACGCGCCGACGATCAGCAGCACGGCGATCATCACGAGGCCCAGCGCGAACGAGTCGATCAGCAGGGTCAGCGACCGGCGCAGGTGCCGTCCGTGGGTGCGGCGCCGCGTGAACAGCAGGGCGACGCCACCCAGCGCGACGGCGCTCACGGTGGTCAGCAGCACGTTGTGCAGGACGACGGCCACGCCGGGCGCCTCCACGACGGTGATGCCGTGCGGGGTGAGACCGCCGAGCATCATGACGACGAGCTGGCCGGGGAGGGCCGCCAGGTAACCCACGCCGATCAGGAGTTTCTCGGCCCGGCCGTGCAGGCGGCCGGTCGGGAAGGTCACGAACACGTGCACGATCAGCACCAGCGGTACCACGTCGGCGGCCTCGCCGATGGTCTGCAGGACGGTCTGCTCGGCCCGCCCGACAGCGCTGATCATGCCGCCCACCCCGGTGAGCAACAGCAACAGGCCGAACCGGTTGGCCGGCCGGCACCACCACGCGACGAGTCCGCTGACCGAGTACGTCACGGTCAGCCAGCACAGGATGAACGCGTTCACCGTCGACAGGCCGTTGGCCAGGCTCAGTGACACGGCGCCGGCCAGACCGAGCAGGAGCGCTGTCCCGATCGTGAAGAGCAGAATTGGAGACGGACGGGCCGGCATCGGCACTCCCTGCAGTCGCCGCTCACGCTACGCTGCCCGGCCCACAGGTACCAGAGCCGCGGCACCTTACCCTCCACACCAGAAAACCGCCCCCTGGAACGGCCAGTTCACCGCCTTACCGCGCCGGTCGCCGGCTGCGAGCGTGAACCACATGAGAGCAACCGCAGTACGAATCCTGGCCGTCGCCACCGCCCTGGTCGTGGCCGTGCCCACCGCGGCGAACGCCGCACCGCAACGTCCGCACCGGTTGCAGGCGGCGCTCGACGGGCTGGTGGCCGCGGGCGCTCCGGGCGCCATTCTGCTGGACCGGCACGGTTCGCGGACCGCCCGGCTGAGCAGTGGCTACGCCGACATCGTGGAGCAGCGGCCGATGCGCGCCACGGACCGGTTCCGGGCGGCCAGCCAGATGAAGAGCTTCACCGCGACGGTCGTCCTGCAGCTGGCCGAGGAGGGACGGTTCCGGCTCGACGATCCGGTCGACCGGCTGCTGCCCGGCGTGATCCCGCACGGCTACGGCCGGGGTGTCACCGTCCGGCACCTGCTGCAGATGAACAGCGGGCTGTTCGACTTCAACTCCGACCCGCGGGTGATCGCGCCCTACCTGGCCGGGGACCTCGGTCACGTGTGGACGCACCAGCAACTGCTGGACATCGCGTTCGAGCACCAGCCCCTGTTCCCGCCGGGATCCGCCTTCAACTACTCGGACACCAACTACTTCCTGGCCGCGTACGTGGTGGAGGCCGTCACCGGGCACACGTTCGACCATGAGCTGCGGGCCCGGATCCTGCGGCCGCTCGGCCTGCGCCACACGGACCTGCCGGTGACCACCGCCATCTGGGGCTCGCACGCGCACGGCTACTTCGCCATGGGGGATCCGCCGGTCGAGGTGGACCTGGCGTACATGTATCCGTGGGCGTGGACGGCCGGCGGGCTGAACACCACCGCCGACGACTCGGCCACCTTCTACCGGGCGCTGCTCACCGGGCGCCTTCTCGGTCCGCGAATGATGAACGAGATGCGCCGGACCATCGAGGTCACCGACAGCGAGCTGCCCAGCCGGTCCGGTCTCGGGGTGCAGCGGTGGACGCCGTGCGGGGTGGCCTGGGGCCACAGCGGCAACGTCGGCGGATACGTGGTCTTCACGTGGATCAGCCCGGACGCCCGGCACGAGACCGTGCTGATGATGAACGAGGACCCGAAGACCGTGGGCAACGCCGCGAACGCGGCCTACTACGCCCTCCTCGACCGGTCCTTCTGCGAAAGGTGAGCGCCATGTCCCGACGTCTTGCGGCGACCACGGCTGCCGTCGCCCTCCTCCTGCCGCTGGCCGCCTGCACCGGCCGCTCGACCACCGACGAGGTCGCCTACCGGATCGACGAGTCCGTCACCGCCCTGGTGATCGGCGCGCGCGCCGCCAACGTCGACATCGTGACCGGCGAGGGCCCGGTGACGGTCACCGAGGAACACCACTACTCGCGGGGCAAGCCCGCGACCGCACACCGGGTCGACGGCACAACGTTGCGGCTCGACAACTCGGGATGCGACGACGACGATGCCCGCTGCGACGTCCGGTACCGGATCCGCATGCCCGCGGCCATGTCGGTGGAGATCACCGCTCAGGCCGGCGCGGTGAAGCTGGACGGCGTCGGCGGCAAGATCTCCGTCACGACCGAGGCCGGCGCCGTCGAGGGGCGCGCGCTGACCAGCGATGCGGTCACCGTCAAGACCGAGCTCGGGGCGACCTCCCTGGAGTTCGCCGAGGCGCCCTCCTCGATCACCACGACCACCAGCATGGGTGCCGTCGAGCTCCGGGTCCCGGGCAGTGCCGCCTACGCCGTCGACGTCCGCACGCCGGTCGGCGCGGAGAGTGTCCGGGTCGACCAGGATCCGCAGTCCGCGCATCGCATCCAGGTGCGGACCGATGCCGGAGCCGTCCAGATCGATCCGCTGCCGTGACTCCGGTCGCGGACCGGCGCCACCCGCACCCGCCGTACCGGCGGCTGCGGGTGGTCCGCGCGCGGCTGAGCCTGGCCGGCTGCGCCTTCGCCGTCGTGTTCTTCTGCCTGTCGCTGACCCCGTCGCTGCTGCCCCGCCCGGTGCTGCTGCAGGGTGTGGTCAGCGGGCTCACCGCGACGATGGGGTACGCGGCCGGCGCGGCTCTCGGCGCTGTCGTACGCCGGTTCCGCCGGCACGGCAATCCGCGGGCCGCCCGGGTGGCCTGGGGCGTCGTGTTCGTCGCCGGGCCGGGGCTGGGCCTGTTGTTCCTGGCGCTCGGCACCCGATGGCAACAGGAGCTGCGGGCCCGGATCGGGCTCGAGCGGATGGCCTCGTACGACATCCTGCGCATCGTCGGGGTCAGCGTGCTGACCTTCGTGCTGCTCGTGCTGCTCGGCCGATCGCTGCGGCTGGCCACTCGGCGGATCGCCCGGCTGCTCGGCCGTTTCCTGCCCAAGCCGGTCGCGTACGGCACCGGTTTCCTGGTCGTCACGGTTCTCGCCGTCGGCTTCGTCGACGGGTTCGCGCAGGAGCGGCTGCTCGACGTGGCCGACCGCACCGCCTCGCTGACCGACGGCGGCACCGACGCCGCCGCCCGGCAACCCGTGACCTGGCTGCGCTCGGGTGGTCCCGGGTCGGCGGCGGGCTGGCACACGCTCGGCCGGCAGGGCCGCGGCTTCGTCGGCACCGGACCCACCGTCGAGGACATCCGCGCGTTCACCGGCGCCTCCGCGACCGCACCGATTCGGCTCTACGCCGGGTTGCGCTCGGCGGGTTCGGCCAAGGAGCGGGCCCACCTGATGCTGCGCGAGATGGACCGTACGGGCGCCTGGAGCCGCGCCGCGATCGGCGTGATCGTCCCGACCGGAACCGGCTGGGTGGACAGCGCCGTGACCGACTCGCTGGAGTACATGTACGCCGGTGACACCGCGCTGGTGTCCATGCAGTACTCGTACCTGCCGAGCTGGATCTCGTTCCTGACCGACCGGTCCAAGGTGCGCGAGACCGCGACCGAGCTGATCGGGGCGGTCCACGAGCGCTGGGCGGCGATGCCCGCGCCGACCCGGCCCAAGCTGCTGCTGTCCGGTGAGAGCCTCGGCTCGTACGGTGCCGAAAGCGCTTTTGCCGGGCTGCCCGATCTGACCGGCACCGCCGACGGCGTGCTGCTGATCGGACCGCCGTTCGCCAACCCGATCCACCGCCACCTCACCGACACCCGGGCCACCGGAAGCCCGATCTGGAACCCGATTCCCGCCGACCGGCCGGTGCAGTTCGCCCGGGATCCGGCCGATCTGCGCACCGCCCGGGTGTCCCGGCCGCGCGTCGTCTACCTGCAGAACTCGTCCGACCCGATCGTCTGGTGGACCCCCGAACTGCTGCTCAGCCGGCCGGCGTGGCTCGACGACCCGCGCGGGCCCGATGTGTCGCCCGACATGCGCTGGTATCCGGGCGTCACGTTCTGGCAGACGCTGGTCGACCAGTTCGCGGCCAACGGCGTGCCGGCCGGTCACGGCCACGTCTACGGTTCCGGCCCGGTGGACGGCTGGGCCGCGGTGGCCGCCCCGCCCGACTGGACCACCGCCGATACCATCCGACTGCGCGCCCACCTGGACGACAGACGCTAGGGCCGAGGGAGCACCATGACCGCTCAGCGCATGCCGGATGTCCCGCGGACGAGTCGTCGCCTGGCCGCCCTGGTGGCGCTGGTCGCCCCGGTCCTCGCGGTCGCGGCCGCCCTGGAGTCGACGATCCAGCACTCCGGCAACGTCATCGTCCTGGTCCTCGCGGTCGCGGTCGTGACGGTGGCGGTCTGGTACGCGCTGACCAGGCGGGGCGTCCTGCGGTTCACCGCGGTCCTGCTGGCTGCACTGGCCGTCCTGGTCGTCGTCCTGACCGGACTGTCGGTGTTCCTGCTGCAAATGGTGCTGCTGCTGGTGTTCGCGACGGCCGGTCGCCACGCGCTGGGCCCGGACGCCGCGGGGCTGTCCGGGACGATCGGGGCGGCGCCCGCGGTCGGCGCGGCCCACCACGGGGTGCTGCTGATCAACCCCAGGTCCGGCAACGCCGCGGCGGTCCGGCTCGACCTGGCCGGAGAGGCGGCCGGGCGCGGGATCGGCGTGCTCGTGCTGGGCCCCGGCGACGACCTGGCCCAGCTGGCCGAGCGGGCCGTGGCGGACGGCGCCGACGTGCTCGGAATGGCCGGCGGCGACGGATCCCAAGCGATCGTCGCGGCCACGGCGGCCCGTCACGGCATCGCGTACGCCTGCGTGCCGGCCGGCACCCGCAACCACTTCGCGCTCGACCTGGGCCTGGACCGGGGTGACGTGGTCCGCGCGCTGGACGCGTTCACCGACGCCGTCGAACGCACAGTGGACCTCGGTGAGGTCAACGGCCGGGTGTTCGTCAACAACGCCTCGCTCGGTGTCTACGCCGAGGTCGTCCAGTCGCGGGCCTACCGCGGGGCCAAACTGCGGACGTGGGGCCGGCTCCTGCCGGATCTCATCGGACCGGCGGCGAGTCCCCCCGACCTGGCGTTCGACGGACCCGACGGACGCCCGCGCACCGGCATGTCGCTGGTTCTCGTCTCGAACAACCCCTACCAGTTGACCCGTCTGGGCCGCGCGGGCGGACGGCCCACAATGGACGCGGGTCGGCTTGGCATCCTCGCCGCCCGGGTGCGGGGCGCCGCCGATGACCGGCGGGCGATGTCGCTGCGCCGGTTCGCCGACGTGCTGGAGTGGTCGCGGCCCGACTTCGAGGTCCGCTCCGCCGCGCCGGTGCCGGTCGGCCTGGACGGCGAGGCGATGGTTCTGACCGCGCCGTTGCGGTTCACCTCCCGTCCCGGTGCGCTGCGCGTACGCCTGCCCCGGCACCGCACCGCCCGGCAGGTCCGGCGGAACGCGGCGGTGACCCGGCGTGATCTGACCGCCCTGGTCCGGATCGTGCGGGGGAAGCCCGCCCGGCCCTACTGACAACGGTCAGCGGCGCCAGCCGTCCGCGGTTCGCGTCCAGGTCGTCTCCGGCTGAGCGGCGAAACGGCCGTCCTGCCAGTGCCGGACCCGCAACCGCAGGCGCTCGCCGGACAGCTCGATGATCGTGTAGGACTGGCTCTCCCCGGCGCGGACCCGCCGCGAGCAGGCCGTCCCGCTCATCAGGCCGATCATGTGCCGGCCGAGTTCCGGGCGGGCCACCGACAGGTCGGCCTGGGCCGGCACGTGATCGTGTCCGCAGAGGACCATGTCCACCCCGGCGTGGGCGGCCGCGTGGAGGGCCGGGCCGGCGCCGTGGACCATCGTCTCGTGCGGGCGCTGCGCCGACCGGAACACCGGATGGTGGACCATCAGCACCCGCAACCGGGCCGGTCCGGCGAACGCGGCCCCGATCCGGGCCACCTGCCCGGCGTCGATCCGGCCGCCCTTCCACCGGCTCCGCCGCGGGGTGCTCAAACCCAGCACCTGAAGCCCACCGGCACGAAGCAGCGGCTGCGGTTCCGCGCTGATGTGCCGGGCGTACGCGTCGAGCGGCCGGACCGCACGTGACAGCACCCGGTCCAGCGGCACGTCGTGGTTGCCCGGCACGCTCAGCCATGGACGGCCGACCGAATCCAGCAGGGCCCGGGCCGCTCGGAACTGCCCGGCCCGGGCCCGCATGGTCAGATCGCCGCTCACCAGCACCCGATCCACGTCCTGCGCGACCAGATCGGCCCGCAGCCCGGCCACGACGTCCGGGTCCTCGGCGCCGAAGTGCAGGTCGGTGACATGGGCCAGCCGCATGGACTCAGCCTAAGAGGACCCCGTCACCGATGGGTGTCGACCGGGGTGACGGTGGCGGGGTCGTCGCCGCCGGCGTCGAGCCGGAAAGGCGGGTAGGCGTCGGTCATCAGCGCGACGTACGCGGCCACCCTGAGCACCCACCGGTTGAGGCCGAGGATGAAGTCGTACAGGCCGCGCGGATAGCTGCCGGTGACGGCCAGGACGATCGCGGCGATCAGCACCAGGAGCCCGATCAGGCCGCCGCCGGTCCAGCTGTAGTTGTCGGTGTCGGAGTTGACCGCGAACCAGGCGCCGCCGCCGACCAGAACGCCGACGATGAGCAGGTGCGGCAGGGCCAGCAGCCACCACTTGACCAGAACGAGGCCGCGGGACAGCGGCCCGGGATAGGGCACGTGCAGTTGCGCCGGATAGTCCGGAACCTCGGCCAGGGTGAACGGCGGATAGCGGTCGGTGCCGAGGGCGCTGTAGGCGTAGTAGCTGACCCGCCAGCCCCAGCGCATCACGCCCAGGTTGAAGTCGAACAGCGGCCGGGGATAGCGGCCGGTGAACAGGATCGCGAAGAACGCGATGACGGAGACCGCCACGAAGGCGATCCACAGGAACGCCAGCACGAGATAGTGCGGGATGGCCAGGACCCACTTCACCAGCCAGAGCCAGCGGGACAGGGACGGGTCCATGCGCGCGTCGACGCGCACCGGATACACGGATGCTGCAGTCATGATCGTTTGCTCCCCTTGATGGGACGCGCTGCGGACCGGGCATGCGGGCGTGCTTGCGCCCGACGGGCCTGTGCCGTCGCCCGGTTGGTCAACTCAACGATGTCGATCGGGCTGCCGACGTCTCGGGCAGCGCGCCACAGGGGGCGCCGGTCGTCGCGATGGACGGCCTCGGTGCCGCTGACATTACGCGCGTGACCACGCCGGAAGCACACCAGTAAACCGCCCCCTCACCGGCCAGTTCCCCGGCTGGCCGACGGGGGTCGCCGGCTGTGAGGGTCAACGGCATCCGCAGGACCGACCGAACCGAGGAGCTGTCATGAACAAGCCGGCAACGTCGCCGCCACCGACCACCAGGGTCACCAGTGAGCAGCGGGTGGCCAAGATGTTCGGGCTGGAGGGTGAGAGCTGGGCGCGGCATGCCAATCCGGTCAGTGTCTGGACGCGTTTCGCCGTGCTGCCGCTGCTCGCCGTGTCGATCTGGAGCCGGGACTGGATCGGCTGGTGGAGCCTCGTACCGATCGTGCTGTCGCTGGTGTTCATGGTGGTCAATCCGATGCTCTTCCCGAAGCCCCGGTCCACCCGGAACTGGGCCTCGAAGGGCGTCTTCGGCGAGCGGGTCTGGGCCGAACGCACCAAGGTCCCGGTCCCGGCCCAGTTCACCGCGGTCGCGCTGGCCCCCACCTACGCCATCCAGCTCCTCGGAGCGGCCCTGTTCGCGTACGGGCTGGTCCGTCTCGATCTGGTGGACACCGTCGCGGGTCTGGTGATCCTGCAGGCCGCCAAGGCCTGGTACATCGACCGTCAGGTCCTGCTCTTCGAGGACATGAAGCACCGCCATCCCGAGTACGCCCGATGGGAGTACTGAGCCTCCGGCGGCCCGCGGCGCTGATCCTCGCGGCGGCCGGGACCCTGGCGGCGTGGCAGGCGGTCGCGAGCGCCGCCGCCGCCGCCGTCACCGAGGCCGTCCGGGACGTCTGCGCGGCCGCCCGCTCCGGCGGCGCTGTCGGCGCCTACCGCCGATGACGGCCCGCCTCGAATGCGAGCTGCTCGAAGGCGGCCCGGGTGGGCAGGTGAGTCAGCAGGTGGCGGACGTTGCGGTCGGCATATCGGGCGTCCTCGTCGTCAGCCGCGTCGAGCGCGAGATCGACCTGCCCGGCGACGTAGTTGAGCAGAGCGATCGCCGTCCCGCGGAAGTCGGCGAGGCTCAGCGACCGGACCGCGCCGGCCCGGGACCGATAGCCCTCGAGGAGAGCACGCGCCCCGGCGACATTCACCCCGCCGTTCGGATCGAGGGCCCAGTTCGACAGGGCCGCTGCCAGTTCCCATTCCGGCGGCAGCCCGCCCGCGTGCTCCCACCCGCTCACCACGAGACGATCAAGGGCTTCCACCCGTACGTTCCCCGGGTTGAAATTGTTGTGACAGAGCACCGGATCCGAGGTGGTCGCCGCCATGTCCCCGATGGACTCCAGCTCGGCCAGGGCCGGCCGGGCCGCGGACAGCACCGGCGCCCAGGCCGCCCCCTCGGCCGTGGCCCGGGCAGCCCGCTCGGCCCAGGTGCGCGACGTCAGCCTCCGGTCGTTCCACGGGCAGATGCCCTCCACCGGGAACCGCAGCCCGTGCACGATCGCCAGCAGCGCCCCGACCTCACGGGTGATGCTCACGCTGACCGGCGCGGCCAGCGGCGGCCCCGACCGGACCCATTCGTAGACCCGCCAGCGACTGCCGCCGGCCTCTTCGACCGCATGTCCCGCGAGGCTGCGAACGGGCCGGGGCAGCGTCACGCCCGCCCGCGCCGCGGCTTCCTGGAAGAGCGTGTTCTGTTCGCCGTCGGTGACGGGGTAGACGTCGTCGACGGTGCGGACCGCCCACCGCCCGCGGTCGGTTTCAAGCAGCCATCGCCGGCCCATCTCGTCCGGCCGGGCCAGCGACCGCATCCCGGCCACCTCGCCCAGTCCGAACCGGGTCGCGATCTGCCCGGCGAGGGCGGGGCCGGCCACCAGGGCGCCGCCGCGGCCCCGGTCGGCCTCGGCCTTGAGGTCGGTCCAGGTGCGGAAGCCGTACTGCTGGGCCAGCGCGGCCTGGGCGTCGGCCAGGGTCGCCCCGGGCCGCGAGTCGCGCAGGCCGGCCAGCAGATCCTTGGCCTGCCGGCGCAGGTGGTCGAGATGGGGGTTGTCGGGGAGCGTCTTCATGTGGAGCACCTCGCTCAGCGCCCGGACCCGCACGGGCGGTCAGAGCGTCGGCGTGCGTCGCTCAGCCGTCAACACGTGGGGTGGCTTCAAGCCTTCCGGCGGATCTCGACGCGCTCCCGGCGCGCACCCACACCCTAACCCGCTCCCGACGAGCCCCGCCAGGTTTAACGTGTAAGTTCGAGAAGTGACCGCAACTGATCTCGATCGTCCGCGCCTCGAACGAGCCAAGATCGCAGTCGGATTCACCTTCGCGACCAATGGGCTCGCCTTCGCCGGCTGGCTCGCCCGCGCACCCGCCGTCCGAGACGGACTCGACCTCTCGGCGGCCGGGTTCGGCCTGCTTCTGCTGTGTCTGTCGGCGGCCGCCGTCGCGGCGATCCCGTTGGCCGGGCCGCTGGTGCAGCGGGTCGGACCGGCCAAGGCCGTGCTGATCGGCAGCTCGTCGATGGTCCTGGGCCTCACCGGCCTGGCCACCGGCACGCTGGCCGGGTCGGTGCCGCTGGCCGGGGCCGGCCTGGTGCTGATCGGCATGGGCAACAGCACCTGGGACGTCGCCATGAACGTCGAGGGCGCCGACGTCGAGCGCCGCCTCGGTCGCACGATCATGCCGCGCTTCCATGCCGGCTTCAGCCTGGGCACGGTGCTCGGCGCGGGCTTCAGCGCCCTCGCCGCGACGGCCGGCCTGCCGATCTGGGCGCAGCTCTACCTCACGGCGGCGCTGGCGCTGGCGGTCACGGCCCCGACCGTACGGAAATTCCTGCCTTATCGCCCGCTGCCCCGTGGCGAGAAACCGGCGATGAGCGTGGGCCGCGCCTGGCGTGAGCCCCGAACCGTGCTGATCGGGCTGGTCATGCTCGGCTTCGGGTTCACCGAGGGCACCGCGAACGACTGGCTGGCCATCGGCCTGGTCGACGGCTACCGGGCGGGCGAGACGATCGGCGCGATCGCGTTCGGCAGTTTCGTCACCGCGATGACGCTGGGCCGGCTCTTCGGCGTCTACGCGATCGAGCGCTGGGGCCGGGTGCTCACCCTGCGCGTCACCGCGGTGTCGGCCGCCCTGGGCCTGCTGCTCGTCGTCTCCGGGATCGCCGTCCCGTTCGCGATCGCCGGCGCGCTGCTCTGGGGCGCGGGCGCCTCCCTCGGCTTCCCGATCGGCATGAGCTCGGCCGCCGACGACCCCGCCCGCGCGGCCATCCGCGTCTCGGTGGCGGGCTCGGTCGGCTACGGCGCCTTCCTGGCCGGTCCACCCCTGATCGGCCTGCTGGCCGAACACGTGGGCGTCCTCCGGGCCATGCTCTGCGTCTTCGGCGCCCTGGCCATCGGCCTCCTGGCTTCCGGCGCCACCCGGCCCGTGCCGCCCTCGGAGGACAGCGCCAAGGAGTGACAGCCTTCCGCTCTCGGAGGCGCGGGCAGCGAAGTAGCCAAAGCCTGTCCCGCCGTACGCCGATGGGGTCGCGCGCGAGGCGAAGGAGTGACAGCCTCGGTCAATGGCTGACGACAGTTCGGCGAGAATCGAGTCGCGAGTGGACGCCCCGCCGGAGCGGGTGTGGTTCGCCCTGACCGACGCGGGAGCGCTCGCCCAGTGGTACTGGCCGGCCTCGATGAACCCGCGCGCGCATTCCGAGCCGGTGACCGGCGGCCGCTTCGGCATCGACGCGGGCGACATGGGTTTTGCGGGGGAGTATCGCGAGCTCGACCCGCCCCGACGCATGGTCCAGTCGTGGCGGTGGGCCGGCGACGACCGCGACAGCCGGGTGACGATCGAGCTCACCCCGTCCGGCGACGGCACCGACCTGCTGATCGTCCACGACCACGTCGACGAGGAGACCGCGGCGATGTACCGCGCCGGCTGGGAGAGCTGCCTGTCCCGCCTGCCCGGCTATCTGGCCGTCACTTCGCGCCCAGGAAGTCGCTGATCAGGCCGGCCAGCACGGTCGGCTGCTCGATCACCATGGCGTGCGACGCGTCGGCGAGCTGAATGAACTGCGGATGCCCGGCCGCCCGGACCTGCTCGAGCAGATAGCGGCGGTGCGCCTCGTAGAGCTCGGCGTACGGCTCCTGCTGCGGAAGGTTGCGCGTGGCCAGCACGACCAGCTCCGGGCAGGACGTCGCCGCGTACACCGGGCCAAGGTCAAGACCGTTCATCAGCGTACGCAATTGGCTGGTCACCGCGGCCGAAGGGCGGATCGAGGTCTCGCCGTTCTCGTGCGCGAGGTTCCGGCGGAAGCCCTCGATCCACACCTTCTCGTTGGCGCCCATGTCGCGGGCCGCGGCCCGCTGACCTTCGACCAGGTCGGCCAGCTGATCCGCTTCGATCACCCGGCCCGCCCCGGCCTCCATCCGGTCGAACGCCTCGTGCAGCCGCGCCAGCTCGGCCGCCGCCTTCTCCGGATCCATCCCCGGCAGGTGCGCCGGCGTCGTCGGCGGCGGATTGCCGTCCAGGCTCACCACCCCCGGCGCCTCCGGATGCCGCTGACCCCACAGCGCCGCCAGCATTCCGCCCAGGGAATGCCCCACCACCGCGGGCCGTTGGATCTCCATCTGGACGCACACCGCCGCGAGATCGCCCAGTGCCGTGTCCCAGGTCCAGGCGCCCTCGCCCGAGCGCCCGTGCCCCCGCAGGTCGACCGTGATCACCCGGTGGTTCGGCCGCAGAGCCCGTGCCAGCGTGGTCATCATGGCCAGATTGCCGCCCGCGCCGTGCAGCAGGAGCAGCGGCGGCTGGTCCCCGCCGAAGTCGCGAACCGCGAGCGGGACGTCGCCCGCGTCGATCAGCCGATCATTGATCATCAGTGTCTCCAGGCGAGTCGGTGTTGTCGGAAGTGTTCGAGGGGGCGGCCGGCGCCGCGTCGCGCGCCGTCGGGGTGTCCCGCAGGCGATCCCGTACGGCCACCGATGGCACCCCGCCCTCCGGATGGCGGGGGAGACGGCCGCGTTTCACCAGGTCGTGCACGCCCTGCCGGGTGATCCCGAGCATCGCGCCCGCGGTGGCGTACGAGATCGCCTCGAACCAGGGATGCCCCACCCGCCGCGCCACCACCTGCCCGAGCGGCGACCCCCACCACGAGGCCGGCGGGTCGAACGGCCCGTCACCCGGATAGAGCGTCGCGATCAGCCGGGCCGCCGCCATCGTCGCGGCCGTGTCGTCGCCGTCGCGGAGGGTCGCGGCCCATCCGCGCGCCCGCAGCCGCACCAGCCGCCGCAGCGCGTCGACCGCGTCGTCGCCCTCGAGCAGCACCTCGAGCGGGTCGAGCAGCCGCACGTCCAGGAGCCGCACGATCTGCTCGACAAGGGCGTCGTCCCCGCTCATGCCGCCATCCTCCCGGGGCTTGACGAAAGGTGTCAAGTTCGTCCGGGCGCGGCGTCACTGTCCGCACATCGACGGTCGCGAATTGCGGCCTTTCGCTGACCCATCGTAGGCAAGTACGGTGTGCCCGAAATCTCTCGGGAGGATCCACTGTTGCGTGCGCTCGTCCTCGGAGCCGCTCTGCTGCTCATCCTGACCGGCTGCGACGACCGCGAGGACGAGGCGGCCGCGACCCTGCCGCCGGCCACCGTCGTCAAGCAGCCCGCCGCATCGGCCGGTGGCGCCTGCATCCTGTGGGATTACGCCTTCATCCAGGACAAGATCGGCGTGGCCTTCGACGTGGCCGCCTCCGACCAGGTCGGCACCACTTCGACGTGCGTCGTGCAGACCGCGGCCGGCAACTACCCCGACCTGATGCTGTCGGTGGTGGAGAGCACGAAGGCCGGCCCGGCGCAGTTTCTCAGCGACCTCAAACCGGCCAATTCGGGCAGGCTCAAGGGGCTCGGCCAGGCGGCGTACCGGCTCTATACCCCGCCCGCCGCGGGCCGCGGGCCGATCATCGAGATCGGCTGGCTCAGCCGGGCCAAGCAGCTGCAGACCCTGCGCTTCACCTTCGCCGCGAACGCGACAGCCGCCGCCGTGACCGCGATGAACCCGAAGCTCATCACTCTCGCCAAAGCGATGGAAACGACGAACGGCTGAGACGTCCGAAAGTGCGCCGGTTCTCAAACGCCGGCTCTGCTGCGCCGGCTCTAGTTCTAGTGGGCCGCGACGAACACCCGCGATGCCACCTCGCGAGGCAGCCGGATCTTGTCGCCCGAGCGGTCTATGGTCACCCCGTCGCGCTCCTGGGCCACCGTCACCGTCGTGCCCGGGTCGATGCCCGCCGCGTGCAGCTGGCGCAGCACGTCGGCGTTGGTCTGCACGCTCTCGCAGATGCGCTGCACCACGACGCTGCCGGTGAGCCCGGGGAACGCGAGATTGCGCTCGCCGGTCAGCTGGGCGTGCTCGGCCTCGTCGGCCGCGCCGAACGCGTCGAGACCGGGAATCGGATTCCCGTACGGCGACCGGGTCGGCTTGTTGAGCAGCTCGTAGACCTTCTTCTCGACCGAGTCGCTCATCACGTGCTCCCAGCGGCAGGCCTCTTCGTGGGCCTCCTCGTAGGGCATGCCGATGACGTTGACCAGCAGCAACTCGGCCAGACGGTGCTTACGCATGACGGCGACGGCGGTCGAGCGGCCGTCGTCGGTCAGCACCAGATGGCGATCGTTCTCGATGGTCAGCAGCCCGTCACGCTCCATGCGCGCGACCGTCTGGCTGACCGTGGGACCGCTCTGGTGGAGCCGCTCGGCGATGCGCGCCCGCAGCGGCGGCACACCCTCTTCCTCGAGTTCGAGGATGGTGCGCAAATACATCTCGGTCGTGTCGATCAGGTCATGGTTGTGCAATGACGCCTTCATGCTCCGACCTCCCAGCGGCCTCGGCGGACCGCCGGCCCCGCCCCGAAACGGGACGTAGCCGGGCTGATGACGAATTCCTTCACAGTGCGGCCCTCCCAGCAGCGATAATACCTCGTCGCCAGGGGTTGACAGCCGCCCCGAGCAGGTGCAGAGAGCGTACCTGACCATCCGGGCAACTGCCGCGAACGGAAACCGTCAGTGGGGCGTGGCAGCATGACGGTCATGGTGGATCGAACGACCACGGTGGTGTGGGATCGAGCGCTGCTCGGCTACGACATGGGTGATCACCCGCTCAACCCGGTCCGGGTCGAGCTGACCATGGCGCTCGCCCGCGAGCTGGGCGTCCTCGACCGCCCCGGGGTCCGCATGATCACTCCCGAGCCGGCCACCGACGCCGACCTGACCAGGGTCCACAGCGCCGACTATCTCGAAGCCGTCCGCCACGCCCCGCTCGATCCGTTCTTCCGCGGCTGGGGGCTCAACACCGAAGACAATCCGGTCTTCGAGGGCATGCATGAGGCGTCCGCGCGCATCTGCGGGGCGACCATCGCGGCCGCCGAGGCGGTCTGGCACGGCACGACCACGCGCGCGGTCAACGTGGCCGGTGGTCTGCATCACGCTCTCGCGGCCCGGGCGTCCGGCTTCTGCGTCTACAACGACCCCGCGGTGGCCATCGCTCGGCTGCTCGACCAGGGCGCCCAGCGGGTGGCCTATGTGGATGTCGACGTGCATCACGGTGACGGCGTCCAGGCCGCCTTCTACAACGACCCCCGGGTGCTGACGATCAGCCTCCACGAGACCCCGCTCACCCTGTTCCCGGGCACGGGCTTCGTGGAAGAGACGGGCGGCCCCGGCGCCGAGGGCATGGCGGTCAACGTGCCCCTTCCGCCCGGCACGGCCGACGCGGCCTGGCTGCGGGCCTTCCACGCGATCGTGCCCTCGGTGCTCCGCGCGTTCGCCCCCGAGATCATCTTCAGCCAGTGCGGCGCCGACGCCCACCGGCTCGACCCCCTGGCCGACCTCCGGCTCTCGGTCGACGGCCAGCGCGCGGCCTACCTGGCGATGCGCGACCTCGCCGACGAGCTGTGCGACGGCCGCTGGGTGACGATGGGCGGCGGGGGCTACGCGCTGGCCGAGGTGGTGCCCCGCGCCTGGACCCATCTGCTGGCCGCGGTGACCGGCGAGGCGATCGATCCGGCCACCCGGATTCCCGCGCCCTGGCGCAAGTTCGCCGCCGAGCGTTGCCCGCAGGCCGACATCCCCGAGACGATGACCGACGGCACCGAACCACTGGTCGAGCGCTGGCAACCCGGCACCACCCCCGACCCGGTCGACCGCGCGATCCTGGCCAGCCGCGTAGCGGTCTTCCCGCTGCACGGCCTCGACCCCCACGACCCCCGAGACTGACCGCCACCGCCACCGCCACCGCCACCCGCCACCGCCACCGCCACCGCCGCCGCCACCGCCCGCCACGCGCTCCGCCGCCCGGCCCGTTCGATCGCCCGCCCCGACCACGCCGACCGCTCCCACCGCCAGCCGAGAGGAGGAGGGGCATGGACATCAGCGCCGACGTCCTGCTCTCCGACGGCAGTGCCGTCCACCTGAGACAGATCAGCCCGAGCGACGCCCCCGCCATCGTCGAGTTCCACTCCCGGATGAGCGAGCGCACCCGCTATCTGCGCTATTTCTCCCCCTATCCGCGCATTCCCGAGCGCGATCTCGAGCGTTTCGTCAACGTCGACCACCGCGACCGTGAGGCGTTCGTCATCGTCACCGGCCCGCGCATCATGGCGGTCGGCCGTTACGAGCGTCTGGGCCCCGATTCGCCCGACGCCGAGGTCGCCTTCGTCGTCGAGGACGCGCATCAGGGCCGCGGCATCGGCTCGGTCCTGCTCGAGTACCTGGCCGAGGCTGCCCGGGCCAACGGAATCACCCGCTTCGTGGCCGAGGTGCTTCCCCAGAACGCCGGCATGCTCCGTGTCTTCAGCGACTTCGGCTATCAGGTGCAGCGCAAGTACGCCGACGGCGTGGTCCACCTGAGCTTCCCGATCGCGCCCACCGAGAAATCCCGTGAGGTGCAGGAGTCGCGCGAGAAGCTCACCGAGGCCCGGTCGATCGCGCGGCTGCTGTCCCCGCGCGGCGTGGCGGTCTACGGCGCCAGCGCCAGCGGCCAGGGCATCGGCGCGGCCATGCTCGGCCACCTGCGCGATGGCCGGTTCGAGGGTCCGATCGTGCCGGTGCACCCCAGCGCCGAGCGGGTGGCGGGCCTCCGGGCGTACCGGTCGGCCACCGAGGCCGGCGTCGACGTCGACCTGGCCCTGATCGCCGTGCCGCCCGAGGGTGTCGCCGACGCGGTGGCCGACGCGGCCGCCAGCGGTGCGGGTGGCCTGGTGGTGGTCTCCGCGGGGTTCGCCGAGACCGGCACCGCGGGTGCCTCCGCGCAACGGGCCCTGATCGAGGGGGCGCACGCCGCCGGGATGCGCGTGGTCGGCCCCAACAGCATGGGTGTGGCCAACACAGATCCCGCCGTACGCCTCAACGCCACGCTCGCCCCACGCCTGCCGGCCGCCGGCCGGGTCGGGTTCTTCAGCCAGAGCGGTGCCCTCGGTGTCGCGCTGCTGGCCGAGGCCGACCGTCGCGGTCTGGGCCTGTCCAGCTTCGTCTCGGCGGGCAACCGTGCCGACGTCTCCGGCAACGACCTCTTGCAGTACTGGCAGGACGACCCCGGCACCGATGTCGTCATGCTCTACCTCGAGACGTTCGGCAACCCGCGCAAGTTCGCCCGGCTGGCCCGTCGCATGAGCCGGGTCAAACCGGTGGTCGCAGTCTCCTCGGCCACCCGCCCGCCCGGCCTGGCCGGTGATCTGCCCGGCCCCGACGTGCACGCGGTCACCGCCCTGTTCGCCCGCTCGGGCGTGATCCGGGTCGACACCGTGCAGGAGATGTTCGACGTCGGCCTGCTGCTCGCCCATCAGCCCCTGCCCACCGGCCGCCGGGTGGCCGTGGTCGGCAACTCGTCCGCGCTGTCCCAGCTGGCCGTGGCCGCCTGCCGGGCCAACGGCCTGACCGTCGCCGACGGCTATCCGCTCGACATCAGCCCGCAGGCCGGCGCCCACGACTTCGCCGACGCCCTGGCCGACGCGGCCGTCGACGAGCGCGCCGACGCCCTGGTCGTGGTGTTCGCGCCGCCCCTGCCCGGCCAGCTCGCCGACGAGGACGCCGACTTCGCCGCGGCCCTGGCCAGCGTCGCCCTGGCCGGTGAGAAACCGACAGTTGCCACCTTCCTGCTGGGCAGCCTGCCCGCGCGGGTCCCGTCGTACCCGTCGGTCGAGGAGGCGGTGCGTGCCCTGGCCCGCGTCGCGACGTATTCCGACTGGCTGCGCCGCCCGCCCGGCCAGGTTCCGGTGCTCGACGACGTGAACCCGTCGGCCGCGTCGGTCGACGGCCCGCCGTCCGAGCTGCTCGCGGCGTACGGGATCGACGTTGTCCCGTCCCGGCTCGCGGCCGGCGCCGACGAGGCGGTCGCGGCCGCTGAGGCTCTGGGCTACCCGGTCGCGCTCAAGTCGGCCGGCGGCGCGCTGCGGCACCGCATCGACCTGGGCGCCGTACGGCTGGCGCTGGCCGACGAGGGCGACGTGCGCTCGGCGTACGCGGAACTGGCCGGCGCCTTCGGTCCCGAGGTGCTGGTCCAGACGATGGTCCGCGCCGGGGTGGCCTGCCGCATCGAGGTGATGGAAGATCCCGCGTTCGGCCCGGTCGTCGGTTTCGGGCTGGGCGGGGTGGCGAGTGAGCTGCTCGGCGACCTGGCCTGGCGGGCCGCCCCGCTGACCGATCGCGCGGCCGAAGCCCTGGTCGTCGAGCCCCGCGCCGCGCCGCTGCTGCACGGCTATCGCGGCTCGGCCCCGGTGGATCGCGAGGCCCTGATCGACCTGCTGCTGCGCGTGGGCCGCATCGCCGACGACCATCCCCGCCTGCGTGGCCTGTCGCTCAACCCGGTTCTGGCCCGCCCCGACGGCTTCTCGGTGCTGCACGTGACCGCCGAGGTCGGTGATCCCGCGCGCCGTCCCGACACCGGTCCCCGCCGTCTGCGTACGGGATGAAACGCGACCGCCCGGGCGAGCGTGAACTCGACCGGGCGGATGCTGGATTCGGTTGATTCAGCCGGCGTAGGCCTCGAGGCGCGACGAGCGCTCCGGGTCCCGCAGCTTGAGCATGGTGACCTTCTCGATCTGGCGGATGCGCTCACGGCTCAGGCCGAACTCGCGGCCGACCTCGTCGAGGGTGCGCTGGCGGCCGTCGTCGAGGCCGAAGCGCAGCCGGATGACCGCCGACTCGCGCTCGCTCAGGGTCGCCAGCACGATCTCGACCTCACTGCGCAGTTCGCCCTGGCCGGCACCGGCGCCGGGCTGGTTCTGGTCGACCGCGGCCACGAAGTCGCCGAGCGCGCTCTCCCCGTCCTCACCGACGGCCTGGTCGAGGCTGACCGGCTCCCGGTCGTACGAGATCAGCTCGATGACCTGGAACTCGGGCACCCCCATGGCCTGCGCGATCTCGGCGATGCTGGGCTCGCGGCCGAGCGTCGCAGCCAGGTCGCGACGGCTGCGGACCATGCGGTTGACCTGCTCGACCATGTGCACCGGGATGCGGATGGTGCGGGCCTGGTCGGCCATGGCACGGGTGATGGCCTGCCGGATCCACCAGGTGGCGTACGTGGAGAACTTGTAGCCCTTGGTGTAGTCGAACTTCTCGACCGCGCGGATGAGGCCGAGGTTGCCTTCCTGGATCAGGTCGAGGAAGGCCATGCCGCGGCCGGTGTAGCGCTTGGCGATGCTCACGACGAGCCGCAGGTTGGCCTCGAGCAGGTGGTTCTTGGCGGCCTTGCCCTCCGCGATGATGATCTGCAGGAGGGGTGCCAGGTCTTCGCCGGCCGCCGGAAGCTTCTCGTCCGCGTACAGGCCGGCTTCAATGCGCTTGGACAGCTCGACCTCTTCGACCGCGGTCAGCAGCCGGGTCCGGCCGATCCCGTTCAGGTACGCACGAACCAGGTCGGCGGAAACGCCACGCTCGTCCGTAGCGTCCAGGTCGGTAAGGAGCTCGACACCATCGGTCATGCTGTTCTCGACGGCAACCGCCGCCTTGGACTCCGACGCCTTCATCTGCAGGACCATCTTTCAGTCCCCTCCCCGCTGGATAACCGTCTCGTGCGTTCCCAGCCCTTGCGTGCCGGTGATCGATAGCTTGGCCCGGAGCGCGTTAAGCCGAGGTGAGGCAAGCGTCCAGGTGGCATGAATCAGGGAGAACCCTGACGTCGCCAAGCCGACAAGTGACCGGATTGCCGGTACTCGTCGCGTGTTGCGCGCCGATACTGTTCCCCAAACGCCCTCGAGGAGGAGATGGTTCAGTGGTCTTCAAAAAACTGATGCAGGCAATGGGCGTCGGCGGCCCGTCGGTCGAAACGGTGCTGGCCAACCCCAATTGCCGGCCTGGCGGATTTCTTGAGGGCCAGGTTCACGTGGTGGGTGGGGACCACGCCGTGGACGTCGAATATGTGGCAATTGGCCTGATGACGCGGGTCGAGGTCGAAAGCGGCGACAGCGAATACAACACCAACCAGGAATTCCACCGGCAACGTTTGACCGGTTCGTTCCGACTTGACCCCGGTGCGCGTTATGACGTGCCGTTCCGGTTCGACGTGCCCTGGGAAACACCGATCACCGAGGTGTACGGGCAACGCCTGCACGGCATGACGATGGGCTTGGCCACCGAGCTCGAGGTGGCGCGGGCCGTCGACAAGTCCGATCTGGACGCGGTCATGGTGCACCCGCTGCCCGCCCAGGAGCGCATTCTCGACGCGCTGCTGCGACTCGGATTCCGTTTCAGCCGGGCCGACGTCGAGCGCGGCCGGGTCTACGGCGTACAGCAGCATCTGCCGTTCTACCAGGAGATCGAGTTCTACCCGCCGTCGGCGTACGCGAGCGGCATCAACCAGCTCGAGCTCACTTTCATCGCCACCCCGCAGAACCTCCAGGTCATTCTGGAGATCGACAAGCGGGGCGGCCTGCTCACCGAGGGCCGCGACGCGTTCGGCCGCTTCGACGTCGACTACGCGACCGTCGACCGGGTGGACTGGGCCGGCCAGCTCGACAACTGGCTGCGGCAGTCGGCACAGCGGCGCGGCCTGTTCTTCTGACCTGCGCCCGTGGGTGGGGCTCCTACAACTCGAGCAGAATTGTCCGGGGCCCCACGTTCACGCTTTCGACCAGCATGTGCGCGCGGAAGCGACCGGTCTCGACCGTCGCGCCACGAGACTTCAAAGCTTCCACGTACGCCGTGACAAGCGGCTCAGCCACCTCAGCCGGCGCGGCGGCGTTCCAGGTGGGCCGGCGGCCCTTGCGCGCGTCGCCGTAGAGCGTGAACTGGCTGACCACCAGCAGCGGCGCGCGGCGGTCGGCCGCGGACGCCTCGTCGTCCAGAATGCGCAGCTCGTAGGTCTTACGGGCAAGTTCGGCGGCCTTGGCCGGGGTGTCGTCGTGGGTCACCCCGACCAGCACGAGCAGCCCGTCCTCAATCTTGCCGGTGACTTCGTCGTCCACGGTCACCGTGGCCCGGCTGACCGTCTGCACTAGTGCTCGCATTCACTTGACCCCTCGTACGCGCGCCGCCGCCAGCGGCAGCATGGCAACCTCACCTACGGAGAGCGTGTCCTGCCGGGACCGCATCTCCACCGCCTCGTCCAACGCCCGGAGCGGTTCCCCGGGAGCGAGCTCGAGAAAAACATCGAGCATGTCCCCGGCCCGCCCCTGAATCGGATGCGCGATCGCTCCGGTAGCCACCTGCGCCAGGATCAACGCCGTGAACGCGGTATCCAGATCGGCCACACCGTCCCGAGCGTTCCGCCAGTCGATGACCACCGGCCCGTCCGCCGTGATGATGACGTTCTCCGGGTGCAGATCAAGGTGAAGAACCGACAACTCGTCCCCCGCAGTCGACGGCACAGCATGAAGCCGTCGCAGCAGGTCGGCCAGGATCGCCGCCCCGTCCTCGATCGACATGCTCCCGTCCAGCAAAACGGTCGCCATGGTCGGCCCGTCAAGCCGCTCGAGAATCAGGTCCGTCCCGCCCGCCGCAAAGACAGCCGGAACAGGAAACCCGTGACTGCTCACATGCCGCATAACTAGCGCTTCGGGCCCGCTGTCCCCGCCGTCCCGATATCGCCGCAGCACAGTGCCGTCAGCCAGCGCGTAGACGTCAGCTTCCCGCCCAGACGCAAACGGCTCACCCAACACACCCGGCCCATCCGTCACGCCGGTGACGCTAGCCCACCACCAACCACCGCGGGACCCCACGCAACCGCCCCAGCCGCAGTGCCGCCGGCTGTGCAGTGCCGCCAGCCGCACAGTGCCGCTAACCGTGAAGTGCCGCCGGCCGTGCAGCGTCGCCAACCGTGCAGTGCCGCCGGCCGTGCAGCGTCGCCAACCGTGCAGTGCCGCCGGCCGTGCGGTGCCGCTGGCGGCCCGCGGCGTTTCTCGCCGGGTGCCGCTGGCTCGCGGTGTCGCAGGCCCGTGGGCGCCGCTGGTCCGCAGTGTCGCCCGGGTCCTCGAGACGAACCCCGGCTGCCGCCGCCCGCGTCACAGCTGACGAGCGGCGGCTTGTCGCCGTGGGTCAGTCGACCGCGTTGCTGCTGGAGTCGCTGGTGTAGCTGTCCACCGGCGTCTCCATCGCGCCCGTGGTGGCGTCGCCGGTCGTCGTGTTGGCGACGCCCGGGCCCGACCTCGGCCTCGTCTTGAAGCTGTTGGGCCCCGCGTTCCCGCCGGTCGTGGTCATCACGCCGTGCTCGGGGTGCGGCCCGCCGTCCCGAAGCTGATCGGTGTCCGTGCCCGCGGCGAGCGTGCTGGACAGGCCGGGGTCGTCGTCACCCTTCTCCGGCCGGTAGGTCCCGGGCTCGTCAAGGATCCCCGGGCCGTAGTCGCCACCCGTAATCTCTCGCTCGATGTTCTCCTGCGAGTCGCTCATTGCTCTGCCCTCCCGACAGTTCGGCGGCACCCAACGTGCCCCCACCAGCACGGCGTAAACCGCAGTGACGCTTCGCAGGTCATCATGCTCGCTTCCGGGTGACGCCGGCACCTGCCAACTGCGCCCGGGCCGGGAGCACGCTGCCGACCAGCGCAAGGACCAGGCACGTACCCACCGCGGCCACCCCGATCGACCACGGCACGGCCAGGGTGACAGACGTGCCGGTCTGCTCCCGGAAGCCCGCCGCGCTGCCCCACAGCGCGAGCAAGGCGGCCGCCCCGCCGAGCACAGAACCGATCACAACAACCAGAGCAGACTCGCCAGCCACAGCAGTCAACACCTGACGCGGCGTGGCTCCCGCGAGACGCAACAGCCGATAGTCGTTCGCCCGGCGCCCGGTCGCCATGAAGAGCGTGTTCGCCACCGCAAGCGGCCCATAACCCACGGACACTCCGATCAACAGCAGCGTGAAGATCCACACCAGCCGGTCCTCCTCCGTCCCGAACTCCCGCGCATAGGTCGCCACGTCAACGAACCGAGCCCCGGCCGGCGCCGGCGCCACGATGCCGGAGGTGACAGGCAGCACCGATGCCAGCGCCGAAGGATCGTGACGCCGCACGGTTTCCCGAGCCAGGACGACTTCGGCGACAGCCTGGTCATCCGGTACCACGGCAGACACCCGCAGCCGCACCTCCTGCCCGTCGGCAAAGGCGAGAGCAACCGAGCCACCGACTTGGCTGCCGAACTGCGTGGCCCGGGACTTGCTCAAGACGACATCCCCCGGACCGGGCGCTCTTTCGGGCCCGCCGACCGCGTCTGCTTCGACGCTCGGCCCGCCGACCGGCCGGCCGTTTGGTGCCGGACTGTGCGTGTCTTTGTGGTCGGGTTTGCCATTGGGGCGATTCTCCCCAGGCGGGACACCCGCTGCGGCTACGACGGTGTCGCCCGAATAAACGGCCGTGACCAGGTTGGCCGAGGGCGCCGCCGCGTCGGTCAGCCCGGGCGTTCCATCGGGAACCAGCACCGTGCCGGCTCGCGCCGCGTCGGCCCGCCGATCGGCATAAGCCCTCTCCGCGGTCTGCGCATTGCCCGCGATGAAGACCGCGAACGCCACCGTGAGCAGAACCGGCGCCGCGGTCGAGGCGGTGCGTCGCGATCCGGTCAGTGCACTTTCCCGAACAACCATGCCGAGCGCACCACCGACCGGCCGCAGCAGGACACCCACGATCAGCGGCACGACAGCAGGAGACAGCACCGTCGCGGCGACCACAAGCGCCATGGCGGCCAGCAGCGCGTACGTGCCGAGGCCGGCCAGGTCGTCGGTCACCACCGTGGCGAGCCCGGCGGCGACACCGATCACTGCGAACAGCAGTCCCGCCGCCCAGCGCACCCACGTCATCGGTTTCGTCTCGACCTCGGCGGTGCGCAAAGCGTCCAGCGGCCGCACCCGAGCGGCCCGCCGTGCCGCCGTCAAGCCACCGGCGATCGCGACCAGCGGTCCGATCAGGACGCCGGCCAACATCGGTCCCAACTGCACACGGGCGTGGAACGACTCGGGCTCGAACCCCGCGTCGACAAGCACACCGCCGATCCCTGGCGCCAGCACCAGACCGAGCACCGCGCCGACCAACCCCGCGGTCAGGCCGACCAGCGCCGCCTCACGCAGGACGCCGAACCGTACCTGCCGAGGCGTAGCGCCAACGGCTCGCAACAGCCCGATCTCACGACGCCGCTGGTTGACCGACAGCGCGAGCGTAGATGCGATCACAAAGACGCAGGAGAACACCGAAAGCGCCGCCATCGCGCTCAGCACCTGCATGCCGATCCAACGCGTACGGGCGTCTTCCCGCGGCTCGAGATCGCCCAGCGATGCGCCATGCAGCATCGTCGCGTCGCCCGCGACTGCCCGGACCACTTCCAGGTCGGGATCTCCGGTCAACCCGATCACTCGTACGCCCGGTGCGAGCCGGGCGGCCTCGGCATCATCGACGTAGAGGCGAGGCGCGTCGATCAACCCGGTGACCCTCCACGGCGCCGGCCCGGTAGCGGTCAGAATGGTCACCAGGCCGCCCGCCGGAACTCCGAGATCCTTTCCGAGCACCACTTCGCGGGCCGCGCCGGCGGGACGACCAGAGATCAGGGTGTCGCCGGCGAGTTTCGCGCTCGCCCATCCGTACCCCTCTTGGATCTCGACGGCCGGACTGCCGGACAGGACCGGCTGCGCATAGAACCGGCGATCCGCGACGGCCGCCTCAACGCCCGGAACCGAGGACAGCCGTTTGGTCAGGGCATGGGCCTCGCCGGACGACCACGGTCTCGGCTCGGGGAAAGGGTCGGCCGGTGTGGTGACGTCCGGACTCCGTACGGCTGCTCCCACCGCAGCGAACCGATCGGGCCGCTCCGGCTCGGCGGAGGCGAGCAGCGTGAGGGTCAGCGTGACCACCGCCGTGCCGAAAAGGACCGCGACGAAGGCACCCAGTCGATCCTTGGTCAGCATGTCGCTCCGCGCGAACCACTTCAGCGCGCGGTTCCAGCTGCCCGGCCTCACCATGTCTCCTCCGCCCGGGCCATGCGAGCCGCGATCGCCTCGGCCGAGGCGCCGTCGAGACGGTCGACCAGCCGCCCATCGGTCAGCAGCAGCACCGAATCGGCGACGGCGGCGGCCATCGGATCGTGCGTCACCATGACGATCGTCTGGCCTCGGGCGCTTACCAGTTGACGCAGCAACTCGAGGACGCGGCGGGACGTCTGGTTGTCGAGCGCGCCGGTCGGCTCGTCGGCGAAGATCACGGCGGGCTTGGTCACCATGGCGCGGGCGATCGCGACCCGTTGTTGCTGCCCTCCGGAAAGCTCGACCGGTCGGTGCCGGGCGCGATCGGCCAGGCCCACCTCGTCGAGCGCCGCAGTCACGTCGCCGGCGCTGATGCGGCGCCCGGCGAGCCGGATGGGCAGTGCCACGTTCTGTGCGGCGGTCAGTGAGGAGATCAGGTTGAAAGCCTGGAACACGAAGCCGATCCGCTCGCGCCGCAACAGCGTCAGGCCGGTCTCGTCGAGCCCACCCAAGCTGACCCCGTCGACCGTCACTTCCCCGGATGTCGGACGATCGAGCCCGGCGACGCAATGCAGCAAAGTGGACTTCCCCGACCCGGACGGCCCCATCACCGCTGTGAAGGTGCCCGGGCCCAGGTCTACGGTTACTCCGTCGAGCGCGGTGACCCGGCTCGGTCCGGCGTCGTACTCCCTCCGGAGATTCGAGATCGAAACCATCGGTGTCGTCATGGCGGAAAGCCTCGCGATTTGCGGGCCCGATGTCGTCAACCCGTGGTTCGGAGGAATCGCCTCGAAAAATCGAACCACGGGTTGACGCGCCGGGTCGGCGTCGCTCGTTAACGTCGCTCGCATGACTGCCGCATCGCCTTCTTTCCTCATCCGGAGGCTCAGCCGTGGTCAGCTGCTCGCGATCGACGTGCTGCTGGCCGTGGCCACCGCCGGTTTCGGCTGGTTTGCCGCGGCCGAGACTCCCCCCGCGACTTATCAGGGCTGGTTGGAGCCGGGATGGGTTTCGGCGTTCCTCGGGTTCGGTATCGGACTGCCGGTCGCTGTCCGTCGTCTGTGGCCGATCGCCGCGACCGCCGCCGTCGTGGTCGTCGCGTCGTTCGCTGTCGTCAGCGGCGCGATCCCCAGCTATGCCGGTCCGGCGCCGATCACGGCGCTCGGCCTGGTCCTCTATACCGTCGGAGTCGAGGTGCCCCGCCGGCGCTCGATTCCGGTCGTTGTGGTCAGCATGCTGGCCTTCGTGGCGGCGTTCGCCTCGACCAGCGACTCGCTCGAGCTGCTGTTCGTGGCGTGGGCAGTGGCCGCCTGCTGGGCAGCCGGCCGCACCATGAGAGAGCGCCGGGCTCACGCGGCCTCACGGGCCGAGCAGGCGACAGCGCTCGCGGTCGAGCAGGAGAGGCTTCGTCTGGCTCGCGAGCTCCACGACATCGTCGCGCACAGCTTGAGCATGATCGCGATCAAGGCCGCCGTCGCCGACCACGTCGGAGGCGAGCATCCGGAGGAGATGCGGGCCGCCCTGCGCGTGATCGGAACGACGAGCCGGCAGTCGCTGGCCGAGATCAGGCGGGCGCTCGCACTGGTGCGGACGGAGGCGTCCATGAAACCGGCGCCGACTCTGGCCGACCTGCCCGAACTGGTGGGCAACGCCCGATCGACGGGACTGACGGTGGATCTCGACATGCGTGTGGAGGACGAACTGCCCAGCGACGTGGAGCTCTCTGCCTATCGCGTGGTCCAGGAGGCGCTGACCAACGTGGTCAAACACTCCGGCGCCGCGGGCTGCCACATCGAGGTCGTGGCGCGATCGGGACAGGTTGGCATCCGCGTCGTCGATGACGGCGCCGGTTCACATGCCACCAGGACGAAGGCCGGCCTGCTCGCGGCACGCAACCGCACGGCCGGGCCGGTCGGACAGGCTGCTCAACGCGGGCCGACCGAGCAGAGCGGGCACGACGGACAGGCTGCTTACGGCGAGCCGGCCGAGCAGAGTGGGCGCCGCGTTGAGGCTTCTCACGGCGGGGCGGCCGAGCAGAGTTGGCGCGGCGGGGATGCTGTTCTGAGCGGGCCGGCCAAGCGGAGTGGGCGCGGCGGCAAGGCTGCTCATGGCGGGTCCGCCGAGCACGGCGGGGACGCTGCTCCTGGCGAGTCGGGCGAGCAGGCCAGCTACGGCGGGCGGGCCGGGCAGGACAGGCTGGCAAGCTGGGGTGAACTCAACGAGGGGGAGGCCCCGTCGCCCCTGAGCACCACGTCAGAGTCGTCGCTGTCCTCTTCGGGGGCCGGTTCGATGCGATCATCCGGGCACGGGCTCATCGGTATGCGGGAGCGGGTTGCGCTGTTCGGTGGTGAGCTCAGTGCCGGGCCTGGTTCGCGAGGCGGCTGGGTGGTCGCGGCAACGTTGAGGTTCGCGCCTTGAGTGACGTACGGGTGGCGCTCGCGGACGACCAAGCGCTGGTGCGGGGCAGTTTCCGGCTTCTGATCGATCACACGCCCGGGTTCATCTGTGTGGGGGAGGCGAGCACGGGGCGGCAAGCGATCGAGGTCGCTCGCCAAGAGCGGCCCGATGTGCTGCTCATGGACGTGCGGATGCCGGAGATGGACGGTGTCGAGGCCACCCGGGCGATCTGTCAGGGGGCGCACGCGCTGGAGACAAAGGTCATCATGTTGACCACGTTCGATCTGGATGAGTACGTGATGGGCGGTTTCCGGGCCGGGGCGAGCGGATTCCTGGTCAAGGACGTGATGCCGCACGATTTGATCGACGGCATCCGGGCCGTCGTGGCGGGTGACCGGCTGATCGCTCCGGGGCCGTTGAGCCGGTTGATCGACGCCCACATCGCGATGCCCGAGCGGCCCGTCACGCCGCTGCCGCAGATCACCGGGCGTGAACGCGAGGTGCTCGTGCTCGTGGCCCGGGGCCTCTCGAACGATCAGATCGCGGTGCGGCTCGGGGTCAGCATGTCGACGGTCAAGACCCACATCAACCGGCTGCTGAACAAGCTCGACGGCCGCGATCGCACCCACTTGGTGATCGCCGCCTACGAGAGTGGCCTGCGATGACCGATCAGGCACGGGTCGTACGGTCGCGAGGTTGGTGTGCGGACGTCCGGACCTGCGAAGATGAACGTCATGACGCTTTCCCTGCCGATCGACGCCGAGGCCAACAAGCTGCTGTCCACCGACCCGTTGGCGCTGCTGATCGGCATGGTGCTCGACCAGCAGATTCCGCTCGAGAAGGCGTTCAGCTCGCCTTATGTGCTGGCTCAGCGGCTCGGGCACACGCCGACGGCGGCCGAGCTGGCGGAATACGACCCCGAGGCGCTCATCGCGATCTTCGCCAAGCCGCCGGCGCTGCATCGGTTCCCCAAGGCGATGGCATTGCGGGTGCAGGAGGTCTGCCGGGCGCTGGTCGAGCGGTACGACGGGCAGGCGGACAACCTGTGGACCGGCGTCGAGAACGGCCGCGAGCTGCTGGGACGGGTGGCGTCGTTGCCCGGGTTCGGCAAGCAGAAGTCGCAGATCTTCGCGGCGCTGCTCGGCAAGCAGTACGAGGTGGAGCCGTCGGGCTGGCGCGAGGCTGCCGGTGGGTACGGCGAGGACGGCTCGTTCAAGTCGGTGGCCGACATCGTCGACGATCAGTCACTGGGCAAGGTGCGCGCCTATAAGAAAGAGATGAAGGCCGCCGCCAAGGCTTGAGCCGGACGGCCACCGGGACGGACGCGCACACGTCGGCGGCCGGGAGTCGGTGGCGATCTGGCAGGGCCCTCTGTGGAAGCGCTGAGCTGCGGATATGCCGGTTCGCGGGTATTCGTTGGGCGGTTGCTCGCGATCGCAGTGGGCGTAGCGGCATCAACGGTGCAAGTATGAGGGGTCGATCGGAGACCCAACGTGAAGAAGCAGCCGGTTCTGATCACGGACGCCGCTCGCAGCCCGGACGATCAGTTCCGCAGCCGCCAGATCCGCTACGTGACGATGATGGGCATTCGTGCCGCCTGCGTGGTCCTCGGCGCCGTTCTGGTCAGCGTTCGACCACCCCTTCTGCCCCTGTGGCTCAGCCTGTGCGCCCTCGGCATGGTGTTTCTGCCCTGGGCGGCCGTCTTGATCGCCAATGACCGGCCGGCCAAGACCAAGGCCGAGCGCGCGGCCACGGCCGCCGCCCGTGAGGCGAAGCCGCAGTCGACACTGCCGCAGCACTCCGCCGAGGCGACCGAATACCTGACCATCGACCTCGAGCCCACCGAAACCGGAGAGCAGTGGGTCTCCACCGATCCTCGTGACCGCGACAAGGGCTGACCGAAGCCGGCAGGCGACAAGCTAGGCCCAGATCGCGAGCTAGGCCCGGACCGCGAACTAAGCCCAGGTCGCGAGCTAAGCCGAGGGTGGGCGGGCGCCTATCCGGGAGACAGCCGCGGCTCCCAGTTCGGCGCCCGACTTGAGGGCTGCTTCGGGTGAGCTGCCGACCAGCCAAGCTGCCAGAAGGCCCGCCGCGAAAGCGTCGCCCGCGCCGGTCGGATCCACCGTGGGGACGCGATCGGAGGCGGCCGCGTGCACGCCGCCGTCGCGGACGGCCCACGTTGCGCCCGCGCTGCCCTGTTTGACGATTGCGTTGCGTACGTGGGCAGTAAGCCGTTTCGCCTGTTCGGCGGGGCTGCCCGGACCGGCGAGCACGTCAGCCTCGTCCGCGTTGCACAGCAGCAGGTCGCATCCCCGTACGAAGGTCAGGAAGGCCTCGGCCCCCACCGAGCGCAACGGGGCCGCCGAGGCCGCATCGACGCTGGTGGTCAGGCCCCGCTCGGAGGCGGCCGCCAGCGCCGCCACACCCGCCGCCCGGGAACCGTCGTGCAGCAGCGGATAGCCGGAAAGGTGCAGGTGGGCCGCCTGGGGAGTGTCGAGGACGGCCGCCCGCACGTCGGCCGGGTCGAGCAGCAGGGACGCGCCACGGTCGGTGATCATGGTGCGTTCGTCGGGACCGGCCAGCACGACGATGCTGCCGGTGACCGTCCCGGGATGGGCCCGCACCGCGCACCGCACGCCCGCGGCGGCCAGCTCGGCCACCCGCTCGCGGCCCGCCGGATCGTCACCCACGGCGGCGATCAGCGTGACCGGACGACCGGAGTGCGCGAGCCAGGCGGCCGTGTTCGCGGCCTGGCCACCGCCGCCCACAGTGATCGCGGCGGCGGTGTCCGAGCCCAGCTCGATCGGGCCGCCGTGCGCCACCAGGACATCGGTGACCAGGTCACCCACAACAATGATCACGCAGGGACGCTGAAGCCGAGCGGGGCCGTCGACGACTTGGCCGTGGCCACCGCGATCTTGGCGGCGAGCTCGGCGTTGCGCAGGATGATCCGCACGTTCACCTCGAGGCTGCGGCCCTCGGTGCTCTCGTGGAAGTGGCTGAGCAGGAACGGCGTGACGGCCTTGCCGGTGATCCCGCCCCGCGCGAGCAGAGACAGGCCCTCGGAGAGCGTGTGGTCGTGCAGGTCGGGGTCGAGTTGCTCGTCGACGGGCAGCGGGTTGGCGAGGATTAGCGCGCCGGCGCCCACGTTCTGGTCGGCCCGCGCGCGGATCACGTCGGCGACCTGCTCGGGCGAGTCGAGCTCCCAGTCGACGTCGAAACCGCCGTCGGTGATGAAGAAGCCGGGGAAGCGCTTGGTGCGATAGCCGGCCACGGCGACGCCGAGGGTCTCCAGCCGCTCCAGGGTGGCGCCGACGTCGAGGATCGATTTCACGCCGGCGCAGACCACGACGATCGGCGTGTCGGCCAGCGTGGTGAGGTCGGCCGATTCGTCGAAAGTGACGTTGGCCTCGCGGTGTACGCCGCCCAGGCCGCCGGTCGCGAACACGCCGATGCCCGCGGCGGCCGCGACGGCACTGGTCGCGGCGACAGTGGTGGCGCCGTCCGCGCGCCGGGCGGCGGCCACGGCGAGATCGCGGACCGAGAGCTTCGCCACCCCTTCGGCCAGGGCCAGGTGCTCGATCTGGGCCTCGTCCAGGCCCACGACGAGCTCGCCGCCGATCATGCCGATCGTGGCGGGCACGGCGCCCTGCTCCCGTACGGTCTGCTCGATCTCGCGTGCCACCCGAAGGTTGTCCGGGTGCGGCAGCCCGTGCGAGATGATGGTGCTCTCCAGCGCGACCACCGGCCGGCCGTCCCGGCGTGCACGGGTCACGTGCTCGCCGTATTGAATCGCGAAGTCAGTCACGACAGCTACCGTACGGTGCCGCTGAGCCCGCCAACGAAAAACCGGAGTCGCTCGGCCCAAGACTGAAGACCAGGTCATTGGACCGGTCCGGTCCGAGGTGTCACACTTGCGGGTTGGAGCTTTCGTTAGGCCGCCGAGGGCCGGGGGGACCGGCGGTTCGACCCGAGAACGTGGATGAAGGGCAGATGTCGTGAGCACGGAGATTCTGGAGCGTCCGGAAACCAAGGATGCCGACACCGGGCCGGAAATGTTCCACTACGTGCGCAAGGAGAAGATCGCGGAGAGTGCGGTCATGGGGACGTACGTCGTCGCCTTGTGCGGCGAGAAGTTCCCGGTGACCAAGTCGCCCAAGCCCGGTTCTCCCGTGTGCCCGCAGTGCAAGGAGATCTACGAATCGATGCAGCGCTGACGAGTGGTGACGGGCTTCTCGCCGCCGACCTGATCGGCGTCGCGGTCTTTGCAGCCTCGGGCGCCTCGGCCGGCGTCGCGAAGCGGCTGGATCTGTTCGGCATCGCGTTCGTTGGGTTCGTGGCGGCGCTCGGCGGCGGCATTCTGCGCGATCTGGTGATCGGAGCAGTGCCGCCGCTGGCCTTTGCCGACTGGCGTTACTCGATGACCGCGGTAGCCGCGTCTCTCGCGGTGTTCTGGCTGCACCCCCGGCTGGCCCGTTGGCGCCGGCCCGTCCTGCTGCTCGACGCGGCCGGACTCGGTCTCTTCACCGTCACCGGCACGATCAAGGCGCTCGACGCGGGCGTGCCGGCGGTCGGCGCCTGCCTGATCGGCATGCTGACCGCGATCGGCGGCGGGCTCGCCCGCGACCTGATGACCGGCGAGATCCCGGTGGTCCTGCAGCGTGACATCTATGCCGTTGCGGCCCTGGGCGGCGCGATTCTTGTCACGATCCTGCGCAGCATGGACGTCGCCGACGCGCTGACGATGGCGGTGTCGGCCCTGCTCATCACCGGTGTCCGGCTGGTGGCGCTCTATCGCCGCTGGTCCGCTCCGGTGGCTGCGCCGTGACCCGCGTCCCGCCGCCGTCGCGGCTATGCTGGTTGCCGCCTTCGGTCCAGTGCCGGAGGTGCTTTCTTGAGGGAAGGATCGTCGCAGCTTGAGCCCGCCACTGCCGGATCTGGAAACCTTCCCGCCACTTCGTGACTGGCAGCGCAAGGCTCTCGTGGGCTATCTGCGCCGTCGCGGTGACGACTACATGGCGGTGGCGACCCCCGGCGCCGGCAAGACCACCTTCGCGCTGCGGATCGCCGCCGAGCTGCTGGCCGACGGCACCGTCGAGGCGGTCACCGTGGTCTGCCCGACCGAGCACCTCAAGGTGCAGTGGGCCGCCGCCGCGGGCCGGGTCGGCATCCAGCTCGACCACGCCTTCCGCAACTCCGACATCCACTCGTCGCGTGACTTCCACGGCGCCGTGCTCACCTACGCGCAGGTCGGCATGGCCCCGGCCGTGCACCGCCGCCGCACAATGACCCGCCCGACGCTGGTGATCCTCGACGAGATCCACCACGCCGGCGATTCGCGCAGCTGGGGTGACGGAGTCAAGAACGCTTTCGAGCCCGCCGTACGCCGTCTGATGCTCACCGGTACGCCGTTCCGCTCGGACGAGAACCCGATCCCGTTCGTCTCCTACGAGCGGGGCGACGACGGCCTGCAGCGTTCCCGGGCCGACTCCGTCTACGGCTATTCCGACGCGCTGCGCGACGGCGTCGTGCGGCCGGTGCTCTTCATGGCCTACTCGGGCGAGACGCGGTGGCGGACGAACGCCGGCGACGAACTGGCTGCCCGCCTCGGCGAGCCGATGACCAAGGATCTGATCGCGCAGGCCTGGCGGACCGCGCTCGATCACCGCGGCGACTGGATGCCCCAGGTCTTGCGGGCGGCCAACGCCCGGCTGAGCAAGCTGCGCGAGCACGGCATGACTGACGCGGCCGGGCTGATCATCGCCAGCGATCAGCAGACGGCCCGGGCGTACGCGAAACTCATCGGTGAGATCAGCGGCGAGCCGGCCACGGTCGTGCTCTCCGACGACGAGGGCGCCTCGAAGCGGATCGCCACCTTTGCCACCTCGCAGGACCGCTGGATGGTCGCGGTGCGGATGGTCTCGGAAGGCGTCGACATCCCGCGGCTGGCGGTCGGCGTCTATGCCACCAGCGCCTCCACCCCGCTCTATTTCGCCCAGGCGATCGGCCGTTTCGTGCGGGCCCGACGCAAGGGCGAGACCGCGACCGTCTTCCTCCCCAGCGTGCCGCATCTGCTCGGGCTGGCCAGCGAGATGGAGGCGCAGCGCGACCACGTGCTGGGCCTGCCGAAGCAGAAGGACGGCCTGGACGACGACCTGCTCGAGCGCGCTCAGCGCGAGGAGAACGCGGAGGGCGAGCTCGAGAAGCAGTTCGAGGCCCTGTCGGCGACGGCCGAGCTCGACCAGGTGATCTATGACGGCACGTCCTTCGGCATGGGGGCGATGACCGGCACGGCCGAGGAGGAGGAATATCTCGGACTGCCCGGCCTGCTCACCGCCGACCAGGTGTCGGTGCTGTTGAACAAGCGCCAGGCGGAGCAGCTGGCGGCTCAGAAGAGGCGGAAGGCGGCCGAGCCCGCGCCGGCCCCGGCTCAGCGTGAAGCCCCGGTGCCGATGACCGCGGGGGAGCGGCGCAACAGCCTGCGCCGGCAGCTGAACACGCTGGTCGCGGCGCATCACCACCGCACTAATCTGCCGCACGGCAAGATCCACGCGGAGCTGCGCCGACTGTGTGGAGGGCCGCCGAGCGCGCAAGCCACCATCGAACAGCTCGAGGAGCGCATCGCGACGATCCAGACCCTCTGACGCCCGTACGCGAGGACGCCGGCATAGGTGAAGTCATGTGAAGCAGTCTTGACGTCAAGAGCACTTGACGTCAAGTGGACTTCACACGATGATGGACGCATGACGACGACAATTCTCGATCGGGTCGTGCGCTGGAATCTTGATCTCGACGGTGACATCTACGGCGACGAGCGCGAGCGCCTCCGGTGGTATGAGGGCATTGCCGCTGCCGCCTCCATGCAGTGGCTCGCGGTCCCGTGGGCTGCGGCGATCATGGTGTGGCCGCTGGGGCGCTCTTCGGTGCTTCCGCTCTCCGTCGTGCTGGTCGCCATGTTCATCCCGACGGTCATCTGCGGGTGGTATGTGCGGAGTCGCCGCGTCGACACCCTGCCTCGCCGCTGGGGCGCCAAGCGCATCTTTCTGGGCCTGTTGGGCGGCCTGCCCTACGCGGTGTTCTTCGTCGGTGCCCTCCGCGCCTACGACTCCGAGGGCTCGACCTGGATCGGCGCGGCGGTCGGCGGCGTAATCGGCGGGGCGGGTGGGCTGATCATTCAGATGGCCCAGAGCCGGCGCCTGCGCCGTCAAGAGGCCCTCGCCTCCGAGGACGAAGACTGATGGCGCCACCATCGGGGCCGGTTCGCGCACCAGAGGCGGACGGGACGGCGGGGGTACGCATCCGTGCGGCGCGCAAGGAGGCCGGATTGACCCAGCAGAGCCTGTCCAGCGAGGTGCAGGTGAGCCGCCAGACCATCATCGCGATGGAGACGGGAGATTACGCGCCCTCGGTCTACTTGGCCCTGAAGGTCGCCAAGGCCCTCAGCACGACCGTGGAGCGCCTGTGGGACGCCGAGGCCGACCAGGGTGGCCTGCCCTGACCTGAGCGGCCAGCCAGCGCCTGAGGCCGCCGGACGCAGTAGCCAAAGACCGCGGGGCTTCGCGGGGCGCTGTTGTGGCCGAGAACGGCAGGACGGTTGCAGTGCGCCGCACTGCGGCTGAGTGCAGGACGGGTGCAGGGGTCACAGTTGCGGCTGAGCGCAGATCGGTTGCGGGGACCGCGGTTCCAACGCAGGCGGCGGACGCTTCGGCGGGCCGGAACGCAGGGCGGTTGCCGGCGCGGCGCGCAGGGCTGCAGGGCTGCAGGGGCTGCAGGGCCAGGCTGGCGGTGGTGACCAGTTTGCCGGGGGATGCGCAGGGCCATTGCTGCGGAGCGCCGGGCGCACGGTGGTTTCCGCGCGCGGGGGTCCGCTGAGCGCAGCGCCTCGTCGTGGATGTTGCACGGGCGCAGGGCGCGGGCGCGGCGACGGGCATGGAGCACGGCGACGCGCGGGTGTGGCGACGGGCGCGGGCATGCCAATGGGGCGCGGCGGCCGGGCGGGCGCGGGGTGCGGCTAGGGGTGCTGAGCGCATGGAAAGGGGCGCCCCACACCGTGGGCGCCCCTTTTTGAGTCTTGCTTGGGGGGTTGAGGACTCTTCAGTTGGAGTTAGACATCATGTCCGCGCCGCGCCAGGTGAACTCGGGGTCCGCCGTGAACTGCACTGCGATCTTCACCAGGTCCTCGGCGTACCGGTTGGCGTGGTGTCCGCAGAACACCAGCTCACTTCCACCAGCCAGGGTCAAACGGAGCTTTCCGGCTGCATTGCAGCGGTCGCACCGTTCATCGGCTGCGGTGCCGGCCAAACTACCCGCCGGCGGCGTGAGAGTCGGGGTCATCGCCTTCCTCCTCTGTTCGAACCGATGAACACGTTCCTCGGCTACTGCTCACATCGTGCAACACCCTGCACCGTTGCAGCCTTCCCACGGTGCCCCGGGGGGACCGAGGTCACACGTGCTGGGCTTAGTGTGCCGTGATCCAAGGGTGCCACGTCAACGATCACTTCTGCACAACGGTCTGATCACCACCCGATGTTGTACGGGTGGTGACCATTCGGGCACGCTTTGTTGACCAAACGTCCCTAGTCCAGGTAGTCGCGGAGAACCTGGGAGCGGGACGGGTGTCGCAACTTCGACATCGTCTTCGACTCGATCTGCCGGATGCGCTCACGGGTGACCCCGTAAACCTGGCCGATCTCGTCCAGGGTGCGCGGCTGGCCGTCGGTGAGGCCGAACCGCAGCCGCACCACGCCCGCCTCGCGCTCGGAGAGCGTCTGGAGAACCTGCTGCAGCTGGTCCTGGAGGAGCGAGAACGACACCGCGTCGACCGCGACGACCGCCTCGGAGTCCTCGATGAAGTCGCCGAGCTGGCTGTCGCCCTCGTCGCCGATCGTCTGGTCGAGCGAGATCGGCTCCCGGGCGTACTGCTGGATCTCGAGGACCTTTTCCGGGGTGATGTCCATTTCCTTGGCCAGCTCCTCCGGCGTGGGCTCGCGGCCCAGGTCCTGGAGCAGCTCGCGCTGGATGCGGCCGAGCTTGTTGATGACCTCGACCATGTGCACCGGGATGCGGATGGTGCGGGCCTGGTCGGCCATGGCGCGGGTGATGGCCTGCCGGATCCACCAGGTGGCGTACGTGGAGAACTTGTAGCCCTTGGTGTAGTCGAACTTCTCGACCGCGCGGATGAGGCCGAGGTTGCCTTCCTGGATCAGGTCGAGGAAGGCCATGCCCCGGCCGGTGTACCGCTTGGCAAGCGACACCACCAGACGAAGGTTGGCCTCGAGCAGGTGATTCTTGGCCCGCTCGCCGTCCCGGCCGATCCAGCGCAGGTCGCGCTCCATGTTGCGCTCGAGCTTCTCTTCGCCCTCGTCGCAGGCGCGCAGACGCTCGGCGGCGTAGAGGCCGGCCTCGATCCGCTTGGCCAGTTCGACCTCCTGCTCGGCGTTGAGCAGCGGGACCTTACCGATCTGCTTGAGGTAGGCCCGGACGGAGTCGGCCGAAGCGGTGAGCTCGGCGTCACGACGCGCCTGCTTGAGCGCCTCGGACTCCTCGTCGTCCCACTCGAAGTCGCCGTCGGTGGCGGAGCTGGCGGCGTCGGTCGCGGCCGCCGCGACCATGGCCGGCGGCTCCTCGACGACGACGTCCTCGATCGCGGCGGCGAGTTCCTCGGGATCGATCTCTTCGCCGTCGGCGGGGACCTCTTCGCCGGGCTTGCCCGCCTTGACCGGGCCGGCTGCCTTTTTGCCCGGGACGGCCTTGGTGGCGGCCTTCTTGGCCGGAGCCTTCTTGGCGGCGCCGGCTGCTTCGTCGCCGGCCTCGGCTGCGGCCTGCTTGGGAGCGGGCGCTGCCTTGCGGGCTGGTGCGGCGGCCTTGGCGGTGGTGGCCTTGGAGGCCGGGGTTGCGGCCCGGGCGGCGGAGACCTTGCGTCGGGTGCTGGAGGTTCCATCGACGGCTACGGTGACGCCCGCGTCCATGAGGCCGCGGAGGATCTTCTTGGCCTGAGCCGGATTCACCTGGGCGGACTCCAGCGTGCGCGCGACCTCGGCCGACGTGAGCTGCCCACCAGCGCCCTGGGCATGGGTGATGAGGGCCTCGGTGAGAGAGCGAACGTCGGCACCGTTCTGGTGGGCTTCTGTCACGAAAGACCTTCCGGAGGCGATGAGGTTGTGCACGGCCATGAGCCCAGCGCAGCGCACGGCGAGGAGGCTGGCCGGTGTTGGTGTGAGGACCCCCGGGACACGGACGATCGGTGCTCGGTGTCCGTGAAGCGGTGGGCAGGGGTGAATTGTAGCGCCGTCGAGCGAGATCCTCCCGTCGCAGCACGCCGCAGGGGGCCGCCGACCTCGCCGGAGACGCCCGGCACGAGAATGGTATCGGCGGAAAGGGCAAAGACGTGAGCGAGTTTTCGGCCGATGCGGCCTCCGGTGACCCCGGCGCAGCCCCTGGCCAGGCGGCCACCGGCGGCGGGAAAAATCCGGGTAACGATTTCGACGCGGCCCGAGGCGAACTGCTGGAACTGGCCGTCCGGGTGGCCCGGGACGCCGCGGCGACCGCGCGGCGCATGCGGGCCGAGGCGATCGGCGACGTCGAGACCAAGAGCACCGCGACCGACGTGGTGACCGCGGCCGACAAGGCCGTCGAGCGTCAGGTGATCGAGGCCCTGCGCGCGGCCCGCCTGGGCGACGGCGTGCTCGGCGAGGAGTACGGGAGCACCGAGGCGACCGAGCCCGGGGCCGTCCGCTGGATCCTCGACCCGATCGACGGCACGGTGAACTACCTGTACGGGCTTCCGCAGTACGCGGTGTCGCTGGCCGCCGAGCTCGACGGCGCGGTGGTCGCCGGAGTGGTCGTGAACGCGGCCACCGGCACCGAGTGGACGGCCACGCTCGGGGGCGGGGCCTGGCGCGACGGCCGGCGGCTGCGGTGCTCGGCGGCGACCGGGCTCGATCAGGCGCTGGTCGGCACCGGGTTCAGCTACGACGCCCGGCGGCGCGCTCATCAGGGCCGCGTGGTGGCCGGGCTGATCACCCAGGTGCGTGACATCCGGAGGTTCGGCGCGGCGGCTCTCGATCTCTGCGCGGTCGCCGAGGGCATGCTCGACGGCTACTACGAGAAGGGCCTCAACCCGTGGGACTGGGCCGCCGGTGGCCTGATCGCCACCGAGGCCGGCGCTGTCGTGTCCGGCCTGCGGGGCGCCGCGCCCGGCCTCGACCTGCTCGTGACCGCTCCGCCGGCCCTGTTCGGCGCGCTGCACGACGTGCTGGCCGATCTGGACGCCTCGGGCGGCCCGTGAGCAGCCCGGCCCCGTACGGGTCAGGAGTCCTTGTCCTTTTCGACGGGTTTGAGGCAGGTGCCCGGCGGCAGCGTGGGCTCGCCCACCTCGACCAGCGACTGGTTGACCTCGGTGGTGGTGGCCAGCTGACGGAACTCGTTGCCGATCACGATGTCGATGACCTGGCCCTTGCGCTTGGCGCTGTAGGACATCTTGGACTGGGCCAGGAAGTACGCCCGCAGCAGCTGGGCCTTGCCGACCGAGTCCGGCCCGTAGCGGATCTCGGCGACGCCCTTGTACTTCGTCTTGCTCTCGGCCGGCTTCTGGGTGGTGAAGCGCCGGTTCTTGAACTCGTTCGTGACGCTGTCGGCCAGGCCCGCCTTGTCCGTGCCGTTGTAGATCTTGACGGAGACCTCGGCCGGGTCGTCGGGCAGCCGGAGGTCGGCCCTCGGCGCGCCGGCCGGGCAGTCCGCGCCCGCGGTGCTGCCGCCCTGGGTGTCGCGTACCAGTGCCACGACCACGAACACCACTGCGGCTACGGCGAGCACACCGACAACGACCAGCGCTCGTACGCGCGCAAAGCTCATGGGGTTGGCTCCAGGGCGGTTCTGAATGCGGGACAGACGGGGTATGGCGCCTGCCGGGGAACGGGCGGACCTGTCGAGAGGTTAGCGTCTGTGCGCCGGGCATGCGGAAACAGGGAATCCTTCCGGCGCGTTGACGATGATCCAGAGGCGGATACCCCTACTTTGATGTCGCCTCGGTCACATCGGGAACAATGGGCCGCCCGGGCGCGTACAACAGTGCCGCGACAGCGGTAACGTTCCGCGCTCCACCGGGGGAGTTTCACGTGTTAGGGGCAGTGTCGGAAATCGTCCGGCGGAACCGGGAACCGAAACAGCGTCGCGGGCGTTACTAACGCCAAGTGACACATCGATACAGGAGAGTGAAGACCGATGGCCACCGACTACGACGCTCCGCGTCGCGATGAGGTCGACCTCGGCGAGGACAGCCTCGAGGAGCTCAAGGCCCGCCGCGCCGACTCGCAGTCGGGTTCAGTGGACGTCGACGAGGTCGAGGTGGCGGAGAGCTTCGAGCTGCCCGGCGCCGACCTGGCCGACGAGGAACTCACCGTCAAGGTGCTGCCGATGCAGACCGACGAGTTCCGCTGTTCCCGTTGTTTCCTCGTTCACCACCGCAGCCAGCTGGCCGCGGAGCGGAACGGGGATCTGATCTGCCGCGAGTGCGCCTGAGCGGGCACTCGCAGCAGCGCACCACAACCCGACCGCTGTTCGCGGTCGGGAGTCAGGCCGTTGCCGGGTTTGACCCGGGGTCGACACCGGGAATCACCATGAAGAGATGAGCCCGGGGGCCCACAACGGGAGGACGACGATGAGCGGAACGGACCACACCGCCGAGCCGACGGGCGTGCCGCCTGCCCTGGAGCAGACACCTGTCAAAAGCCAGGAGCTGGCTGCGGTCGATACCGAGCTCGGACAGACGGTTGCGGCGCTCACCGCCGATGATTTGGAACCGGCCGGCCGCCGGCAACTCCTCGGCCGGCTCGTCGGGGACATCCGCCGCCGTGGACTGGGTCAGATGTTCAAGCCCAAGGCCGCGGTGCGCTGGATGGCCGACGTGGTGGCCGACGTGGCGCCGCACGTGCCCGTCCGCGACCTCGAGACCCTGCACCGGCACTTCCCCGGCCTGTCCGACGACGATCTGGCCGAACGTCTGATCCGCAACGCCGCGCGATCGACGGCCGGCGTGGGCGCCGCCGGGGGCGGGGTGGCCTCCGTGCAGTGGGTCGCGCCGCCGACCCTGCTGTCCGCGCCCATCCTGCTGGGGGCCGAGACGGTGGGCGTGGTGGCGATCGAGCTCAAGCTCATCGGCGAGCTGCACGAGATCTACGGGCAGCCGGTCGGGGGCAGCCTCGGTCAGCGGGCTGCCGGACTGGTGCAGGCCTGGTCGCAGCAGCGCGGGGTCAACCCGATGGTGCCCGGCGTGGGCGTGGCCACGGTGCTCGGCACGGCCGCCCGGCGCGAGCTGCAGACGAGGTTGCTCAAGCGCTTCGGGCGCAATCTGACGACCCTGGGGCCGCTGCTGACCGGCGCAGCCGTCGCGGGCTACCTGAACCGCCGGGCCACCCGCAGCCTCGGCGAGCACGTGCAGAAGGACCTGCGCAAGCGGCGTGTGATCGAGGGCTAGCGGCCGCGGGCCCGCAGCAGGGCCGTCGCCAGCTCGACCGGGTGACGGGTGCTGACGATCCAGTACGGCGTGGGGTCGTCCGGGTCGTCGAGCAGCACCTGGACGGCCGGGCCGATCCACGGGCGCTGGATCACGAACGCGAGAGGGTGGGCGCCCACGCCGAGCGCCTCCCGTTTGCCCTCGGCGTCGAGCGCGACGACGTCCTTGACGAACTCGACCGGCAGCCGCGCGTCGTCGACCTGGAACTCGCCGCCGGTGACCGCGATCCGCAGGCGGCCGATCCAGAGCATGCCGGCCGCCGTGAGCGGGATTCCGACGGCGAACGGCGCCCAGGTGGGCAGGCCGTGGAAGCCGAGCAGGATCTCGAAGGCCAGGATCGACACGACGATCAGCAAGACCGGCCAGATCCACCAGGTCAGGCTCAGCCGCTCGGAATAGGCGGGGGCCGTGGTGCGCGCGGGGGACTCCGGTGTCACCCTGGAAGGGTACGGCGCGCCTCCGCGACCGGGCACGGCAGGATGGCAGGGTGAGTGCCGCCCGCAGCCGCGCCAGTGAGGACCGACCTTGACCGACCCGACCGTGACCGACCCGATCGTGACCGACGTAGTGATCCCTGTCCGCCTGCTCGACCCCGACCTGCCGCTCCCGGCGTACGCCCACCCCGGTGACGCGGGCGCCGACCTGGTCGCGGCCGAGGATGCCGAGCTGGCTCCCGGGCAGCGGGTCAAGGTGCGTACGGGCATCGCGGTGGCCATCCCGCAGGGGTACGTCGGTCTCGTGCACCCGCGATCCGGCCTGGCCGCGCGCCTGGGTGTGACGGTGCTCAACGCGCCCGGTACGGTCGACGCCGGTTATCGCGGCGAGATTCTGGTGATTCTCGTGAACCACGATCCGGTGAACAGCGTCAAGATCTCCCGTGGCGACCGCATCGCCCAGCTGGTCGTCCAGCGGGTCGAGCGGGCCGCGTTCCACGTGGTCGACGAACTCGACGACACCGCTCGGGGCGCCGGTGGGCACGGATCCACCGGCGGGCACAGCGCGCTGCCCACGCAGCAGCAGGTTTAGGACGGAAGGTGCCAACGATGTTCTCCCGTAAGCGCGGCGGCCCGAAGCACGTACGTGCGACCGACGCGCCACCCACCGAGGCGCTCAAGCAGAGCATGGCCGCGGGCGACGAACCGCCGCTGCCCGACCATGGACCGTGGGATTCCTCCTACGCCCCCGACGACGTGCAACGGCTGGACCTGGGCAGCCTGCTGATCCCGGCGGTCGACGGCGTCGAGGTGCGGGTGCAGGCCAACCCCGAGGGGGTGGTCGAGCAGATCGTGCTGGTCGACGGCGAGAGCGCGCTCCAGCTGGGCGTGTTCGCGGCGCCGCGTTCCGAGGGCATCTGGGACGAGGTCCGCGAGGAGATCGCCCAGGCCATGAAGTCGGACGGCGTGGCGCCGCGCGAGATCGACGGCGCGTACGGCGTCGAGCTGGCGGCCCGGGTCAACACCCCGGAGGGTCCGGCCGACGTGCGTTTCGTGGGCGTCGACGGGCCGCGCTGGATGGTCCGCGCGCTGTTCCAGGGGGCCGCGGCGGCCGATCCGTCCCGCGAGGGCCGGCTCGGCGAGGTGCTGAGCGGCCTGGTGGTCGTCCGTGACGCCGAGGCCCGGCCGGTACGCGAGGCGCTGCCGCTGCAGCTGCCCAAGGAAATGACCGAGCAGGCCGAGGAACAGCAGGACAACGGCACGAACGGCAGCCGGCCGGTCTAGCGGCTCGTGACTGAGGTCACCAGGGGCGTACCGTGTAGGAGCGGCACGGCACACGAGGGCTGTGCCGCTCACCATGGGTGGTCTGAGGAGACGTCATGAGCACCGACGAGCGCACCGGCCTGCGCCGGTTCTTCGACCGGTTGACCGCCACGGATTCCGAACTCGACGCGCGGCACCTGCAGCGCGAGAGCGCCAAGTGCGGCGCGATGCCGGCCGGGCAGTGCACCCGGGGGCAGGTCGTCTCGGTGTCGGGGCGGCTGCGCACGGTGGCATACACTCCTCGCACCAATCTGCCGACGCTCGAGGCCGACCTGTGGGACGGCAGCGACGTCGTGACCCTGGTTTTCCTGGGCCGCCGGTCGATCGCGGGCATCGAACCGGGGCGGCAGCTGACCGTGCGTGGCCGCATCGCCCTCCGGGACGACCGTAAGGTGATCTACAACCCGTACTACGAGCTGGAGGCGCCCCGGTGACACCCGGCAGCGAGCCGCGTCACGCCGCGCACGAATCCGTGGAGGAACGGCTCGCCGAGGAGGTCGTCGAAGAACTCGACCTTCACCCGGTCGAGGACGCGCCCGGCAAGGACGAGGAAGAACCCTTCCCGTCCATGAGCGAGCAGATCTCCGAGCAGCTCGGCGGGGTGCGGGGGCTGATCGAGTCCAGCATCCCGGTGCTCGCGTTCGTGGCGCTCAACGTGATCCTCGGCGACACCGTGGCCGGCCTCGAGAAGCGCACGGCGCTCTACTGGGCGATCGGCGGCGCGGTTTTCTCGGCCCTGGCCATCGGCGCCTTCCGCCTGGCCCGCAAGCAGCCCGTACGCCATGCGGTGAACGGTCTGTTCGGCATCGCGGTGGGCGCCTTCCTGGCCTGGCGTACGGGCAACGCCGAGGATTTCTACCTGCCCGGCATCCTGCTCACGTTCGCCCAGGCGGCGGCCCTGTTGATCTCCGTGTTTGTCCGCAAGCCGATCATCGGCTACGTGTGGGGCATCATGGCCAACAAGGGTCAGCAGGACTGGTTCGGCAACGCCCGGCTCTTCCGGACGTTCCAGTGGCTGACCCTGGTCTGGGTGGCCTCGCTGTGCATCCGCGCGGGCATCCAGTACTACCTGTGGGCGGCGGGCGAGGCGAACGCGCTCGGCATCGTCCGCATCCTGATCAGCTGGCCGATCTACGCCGCCACGTTCGCCTTCACCGCCTGGGCGATCCACCGCGTCACGAGCGAGCAGCAGCCCGCAACCGAGCCCAGCAAACTCGGCTCTTAACCGAGCTCGCGGCCCTCGCTGCCGAGCACGACCGCGCGGATCTGGTCCTCCACCTCGGCGGTGCAGACGAAGATCAGCTCGTCGCCGGCCTCGAGCGGGTCGTCGGCCGTCGGCACCATCACGCGCTTGCCGCGCAGGATGGCGACCAGCGCGGAGTCGCGGGGGAGCGGCACGTCGCGCACGGGCTGACCCTCGTACGGGGCGTTCTTGGGCAGGGTGATCTCGACCAGGTTGGCCTCGCCCTGGCGGAACGTCATCAGGCGTACGAGATCGCCGACGGTCACCGCCTCTTCGACCAGCGCGGCCATCAGGCGCGGCTTGCTGACCGACACGTCGACGCCCCACTGCTCGGTGAACAGCCACTCGTTCTCGGCCCGGTTGACCCGGGCCACCACCCGCGGCACGGCGAACTCGGTCTTGGCCAGCAACGACACGACCAGGTTGGCCTTGTCGTCGCCGGTGGCGGCCACCACGACGTCGCAACCGGCCACGTCGGCCTCCTCGAGGCTGCTCAGCTCGCAGGCGTCGGCCAGCACCCACTCGGCCTCGGGCACCCGTTCGGGGCGCAGCTGCTTGGGCTGGCGCTCGATCAGCATGACCCGGTGCCCGTTGCCGATCAGCTCCTGCGCGATCGACCGCCCCACGTTGCCGGCCCCGGCGATGGCGATCCGCATGGTCACTGTCCTTCCTTGTCGGCCCCGGCGGCGACGTCGAGGACCGCTCCCACCGTCTCGTCGGTGACCAGCATGAAGACCTGGTCACCGTCCTGGATCACGGTGGACAGGGTGCCCAGCGTGCCCATGCCGAAGCGCATCAGATAGGCCACCCGGGCCCCCGTACGCTCCTCGAGCGCCTTGAGCGTGCGCCCCACCCAGTCGCGATGCAACGGGGCCTCGACGATCGAGACCACGCTGGTCGGGTCGCGGAACACCTCGACCGTGCCCTCGGGAACCAGGTGGCGCACCATGCGGTCGGCCGCCCAGCGGATGGTGGCGACCGTCGGGATGCCGAGCCGCTCGTAGACCTGGGCCCGCTTCTGGTCGTAGATGCGGGCCACGACCCGGGAGACGCCGAACGTCTCGCGGGCCAGCCGGGCCGAGATGATGTTGGAGTTGTCGCCGCTGGAGACGGCCGCGAACGCGTCGGCCCGCTCGATGCCGGCCGAGCGCAGCACGTCGCGGTCGAAACCGACACCGGTCACCGTGGTGCCGCCGAAATCCGATCCCAGCCTGCGGAAGGCGTCCGAATTCTGATCGATGACGGCCACCGAATGGCCGCGCTCCTCGAGGTTGTGGGCCAGCGTCGAACCGAGCCGCCCGCACCCCATGATCACCACGTGCACGTGTCGTGTCCTCCCGCATGGGCGCTACTGGGTGAGAGATTGCCATGCGTCCGCCACGAGCGGCGGCCGGGGCGGGGTAAGGGTCGGAAAAGGCGGCCGTACGCTTGGCACTCGTGGCCAGTCCGACGTCTCTCGCGAAACGGCTCCTGCTGGGCCGGCCGTTTCGATCCGACAAGCTTCAGCACACGCTGTTGCCCAAGCGGATCGCGCTGCCGGTCTTCGCGAGCGACGCCCTGTCGAGCGTGGCCTACGCCCCCGACGAGATCCTGCTGACCCTGTCGATCGCCGGTGCGGGCGCCTTCTGGATCTCGCCCTGGATCACGCTGGCCGTCGCGGTCGTGATGGTCACCGTGGTCGCCAGCTATCGCCAGAACGTGCACGCCTACCCCTCTGGCGGCGGGGACTACGAGGTCGCCACGGTCAACCTCGGCGCGCGGGCCGGCCTGGGCGTGGGCAGCGCCCTGCTGGTCGACTACATCCTCACCGTGGCCGTGTCGACCTCGGCCGGGGTGAACAACCTGGGCTCGGTGGTGCCGTTCGTCGCCGAGCACAAGGTGGCCTTCGCGATCGGCGCGATCACCCTGCTCGCCGCGCTCAACCTGCGCGGGCTGCGCGAGTCGGGCACCGCGTTCGCCGTGCCGACGTACGCGTTCATCGTCGTGATCGTCGGCATGATCCTCGTCGGGTTGTTCCGGGTCTTCGTGCTCGGCGACGACCTGCTGGCGCCCAGTGCCGGCCTGGTCATCACGGCCGAGGAGGACCACCTCACCAGCTTCGGATTCGCCTATCTGCTGCTCCGGACGTTCTCGTCGGGCTGTGCGGCGCTGACCGGCGTCGAGGCCATCTCGAACGGCGTGCCCGCCTTCAAGCCGCCGAAGAGCAAGAACGCCGCCACCACGCTGATGCTGCTGGGCGGCCTCTCGATCATCATGCTGGTCGGCATCGTGCTGCTGGCCCGGGCGACCAAGCTGCAGTACGTCGAGGACCCCACGCTGCAGATCGTCTCGGGGCCGACCAACTATGTGCAGAAGACGGTCACGACCCAGCTGGCCGAGACCATCTTCGGGCAGGGATCGGTCCTGCTCTACGTGGTCGGCGCGGTCACCGCCCTGATCCTGTTCCTGGCCGCGAACACCGCGTTCAACGGCTTCCCGGTGCTCGGCTCGATCCTCGCCCAGGACCGATACCTGCCCCGCCAGCTGCACACCCGCGGCGACCGGCTGGCCTTCAGCAACGGCATCATCTTCCTGGCCATCGCGGCGATGGTGCTGGTGGTGGCGTTCCAGGCCGAGACCACGCGGCTCATCCAGCTCTACATCGTGGGCGTGTTCGTCTCGTTCACGCTGTCGCAGGGCGGCATGATCCGGCACTGGAACCGGCTGCTGCGCATCCAGCGTGATCCCGAGCGGCGACGCCGGATGATCCGCTCGCGGGCGATCAACGCGTTCGGCATGGGGCTGACCGCCGCGGTGCTGATCATCGTGCTGATCACGAAGTTCCTGCTCGGCGCGTGGATCGCCATCGCCGCCATGATCGTCATCTACGGGCTCATGCTGGCCATCCGCAAGCACTACACCCGGGTCGCGCAGGAGCTGCAGCCCACCGAGGAACGGCCCGTGCTGCCCTCCCGCAACCACGCGATCGTGCTGGTCAGCAAGGTGCACATGCCGACCCTGCGGGCGGTGGCGTACGCCCAGGCGACCCGGCCCGACACGCTCACCGCGGTCACGGTCAACGTGGACGACAAGGACACCCGCCAGATCCAGGACGAGTGGGAACGCCGGCAGATCCCGGTGCCGCTGACAGTCGTCGACTCGCCCTACCGCGAGATCACCGGCCCGATCATCGACTTCGTCAAGAGCGTACGGCGGGGGTCGCCGCGCGACGTGGTCACCGTGTTCGTGCCCGAGTACGTGGTCGGCCGCTGGTGGGAGAACCTGCTGCACAACCAGAGCGCGCTGCGCATCAAGGGCCGGCTGCTGTTCGAGCCGGGCGTGATGGTGACCAGCGTGCCGTGGCAGCTGCGCTCCAGCCAGGACCGCGACCTCGACCGGTTCGACCAGAGCCTGACCCGGGTGCCCGCGCGCGGCCCCCGGGTGCGTCCCCCGGCCGAGCCGACGCCGGCGGCCGACGACAACAGTGAGGCCCACTCGTGAACGAACTGCAGGAGGGCGACCTCGTCGAGCTCATCGTGGGCGCCCCGGCGCACGGCGGGCACTGCGTGGCCCGGGTGGGCGGCGAGCACGGCCAGGTCGTCTTCGTCCGGCACACGCTGCCCGGCGAGCGGATCACCGCCGAGATCACCGAGCTGCACAAGGGGTTCGCGCGGGCCGACGCGGTGACCATCCACGAGGCCTCGCCCGACCGGGTCGAGCCGCCGTGCCCGTACGCGCGCCCGGGTCTCTGCGGCGGCTGCGATCTGCAGCACGCGTCGGGGGACGCCCAGCGACGGTGGAAGGCGTCCGTCGTCGAGGAGCAGCTCCGGCGGCTGGCCAAGCTGTCCTGCGACGTACGGGTGGAGGAACTGCCCGGTGGTCTGCTCGGGTGGCGCAGCCGGGTGCGGTACGCCGTCGACGCCGCCGGACGGCCCGGGCTGCTCAAGCACCGCTCGCACGAGGTGGTGGCGATCGACCGGTGCCGGATCGCCCACCCGGCCATCCAGGGACTCGACCTGCTGAAGCTCGAATGGCCGGACGCCGACGCGCTGGAGGCGGTGGCGACCACCGGCGGCGACGTGGCGGTGCTGGCCCGGCCCGCGGGCGGCGGCGGGATGCTGCCGCCGGACGACCCGGCCGAAGGCACCACGCTCGGCGCGGGCGGACGGGTGCGCCTCTCCGGTCCGGCCGAGGTCACCGAGCAGGCGGCCGGTCGCTCGTGGCGGGTGCCGCCCGAGGGCTTCTGGCAGGTGCACCCGGCCGCGGCCGACACGCTGACGGCCACCGTGGTCGAGATGCTGCGCCCGGCCGAGGGCGAGATCACCTGGGACCTGTACGGCGGCGCCGGGCTCTTCGCCGGCGCCATCGCCGAGCGCACCCACGGGCGGACCACCGTGGTCGAATCGTCCCCCGTCGGCGTGGCCGCGGCCCGCGCCAACCTGGCCGGGCGGGCCGAGATCGTCGAGGCCCGGGTCGACGTCGCGCTGTCCCGCCGCCGGATCACCGGCCCGGTCGACCTCGTGGTGCTCGACCCGCCGCGGTCCGGCGCCGGGGCCAAGGTGGTGCGCTCGGTGGTGGCGGCCGGACCCCGCGCGGTGGCCTATGTGGCCTGCGACCCGGCCGCGCTGGCCCGGGACATCGCCACGTTCCGGGAGCTGGGCTGGAAGCTGGTCACTCTGCGGGCCTTCGACTGCTTCCCGATGACCCAGCACGTGGAGTGCGTCGCCCTGCTGGAACCCTGAGCCGACCCTCGGCGAGAAGGTCGAGGCCGGCCACCTGGAGGTGGCCGGCGCGCGCTACGACCTGGACACCGGCCGGGTCACGCTGCTGTGGCGACCGCCCGTTCGGCGGCGGTGATCGCGTTGCGGAACAGCATCGCGACGGTCGTCGGGCCGACCCCGCCCACGCGCGGGGTGATCGCGCCGGCGACCGCGGCGCACTCCTCGGCCACGTCGGGCAGCAGGCGCTTGCCCTCGTAGCGGACACCGGCGCCGATCACCGTCGCGCCCGGGCGGACGTGCCCGGGCTGGATGATGCCGGGCACGCCGGCCGCGGCGATGAGGATCTCGGCCCGCCGGGTGTAGCGCTCCCAATCCGGCACGCCGGTGTGCACCACGGTGACGGCGGCGTTGGCGGTCGGCCGCTTCTGGGCCAGCAGCATGGCCAGCGGGCGGCCCAGCGTGGCGCCGCGGCCGAGGATGACGACCTCGCGGCCGGCGACCGGGATCTCGTAGTGGGCCAGCAGGGCCTCGATGCCGGCAGGGGTGCAGGGCAGCGGACCGGGCAGGCCGACGGCGAGACGGCCCATGTTGAGCGGGTGCATGCCGTCGACGTCCTTGTCGGGGTCGAGCGTCATCAGCGCGGCGTCGTAGTCGAGATGGGCCGGGATCGGATATTGGATCAGCACGCCGTGCACGCTGGTGTCCGCGTTCAGCTCGGCCACCACCTCGAGCAGCTGCTCCTGGGTGATGTCGCCGGGCAGGTGCCGGTGCGGGGAGTCGAAGCCCAGCTCGGCCGCCTGCCGCTGCTTGATGCGGATGTAACCGGCGCTGGCGTCGTCGTCGCCGACGAGCACGGTGGCGAGGCTGGGCGTCACGCCCTGGGCCTTGAGCTTGGCGGCGCGCTCGGAGACGTCGGCGAGGACGGCCTCGGCGACGGGCTTGCCGGGCAGCAGACGGGCAGCTCCAGCTGGCTCAGTAGTAGGCATGGGGCTCCTTCTACACGGGGGCCCAGGCGGTCGACAACCCCGTGACAGGCTTCCCGATGGTCGATCCATCCTCGTGCCGCCAGTCGCGTGCCTACCAGGATGCCTGACCGGCCCCGGGCCGCCCCGGCCGGGTTGTTACTGTGCGGTAGGTCACCGAGGGCGCAGGTCACGGACATGCGTCGGTTGTGTGTAGGACCTCGGGAGGGCCCATCGGCTGAGGATGCATCATGGCGGCACGCCGATAGACTTGCCCCCCATGAGCGAATCCCTCCCCGCCCCGGACGGCATCCTGGCGACAGTCACCGAACCGGGTGACCTGAAGCGCCTCAGCCCCGACCAGCTGACCCTTCTGGCGGCGGAGATTCGCGACTTCCTGGTGGCCAAGGTGTCGCGCACCGGTGGCCACCTCGGCCCCAACCTCGGTGTCGTCGAGACCACGCTGGCCCTGCACCGGGTCTTCGACTCGCCCCGCGACCGGATCCTGTTCGACACCGGTCACCAGTCGTACGTGCACAAGATCGTCACCGGCCGGCAGGACGGCTTCGACCTGCTCCGCCAGCGCGGCGGCCTCACCGGTTATCCGAGCCGGGCCGAGAGCGAGCACGACTTCATCGAGAACTCGCACGCCTCGACCGCGCTGTCGTACGCGGACGGCATGGCCAAGGCGTTCGCGCTGCGCGGGGAGGACCGGCACGTCGTCGCGGTGGTCGGCGACGGCGCGCTCACCGGCGGCATGTGCTGGGAGGCGCTCAACAACATCGCCTCGACCCGGAACCGCCTGGTCATCGTGGTCAACGACAACGGCCGGTCCTACGCGCCGACCATCGGCGGCCTGGCCGACCACCTCTCCACGCTGCGGCTCAACCCCGGCTACGAAAAGGTGCTCGACCTCGTCAAGGACGCGCTGGGCTCGACCCCGTTGGTCGGCAAGCCGGTCTACGAGGTGCTGCACGCGGTCAAGCGCGGCATCAAGGACGCGGTCAGCCCGCAGCCCATGTTCGAGGACCTCGGCATCAAATATCTCGGCCCGGTCGACGGCCACGACGTGCAGGCCATGGAGTCGGCGCTGCGCCGGGCCAAGGGCTTCAACGCGCCGGTCATCGTGCACGCGGTCACCCGCAAGGGCTACGGCTACCGGCCCGCCGAGCAGGACGAGGCCGACTGCCTGCACAGCCCGAGCAGCTTCGACGTCGAGACCGGCAAGTCGCTGGCCGCGTCCAAGCTCAAGTGGACCAACGTCTTCGCCGACGAGCTGGTCAAGATCGCCGACGAGCGCCCCGACGTGGTGGGGATCACCGCGGCCATGGCCGAGCCGACCGGGATCGCGGCGCTGGCCCAGAAATACCCCGATCGGGCGTACGACGTGGGCATCGCCGAGCAGCATGCGGTGACCAGCGCGGCCGGCCTGGCCATGGGCGGCCTGCACCCGGTGGTGGCCGTCTACGCCACCTTCCTCAACCGCGCGTTCGACCAGGTCCTGCTGGATGTGGCCATGCACGAGCTGCCGGTCACGTTCGTGCTCGACCGGGCCGGCATCACCGGTCCCGACGGGCCCAGCCACTACGGCATCTGGGACATGAGCGTCTTCGGCGTCGTGCCCGGCCTGCGGATCGCCGCGCCGCGCGACGAGGCGACCCTGCGCGAGGAACTGCGCGAGGCGCTGGCCGTCGACGACGGCCCGACGATCGTCCGCTTCCCGACCGGCGCCGTGCCGGCCGCGCTGCCCGCCGTGCGCCGCGTCGGCCAGATCGACGTGCTGCGCGAGGACGAGCGCAAGGACGTGCTGGTGGTCGCGGTCGGCTCGTTCGCCGGACTCGGCCTCGAGGTCGCCGACCGGCTGGCCGAGCAGGGCTTCGGGGTCACCGTGGCCGACCCGCGCTGGGTCCGCCCGGTGCCGATCGAGCTGACCGGCCTGGCCGGCCGGCACCGCCTGGTGGTCGCGCTGGAAGACGGCGTCCGGGCCGGCGGCGTGGGCGACGCGCTGGCCAGCGCCCTGCGCGACGCCGGGGTCGAGGTGCCGCTGCGTGACTTCGGCGTGCCGGCCGGCTTCCACCCGCACGGCACCCGGGCCGAGCTGCTGGCCGAGCTGGGTCTGACGGCTCAGGACGTGGCCCGCGAGGTCACCGAGTGGGTGGCCAAGCTCGACGAGCAGCCGGCCGTCCACCGGGTGTGACGCCAAACGCGAGAAAACGGCGATAAGCCCGCGAACCGGGCGGCGAAGGGGCAGTTCCGTTATCTGCTCGTTATTTTTGGAGCATGACGGTTCAGGGCAGCACGGTGGTCATCGAACTGGGCCTGGAACGGGGAGAACCCGATTCCTACGACTCGCCGCAGCGCTCGACGTTCCCGGGCTGGTTCCCGGCCGCGGTCCTCGCCGTCCTCGTGCTGCTCACCGCCGGGGCCTCGGCCGCGCCCTCGAAGCCGCCGTTCACCGAGGTGTTCAGCCTCAAGGTGGGCCCGGCCGACGCGTACGCGCTGACCGAGGACGGCCGGCTGCTGGCACAGAGCTACGGCCTGCTCAGCGCCTACGACCTGGGCGACGGCGAGACGCAGTGGGAGGCCGGCCAGACCGCGCCCGTCTTCCGGCTGCGGCTCGGCTCGGGCCTGGTCCTGATGCGGCCCTGGATCGTCGGCTCGCGCGACCCGGGCACCACCGCCGTCTCGATCGACGACGGCGGCTCCCGGTGGAGCCGGGCCGGGCAGGTCGTCACCATGGCCGGCTCGTCCACCCTGCTCTCGGTCGTGCCGGTGCGCGGCTTCGGCGGCATGAACCGGCGGGTCAACGGGCCGGTCGACGCCATCGACCCGGAGACCGGCCGCACCCTCTGGACGGTCAACGTGCCGTCGACCGCCACGCTCGTCGCGCTGCCCGGGGCCGCGGACTCCGGCACCCGAATGCTGCTCGTGCACGACGACCGGACCATGGCCGTGCACGACCTGGTGACCGGCGAGCGGCTGGTGACGACCAGCGTGCCGGGCGCGGACTACGACCAGGACAACCCGGTGGTGGTCAACGGGACGATCCTGCTGCGGCACCCGGGGCGGCCCGGCATGGAGTTCTCCGCGTACGACCCGCTGACCCTGCGCAACCTGTGGTCCCAGCCCGCCGACGGGGCGTACGGGATCGTGACCTGCGGCATCCTGGCCTGCCTGACCGGTCCCGACGGTCTGCGCGCGATCGACCCCGCCACCGGCGACACCGTCTGGACCAGGGCCGACTGGCGGGGCATCCAGCAGTTCGGCGAGCAGTTCGTCGCGTACGGCTCGGCCGAGAACACCAAGCCGCTCGGCCTGATCGACCCCGGCACCGGAAACCTCGAGGTCGACCTCTCCGGCTGGCGCCCGGTCACCGGAACGGTCAGCGAACACCACCTGCTGGTCACCCGGACCACGGAACCCGGAGGCCGTACGATGGTCGCCGTTGCCCAGCCGGGCGAGAGCCGACCGCGGCTGCTCGGGGCGTTGCCGCCCGGCACGGGCGACTGCCAGGCGGCGAACGAGCGCCTGGTCTGCCGCTCGATGTACGGCCGGCTCGTGATCTGGGCGTACGGCCAGAAGGGGTAACCGTTGGCGTTGATCGAGCTGGACCTGACCGCCCGGCCCGACCAGACGCCCACCCCGCCCCCGCCCGCACACCGCTACCGCATGCCCGGCCTGCTGCTGGCCGCCGTGCTGGTGCTGGCCGCCGGGGGCGCCGCTCCCGCCCTGCCGGTGCTCTGGCGCTACCTCGGCGCCGTGCCCGCGCCCGGCGGCCCGGAAGCGCCGTTCCAGCTCTCCGGCGGCCGCGTCTTCACGGTGGCCGCCGCGGCCAGGGAACGCGTCATCACGGCCTGGAGCCTTGACCGGGCGCCGCGCAAGCTGTGGACGGCGAACGTCCCGGTGCGGGTCTCCGGGCCCGACGAGGTCAGCTGGGGCGGGGTGAACGCCGAGCAGGCGGGCGACGTGGTGCTGTTCGGCGACGGGCCGGACACGACGATCGCCGACGCCGGAACCGGGGCGATCCGATGGAGATCGCCGGTGGCCGTCACGCCGTTGCCGGGCGGCCGGATCGGCGTCATACAGGAGCACGACTTCCGTCCGGACACCGTTTACGACCAGGCCTCCGGCGAACCGGGCATGCTGTACTTCTCGTCCACCGGCGAGCCGCACACCGAGCCGCCGCTGCGCACCCACCTGCGCGGCGTCGACCTGGCCGACGGACGGGTGCGGTGGACGCTGACCGTGCCCGGCTCGGTCAACGTGGCGGTGCCGCCCGGCGACGAGGCGGCCGCCCTGCTGCTCTCCTCCGACCGGCTGCGCCGCCTCGACGGCGCGACCGGTGAGGTCGTCGAGAGCCGGTCGCTGCCGAACGTCGGCGGCGTCGGCCCGGCCACCGGCGAGCTGATCGACGGTCTGATGATGGTCTACTACGGCCGTCGCGGGGTCGTCTCGCGGGAGGTCGCGTACGACCCCGGGACCCTGGAACGGCGCTGGCAGCGGGCCGTGCCGACGACGATGCTGGACCCGGCCAACTGCACCGGGATGCACTGCTCGGGCGGCCGCGCGGCCCTCGACGTGCTCGATCCGGGCACGGGCCGGGTCCGCTGGCGGGCGCCCGGCGACGTCGACCTGGCCAAGTACGGCGGTTACGTGATCGAGGTGGGCATCGAGTCGGGCCTGCCGGTGCGGCTCGTCGACCCGGCCACCGGCGTCACCCGCGTCGACCTGGCCGGCTGGCGGGCCGAGGTGGTCGGTCAGGCCGGGCAGCCCATCGTGCTGCGGCGCAGCCTCGACGCCGGGGCGAGCGCGTTCGGCGTGGTGCTGGCCGCCCGCGACGAGATCCAGCCGCTCGGGGTGACCGGCGGACCGGTCAGCGACTGCACCTCCGACGCGCGGCACGTGGTCTGCCGCACCGACGGCGGCCTGCGAATCTGGGCCTATCGGGCCTGACCTGTTCCGAAGGTGACCGGCGGCGCACAATGAGTGGGGGTGCGCCGTGGCCAACGGACTCATCGAACTCGGCGAGATGCCCCGCGAGGCACCCGCCGCCGGCGAGATGGACCGGCTGGTGCCGCGCCGGGCTCTGCTGGCCCTGCTGTCGCTCGTCGTGATCGCGGTGACCGCGGCCGCCGCCCCGTTCCCGGTCGTCCAACGGCCCGTCCTCGTACCGGCCCGCCTCGGCGACACCATGTTCCTCGACGAGCACCGGATGATGCTGGTCAGCGGTTCGGCCACGCTGGTCGCGCAGGTGAGCCACCGGACCGTGCGCACGTACGCCCTGCCCGGCGCGCAACTGCTCAGCACGACCACGGTCACCGTCTCGGGCGGCATCAACCAGGTGCTGCTGGCCGGCGAGACGGTGGTGGTGTCGTATCAGGTCGACGCGAGCGGCACCTGGGCCACGGTGGCGGTGGCCGAGGGCACCGAGCAGACCCGCTGGCGGCGTACGGCCCGGCTGATCGCGGTCTCCGAGGCCGACGGGCAGGTGCTGCTGGGCACGGACGAGGCGGTGTACGCCCTCGACCTGCGCACCGGGAGAACCCGCTGGACGCTGCCGCGGCCCCCGGACGGCTACATCGCCGAGACCGGCTGGGACGGCGACTATCCGCGCTGGCTGGTGCTGCTCACCGACTCGGGACGGCTGGAGAGCCGCGACCCGCACACCGGCGCGCTGCTCGCCACCCGGACGATCCCGCCCCGGCCCGGCCGCGTCAACGGGCTGATCTGGCCGGTCGACGACCTGGTGATGGCCGACGACGGCTCGCCCGGGTTCGCCGCGTACCGGCTGCCCGGCCTGGCCCCGCTCTGGCACACCGGCGCCGACCTGTCCGGAAGCTGGATGCAGGCCGCCTGCGGGCACCTGATCTGCACGTTCCGCCAGCAGCGCGGGCTCACGGCGATCGACCCGGACAACGGCCGGCAGCTGTGGGAGAACGCCGATTGGGCGTACGCCGAGCCGGTGGGCCGGTTCCTGCTGGCCACCCGGGCCGAGCGCGGCGTGGACGACCCCGGCCTGTGGGTGATCGACCCGGAGACGGGCCGGGCGCTGGGCAACTTCGGCCGGTGGGAACTGCTCGCCCGGGCCGACCACGGACGCTTCTACGCCAAGCTCGACGTGCAGGGCGAATACCTGGTGCACTACGGCCTGCTCGACCCGGCCACGCTCTCGGTGCGCCTGCTCGGCACGGCCGCCGACGTGTCCAACAGCTGCCAGGCCACGGCCGGTCTGCTGATCTGCCGGCTCATCGACGCCTCGGTCGCCATGTGGCCCCTTCGGTAGCCTTCTGCTTACAGCCTCTTCACACCTGGTCGGCGAGGCTGGGCCCGGCGGTTCGACGGAGGTCTGCGGTGCGTGTGCTGGTAGTGGAAGACGAGCGGAACCTCTGCGACGCGATCGCCCGGGGCCTGCGGCGCAAGGGCATGGCGGTCGACGTCGCCTACGACGGCCTGCAGGGCCACGAGATGGCCTACGTGACCCGCTACGACGTGGTTGTGCTCGACCGCGACCTGCCCGGCATGCACGGCGACGAGATCTGCGCGGCCCTGGTCGAGTCGGGCGCGCTGACCCGCGTGCTCATGCTCACGGCCAGCGGCACGGTCGCCGACCGGGTCGAGGGCCTCCAGCTGGGCGCCGACGACTACCTGGCCAAGCCGTTCGCCTTCGAGGAACTGGTCGCCCGGGTGCAGGCGCTGGGCCGGCGGGCCACCCCGGCCGCCCCGCCCGTGCTCACGGTGGGCAACCTGGTGCTCGACCAGACCCGCCGGGTCGTCACCCGCGGCGGCACCCCGATCGAGCTCACCAACAAGGAGTTCGGCGTGCTGGAAGAGCTGCTCAAGGCGCGCGGCGGGGTGGTGTCGAGCGAGGAGCTGCTGGAACGGGTGTGGGACGCCAACACCGATCCGTTCACCACGACCGTACGGGTGACGGTCATGACGCTGCGTAAGAAAGTGGGCGATCCGCCGCTGATCGAGACCGTGGTCGGCGCGGGCTATCGGGTGCCCGAACCGGTCGTTCTCTCATGACGGTCTATCTCGGCCGCAACAAGCGCGGGCCCGGCTTCACCCTGCGGCCCACGCTGCGCCTGCGGCTGACCCTGCTCAACGGCATCCTGCTGGTCGGCGCGGGGGTGATCCTCGTCCTGCTGGCCTGGCTGCTGGTCGGCGAGGTGATGCACCCGGGCGTGGGCCTGCAGCCGGGCTCGGTGGTCACGCTCACCGACGGGCGTACGGTCGAGGCGGTCCAGTGGCAGGAAGCGCTGATCGACCAGGCCGCGCGCGAGATGCTGATCAAGGGCCTGGTGGCGCTGTTCCTGATCGGCCTCATCGGCATTGCCGGGGCGTACGCGGTGGCCGGCCGGGCCCTGCGCCCGCTGCACACCGTCACCCAGACCGCCCGGCGCCTCGGTGAGGAGACGCTCGACCAGCGCATCCGCTACTCCGGCGCCGACGACGAGGTGGCCGAGCTGGCCCGCACGTTCGACGCGATGCTCGACCGGCTGGCCGGCGCGTTCGAGTCGCAGAAGCGGTTCGTCGCCAACGCCTCGCACGAGCTGCGCACCCCGCTGGCCGTGATGCGCACCGAGATCGACGTGACGCTGAGCGACGACGAGGCCGACGTGGCCGAGTACCGCCGCATGGCCAAGGTCGTGCGCAACGCGTCCGAGCGGGCCAACGGGCTGGTCGACGCGCTGCTCGTGCTGGCCCGGTCGGAGGCCCAGTCGGGCCGGCGGCTGGTGCGCAAGGTGCCGGCCGACATGTCGTTGAGCGTGACGAACGCGTTGTCGGCGGTGAAGGCCGAGGCCGAGCGGCTCAAGCTCGACGTGACGACCGACCTCCAGCCCGCGCCGGTGGTGGGGGATCCGTCGCTGCTCGACCGGCTGGCCGGCAACCTGATCGAGAACGCGATCCGCTACAACCACCTGCTGGGCCGGTTGTGGCTGCGCACCGAGACGGTCAACGGGCAGGCCAAGCTGGTCGTCGGCAACACCGGCTACGAGGTCGAGCCCGGCGATGTGCCGGGGTTGTTCGAGCCGTTCCGTCGCGGGGGCTGGGAGCGTACGGGGTCGCGGGGGTCCGGTCTGGGACTGTCGATCGTGCGGGCGGTCTGTGATGCGCACGGCGGGACGGTCTCGGCGGTGGCCCAGGCCGGCGGAGGGCTCGAGGTGACGGTGTCGCTGCCGACGGCCGACGCGACACCCGTGGTGGCCGCGTCGGCTGCGGTGCCGCGGGCCAAGGGACTGGGGATCGCCTAGCAGGTCAGGCGGCCTCGCGCCGGATCGAGCGCCACCGGGACGGGCTGATGCCCAGCTCGGCGGCGATCTCGGTCTCGGTGATGTCGGGGCGGGCGGCCTTGATCCGGGCGGCCAGGGCGACCGTCTCGGCGGGGGAGCGGCGGGGCTTTGCGGCCTGGTCGGCGGTGCTCGCCGTGACCACGGGGCCGGCCGGCGTCCGCTGGGCGGGGACGGCCCGGGCGGGCTGGGGCGTGCTGCTTCTTGGGCCCGGCTGGGGCAGGGCGGCTGCGACCTCGGCCAGGGCGGCGGCCGTGGCCGGGCCGAGCGGGCCCGAGGGCGTCCGGGCCGGGCCGTTGACGCGGGCCTGCGCGGCGGCCAGCGGGCTCGGGATCAGGCCGGGAACCGGCGCCGACGGAAACTCGACGGGCGCGGGCGCGGGGCCGGCAACCGGCGCCGGCTGCGCCACGGGGAACTCGGCCTTCTCCAGCGTGGAGATGCGACCGCCCAGCTCGACCAGGCAGATGCTGGCCACGACGATCAACCCGTCGACCGAGAGCGGCAGCAGATAGGGCGACGCCCCGGTCTCGCCGTAGCGGGCGGCCACCCCGACCATGTGCCAGTACGAGACCCAGGCCGCGATCCCCGCGATGATCGCCGTGGACACCAGGCGCAGGACGGCCAGGTAGCGCCGGTGCACCGGCACGCGAGAGATCAGCTCGACGGTGAGCAGCAGGGCCAGCGGCGGCCAGGCGGCGATGGCCTGGCTGATCGGGTTGTCCAGGGCGTGCAGGACGTTGGCGACCACCGATGCGGCCACGCCGAGCAGCAGCGTTGCTCGCACGGCCCACCGGACGCGACGCAGTTGCTCCAGCACCACCGAAATCTCCTCAGGACGGGTATCGGCCCACCATCCTGAACGCCGATGGTTACGCGAACGCCTCCGGGGCGGAACCGTGACCGGTCCGTTCCGGAGGCGATGCGACTATGTGATCGTGGCGACCGGCGTGTCGCCTTGACCGGGTCAGCTCTTCTTTTCGACCTGGGCCCGCAGCTTGGGGAACTCGGCCTTGGCGCTGCTCACCGACTTGTAGTACCAGATGAACATACCGACGCTGCCCTCGTCGGCCCACGTGCAGATGGCCATGTCGATGTTCGAGGTCTCGGAGCTGCCGCACTTCGCGGCCCCGCCGAGCGCCCCGACCGGCGCGTTCGTGATGTTATCGATCTTGAGCCCGCCGATGCCGGCGCCGTAGAAGGTCTGCTCGAGCTCGGTCTTGGGGTTGCTGATCGGCGCCTCGGCCGCGGCCACGATGACGATGTCCTGATCCGCGACGTCGCCGTAGAGCGCGCCCACCGAGTTCGTCGCGCCCGGCACCGAGGCCAGGCCGCTCTTGAGCTGGTTGGCGATCGCCACGAACTGGGCCGAGGTCAGCTTTTTGCGGCCGCCCAGCGTGGCCGGCTCGGCGATCGTGACGTTGGCCGTCGGCGGCTCGGTCGTCGGGTCCGCGGTGGGATCGGCCGGGGCCGTCGTCGGTGCGGTCGTGCTGACGTCGTTGATCGCGCTGTCGAGATCGTCGGCCTTGTCCTTGCCGATCATGTAGAGCGCGGTGACGCCGCCCACGCAGAGCACGAGGACGATCGCGACCGAGATCAGGACGATCGGCAGCACCCTCGACTTCTTGGGCGCCTGCGGCGGCGGGAAGCCACCGGCGGGCTGACCGTAGGGCGGCGGCTGCTGCCCATATTCAGGCTGGCCGTAGGGCGGCGGCTGCTGACCGTACTGCGGCGGCGGCTCCTGGCCGTACTGCGGCTGCCCGTACGTCGGCTGGCCGTAGTCGGGCTGCCCCGACGACGGGTACGGCGTGGTCGGCGGGTAGTTCGGTGGCTGATAGGGCGGCTGCCCCGGGTACGGCGGCTGACCCTGGTTCGGCTGGCCGGAAGACGGCTCGCCGGGGTACGGCTGGCCGGGATACGGGGGCTGCGACATCAAGCGCTCCATCAATCGGGTACCGCGCGAGCCTATCGGCATGGCGCGAACACGCACGTCAACCGTTCTGGGTGGCGGGACGGTCCATGTGGGCAAAAGGGTGTGAACGCGACGACGCCCCGCACCTGTGGGGTGCGGGGCGTCGTGAATTCGACTTTTCGTCAGGCGGGCAGACCGGCCACGCCCGGCGGGAGGAACCGCTTGCCGGTCACCCGCTCCGAGGTGCCGCTGCGGTCCAGATACGGCGTCACGCCACCGAGGTGGAACGGGTAACCCGCGCCGAGGATCATGCACAGGTCGATGTCCTGGGCCTCCGCCACCACGCCCTCGTCGAGCATGATGCGGATCTCCTCGGCCAGGGCGTCCAGCGCCTTCTGGCGTACCTCGTCGGCGGTCAGCGGCGCCGTCCCGCCGGCCACCAGCTTGGCCACCTCGGGGTTGATCTCGTCGTCGACCATGACGGGCAGGCCGGCGTCGACGATCTTCTTGAGGTTCTCCGACTCGGCGAACCGGTCGGGGAAGGCCCGGTGCAGGGTCTCGCCCACGTGGTAGGCCACCGCCGGACCGACCAGCTGCAGCAGCGCGATCGGGCGCATCGGCAGCCCCAGCGGGTCCATCGCCTCGTTCACCACGTCGAGCGGGGTGCCGGCGTCGATGGCCTGGAAGATCTCGCTGGTGACCCGGGTCAGCAGCCGGTTGACCACGAACGCCGGGGCGTCCTTGACCAGCACCGACGACTTCTTCAGCTCCTTGCCGACCGCGAACGCCGTGGCCAGCGTGGCGTCATCGGTCTTCTCGCCCTTGATGATCTCGAGGAGCGGCAGCACGGCGACCGGGTTGAAGAAGTGGAAGCCGACGACCCGCTCGGGGTGCTCGAGGTCGGCCGCCATCGCCGACACCGACAGCGAGCTGGTGTTGGTCGCGAGCACGGCCTCGGGCGTGACGATCTTTTCGATCTCGGCCCAGATCTGCTTCTTGAGGTCGAGGTTCTCGAACACCGCCTCGATCACGAAGTCGGCGTCGGCGAACACCGACTTGTCGACCGAGCCGCTGACCAGGCCGCGCAGCCGGGCCGCGGTGCCCTCGTCGAGGCGGCGCTTGGCCACCAGCTTGTCGATCTGGTCGGTCACGTAGGCCACGCCCTTGTCGACGCGGGCCTGGTCGATGTCGGTCAGCACGACCGGCACCTGCAGGCGGCGCGCGAACAGCAGCGCCAGCTGCGACGCCATCAGACCGGCGCCGACGATGCCGACCTTGGTGACCTTGCGGGCGAGCTCCTTGCCGGGCACGCCGACCGGGCGCTTGGCCCGCCGCTGCACCAGGTCGAACGCGTACAGGCTGGCCCGGGACTCGTCGCCCATGATCAGATCGGCCAGAACCTGCGTCTCGGCCGCGGTGCCATCCTCGAACGACGCATCCTTGGCCAGGGCCAGCAGCTCGAGGGCCTTGTTGGCGCTCGGGACCGCGCCGTGCAGCTTCTCGTCGAGCTGCTGCTTGGCGAAGAAGAGCACGCCCTCCCACATGTCCTTGTCGACCTCGGGGCGCTGCACGGTCAGCTCACCGTCGACCACGGCGGCCGCCCACTCCAGCGAGCGCTCGAGGAAGTCGGCCGGCTCGAACAGCTGGTCGGCCACGCCCAGCTCGACCGCCTGCTTGGGCCGCAGCACCTTCTGGGTGAGCGGGTTCTGCAGGATGATCTGGGCCGCGCCCGGCACGCCGATCAGGTTGGGCAGCAGCTGGCTGCCGCCCCACCCGGGCACCAGGCCGATCGCGACCTCGGGCAGGCCGAGCGCCGCGGCACCGCCGGAGACCGTGCGGTAGTGGCAGTGCAGTGCCACCTCGAGGCCGCCGCCGAGAGCCGCGCCGTTGATGAAGGCGAAGGTCGGGATCTTCGAGTTCTTGAGACGCGCGAAGACGCGGTGGCCCAGCTCGCCCAGCTCGACCGCCTGCTCGCGGGAGGTCAGGAACGGGATGCCGGTGATGTCGGCGCCGACACAGAAGATGTACGGCTTGCCGGTGATGGCGATGAAGGCCGGCTTGGCCTCCGTGGCCACCGTGATCGCCTCGTCCAGCGACCGGAGCCCGGCCGGGCCGAAGCTGTTCGGCTTCTTGTGGTCGAACCCGTTGTCCAGCGTGATCAGCGCGGCCTTGGCCGCCCCGGCCTGGACGAAGCGGACGAGCGCCTTGGTGACGACCTCATTGGGGTGCTCGATCACTTGTCAGCTCCGTCCCAGTTGGGGTTTTCCCAGATCACGGTGCCGCCCATGCCGATGCCGATGCACATGGCGGTGAGGCCGTAACGGACCTCGGGGTGCTCGGCGAAGTGCCGCGCGAGCTGCGTCATCAGGCGGACGCCGGAGGACGCGAGCGGGTGGCCGATCGCGATCGCGCCGCCCCACGGGTTGACCCGCGGGTCGTCGTCGGCGATGCCGTAGTGGTCGAGGAACGCCAGCACCTGGATCGCGAACGCCTCGTTCAGCTCGAACAGGCCGATGTCGTCGATCGTGAGCCCGGCCTTCTTGAGCGCCTTCTCCGTCGACGGGATCGGGCCGTAACCCATGATCTCGGGCTCGACGCCGACGAACCCGTACGAGACCATCCGCATGGCGATCGGCAGGCCCAGCTCGCGGGCCGTCTCCTCGCTCGCCAGCAGCGCCGCCGTGGCCCCGTCGTTGAGACCGGCCGCGTTGCCCGCGGTGACCCGGCCGTGCGGGCGGAACGGGGTCTTGAGCGTGGCCAGCTTCTCCATCGACGTCTCGCGCGGCGCCTCGTCGGCCGTGGCCAGGCCCCAGCCCTCGTCGGCGCTGCGCAGGGCGACCGGCACCAGGTCGGGCTGCAGCTTGCCGTCGGCGTACGCCTTCGCGGTCTTGAGCTGCGAGTTCAGCCCGTACCGGTCGGTGCGCTCCTTGGTGATGCCGGGCAGGCGGTCGTGCAGGTTCTCCGCCGTCGAGCCCATCACCAGCGCGGACGGGTCGACCAGCTTCTCGGCCAGGATGCGCGGGTTGGGGTCGACGCCCTCACCCATCGGGTGCCGGCCCATGTGCTCGACACCGCCCGCGATCGCCACGTCGTAGGCGCCCATCGCGATGCCGCCGGCCACGTTGGTCACCGCGGTCATCGCGCCCGCGCACATGCGGTCGATCGCGTAGCCCGGGACGGTCTTGGGCAGGCCCGACAGCAGGGCGGCGGTGCGGCCGATGGTCAGGCCCTGATCGCCGATCTGGGTGGTGGCCGCGATCGCGACCTCGTCGACCCGGTCGGGCGGAAGCTGGGGATTACGGCGCATCAGCTCGCGGATGCAGCGGATGACCAGGTCGTCGGCGCGGGTCTCGGCATACATGCCGCCCGCCTTGCCGAACGGGGTGCGGACGCCGTCGACGAAGACGACCTCGCGTACTTCACGGGGCACAGGGACCTCCAATGGCGGTGGTAAGCAGATGCTACTCGTCAGTAACTAGTGGGTGCCACCGGCTCCAGCAAACTTCACAGTTGGCCTTTCAAGATCAAAGGCTGGATGTCGTAGCGGGGTGGGTGGTGACGGACCGTCGCTCATTGGTGGACCCTTGTTGTTGCCCGGCCCGTCAGGGCTGGGTGGCATCTGGGCCGTCGGGTCACCGCCCACCGTTGCTGGCCCCGTTTGGT
>NZ_JBVHFW010000013.1:0-296074 GCF_055562135.1 Actinoplanes sp. NPDC021490
CCGCGAAATCTTCACCCACATCCACACCGCACTACGACAACACGGACTACTCACCACACCACAGTTATCCACAACTTGACTCACAGGAGCTTCAGGCACCCCGCCCAAGATCTCCCAATCCTCCTAAAATGGCTGAGGGCGGGGGTCCCCCGGTTGGGGTGGGCCCTGTTTTCGAGGGGTTGCCTGCCTGCGGGATCCGCCTGACGTGCGCGGGCCCCTGACGTGCGCGGGCGCCTGACGTACCCGGGGCCCATGCCGTACGAGGGGCGCATGCCGTACGAGGGCCGCATGCCGTACGTGGGCCGCATGCCGTACGCGGGGCGCATGCCGTACGAGGGCCGCATGCCTGCGAGGTCCGCCTGCCGTGCCCGGGGGCGTCTGACGTGCGAGGACTGCCAGCCATGCGCGCGGCGCGCTTGCCGTGAGGACCGCCTGCCGTACGAGGACCGCCTGCCGTGCGAGGTCCGCCTGGCGTGCCGGGGCATCTGACGTGCCGGGGCGTCTGACGTGCGAGGACTGCCTGCCATGCGCGGGGGCGCTTGCCGCGCGAGGACTGCCTGCCATGCGCGGGGGCGCTTGCCGCGCGAGGACCGCCTACCGTGCGAGGTCCGCCTGCCGTGCCGGGGCGTCTGACGTGCGAGGACTGCCTGCCATGCGCGGGTGCGCTTGCCGCGCGAGGACAGCCTGCCGTACGAGGACCGCCTACCGTACGAAATCCGTTGCCGTGCGCGGGCCGCATGCCTGCGAGGACTACCTGCTATGCGCCTGATTGCCGGCCCGCCCAGAAGTTATGGGAGTGCTTGGCGTGGGCGCCGGGGTGACGCGCATCCCGAGGTGACTGGGCGCGCGGGCTATCTAGTCGGCCGGCTGAGGTTGTATGTGGCCCGACTGCGGGGCCGGCATGAGTGCGCATGTGGGATGCGGCCACTACCCAACGACCTTGAGCGCTCGGGGATTGCCTCCTTGCGCGGGGCCTGCGGAGTGACCTGCTCCAGGCAGGACCTTTAGGCGCCTAAATCCTGGCGACTTACGCAGATGCGCCGGGCGTTGATCGCCTCCTGCTGTTGACGCAACTCCGGCACTTTGGTTACGGAGCGTGCTGGTAGGCGAGCAGACGTTCCGGGAGTGGATTTGCGTCACCCGCTATCGACTGCGCTTGGCGTTACGTCACGCAGCGTGATTGTCCATTGGGGTACGGCGGAAGATTGCCGGGGACTTCGGATCCGCGCTGACCGCGGCGAGCCCACCAGGGACTCCTCGGGGGTCGTCGCACCCCAGAACTGGTTCGGCCGCTGAACGCCTCGAAGGACCCGGGCGCCGACGGTCAGAGGACGTTGTCCATGACGGTTACCTCGGGTATGGCGGTGAAGCCGATCCTCGCGTAGAGCTCGATCGCCCGGATGTTGGTCGACTCGGTCTGCAGGGAGAGCCGGTGGGCGCCGCTCGCGGTGGCGTCGTCGGTTACGGCCTCGAGCAGGGCTCGGGCCAAGCCGCGGCGGCGGGCGGCGGGGCGGACGTAGAGGTCGCGGACCAGCCATGCCGTGCGCAGGGTCAGGGCGGCCGGCACGGCGGCGACCGTGCAGATTCCGTCTACGCTCGTGCCGGTCTGGTCGGTGCTGGTTGCCACGTAGACGCGGGCGCGGGCGGCGTCCACCTGGTCGCGCAGCCAGGCTGCGGCCGCCTCGGGGGCGGGATTTGCGCCGTAGTGCTGGCGGTACTCGTCCAGGAGCCGGGCGGCGCTGTCCCAAGTTGCGGGGTCGTCGTCGGCCAGCCGGGTCACGGTCACCTACCCATAATCACCCCTATCTCGCTGTAAAGCGGGCATAATTCCATCGTGGCGCACATCGACGAGGTGCTCGGACCGGATGACGACACGGTCACCTTTCTGCAGTCCCGAGCCATGGTGTACGTCACGATGCTGTGGGTCATCGCGGCCGTGTGGGCCACGACTCTGGTGCTCTTCGTCATGCTTCGGCTGGCGCTGGGCGACACCCCGACCGCCGGGGACATCGTGCTCTACTGCGAGCTGGCTCTTGTCGTCCCGGTCGTGACGGCTGCCCTGGTGCTGCTGGTGGCCTGGAACCGGCTGGGCTGGCTGCACAGTTCGATGCGAGGGCTCGACTTCGCCGCCACCGGACGCCGGCCTGTGCACATTCCGTGGGCGGGCATCCAGGAGGTGTCCTTGCGCTATCGCGGGCCCTTCACGGAACTCCTCATCACCCCGGTCGACGCCGACTTCGTCGAGCCGGGCTCGGGACCCGGTCGTGCGCCCCGGATGCGCCGCCGCGCGGGCCGGACGGCCTACCTCGTCGACGTGGGCCTGATGTCGCCGGCCCCTGACGTGCTGCTGGCCGAACTGCACCGGCGACTGCCGACCAAAGTCTGACGCTCAAACAGCCGCCGGAGCCGCGAACCCCTCGGGGGTTTGCGGTAGGCGACGAGGCGTACGGGATGATGGTTTTTGTTGGTTTTGTGGGTTTATGCGGTCGGCGGCGTGAGCGGAGCGCGGCGCGGCCGCCGGGTGGTGTGGTCGGGGTGAACGTAGGCTGTCAGCATGACTGAGTTCGACGGCCTCCCGCTGCTCCGATCCCCCGTGGCCATCGCCGCCTTCGAGGGCTGGAACGATGCAGCGGACGCATCGACCGCGGCCGTGGAACACCTCGAGCAGGTGTGGCAGGCCCGGGAGATCACCACCATCGACCCGGAGGATTTCTACGACTTCCAGGTCAGCCGGCCGACGATCACGATGGCCGAGGGTGAGACTCGCAAGATCGAGTGGCCGACCACCCGGTTCACGGTGGCCAGCCCGCCGGGATCGGACCGCGACGTCGTGCTGATCCGCGGCATCGAGCCGAGCATGCGCTGGCGCACGTTCTGCGAGCAGGTTCTCGAGTTGTGCCACAGCCTCGAGGTCAACCGCATCGTGCTGCTGGGCGCCCTGCTCGCCGACGTGCCCTACACGCGCCCGCTGCCGATCAGCGGCTCGGCGTCCGACCGTGAGGCCGGCGAGAAGTACAACGTGGTCCCGACCCGCTACGACGGCCCGACCGGCATCGTCGGGGTGCTGCAGGAGGCGGCCGGGCGCGCCGACCTCGACGCGCTGTCGTTCTGGGTGCACGTGCCGCACTACGCGAACAACCCGCCCTGCCCCAAGGCAACGCTGGCCCTGCTGAGCCGGCTCGAGGACGTGCTCGACCTGCCGGTGCCGCTGGCCGACCTGGCCGAGGAGGCCGACGAGTGGGAGAAGCGCGTGCGGGCCGCGGCCGAGCAGGACGCCGAGCTGGGCGAATATGTGCGCGAGCTCGAGGAGCGCGTGGGTGACGAGGGCATTCAGCCGCTGACCGGGGACGAGATCGCCAGCGAGTTCGAGAAGTATCTGCGGCGGCGGGGCGGGTCGGCCGGTCCGACAGCCGGATCCTGGTAGCCACGTATCGAGAAGCCCGGTCCCCAAGGGGCCGGGCTTCTGCGTGTCGCAACCCGGAACGTCACACCGCCTGGGGCATCCTAGGAACCTAGGTGAGAGGAGGCCGACGATGACGATCAATCCGGGGGCGGCCGAGTTCCCGCATCGGCAGATCGCCGCCCAGCTGCGCGAACGCATCCGCCGCGGTGACTGGCAGCCCGGGGAGCGCCTGCCGTCCATTCCGGCGATGGCCGAGATGTTCGGGGTCGCCAAGCAGACCGTTCAGCGCACCGTCGACCAGCTCCGGGTCGAGGGCATTCTGATCACAAAACCGGGTTCCGGTACGTACGTCCGCGGCACCCGCCGCCGCCTGAACCGGCTGTCCCGCGGCCGTTACGGGGCGCACCGGGGCTATCACGCCGATCTCGCCGCCCGCTATCGCCAGCAACTGGTTTCCGTACGCCGTGAGCCCGCCCCGCCCGAGGTGGCCGACGCGTTCGGCGTCCGCGACGGCACGGAGATGCTGGCCCGGCGGCACCTGGTGAAGACCGACGAGGCCACGGTCGAGCTGGGCGCCTCCTGGTTCCGGGTGACCGACGTCAGCGGCACCTCGCTGGAACGGGCGGAGGCGTTCGGCCGGCCGCTCTATCAGGAGGCCGAGGAGGTGCTGGGCAAGCGTTACGCCTCGGCCACCGACACGATCACCGCCCGCCAGCCGAGCCGTGACGAGGCCGAGATCCTGCAGATTCGGCCGGACACCCCGGTTCTGCATCTGCTGCACGTGGCCTTCGACGAGACCCGCAAACCGATCGAGGTGGCCCAGGCGACGTGGCCGGGCCCGATGACGACGCTGACCGAGGAATACAAGATCCCGGCGCCGGCCCCGTCCGCGCCGGACACGGACCCGGGGCTGGCACTGGCCTGAAAACGGAAGACCCGAGGGGCCGGCGGCTCCTCGGGTCGACTGATCACGGGAGGGCTGGGGAACAGCCCTCCCGCGGCTACGGCACTCAGAAAATGTCGATGCCGATGCTGTTGCCGTTCAGGATGCCGTTGTTCACGGTGTAGCTGTAACGGTCGCCGCCGCCGAAGAAGTCGTAGCCGCCACCGTGACGGTGGTGGTGACGACGGTGGTGGTGGCTGTAGCCGTAGTAGTCGTCCTCGTCGCACCAGTAGTGGGAGGACGTCGACTTGGCGCCATCGTGGGCGACGGCGGCCTGGGCGGGGCCAGCGAGGGCGAGGCTCGCACCCGAGGCCAGCAGGAGACCGGCGAGGTACATGACCGGACGACGCATGATAATTACCCTTTCGGAAGAAAGTAGGACTTCCCAAAGTCTGGACCTTCGGCCCAACAAATGCGTCGTTTTCCGGCTAAGCCCATCCAATTCGGTCGTAAACTCTAGAACCCGTCCGTAACCTTTCGGCAGCAATTAGGGTCGCCCGTGGCACGGTCTGTGTCAGAGCCGGATTCCCAGCAGGGCGTCGACCGTGCGGGCCATGAGCGCCGGAGCCTGATCGTCGTCGCCCGCGTTCGACAGGGCCGCCTCGGCCCACGCGTCGACGACGGCCAGAGCCGAGGGCGAATCCAGGTCGTTGTGCAGGGCTTCCCGTACGGCCGAGAGCAGCCCCTCGCCCGAGGGCCCGGCCGGAGCGGCGGCGGCCGAACGCCAGCGGGACAGACGCTCCTCCCCCACCTTGAGCACGTCGTCGGTCCACTCGCGGTCGCTGCGGTAGTGCCCCGACAGCAACCCGAGGCGTACGGCCATCGGGTCGACGCCGTCGCCGCGCAGCCGGGACACGAAGACCAGGTTGCCCTTCGACTTCGACATCTTCTCGCCCTCGAGCCCGATCATGCCGGCGTGCACGTAGTGCGAGGCGAACGGCGCCCGGCCGGTCAGCGTCTCGGCGTGCGCGGCCGAGCACTCGTGATGCGGGTAGAGCAGGTCGCTGCCGCCGCCCTGCACGTCGATCGTCTCGCCCAGGCGGCCCAGGGCGATCGTCGCGCACTCGATGTGCCAGCCGGGACGGCCGGGGCCGAGGTCGCCACCGTCCCACGCGGGCTCGCCGTCGCGGGCGCCGCGCCACAGCAGCGGGTCGAGCGGGTCGCGCTTGCCCTCGCGGTCGGGGTCGCCGCCGCGCTCGGCCGAGAGCACCCGCATCTCGTCGCGGGACAGGTTCGACTCGTAGCCGAAGCGCGGAGCGGCCGCGATCGAGTAGTAGACGTCGCCGGTGCCGTCGTCGAGGGTGTACGCGGCGCCGGCCGCGATCAGCTCGCGGACGTGCTCGACGATCGCCGGGATCGACTCGACCGCGCCGACGTAGTGCGCCGGCGGGATGATGCGCAGCGCCTCCATGTCCTCGCGGAACAGGGCGGTCTCGCGCATGGCCAGCACGATCCAGTCCTCGCCGTCGCGGGCGGCCCGCTCGAGCAGCGGGTCGTCGATGTCGGTGACGTTCTGCACGTAGTTGACGTCGTGGCCGGCGTCGCGCCAGAGCCGGTTGACGAGATCGAACGAGATCATGGTGGCCGCGTGACCGAGGTGGGTCGCGTCGTACGGCGTGATGCCACAGACATACATGGTGGCGGTGGAACCGGGTGAGCTGTCGGCGACCTCGCGTCGGGCGGAGTCGAAGAGGCGCGGCGGCAGCGCCGTTCCCGGCAGGGTCGGCACGTCGTGCCCGGTCCAAGCGTCCATGGTCAGACCCTATCCAGGACCGGTCAGAGAAACCCCGGAGGCGTGGGCAAAACTACACCGGCGGCCAGGGGATGGCCGGCCAGTCCTGCGGCGGATCGGGGAACCGGGCGGACCGCAGCAGGCGCCGGGCCCGCAGCCGGATGTGCTGCACCTCGGTGATCGTCAGGTGGTCTTCCAGGGCCTCGCCCAGCGACGCGTCCAGCCGGGCCAGCAGGTCCTTCAGGACGTCGGTGGCCTCGGGCATCAGCGGCTTGCCGGTCCAGCCCCACAGCACCGTACGCAGCTTGTTCTCCACGTGGAAGCTGACACCGTGGTCGACGCCGTGCACCGAGCCGGTCGCCGGGTAGAGCACGTGCCCGCCCTTGCGGTCGGCGTTGTTGATGACCGCGTCGAAGACGGCCAGCCGGGCCAGCCGGGGGTCGTCGGCGTGGGCCAGCGCGTACGCCTCCCCGTCCTCGTCGCGAGCGTTGGCCACCGGCAGCCAGCCCTCGGGCACGTCCCACGCCGGCACGAACCCGATCAGTGACTCGGCCGTCTCGGGCTCGTCGATCCACAGCTGCAGGGCGCCCGCCCCGAGCGGCCCGTCGCGCAGGATCGTCGGCGGCACCAGATCCCAGCCGGTCGCCCGGGAGACCAGATAGGCCGACACCTCACGCCCGGCCAGCGTGCCGTCCGGGAAGTCCCACAGCGGGCGCTCGCCCTGCACGGGTTTGTAGACGCAGCGGCGGGTGAGCCCGTCGAGCGTGATCTCGGCCCGCAGCGTGGTGTTGGACGCGTCGACCAGCCGGCCCTCGATCTCGAGCCGGCCGCGGGTCAGCAGGTCGAGGGCGTCGGCCTCGGCCAGCGCCGAAGCGGGCTCGGTGGTCACCGGTGGTAGCCGTTGTGCCGGGGGCAGAGATGACCGGCCGGGTCGAGCGGCTGGCCGCAGAGCGGGCACGGCGGCCGGCCGGCGGCCACGACGCGCCGGGCGCGGTCGATGAACGCGCGGGTCGCCTCGGGGGTCAGCCGCACCCGGAGGCGGTCGAGGTCGTCGTCGGGCTCGTCATCGTCGTCGGGCTCGTCGTCATCGTCGGTGACGGCGGGCTCGTCGTCGCCCAGCTCGATCTCGACCTCGGCCTCACCGGCCTCGATCGCCTCGATCACCACGGTGCTCGTGTCGACGTCGAAGGCCAGGCCGAGCGTGCCGACCCGGAACTCCTCGTCGACGGGGGTGTCGAGCGGCTCGTTGTCGTGCGTGGCCAGCACCGGCGCCTCGGGCAGCGAGACACCGAAGCGCTTGTTGGCCTCGACGAGCAGTTCCTCGAGCTTTTCGGCGAGCAGCGACACCTGGACCTTCTCCAGCGCGACGCTGACCACCCGGCCGCCGCCGCGTGCCTGGAGGAAGAAAGTCCGCTCGCCCGGCTCGCCCACCGTCCCGGCGACGAACCGCTCCGGCGGCTCGAACGAATGCACCTGGTGGGTCATGCCGACAACCCTATCCACGACGGCACGGGCCCGCGCATCCCGACCGGTCCGGGTTCGCCGAGGGCGCAACGCACACCCACCAGCCGTAACACACCCGTCACACAGAGCAGTCAGACCCCGGCGCCGGCGCCTCCGCCCACGGCCGCGTCCGAGCGGGCGCCGTCCTGCGACGGCGGCGGGATCAGGGACGCCAGGTCGGACGTGTCGTTCAGGCGTACGAGGAAAGGCCTGGTCGGCGTGTAGCGGATGACGCTGATCGAGGCCGGGTCGGCCACGATGCGCTGGAACTGGTCGAGGTGCAGGCCCATGGCGTCGGCCACGATGGCCTTGATCACATCGCCGTGGCTGCACGCGAGCCACAGCGCGTCGGCCCCGTGCGACGCCGTGATCTGCTCGTCCCAGCGGCGGATGGTGGCCACCGCGCGGGCCGACATCGCGGCCATCGCCTCGCCGTTGGGGAAGACCGCGGCACTCGGGTGCTGCTGCACGACCGGCCAGAGCGGTTCCTTGGCCAGCTCCTTGAGCGGGCGGCCCTCCCAGTCGCCGTAGCCGCATTCGGTCAGGCCCTCGTCGGTCACCGCGGACGCGCCGGGCAGGGCCAGCTCGACGGTGGTCCGGCAGCGGATCAGCGGGCTCGTCACCACCGCGGCCAGCGGGAGCGGGCGCAACCGCTCGCCGGCCCGCGCCGCCTGGGCCCGCCCGGTGTCGTCGAGCTCCACGGGGCGGCGGCCGGCCAGCTCGCCGGTGGCGTTGGCCGTCGTCCGCCCGTGCCGGAGCAGCAGAACGGTGGCCACTACTCGGCCACGCCGGATTCTTCGTACGCCTCGGCGACGATCCGCAGCGTGTCCAGCCCGCTCTTCAGGTCGCCCACGTACGGGCTGATCGACAGCGTGCCGACCCCGGCCGCCGCGTACTGCCTGATCCGCTCCTTGATCTGGATCTTGTTGCCGAGGATCGAGGTGCGCTCGATGAACTCCTGCGGCACGGCCTCGGCCGCCTCCGCCTTCTTGCCGCTGAGATACAGGTCCTGCACCTTGGCCGCGGCGTCGGCGTAGCCCATGCGCACGGCCAGCTGGTTGTAGAAGTTCTGCTCGCGGCTGCCCATGCCGCCGACGTAGAGCGACGCGTAGGGCCGGATGACGTCGGCGCACCAGGCCACGTTGTCGCCCACGACCACCGGCACGCTGGGCGCCACGTCGAAGCCGGTCAGCCCGAGGCCCGACTTGGCCCGGCCGCGCTCGATGTGCTGCAGATATTCCCCGGCGGCGTCGGGCGCGAAGAAGATGGCCAGCCACCCGTCGGCGATCTCGCCCGCCAGCTCCAGGTTCTTGGGGCCGACGGCGGCCAGATAGATCGGGACGGCCTCGCGCGGCGGGTGGAAGCCCAGCCGCAACGCCTTGCCGGGACCGCCGGGCAGCGGCAGCGTGTGGTGCTCACCCTGATAGGACACCGGCTTCCGGGCGATCGCCATCTTGACGATCTCGACGTACTCCCGGGTGCGGGACAGGGGCTTGGCGAAACGCACGCCGTGCCAGCCCTCGGAGACCTGCGGGCCGGACACGCCCAGACCCAGCCGGAACCGCCCGCCGGAGAGTGTGTCGATCGTCGCCGCGGTCATGGCCGTCATCGCCGGGGTGCGGGCCGGGATCTGCATCACCGCGGCGCCGAGGTCGATCCGCTGGGTCTGGCCGGCGATCCAGGCCAGCATGCTGACCGTGTCCGACCCGTACGCCTCGGCCGCCCACACGACCGCATAACCCAGCCGATCGGCCTCCTGCGCCATCGCCAAGTGATCGGCGGGCGTGGTCCATGCCGCCTGATAGCCGAGATTGAGTCCGAGCCGCACGTTCTGCCTCCCAGGTACGCCGTCCACCGAAGCCTACTGACCCCCGCGACAGGCAAAGGGCGTGCGCCCGGAGGATTTCGCTCTTGACAATCTCTGAATAAGGTTCACTCATGCTGCAACGACCGCTCGGCCGTAGCGGGCTCGCGGTTTCGCGGCTCGGTCTCGGCACCATGACCTGGGGCCGCGACACCGACCCCGACGACGCGGCGGCGCAGCTCAAGCTCTTCCTCGAGGCCGGCGGCACGCTTCTGGACACCGCCGATGTGTACGGCGACGGCGATGCCGAGTCGGTGATCGGCTCGCTGCTCGACCACCTGGTGCCGCGCGACGAGGTGGTGATCGCCACCAAGGCCGGGCTGACGCCGCACGGATACCGCCGCCGCGACGGCTCGCGCGGGCACCTGTTGCGCTCGCTCGACACCTCGCTGCGCCGGCTCGGCACCGACTACGTCGACCTGTGGCAGGTGCACGGCAACGACCCGATGACCCCGCTCGACGAGACCCTGGCCGCCCTCGACCACGCCGTGAACAGCGGGCGGGTGCGTTACGTGGGCGTCTCCAACTTCGCGGCCTGGCAGACCGCCCGGGCCGCGACCTGGCAGACGGCGTACCCGGGACGGGCCCCGATCGTGGCCGCCCAGATGGAGTACTCGTTGCTCGAGCGCGGCATCGAACGGGAGCTGCTGCCCGCCTCGCAGGCCCTCGGCTTCGGCGTGCTGGCCTGGTCGCCGCTGGGCCGCGGCGTGCTGACCGGCAAATACCGCAACGGCCGCCCGCTCGACTCGCGGGCCGCCACCGAGCATCTCGCGCCGTTCGTGCAGACCTATCTCGAGCCGCGCAGCTCCAGCATCGTGCAGGCGGTGGCCACCGCGGCGGCCGGGCTGGGCGTCTCCCCGATCGAGGTGGCGCTGGCCTGGGTCCGCGACCGCCCGGGCGTGGCCGCCCCGATCCTCGGCGCCCGCACGGCCGGGCAGTTGCAGGGCGCGCTGCTGAGCGAGGAGCTGACCCTGCCCGGCGAGATCGCGAACGCGCTCGACGACGTGTCGGCGATCGACGTCGGCTATCCCGAACGCGAAGGGGTCGGCTACCCGGACGGCGAGGGCTGACTTGTTCCGCCCGCTGATCCGCGCCAAGACGTACCGGCGCGGGGTGTTCCTCCTGCTGGGCGCGGTCATCCTCCTCCCGTACGTCCTGATCGCCGTGCTTCTGGCCCAGGCGATCGCGGTCAGCGGGGACAACGTGGCCGGCGCCTTCGTCACCGCCGCCGTCGCGCTGGTCGTGGCCGTCATCCCGCCGTTCCTGGGCGGCACCCGCGAACTGGAGATCACCGCGGCCCGCGGCCTGCTCGGCTCCGACCTGCCCGACCACGAGCGCGGCCGCCCGCTGGTCCGCGAGGCCCGGCTCCGCTCGGCCCTGTGGTTCGGCCTGCACCTGCTGAGCGGCGCGGTGGTGGCCGTGCTGCTGCTGATCGCCATCCCGCTGGCCCTGCTGGCCTTCACAGAGCGGCTCGGCCTGACCGACGGCGCGCTGATCGGCACCGACGTCGGCCCGCTGCGCGCCGGGAACCTGTGGGGCTGGACCGCCGCGGGCGTGCTGCTGCTGATCGGCTCGGTCTATGTCACGGCCGGGCTGGGCTCGCTGGCCGCGACCATGGCCCCGGTGCTGCTCGGGCCGTCGGCCGCCGACCGGGTGGCCGCCCTCGAGGCCCGCGAGCGGCAGCTGGCCGAACGCAACCGGCTCGCCCGCGACCTGCACGACTCGGTCGGTCACGCCCTCACCGCGGTCACCCTGCAGGCGGGCGCGGCCCGGACGGTCTTCGACAGCGACCCGGCCTTCGCCCGGCGCGCCCTCGGATCCATCGAGGACCTCGGCCGCAACGCCTTGGAGGAACTGGACGCCGTGCTCGGGCTGCTGCGGGAGGACCCCGGCGGACCGACCCTGGCCGACCTCGACCGGCTGCTCACCGGCGAGGTCGACGCCCGGGTGGACGATGTGGACGTGCCGCCGGGAATCTCGCACGAGGCGTTCCGGATCGTGCAGGAGAGCCTGACGAACGCGGCCAAACACGGGTCGGGCCGGGCGACGCTGCGCATCACCGCCCCCGGCGACCTGCTCATCGAGGTCACCAATCCGGTCGGGTCGACCCGGGCCACGAGCGGGGGCCGGGGCCTGGCGGGCATGCGGGAACGCGTACGGCTGCTCGGGGGTGCTCTGACGGCCGGGGCGCAGGACGGGACGTGGCGGGTGGCCGCCCGGCTGCCGAGGGGGGACGACCGGTGATCCGGGTGCTGATCGTGGACGACGACGACCTGATCCGGGCCGGGCTGGCCGCGGTCCTCAACGCCGCCGGGGACATCACCGTGGTGGGCGAGGCGACCGATGGTGATCAGGCGGTCCCGCAGGCTTCCCGGCTCGCTCCGGAGGTGGTGCTGATGGACGTGCGGATGCCCCGCATCGACGGCATCCAGGCCACCCGCCTGCTGCTGGAGCGTCTGGCCGACCCGCCCCGGGTGCTCGTGCTGACCACCTTCGAGAACGACGATTACGTGTACGAGGCCCTGGCGGCCGGGGCGAGCGGCTTCCTGCTCAAGCGGGCACGACCGGAACGGATCGCCGAGGCGGTGCGGCTGGTGGCCCGCGGCGACTCGCTGCTGTTCCCCGAGGCCGTACGCCGCCTGGCCGCGGCCCACCACCGTCCGTCGGCCGGCCGCCTGCCCGGGGCGCCGCTGACCGAACGCGAGGCCGAGGTGCTGGCCCTGATGGCCGAGGGCCTGTCCAACGCCGAGATCGCCGGTCGTCTGGTGCTCGGCGTCGAGACGATCAAGTCGCATGTCGGCAGCATCCTGGGCAAGCTCGGGGTCCGCGACCGCACCCAGGCCGTCGTCGCCGCGTACCGGTCGGGGTTCATCTCCCCCTGACGAGGGAGCCGGTTCCCCCGCCGCCGGGATCCGGCCGGGCCCGGGGGCCGACATCGTCGGGGTATGACAACTGAGAATCCGAGGAACAGGGCACAGAAACTGGCGGCCGGATGGGCCGCCCTCTACGGCACCGTCGCGCTGGTCTGGACCGTTACCGGCAGCGGCTTTCCCTACGGGCCGCACGCCGACAACTCCCAGACCAGCCCGCTGCGCGCCGTCGGCCCGGACGCCGGCGCGCCCGTCTTCGCCGGGGTCCTGCTGCTCGCGGCCGTGGCCCTGCTGTTCATGAGCGGCCGCCGGTCCGCGCCCCGGCCGGTTCGGGTCGCGCTCCTGGCCTACGTCGGGACGGTCGCCGCGGCCCTGCTGGTGGTCGTGCCCGACACCCGCCTGCTGACCCTGCTGGGCTACACGCCGATCCTGATCGTCGGTCTGCCGTTCGGCTGGCCCCCGGTCGACTACTCCACCGTCTTCACCTGGACCCTGGCCAACCAGGCGTTCGCCGTGGCCGGCGGCGTGCTGCTGGCCCGGGCCGCGGTGCGCTGGCACTTCGGCACGTCCGGCGCGTGCGAGGACTGCGGCCGCGACGACCGGGCCGCGAGCTGGACGTCCCGCGACTCCGCCGCGGTGTGGGGCCGCCGCGTGACGTACGTGGCGGCGGCGATCCCCGTGCTCTACGCCCTGACCCGGTTCGCCTGGGCGCTCGGCATCCCGCTCGGCCTGACCACCAGCGCCCTCGACGACCTGCGGGACAGCGGCGCCGTCTGGGCCGGCGTCGGTCTGGGCTCGTTCGCGGTGGCCGGCGCGATCCTCACGCTGGGCCTGGTGCAGCGCTGGGGCGAGATCTTCCCGCGCTGGATGCCCGGCCTGGCCGGCAAGCGGGTGCCGATCCGCCTGGCCACCGTCCCGGCCACCCTGGTGTCGATCTTCGTGATGTCGGCCTCGGTGGCCTTCTACGCCGACCCGGTCTTCTTCGACAAGCTCACCAGCGACACCATGGCCGTCGCCCCCATGCTGGCCTGGCCGATCTGGTCGCTGACCCTGGCCGCGGCCACCCTCGCCTACTACCTCCGCCGCCGCCCGTCCTGCCCCGACTGCGGCCGCGGCCACGCCGCCGCGGGACTGGCGTCCGGGCAGGAAACGGGAGCGGTGGAAAGCCGTTGACCCGACCGGCGACAAAGGCGCCCCACCCGGACAGAGGGGTGGGGCGCTTCGTAACTGAGGGGGAGGCCGGACTTGTCGCCCTGATCACGGATGGTCCTGGACCGCTGCCGGAGCCTTCGTGCCCGGACGCAGTTTGACCAGCACAAGTCCTGTGACAGCCGCGCCAACGTGCACTTCTTGAACTGGCTCGGAGCGAGTTAGCGCAGGTCGCGGTTCTTGTCGGTGCCCGGCGGTTGGCGCATATTAGTTCGCATGGACTACGAATACGCGCCGCTGCGGTTGCCCTCGAATGTCGATCGGTTGACCGCCGCGGCGCAGCTCGCCATTCAGGCGGAGTTCTCGGGGTGGGAGCTGGCCCGCGTCCAGCTCTTCCGGGACGGCACCCGCAAGGTGATGCTCCGCCGCCGCATTCAGCCCAGCCCGCAGCCGGGGCTGAGCTACTGAAAAGGGCCCGTCCGGGTGGACGGGCCCTTTCGGTCACAACCGAAGATCAGTGCTGGTGGCCGGCGTGGTCGTGCTCGTCCTCGTCGGGCAGGAACGGGTGCTCGTCCAGGCGGCCGACCAGCAGGTCGCCCTCCTTGGGGGCGAACGGGCCCTCGCCGTCGGAGTCCTCGAACTCGTCGAGGTCGAGCGGCGCGGCGATCTCGCTGACGGTCAGCAGGCCGTCGAGCGGCTCCAGCTCGGGCACGTCCAGCGACGAGAGCGAACCGTCGCCGGCCTGCAGCAGCTCGAGCACGGCCTCGCCGACGCTCTCGACCGGGCCCGCGTCCTCGTCCTCGGGGACGGACTGACGGCGGGCGTCCTCGGCCCGGCGCAGCAGGGCGGACACGCTGGGCACCCGGTAGTCACGGCGCTGGCGCACCGAGAGCACCTGCGGGTACGGGTCGGTGGAGTCGCCCGGCTCGAAGCCGTTGACGCCCAGGCCGAAACGCTGGTCGGCCTCGTTCGGGTCGATCGACTCGACGTCCCACGGCGTGACTTCCCCGTACGCGTCGAGCAGCTTCTCGTCGTACGCGAAGGAAGCGTTGTTCAAATCGACGTAGGCCTGCCACACGCCGTCGTCGTCGACACGGCCCTCGGCCGCCTTGACCGCCGCGAGGTGCGCCCGGGAGGCCTCGATCACTCGCTCGAGGGCGGCGTCGAGATCGGCGTTCTGGTCGGTCATCGGTTTGGATCCTTCCAACAGGTCAGCTGTTCCGGAGCAGACGGTCGAGCACACGCACGCCGAACTTTAGTCCTTCGACCGGGACGCGCTCGTCGATGCCGTGGAACAGGGAGGCGAAGTTCAGGTCGGCGGGAAGCCGCAACGGGGCGAACCCGAAGCAACGGATGCCGAGCGTCGAGAAGGCCTTCGCGTCCGTGCCCCCGGACATCAGGTACGGCACAGTACGCGCCCCGGGATCCTCCGCGCGCAGCGCCGCCCCCATCGCGTCGACCAGCTCACCGCCGAACTCGGTCTCGACGGCCGGCTGCTGGTGAACGTGCTCGATCTCCACGTCGGGCCCGATCAGCTCGCGCAGCTCGGACAGGAACCGGTCGGCCTCACCCGGCAGCGTGCGGCAGTCGATCGTCGCCGACGCCCGGCCCGGGATGACGTTGTCCTTGTAACCGGCCTCGAGACGGGTGGGGTTGGCGGTGTTGCGGATCGTCGCGCCGATCAGGTTGGCGATCGGGCCGAGCTTGGCGATCGCCAACTCCGGGTTGTCCGGGTCGATGTCGATCTGCAGCGCGTCGCCGACCTGGTCCAGGAACGCCCGGACGGTCGGGGTGAGCACGGTCGGGAAACGGTGCCGGCCGACCCGGGCCACGGCCTCGGACAGGCTCGTGACCGCGTTGTCGTCGTGGATGAACGAGCCGTGGCCGGGGCGGCCGGTGGCGTGCAGGCGCAGCCAGTCGAGGCCCTTCTCGGCGGTCTGCACCAGATAGAGGCGCAGGTCGTCGTTCACCGTGTACGAATACCCGCCGACCTCGCCGATCGCCTCGGTGCACCCGTCGAACAGGTCGCGGTGGTTCTGCACCAGCCACTGCGAGCCATACTCCATGCCGGCCTCTTCGTCGGCCGTGTAGGCGAGCACGATGTCACGCGGGGGCACGTATCCCGTACGGGACCAGTCGCGGACGACGGCGAGCATCATCGCGTCGAAGTCCTTCATGTCGATCGCGCCGCGGCCCCACAGGTAGCCGCCCTTCTCCTCGCCCGAGAAGGGATCGACCGACCATTCGCTCGCGTCGGCCGGGACGACGTCGAGGTGGCCGTGCACGAGCAGCGCCCCGCGGCTGCGGTCGGCGCCGGGGATGCGGGCGACCAGGTTGGCCCGTTTCGGAGCCGACTCGTGCAGCTCGACCTCGATGCCGGCCTCGCCCAGCTTCTCGCCGACGTATTCGGCGGCGGCCCGCTCACCGACCGTGGTGCGCGGGTCGCCCGTGTTGGTGGTGTCGATGCGCAGCAGGTCGCGGCAGATGCCCACGACCTCGTCGGCAGCGGTGGTCTCCATTTGACCTTCTTACCAGCACGTTGTGAGGGAGGTTTGATCGGAGCCGACCCGGGGGTACCAAGCGCGCCGTGTCTTCCCTGAATCTTCCCCCGCTTCCGCCGCTGGGTGGCGAGACGACCGGGCGCAACGTCGTCGACGTGATCACCGAGGAGCACCGCGAGCTGCTCGAGCTGTGCGACCGGCTGAGCGCCGACCCCGCGGACAAGCGCCTGGCCGGTGTCGTGGTGGCCGAGCTGTCCCGGCATCTGAGCGCCGAGGAGCAATACCTCTATCCCGCCGTACGCCGCACCGTGCCCGGCGGCGAGGAACTGGCCGACCGCGAGCTGGCCGAGGACCGCCAGCTGTTGGTCACTCTGCAGCAACTCCAGAAGCAGCTCTCGGCCGAGACCATTCAGAACGTCGCCGAGGCCGTACGCCGCCACGTGGCCGCCGACGCCGAGGAGCTGCTGCCCGTCCTTGTGCAAATGGTGCCGATCGAGGATCTGATCCGCGTCGGCAACCGGTTCGAAACGGCCGAGGAGGCCGCGCCGACCCGTCCGCATCCGGGCACGCCGTCGACGCCGCCCTGGAACAAGGTGGTCGACCCGGCCGTCGCCGTCCTGGACAAATTGCGCGATGCTGTGACCGGCCGGACGACGTACGCGAAGGATTTGTAGGTAATTCACCAGATTCGTTAACCTATTTGTCACATGTGGGGGATCTTTCGATCGTCCGTAGGTCTAGCCTTCGATGTCCTCGTGGTCCTAACGTCACGTTATGAACCTGGAGCTGCGTCATCTCAAGGTGGTCTGCGCCATCGCGGAGACAGGCAGCGTGACCAAGGCGGCCTCGCAACTCGGACTGGCCCAGCCGGCCCTGACCGCGCAGCTGCAGCGCATCGAACGCACTCTGGGCGGCCCCCTGTTCGAGCGGGACCGTCGCGGCGCCCGGCCCACGGCACTCGGCGAGCTGGTTCTCGCCCGCGCCCGGGTGCTGCTCCCGGCGATGAAGGGCCTGCAGGACGAGGCAGCCCGGCTGGCCGGCGCCACCGGGGTCGGCACGATGAGCCGCTACCGGATCGGGGCACTGGGCGGCCCGATCATCGGCGGCATGGTGTCCCGGCTGGCTCAGGCCCAGCCCGATGCCCAGATCACCACCCACGCGTCGTACTACGTCGACGACCTGGCCAACATGGTGCTGGCCGGCAAGCTCGACTACGCGCAGGTCGGGGTCTGCGGCGACGCGTTCCCCTCGGCCGACTACGGCCTGGTCTGGCAGACCATCGCCATCGACGGCATCTGCGCGCTGATGCCCGAGGACCATCCGGGCAGCAAGGGCACCGACGTCGACCTGGCCGAGCTGGCCTCGGAGTCGTGGGTGGCGGCCACCGGCGACGGCTGCTTCGGGGACTGTTTCGCGGCGGCGTGCGCCCGGGCCGGTTTCACGCCGCGGCGCATGCTCGAGAGCGACGTCCGCGGGTGCATCGACATGGTCGAGTCGGGCATGGCGCTCGCCCTCTGCCAGGGCACCTTCCGGCCGCCGGCCGGGCTGACCTCGCGCCCGCTACGCGGGGCCCCGCTGCGGTGGCGTCTCGTGCTCGGCTGGCATCCGGATTCGCAGGCGGCCAACAGCGCGCCCAAGCTGATGGACATGGCCCAGGAGGCTTACCAGGAGGTCGTGGGGCGCAACCCCGAGTTCGTCGACTGGATGGCCGACTATCCGCAGCTGGGCGCGGTCGGCGGGCTGGCCGCCGCGGCCGAGAAATGACAAAGGGCCCGGCCTGAGCCGGGCCCTTCCTCATCGGCACGTCAGACCTTGGCGGGCGAGTTCGCCTCGAAGGTCAGCGCCCCGTCGGCCACGTCCACCTTGACCGTCTGGCCGGGAGCCAGGTCGGCCGCCAGCAGCATGGTCGACAGCCGGTTGTCCAGCTCGCGCTGGATCACCCGGCGCAGCGGGCGGGCGCCGAACTCGGGCTGGAAGCCCTTCTCGGCCAGCCAGTCGACCGCCGCGGTGGTGATCTCCAGGGTGACGTTCTGGTTGTGCAGGCGGCGCCGCGTCTCGTTCAGCATCAGCTCGGTGATCTGGCGCACCTGCTCCTGCTCCAGCTGCCGGAAGACGATGATCTCGTCGATCCGGTTGATGAACTCGGGCCGCAGCTGCTCCTTGAGCCGCCGGTCGAGCCGGTCCCGCAGCTCCTCGTCGGGCGAGCCGCCGCCGGCCGCACCGAACCCGACGCTGCGACGGGTGCCGTTGATCAGGTCGGAGCCCAGGTTGCTGGTCATGATCAGCACGGTGTTCTTGAAGCTGACCGTGCGGCCCTGGCTGTCGGTCAGGCGCCCGTCGTCGAGCACCTGCAGCAGGATGTTGAACACGTCCGGGTGGGCCTTCTCGATCTCGTCGAGCAGCACCACGCTGTACGGGCGGCGGCGAACCGCCTCGGTCAGCTGCCCGGCCTCGTCGTAGCCGACGTAGCCGGGAGGCGCCCCGACCAGCCGCGACACGGTGTGCCGCTCCTGGAACTCGCTCATGTCGAGCCGGATCATCCGGTCCGAGTCGCCGAACAGCGCGTCGGCCAGCGAACGGGCCAGCTCGGTCTTGCCGACGCCGGTCGGGCCGAGGAACAGGAAGCTGCCCACCGGCCGGTCCGGGTCGCCCAGTCCGGCCCGCGACCGGCGGACCGCCTCGGCGACGGCCGCGACCGCGTCGTCCTGGCCGACCACCCGCTCGTGCAGGTGCCCCTCGAGGCGCAGCAGGCGCTCCCGCTCCTCCTCGGTGAGCTGCGAGACCGGGATGCCGGTGGCCCGCGACACGACCTCGGCGATGTCGGCCTCGGTCACCTGGGGCACGCCGTCCTCGGCGGTGACGCCCCGCTCGATCTCGGACTTCAGCTGGTTGATCTCGTCGCGCAGCGCCGACGCCTTCTCGTAGTTCTCCGCCGCCACGGCCTGGTCACGGTCGCGGGACAGCTCGTCGAGCCGGCGCTCCCGTTCCCGTACGCCCGCGTCCGGGGTCTTCACCCGCAGCCGCACCCGCGCGCCGGCCTGGTCGATCAGGTCGATCGCCTTGTCCGGCAGGAACCGGTCGGTGATGTAGCGGTCGGACAGCTCGGCCGCGGCGTCCAGCGCCTCGTCGGTGATCCGCACCTGGTGGTGCGCCTCGTAGTTGTCCCGGAGACCGCGCAGGATCTGCACGGTGTCCTCGACCGACGGCTCGCCGACCAGCACCGGCTGGAAACGCCGGGCCAGGGCCGCGTCCTTCTCGATGTGCTTGCGATATTCGTCGAGCGTGGTCGCGCCGACCACCCGCAGCTGACCGCGGGCCAGGGCCGGCTTGAGCATGTTGCTCGCGTCCATGCCGCCACCGTCGCCCCCGCCGCCACCGGCGCCGACCAGGGTGTGGATCTCGTCGAGGAAGACGATCAGGCCCTCCCCCTCGTTCTGGATCTCGTCGATGACCTTGCGCAGGCGCTCCTCGAAGTCGCCGCGGTAGCGGGTGCCCGCGACCAGACCGGCCAGGTCGAGCTGGATGACCCGCTTGTTCTCCAGGGTCAGCGGCACGTCGCCGTCCACAATGCGCTGGGCCAGGCCCTCGACGATCGCGGTCTTGCCGACGCCGGCCTCACCGATCAGCACCGGGTTGTTCTTGGTGCGCCGGGACAGGATCTCGACGGCCTGCTCGATCTCGTCGGCCCGGCCGATCACCGGGTCGATCTCGCCGCGCCGGGCCATCTCGGTCAGGTCCACGCCGAACTGCTCGAGGGTCGGGGTGTTGGGGTTGCTGGGGTTGCCGCCGCGGTTGCCGGGACCGCCCCGGCCCTGACCGGGCTCGGGAGCGCCCTGCTGCTGCAGCGCCTGGGGGTCGAGCTTGCCGGCCAGCAGACGACCGGCCGCCGAGTCGGGGTTGAGGCCGAGCGCCATCAGGATGTGCTCGGGGCCCACGTACGAGGAGCCCAGCGCCCGCGAGATCTGCAGGCTGTCGAGCAGCGCGCGCTTCGCGGCGGGGGTCAGCGCGACCTGCGCCGGCATCTCTTCGCGCACCCCGGCCGGGCGGCCCAGGGCGGACAGCAGCGACTCGGGGTCGGCGCCCGCGCGGCGCACGGTCTGCTTCATCGGCTCCTGCTGGAGGACCGCCCACAGCAGGTGGTCGGTGTCCAGGTCGGCGACCGGACGATCCGGATCGGCAAGCTCGGCCGCGCGGCGGGCGGCCGCGGAGAGAACCTCACGCGCGTCGCCACTCATGTACTTCGTGATGTCGATGCGCGCCGAGCGGCGCGGGTCCGCCGCACCGAAGAAGCGCGCGAAGAAGTCGTCCCACTGGCCGGGACCAGTCGGTCCCATCGGTCCGATGCTCATCCGTCTTCTCTCTTCTTTGCGTGTCAGTCGTGCGAGCGGGCATACCCACTACACACGCCCCGTATCAGCGCCGTGGCCGGTCCAGCCATTCCCGGATTTCGAAGAAAGTTGACTCGGGTAGGCTCAACTTCATGACCGTACCTCTCGTGATCGTCGACGGGGCCAACGTCGTCGGTTCCGTACCCGACGGGTGGTGGCGTGATCGGGCCGGAGCGGCCGTCCGGCTGCGCGACGCGCTCGCCCCGGTGCTCACCGACGGGCTGCCCGATCTGCCCGGCCCGGTGGAGTTGACGCTGGTCGTGGAGGGTCAGGCCAAGCACACCGAGCAGTCCGGCAACGGCGTGACCGTGGTCAGTGCGGCCGGCTCGGGCGACGACACCATTGCCGATCTCGTACGTCGTGAGGCCGGCGACCGGCGCATCGTGGTGATCACCGCGGACCGGGGACTGCGTGATCGGGTGACGGTCCACGGGGCCGAAGTGAGGGGTCCCTCCAGCGTCCCGCGCCGTTAGGATGTGAGCGTGATCGCCCGCTCGGAAGCCCGCTTCGCGAGCTGGATCACGCCCTCGTTGCCCCTCTATGGCGACGATCACGAGCGCCGCGACTTCGCGCCGTCGGCATCCCCCACTGTGATGCCGGCCTGGACGCCCCCGCCGCTCTGGCCCCCGTGGGCCCTCCAGCACGGCTGACCTTCCCGCGAGGCTCTCTCTCGTCGTCGCTGCGCCAGGGCCGGCACGTGTCCCCCGGTGTGCCGACGACCGAGCGCCTCGGTCCCGCTGCGAGCCGCGCCGATCAACCGCGCCGATCAACCGCTGATCTTGGTGTAGCGCCATCCCTAACCCCCACCCACCCGGGGCAGGGAACGGACCCTACGCCCCCGCGGTGATCGGAAAGCGGTTGTCCACAGGCAGCTCGCCGTTTGTCGCACAGTCGGAAAACGGAGTCGCCCCATGTCCGCCAGCCCCACCGCACAAATCGGCGCCCGCACAGTGCTGCGCCACCCGTACGTCCCCCTCGTCCTCACCGCCGCCCAGGTCGGCCGGCTCCCCCTGGCCGCCTCGCCCCTGGCCCTGCTGCTGTTCGCCCGCGAGTCCCTCAGCCTCGCCGTGGCCGGAGCGCTGGTCGCCGTCTTCACCGCCGGCATGGCCGTGGGCGCCCCCGTCCTGGCCCGCGCCGTCGACCGTTGGCGCCAGCCCCCTGTCCTGTACGGCTCGGCCGCTCTGTCCACAATCGGCTACCTGATCGCCGCCTCCGCCCCGGGCCGCCCGCTGGTGATCGGCCTCGGCGCCGCGCTGGCCGGCCTGGGCACCCCGCCGCTCGAGGCCTGCCTGCGCGCCCTCTGGCCCGTGCTGGTCCCGCCGAACACCGTGCACGCCGCGTACGCGCTGGACATCGCCGTGCAGGAGGTCATCTTCGTGACCGGCCCGCTCGTCACCCTCGGGGCCGTCGCCGTCGGCGGGACGTCCGCGGGCCTGTACGCCGCGGCCGTCCTGCAGCTGGCCGGCGTGATCGCGTTCGTGCGCGCCCCGGCCGTACGGGAATGGCGGGGAACTCGGGCTCACCGCCACTGGGCCGGCCCGTTGCGCTCGGGTCGCCTGGCCGTCATGGTCGGCGGCGTCGCGTTCGTCGGTGCGGCCGTCGGAAGCATCCCGGTCGTGCTCACCGGCTACGCCGAGGCGGCCGGCGACCGTTCCCTGACCGGCTGGCTGCTGGCCGCCCAGGCCGGCGGGGCGCTGATGGGCGGGCTGATCTATACGCGCGCCTCTCCCGGCGGGCCGCGCCGGCTGCCGGTGCTGACCGCGATCTTCGCCGTCGGATATCTGCCGTTGCTGACCGCGCCGGGCACCGCCGCGATGACCGTGCTGCTCGTGGTGAGCGGGCTCATGCTGCCGCCCGTGCTGACGGCCGTGTTCCTGGCGGCCGACCGGCTGGCCCCCACCGGCACCGCGGTCGAGGCGTTCGCCTGGATCATGACCGCGTTCAGCGTGGGCAGCGCGCTGGGGGCGGCGGTGGCCGGTCCGCTGACCGACGCCGGCATCCGGACCGGGTTCGCCTTCGCCCCGGTGGTGGCCGCGGCGGCGATCGTCGCGATGGTCGCCACGGTGCGCGGATCCCGCACTGCCGGGGCGGCCGATTGATCACTGAGGAGTGGCCAGATCCACGCCCGGGGGTGAATGTCGTCGTTCCCAGGGCGGGCGTACGCTTCCCGCGAGCACCCGTGGCCTGTCACTCTCAGGATTCATTCCTGTTCATTCAGGGTCGATCCCCAGCTGTCCGGCAGCGCGGGATCACAGCCCCGGACACGCTGTCCAACAGGGACGCTCCCCCGGGGCGGCCCCCATGGCAGGCCGGAGCCGGGGCAGTAGTCTGGTTTCGACAGTCGGGTTCCCTACAGCAGGAGGCTCCACGGGTGGCCAGTGTCGCCGAAGTCAAAGCGGCTGTGGACGCTGCGTTGCAGCAGGTCACCGAGGGTCAGCAGGCGATACAGGCGGCCCGGGAAAAGCTGGGCGAGGCCCAGCAGAGTCTCGCCGCGGCCCTCGACGGCAGCGGCAACGACGCGGTGGGCGCTGCGCACGCCCAGTTGTCCCAGGCCGACCAGTCCCTCGAGGATTGCCTGGGCGCAACGCTCGTCGCCCTCGAGCAGGCGCAGCAGTACACGGCGACCCTCTGACGAGATGTCACTGATCCAGGACCTCGGCGCCCAGCTCCGCGCGATCTCCGACGAGCTGCCCACCGGTCAGGTCACCGTCGCGCTGGAGAAACTGCGCAGCGCGACGGAACTGCTGACCTGGGTACGCGAGACGTCGCAGGATCCGCTGGGCGTCCCGCAGCTCGGCAACGCGACCGAGCACGCCGAACGGGCCGCGGCCGCGCTGCGCCTCGCCCAGGATTCGATCGCCCGCTATCTGGCGAGCGTCGGCCTCTCGGGCGAGGGCGCGGCGCCACCCGACCGTGATTGGAAGGCGGGTCTCGAGAGGCCCGAGCGCTCCGAACCGGCCGAGCCCCGGGAAGAGACCGAACAGCTGGGGCCGTGGTGGCAGAAGCGGGTGGCCCAGCTGACCGGCGAGCCCGCGCCCGAGCAGGCCGAGCCGGGAAACACCGACACGGCGGAGCTGCTGCGGCGGGTGGCCTCCGGCGTACGCGCGGGCGACCGGGCCCGGCTGGGCCGCGAGCTGCATGACGTGAGCGCGTCGACCGGGCTCGCCCTGTCCGCGGTCAGCTCCCCGGTGCTGCACCGGCTGGCCGGTGACCTGCTCGGGCACGAGCCTCGCCCCGACGACGTGGCCAAGCTGCGCTCGGCCGCCGAGGGCCGGGTCAAGTCGCTGCTGCCGGGCACGTCCCCGGCCGTGCTCGAGACGCTGATCGACCGCATCTGCCGGGTGCCCACCGGCAACCAGCCCAAGGCGCCCAACCACCCGGCCGATAGTGCTGTGACCGCGGGCGTGCTCACCGGTGTGCTGCTCGCCCGTCTGGGCCGCGACGCCGGCACGCTCGACCCGGCCGCGCCCGACCCGGTGCAGCGGCCCGAGCGGAACGACGGCCCCGATCATGGCTGACTCGACCGCGCAGCAGGTGATGGACGTCCGGGCCGCGCTCTCGCACGCGCTCGGCGCCGCCTCGAACGCGCTGGAGGCGGCCCGCCAGGAGTACGGCCGGGCCGTCGAACGCCGCCGCCGTGTGGTCGATGCGGCCGGGGCCCGCCGCCACAAGCTGGCCGGCGCCCGCGACGCCCGGCTGGCCGAGATCGACGACCAGCACCGGGCCGACCTGGCCGCCTACGCCGAAGCCGCCGCCGCGGCGGCCGACCGGGCCGCTCCCGGCGCCGCCGGCGACCCGTGGGACGACTGGCAGCCGACCCCGCTCGACCGGGCCGCCGAGCTGCGTGTCGGCCGCCTCCTGCTGCCGCATCCCGAAGACGTCCCGGCCCTGGTGCCGCTGCTCGACCGCGGCCACGTCGTGGTGCGGGGCGACCGGACCATCGGCGACGAGGTCGTGGCCGGGCTGCTGCTGCGCGCGCTGGGGACGGCGCCGCCGGGGGCGGTGCAGATCATCGGATACGACCCGGAGCACCTGGGCGGCGGGCTCGCCCGGTTCGCCCCGCTGGCCCCGGCCAACGTGCTCACCTTCGTCGGGCCGGGCGGGCTCGGCTCGCTGCTCGACGACCTGACCGATCAGGTCCGCCGGATCAACGAGACGGTCCTGGCCGGCGAGTACACGTCGCTGCGCGAGCTCAACGCGGCCACCCACCGGCGGCCCGAGCCGTGGCGGATCGCCGTGCTGCTGGGCGCGGGCGAGCTGAGCCGGGCCGAGCAGGCCCAGCTGCAGCGTCTGCTGCGCACCGGCGCGGCCTGCGGCGTGCACCTGGTCATCCAGGGGATGCCGGTGCCGGCCACCGCGGGCGTCGAGTTCATCACGGCCCAGCCGGGCGACCACGCGCGGATCAGCAGCGCCGGGTCTCTGCCCGTACGGCTGGACGGGGGCCCGCCGCAGGCGGTGGTGGCGGCGACCTGCCGGCGGATCGCCGAGGCGGTCGCGGCCGGACCGGCCCCGGTCGCCCTGGACAGCCTGTTGCCGCAGGTCGAGTGGCAGGAGAGCGCGGCCACCGGGCTGACCGCGCCGCTCGGCGACAGCCCGCAGGGCATGCCCGTGCCGGTGACGCTGGCCGACTATCCGCCGCACGCGTTGATCGCCGGGCCGTCGGGCACCGGCAAGACCAACCTCATCTACGCCTGGATGGGCGCGCTGGCCGCCCGCTACTCCCCGGCCGAGCTGGCCTTCTATCTGCTCGACTTCAAGGAGGGCGTGTCGTTCGCGCGGTTCGCCCCGGGCCGGCGCGACCAGACCTGGCTGCCGCACGTGCGCCTTGTCGGGGTCAACGTCAACACCGACCGCGAGTTCGGGCTGGCCCTGCTGCGCTTCCTCGGCGACGAGCTGCGCCGCCGGGCCGACGCGGCCAAACGGCACGAGGTGACCAACCTGGCCGAGTTGCGGGCCGAGGATCCGGACGGCTCGTGGCCGCGGATCGTGGCGGTGATCGACGAGTTCCAGGTGCTGTTGTCCGGACGGGACGCGGTGGAGAAGGAGGCCGTCGACCTGCTCGAGGACCTGGCCCGCCGCGGCCGCTCGCAGGGCATCCACCTGATCCTGGCCAGCCAGGACGTGTCCGGCATCGAGGCGTTGTGGGGCCGTCCGGCGCTGGTCGCGCAGTTCTCGCTGCGGATCGCGCTGCCGCGGGCCCGGCGGGTGCTGGCCGAGCAGAACACGGCGGCCGAGTCGCTGCCCCGCTATCACGCGGTGGTCAACGCCGACTCGGGCGCGGTCGAGGCCAACCGGGTCGTACGGGTGCCGGCCGCGGGCGACCGCGAGCGGTGGAACGCGCTGCAGCACCGGCTGTGGCGGCGCCGGCCGGCCGAGATGGGACCGCCCCGGCTGTTCGACGGTGATGTCGTGCCGCGGCTGGCCGACAGCCCCGACTTCCGGCGGCTGGGCCCGGTGGAGGGGACGCCGGCGCCCGTGGTGCTGCTCGGCGAGACCATCGACGTCGAGGCTCGGTCCGCCCGTACGGTGTTGCGCCGCGCCCCCGGACGCAACCTGGCCGTGCTCGGCACGCGCCTGGAGGAGGCGTGCGCGGTGCTGGCCACGGCCGCCCTGTCGCTGGCCGCGCAGTTCCCGCCGGACAGCGCCCGGTTCTCGATCCTCTGCCTCGACCAGGACGCCCGCCCGGCCGCCAAGGCCCTGTGCGACTCGCTGCCCGACTGCGGCTGGTACGAGCACGACAACGCCGACTGGATCCTGGAGGAGGCGGCGAACGAGGCGGCGGCGTCCTGGCCCGCCGACCGGCACCACTTCCTGCTCATCTATGCGGCCGACGCGCTGCCCGGCGGCAAGGGCGCGGCCGACCAGCTGCGCACGATCCTGCGGCAGGGCCCGGAGCGGCGCATCCACGTGATCGGCTGGTGGCGCGGCGCGGGTCTGCTGCGCGACGCCCTGGGCGGCCCCGGGTCGCGCACCGACGCGATCGGCGCGTGGGTGGCCCTCGACGTGCACGGCAGCGAGCTGGCGCCGTTCTATCCCGGCGCCGGCGCCCCGGCCTGGTATCCGCGCCCCTGGCGAGCCCTGCACTTCGACCGCTCAATACATCGCGGGGCCGCGGTCATCATTCCGTACGGGGTGAACTCGTGACACAACAACAGGGAGGGCTGCAGCCGGCTGACTTCGACACCGCGGACTACCGCAGTGTGCTGCGCCGGCTGACCACTTTGGACGAGGAGGCGGCCGTCCTGCGGGCCGAGGCCGAGCGCTGGCACGACGGCCGGGTCGCCGCGGCCGACGAGGCGGTGCGCGGGGCCGATCAGGCCGTCGACGAGGCCCGGCACGCCGTGGCCCAGGCCCAGCGCACGCTGGAAGAGGTGGACGCGCGCGCCGCCGGACTGTGGTCGGAGTACGTGCACAAGGTGGGGCCGGTGGCCGAGCGCTACGGGCGCACGGTCCCGCCCGCCTCGATTCCCCGGCAGCGCACCGACCGCGAGGCCGGCGACTACCTCGACGAGGTGGCGACGAAGCTGAAGTACACGGCCCCGGCCCGGCCGATCAACAGCGGCGTGAAGATGCTGTTCGCGGTGTTCGGTTTCCTGGGCGGGGTGGCCGGCGCGATTCTCAACCAGGTGCTCCGGGGGACGGCGGGAGGCACGGCCGACGGCACGTGGAAGGACGCGCTGCCGGTGGTGGCGCTGCTCGCGCTGCTGGCCTGCCCGGTGCTGGCCGTGGTGGCGGCCAAGCGGGTGGCCGACCGTCGCGGGGCCGGACTGGACGCCGCGACGGTGGCCACTGTGCTGATCACCGGCCTGGTCACGGCCGGCGCGCTGGTCGCCCTGCTGCGGACGGTCTGAGACTCAGCGGACCGGCACGACCAGGGCTTCGTTGAGCAGACGCCGGGCCAGCACCAGCTTGTCGGCGTCGTCGTCGAGAGGCAGATCCCCCACCCGTACGGGCTCTCCGGCGAACGCGGCCCGCAGAGCCGGCGCGCAGTAGGCCGGGAAACGCATCGTGCGCCCCACCAGCCGCAGGACCACGTGCTCGGGCCCGTCGTCGGCCAGCCGCCAGCGCAGCCCCTCGCGTACGCGGAACTGGTCTTCCGCACCGAGACCGGCCGCGAAGTCGAGCTGGGCCAGCGGGCTGACCGGTTCGGGACGGGCGGACGGCCAGTCCCGGGCCTGCAGCCGCGCCGCCACTTCGGCCGGCTCGACGCTGGTCAGCCAGTCGCGGAGCGCCTCGACGGTCTCGGTCAGCTCGGGCTCGATGGCGTCGGGGTCGGAGACGTCCACCGCGTACGGGAGGGTGGCCCGCAGGCGCGCGTCCCCGGCCGCCAGGGCCAGGAGCTCCTCGACGACGGCGTACCGGGTGAGGGCCCGTACGCCGATGGTCAGGTGCAGCGACCGGTGCCCCAGCGCCTCGGCCGAGTGCAGCCAGCCGCGCGGCAGATAGAGCGCGTCGCCGGGCGAGAGCACCACGTCGAGCGCGGGTTCGCCCTGGGCGGTCGCGGTCACCTCGTCGGCGTGCCCGCCCCACGCCTGTTTCTCGAGCGGGTCGGCCAGCACCGGCTCGTGCAGCCGCCAGCGCTTGGTCCCGTCGACCTGCAGCACGAACACGTCGTGGGTGTCGTAGTGGGTGCTGAAGCCCTGGCTGTCGGGCGGCGTCAGATAGGCGTTGACCTGCAGCGGGCGGCGCAGCTCGGCGCCGAGCTGCCGGCTGTAGTCGATCAGCGGCGGCCACAGGCGGTGCAGGCCCTGGAGGACAAGGGTGGCGCCCTCCGCATAGAGCCGCATCACCTGGTCGTCGATGACCTGGTCACCGATCTCGGCGCCGGCGCCACCGCCGCCGGTGAAGCGGCCGGTGGGCAGCACCTTGCCCTGCTGTGCGACGCGCAGGAAGGGGGTGCGCAGCCCCCGCCGGCTGAGCAGTTCGTCGACGGCGTCCGGGGAGAGCAGGTCGGCGAAGCCGTCCGGGCCGGCCAGCTCGCCCGCGCGGGAGAGAAGAGGAGTCCTCCCCCAGTACGCGGCGGCGAACTTGCCCGGCTCGACGGCCACGGCCCGGGAGAGCGCCGGGCGGGAGCCGCCCGGCGCGTTGTCGGTCCCGGGCATTGTCAGGACGCGGAGCCGTCGGCGCCGCCGTCGTGACCGTCGGGGTTGGCGCCACCGTCGGCCGGGCCCTCGCCCGCGGAGCCGTCGGCGCCACCGTCGTGGCCGCCCGGGTTGGCGCCACCGTCGGCCGGGCCCTCGCCCGCGGAGCCGTCGGCACCGCCGTCGTGGCCGCCCGGGTTGGCGCCACCGTCGGCCGGGCCCTCGCCCGTGCCGGTGCCCGAGGCCGAGGTGATGTCGTCGTCGTTCAGTGCCATGAGAGCTCCTTCGTCGGTGGACGTGACAGCACCCGCGACGTACCCCGTGATCATCACGTCTAACCGGCCTGTGACCGGGGTATCCGGCCTGAATGCTGTGGATCGGAACCTCCGGCTGGCAGTACCGGGACTGGAAGGGGCGGCTCTATCCGGAGAAGCTGCCCCAGCGGCTCTGGCTGGAGCACTTCGCCGCGCATTTCCCGACTGTCGAGGTCAACAACGCGTTCTACCGGCTGCCCGAGCGCAAGACGTTCGAGCAGTGGCGCGAGCGCACCCCGGACGACTTCTGCGTGGCGGTGAAGATGAGCCGCTATCTCACCCACATCAAGCGGCTGCGGGAGCCGGCCGAGCCGGTGGCCCGGTTCTTCGAGCGGGCGAGCGCGCTGGGTGACAAGCTCGGCCCGGTGCTGCTGCAGCTCCCGCCGACGATGAAGGCGGACCTGGACGCGCTGGACGAGACCCTGTCGCTGATCCCGGCCGGCACCCGGGTGGCGGTCGAGCCGCGGCACGACACCTGGTGGACCGACGACTGCCGCAAACTGCTGGAACGGCACAACGCCGCGCTGTGCTGGGCCGACCGCAAGAGCCGTCCGATCACTCCGCTGTGGACGACGGCCGACTTCGGATATCTGCGCCTGCACGAGGGGCGGGCGAAGCCGTGGCCGCGCTACGGACGGGCCGCGCTGTCGTCCTGGCTCGAGCGGCTTCCCTCCGTACGGGAGAACTTCGTGTATTTCAACAACGACCCGGGCGGCGCGGCCGTGATCGATGCCGACACGATGTGCGCCATGGCTCAGAGGCGTGGCCTTAAGGTGAAGACGTGCGCTACCTCGAACTGAACGGCCGGGTGCCGGACGCCGCCGAGATCCACCGGCTGGCCACACTCAACTACGGGCACTTCACCTCGATGCAGGTGCGGAGTTCGGGCGTACGCGGTCTGGCCCTTCATTTCGCCCGGCTGGCCGACGGCAACGAGGAGTTCTTCGGCTGGCGTCCCGGCCTCGACGACGAGCACCGGCTGCGCCAGCTCATCCTGCACGCGCTGGGCGACGAGACGGAGGCCTCGGTGCGGGTGTCCTACCTGCCCGGCGCCGACCCGGACGGCCCGCCGGACGTGGCCGTGGCGGTGGCCGATCCGGTCAGCGACGAGCCGGGGCCGCCGATCCGGGCGCGCATCGACCCGGCGTTCCGGCGGGACTGGCCCGAGCACAAGCACTCGGCGACGATGGGCCTGTGGCGGGCGCAGCGGCTCGCGCGGGCGGCCGGCTTCGACGACGCGCTGTCGGCCGGTCCGGACGGGCTCGTGCGCGAGGGCACGACGTGGAACGTGGCCTTCCTCAAGGGCGACGAGGTGGTGTGGCCGCAGGCGCCGATGCTCAAGGGCGTCACGATGGTGCTGCTGCAGATCGCGATGACCATGCAGGGGGTGCCGTGGACCATCCGGCCGGTGCCCGTGTCAGAGCTGCCCGACTTCACCGGGGCGGTCGCGGTCAACTCCCGGACCGTACGCCAGGAAATCGTCTCGATCGACGACCTCAAATACCCGGCCGGCGACAAACTGGCCGCGCTCATGGCCGAGGTCTGGGAGTCAGTCCCCTTCGACGCCCTCTAACAGTTCGATCAGCTCGGTCGCGTTGCGCTGCGCATAGTCGCTGTAGCAGTTGTTCATGAACACCTGGGTCGTCTCGGCCTCGGCGGCCAGGGAACGCAGCCGGGGCGCCCATTCGGCGAGTTCCGCATGCGAATACTCATATCCGAACTTCTCGTGGATGTCCTTGCTGGTCCATTTGGCGCTGTGGCCGTGGAAGCGCACCACGGCCAGATCGGCGGTGGCGGCCAGCACGGGCGGCACGGAACTCTTGTGGCCCTGCGGCATGTCGACGGCGACGAAAGCAAGCTTGTGGGCGCGCAGGAAGTCGAGCGTCTCGTTCTGGTTGGCGCCCTCGAACCAGGAGGCGTTGCGGAACTCGAAAACCGGCCGGATCGGTTTGCACCGCGCGGCGATCTCAAGGATGTATTCCTTGTTGGATTTGCGGATGCCGAACCACGGCGGGAACTGGAAGAGGACCGCGCCCAGCTTTCCCGCCTCGTCCAGCGGATCCAGCGCCGACAAGAATCGGGTCCAGACTTCCTCGTACGCCTGAGGTGGCAGGTCGCCGGGGTAGATGTTCTTCTTGTCCGTCTCGGGCCGCAGATCCTTGTAGATCGCCGACACCTTGGTCGGGTGCCCGGTCAGCAGGCTGAACGCCTTGATGTTGAAGATGAAGCCGTCGGGGGTGCGCTGCGCCCACAGCCGGCTCGTCTGCTCAGCCGGCGGCCCGTAATAAGTGGAGTCGACCTCGACCACCGGAAACTTCCCGGCGTAGTAGGCCAGCCGCTTCTCGGGGGTGTCGGCGCTCACCGGGTACCACCCCGACGCGAGCAGGGTCCGGTCGGTCCACGACGCGGTGCCGATCTCGATGGTGCCCATGACGTCAAACTAATCCGGATACAGCGGGTCCGCCGCGCTCGAGCGGCGGACCCATGGGCATTCCGCGGCTAGCCGGCCCGGCGCTCGCGGTTCTGCTTGCAGTTGACGCACGTGGTGGCCGAGGGGAAGATCTCGAGCCGCTCCCAGGGGATCGGGTTCGAGCAGCCCTCACAGTTGCCGTACGTGCCCTCCTCGAGCCGGTGCATCGCGTGCTCGGCCTGCGTACGCCGGTCGCTCAGGGTCCGCAGCAGCGAGGACGCGGCGTCGCGCTCGGCCGTCTTGGAGCCGCTGTCGGCCTGGTCGTCGCCGGCGGAGTCACCCATCTCGGCCAGCCGGAGCTTCTGGTTCTCGGCGAGCGCCTCCTCGTACTCGGTGCTCAGGTCGTCGAACCGGCCCCGCAGAACCTCGCGGATCTGGTCGATCTCCTCCGCCGTCCGGCCCCTGGCGGCACCCTTGCCCGTGATAACCGCTCCATTGACGAGCATGCGCTCCCCCTGCCCTTCCTCTGCCCCTGCCGGTGGCCCCCGAGGCTCAGCCCCTACACACCGTGAAGCCGGCTGATACCCACCGCTGGAGATCCCAAACGGGCGCTCCGCTGAAAAAGTAACCGGAGCATAACTGTCAGTGGTCGGATCCGCTACAGACTCGCTTCATGAACGTTCGAGCACCATCGCCGGGCGGCGTGGATCATCAACCCGGACGACCACGTCGGCGAAGGACGCCGGGTCGACCTCGCCCGCGTACCGCTCGAAGGCGGGCAGCGTCCAGGCGCTCTCGGCGGGGGTGCGCCGGGCCAGCGCCGCGGCCGACATCTCGAGGTGCACGGTAACGTCGAAGGCCAGACCGCCACCGAGCAGCAGAGGACCGCTGACCAGCAGAATCGCGCCGGGCGGCAGGTCTTGGTAGGGCTGCCGGGCGGCCCGGTCGGTCGCCACGTCCCACAGCCGCGTGAGCACCCGCCCCGAGCCGCCCGGGGCGGCCGGATCGAGCACCTCGCGGGCCAGCCCGGCCTCGTCGAACCAGCCCAGGTAGTACGAGTCGGGGTTGTCCCGGCCGAACTCCAGGCGCAGCGAAGCGGGGCGCAGAAAGTCGGCCGTATCGATCCGTACCGCGGGACGGCCACGGGCGCGCAGCGCGCCCATGAGGGCGTCGGCCAGCGCCTCGGGCCGGGCGGCCGGGGCGCCGTCGAGGGCGACCCGGAGGTAACTGTCGGGTTCCCGACATATCAGCAGATCGGCAAGTTCCTCGACCAGAATCTCGGTCGAAACGGGGCGGACGCGCACGCCGACGAAGGCTACCCGCGCGGCTACTCGTTCGGCTTGATCACGACGTGAGCGTCGTCGCTGAGCCGGTAGCCCACGCCGTAGACCGTGGTGATCAGCGGAACGGCGCCGCCCAGCTTGAGGCGCAGCCGGCGCACGTGCACGTCGACCGTGCGCTCGCCGGTGTGGTCGTAACCCCAGACGCCGGTCAGCAGCTGGGCGCGGGTGAAGACCCGGCGCGGCCGCTCGGCCAGGAACAGCAGCAGGTCGAACTCGAGGCGGGTGAGCGGCAGCGGCTCGCCGTCGACGATGACCTGGCGGGTGCCGGTCAGCAGGCGCACCTCGGGGCCCCCGCGCGCGTCACCGTCGGCATCGTCGGCCACCGGGGCGACGGCCGGCTCGAGCTGCACGGTGCCGTGGCTGACCTCGACGAGCTCGCGGACGGCCTCGATGAGCTTGTGAGCCTGCGGAGAAATCGTGTCGCCGGTCAGCGGGATGGCCACCGTGACGGTCAGGGCGGGTTCCGGCGACCGGCGAACGGCGGTGGAGCCGCGGCCGGCGACGGGGCCGGTGGCATGTCGGGCGAGCCGTGATGAAAGCGCACTGGCCGGCATTTAGTTGATCCCCCTGAAAATACGTTTTGGCAACCGAATACGACCGATCACCCTCCGTAAAGCCGCGGACGATATTTCCGCCAGCGCCGTTGTCGGGTCAACCCGCCAACCACACTGTGGGAAAATCGTTCCACATCCGCCTTGACGACGGAAAATGCATTTCCCGAACGGATTCTGTCAGACTGATTAAGCATTGCCGAACGCGCATCTCGCTGCGGTTACGTGGCTCACTCACCCACGACAAGCGTTTGCGCTGGCCAAATGCTGCGCGGACGACCCTCCGCCGTGGACCGTTCGGGCAGATCCTGAGACGGACGACACACACTCCGTCATCCATTCTTCGTTGCCAGTGCAAAAAGAAACCCGGCCGCTCCCATCGGGAACGCCCGGGTTCTTCGAACTTGTATTTAGTCGTTGCCGCCGGAGGTGAGCCGGCGACCCACTGCCGCGATCAGCCGGTCGAGCTCGGACCCGAACGGGTTGTCGTGCACCAGGTACGTCCACGTGGCGCTGGGCCGCACGATCTCGGCGCGCTCGGGCTCCCAGCCGTCGCTGAGGTCGACCTCCTCGAAGGCCTCGATGGTGCGGGCCTCGACGTCGAGCAGAAGCTTCTGGAAGGCCGGCACGGCCGCCCGGTGGAACTCGTCGAGCGGGTCGAGCTTGCCCAGGGCGCGCAGGTGCACACCCTCACGCACCTCGCTCAGCTCGGCCAGGTGGTCGACCCAGAGCCGGTCGAGGTGATAGAGCGCGATGGCCCGGGCGGCGTCGGAGAGGACGTCCTCGTCGGTCTCCTTGGCCTTCTCGGGCGAGCGCTCGAGCAGCATGATCGCCGCGACCTCGGAGGTGAGCAGGCGCTCGCGGCGCTCGGCCAGGGCCACCCGCTGCTGCTCGATGACGACGCTGTAACGCCAGGTGTTGCGGTGGATCTCGTGGTTGACGCCCTCGGCGACGCGCTGGGCGTGCTCGACCGCGTATTCGACCTGGTCGTCGTGGACGACACCGTCCATGTCCATCCGCGGCGAGGCGGGCAGGATGTCGCCCGCGTGCCGGGTGACCAGCTCGTCCTCGAGGCTGACGAAGAAGACCGAGCCGCCGGGGTCGCCCTGCCGCCCGGCCCGGCCACGCAGCTGGTCGTCGACGCGGCGGCTGTCGTGCCGGCCGGCGCCGATGACGTAGAGGCCGCCCAGCTCGACGACCTCGTCGCGGTCGGACTCGTCGCTGCCGCCGAGGCGGATGTCGACGCCGCGGCCGGCCATCTGGGTCGAGACGGTGACGGCGCCCTTCGCGCCCGCCTCGGCGATGATGCCCGCCTCCTCGGCGTCGTTCTTGGCGTTCAGCACGTTGGCCGGCACACCCACCGCGGCCAGTTGCTTGGCCAGCAGCTCGGACGCTTTGACGTCGAGCGTGCCGACCAGCACCGGACGGCCCTTCTCGTGGGCCAGCTTGATCTCTTCGACCAGGGCCTCGTCGCGGGTCTCATGCGCGGAGTAGATGCGGTCGGGCTCGTCGTCGCGGATGTTCTCGGCGTTGGACGGGATGACCGCGACCTCGAGCTTGAAGTACTCCCGGAGCTGCTCGCCGACGTGCACCGCGGTGGCGGTCATGCCGCAGACCGTCTTGTAGAGCGCGATGTAGGCCTGCACGGTGACCGTGTTGAGGACCTCGCCCTCGGCGGTGGCGCTCAGGCCCTCCTTCGCCTCGACCGCGGCCTGCAGGCCGTCGGGCCAGCGGCGGCGCTGGGCGACCCGGCCGCGCATCTCGTCGATCAGCTCGACGCTGCCGTTGCGCACGATGTAGTCGACGTCGCGGCGCAGCAGGGCGTGCGCGTGCAGCGCCACGTTGACCGCGGACAGGTGCTGGACCTGGTCGTCGGCGTACAGGTCGATGCCGCCCAGTTCCTCCTCGACCTTCTTGAGGCCGGAGTCGGTGAAGGCCACGCTGCGGCCGTCCTCGGCCACCTCGTAGTCCTTGCCCGCCTTGAGCTCGCGCACCAGACTGGCCGACTCGTGCACCGGGTCGCTCTCGGTGGCGGTGCTGCCGGCCAGCACCATCGGCACGCGGGCCTCGTCGATCAGGATCGAGTCGGCCTCGTCGACGATCGCCGTGGCCAGCTCGCGCTGCACCCGGTCCTCCACATCGGTGACCAGCTGATCGCGCAGGTAGTCGAAGCCGGCCTCGCTGACCGAGACATAGGTGACGTCGGCCAGGTAGGCCTCGCGGCGCTCGGAGTGGGTGGACGCCTCGGTGACCCAGGCGACGCTGAGGCCGAGAAGCTTGTAGACCGGCGACATCCACTCGGCGTCACGACGAGCCAGGTAGTCGTTGACGGTCAGCACGTGGACCGGGCCGTGGCCGAGGCGGACGTGCCCGTAGGCGGCGATGGTGGCGGTCAGCGTCTTGCCCTCACCGGTGGCCATCTCGGCGACCTTGCCGGAGAGCAGGGCCATGGCGCCGAGCAGCTGAACGTCGTACGGACGCTGCTCGAGAGTCCGCCACGCGGCCTCGCGGCCGATCGCGCAGAGCTCGGTGAAGTCGGAGGCCTCCTGGGCGGCAGCGGTCAGCGCCTCGTCGTCGAGCTCACGCAACGCCTCTTCACGAGCGTCGATGGCCGGCAGACGTTTCGAGAACGGCGCGAGGTCGACCGTTGTGCCCGGACGCTGCAAGAACTTGCGAAACCGGCTCTTCAGCCGCTGCGACACACCCATGGCGGGCAACGGTACTTCATTTTGCTGAGAGCTTGGTGACGACCTTCCGTTTGCGGATACCTCCTCCCGGGCATGTCGATCCCGCAGGTTCAGGTAATGAGGGGGAGGCAGGGTGCCGAGTCAGCTCGTGTGCCGGCCGGAACGGGGGTTTCCGGTCGCCGCGCTGCGCGTGCGCGGCACCCTCGATCAGGTCACCGGCGACGCACTCCAGCAGGCGGTGCGGTTGCGCCTGGCCGACCAGCCGACGGTGCTGCTCCTCGACGTGGCCGCGCTGCGGATCGGCGACCCGGTGGGTCTGGCCGCCCTCAGCGCCATCGTCTGCCAGGCCTTCGAGTGGCCCGACGTGCCGGTCGTGCTCTGCGGCGCCGACCCCCGCACCACGGCGATGATCTCCTCCGCCCCGGAGTGCGCGGGCCTCGATTTCGCCGGCGACTTCTCGGCCGCCCTCGCCGCCGCCCGCGCCCAGACCGTCCCGCCCCGGATCCGGGTACGCATGCGACCCGTGCCCGACGCCTGCCGCCAGGTGCGTCATCTGGTCACCCAGGCCTGCGGGGCGTGGCAGCGCGCCGACGTGGCGGCGACCGCGACGCTGATCGCCACCGAGCTCGTCGCCAACGTGGTGCGGCACGCACGCACCAGCATGGAATTCACCCTCCGCCCGCTCAGCGGCGACCGGCTGGGCATGACCGTGCGCGACCGCAGCCGCCGGATGCCGAAGCCGACCGACGCCGGGCTGTCCGACCCGGGCGGGCGCGGGCTGCGGCTCGTACGGGACCTGACCGACGCCTGGGGTGTGCTCCCGGTGACCGACGGCAAGGTCGTCTGGACCCGGATGCGGGCGGGCTCTCTTTAGAACGCGCTTTAGAACGCGCACACGCTGCGGGCGGGCGCGCGCGGTGAGGTGCGGTAGCGTCTGCCTGTGCATCCAGCCGACCCTGATTTCGAAGCGCTGCTCGTCTACCTGAAGGAGTCGCGCGGCTTCGACTTCACGGGTTACAAGCGATCCAGTCTCGTACGGCGGGTCGACCGGCGGATGAGTCAGATCGGCGTGACGGGCTATCAGTCGTACGCGGACCATCTGCAGGTCCACCCGGACGAGTTCACCGCGCTGTTCAACACGGTGCTGATCAACGTCACCGGCTTCTTCCGCGACCCCGACGCCTGGGACTATCTCGTCAAGGACGTGCTGGGCCCGCTGCTGACAGACAAGCCGGCCGACTCGGCCATCCGCGTCTGGTGCGCCGGCTGCGCCTCGGGCGAAGAGGCCTACACGCTTGCAATCGTGCTGGCCGAGCTGCTCGGGATCGAGGCGTTCAAGGACCGGGTGAAGATCTACGCCACCGACGTCGACGAGGAACAGCTCAACGACGCGCGCCAGGCGACGTACGGGGAACGCGAGATGGAAGCCGTCCCGCCCGAGATCGCCGAGCGCTACTTCGAGGTGGTCAATGGCCGGCACGTGTTCCGCAAGGACCTGCGCCGGTCGGTCATCTTCGGCCGCAACGATCTGGTGCAGGACGCGCCGATCTCCCGGATAGACCTGCTGACCTGCCGCAACACGCTGATGTACTTCAACGCCGAAACACAGGCCAAGATCCTCGGCCGGTTCCACTTCGCCCTGCGCGACGAGGGCGTGCTCTTCCTCGGCAAGGCCGAGATGCTGCTCAGCCACGGCAGCCTCTTCACGCCGATCGACCTCAAACGCCGCGTGTTCCGGCGGGTGCCCAGGTTGTACGCCCGGCCGGGTGTCGCCTTCGCCGACCCTCCGCCCGTGTCCGGCATGTCGGGAACAGGCCTCGACGAGCTTCGCGACGAGGCGTTCGCGGCGAGCCCGCTGGCCCAGCTCACTGTCACCGCCGACGGTCAGGTCGCCCTGACCAACCGGCAGCTTGAGAAGATCTTCGGGGTGTCGTCGCGCGACATCGGCCGCCCGTTCCGCGACCTCGACCTGTCCTACCGGCCGGTCGAGCTGCGCCGCTACATCGAGCAGGCCCAGCTCGAACGACGCACGCTGCGGGTCCCGGACGTCGACTTCCAGCGCGGAATGGACCAGGTCAGCTTCGAGGTGCAGATCAGCCCGCTCACCGGGGCCGGCGGCAGCCTGCTCGGGGTCAACGTGGTCTTCCGCGACGTGACGGCGGCCCGGCAGCTCAAGGACGAACTGGAGCTGGCCAACCAGCAGCTCGAGTCGGCCTACGAGGAACTGCAGTCGACCAACGAGGAACTGGAGACCACCAACGAGGAACTGCAGTCCACGGTCGAGGAGCTGGAGACCACCAACGAGGAGCTCCAGTCGACCAACGAGGAACTGGAGACGATGAACGAGGAGCTCCAGTCCACCAACGACGAGCTGCAGAGCATCAACGACCAGCTGCGCGTCTCGAGCGCCCAGCTGGACGAGGCGAACGACTTCCTCGAGACCGTGCTGACCAGCATGGAAGCCGGCGTCGCGGTCGTCGACCCCGACCTGCGCGTCCGCATGTGGAACCGCCGCGCCGAGGACCTGTGGGGCCTGCGTTCCAGCGAGGTCATCGGCCAGCACTTTCTCAACCTCGACATCGGGCTGCCCATCGGGCGGCTGCAGCCGATCCTGCGCTCAGCCCTGGGCACAGAGGCGAACAGCGTGGAACTCAAGGTCGACGCGGTCAACCGGCGCGGCCGATCCATCTCCGTCAGGGTCGCCTGCACCCCGCTGCGACGGCCCAAAGGCGGCAACCAGACCGACGGTGCCATCATTGTGATGGAGACTGAGGCAACCGAACCCGGCTGACCCCCCCGTTTGCGGTTCGTGACCGGGGGTAAGCCCGCCGACGTCAGTACTCGGAAAGGCGGGGAGATGACGATCGCGTACGCAGCCGAGTTCGACGGCCGGCATCTGGTCGCGACGGTGACCGGCATGCTCGGCATGCCCGAGGTGTCGAGTCTGCGTCTCCACATCCTGAAGTCTCTCGCCGAGCAGCCGGACGCCCTGCTGCTCGATCTGCCGGCGCTCGAGGTGGCCGAGCCCCTCGCGCTGTCCGTGTTCACCGCCATGAACGCTCAGGCCGCTCGCTGGCCGGGCACGGCGATAATGCTCTGCGCCCCCTCGCCGGCCACCCGCGAGCTCCTCAACGGGTACGCGTTCCGGCAGCTCAACGTGGTCGACAGCCTCGACGCGGCCCGCACCCGCCTGGCCGCCGGTGGGCCCGCCTCGATACCGTCCTTCAGCGACGAGCTGCTTCCGGTCTCCGGAGCCGTCCGGTACGCCCGGGACATGGCCACCGACGCGTGCCTGCGCTGGGACCTGCCCCACCTGCTCGGCCCGGCCGGCCTGCTCGCCAACGAGCTGGTCAGCAACGTCGTCGACCACGCGCACACGATGATGACGCTCCGGCTGTCCCTGCGGCAGCGCTACCTGCAGATCGCCGTGCGGGACGGATCGCCGGTCGAGGTGCGGCCGCCGGTCGGTCCCCCACCCGAATTCGGGCGGGGCCGCGGTCTGATTCTCATCGACGCGACGGCCCACGCCTGGGGTTGCGTGCCGTCCGAGGACGGCAAAGTGGTGTGGGCTTCCCTGCGCCGTGCAGCCTGAGAGCTACTCCACCAGCCGGGCCAGGCCCGTGACCTTGAGGATCCCGGCCACATAAGGCTGGGCGCCGGTAACGGTCAGCGCGACCTCGGCCACGGCGGCGGCCGAAGCGGCGTCGACCAGCACCGCGATGCCGGCCGCGTCGAGCAGCGGCACGGCGGACAGGTCGATCACCACGCGCTTCCGGCCGCCCAGGGAGATCGCGCGGCGCAAACCCAGCCGCAGGCGCTCGGCGGTGTCGCGGTCGACCTCGCCGCGCACCCGGGCCACGACCGCGTCGCCGTCGTGCACCGCCTCGACCTCGACCGGATGCCGCTCGGGACGGGTCTCGACACCCTCCCAGCGCGGCGGGACGTCGCTCAGCATCGCCTCGCGCAGCCAGGACAGGGCCCGGGTGAGCAGCCGCGACACATGCATCTGCGAAATGCCCAGCTCGTCGGCGATCTCGGCCTGGGTGCGGTTGCCGTAGAAGCGCAGCGCCAGCATCCGGCGTTCCCGGGCGGGCAGCCGCATCAGCAGGTCGGCCACAGTGACCCGGTCGTCGACCAGGTCGAGGTCGGCGTCGACCCCGCCGAGCAGGTCGCCGAACTCCGCGCCGTCGTCGCCGCCGCCGAGCGGGGCGTTCAGCGAGGACGGCGAATAACCGGCGGCGGACTCCTGAGCCTCCCGTACGGACTCCAGCGGCAGGCCGAGCCGGTCGGCGATCTCGGCGGCGGTCGGCGTACGGGAAAGGATGCTCGTCAGGGCCAGGGTGGCGTGCCCGACCTCGAGGCTGAGATCCTGCACCCGGCGCGGCACGTGCACCCCCCACGTCTTGTCGCGGAAGTGCCGCTTGATCTCGCCCGAGATGGTGATGACCGCGTACGCCGTGAACGACCCGCGCCCCGGGTCGTAGCGGTCGATCGCCTTGACCAGGCCGAGCCGCGCGACCTGCTCGATGTCTTCGAAGGACTCGCCGCGACCACGGTAGCGCCGGGCCAGGCGTCCCGCGAACGGCAGGCACACCCCGATCAGGGCGTCACGCAGGGCGGCCCGCTCGGGTCCCGAGGCGACGGCGATGCGCTCGGAAAAGGCCAGCGCAGCAGCGTCGAGGTCTTCCAGTCCTCCCTCGGTGACCGGGGCGGCCGCCCGGTCGAGCGCTTCCACCGGAGAAAGAACCGGTTGCTCCTCGGACATCGATCTCTCCCCTCGACAACGCCGGCTCCGGGGCCACGCGTGTGGACTGCGTGGCCCATAGGGACGCTACTGCCCCTGGTAACCGGTGCTCAAACAAACTCGCCGGATGTCACCGTTGGGGCTGATCCGGCGGGTCGTCGGCGATCGGTTTGTTGAGCTGACCCATGTTGGGCGCTTGTAGCTTAGGCCGCGGCGGGCGAGGGCCGAGCATGGACGGGCCGGGCTTTTCGGGCTCGGCCGGGGTCAGGGCGGAGGCCGGGGGGCGGTTGCCCGGACCCGAAGGGTTGGTGGCGGCACGGGGAGCGCCGTTCAGTTCGGAGCCGGCCGGGCCGAAGTGGGACGAGCCGTTGGGGAGGCCGCTCGCGCCGGGGGCCTGGGGGGCGGCGTTGTGCGGGGACGTCGCGCCGTGCGCCTCCTGGCCGGCGGGCTGGCCGGGACGATCCGTGGCCGGCGAGCCGGGGCGGTCGGTGGCTGGACGGCCGGGCAGGCCGGACGGCTCCTGGCCGGACGGCAGCGTTGAAGCGGCGGCCGCGGCCGAGGCGGCCGTTGGCTGGGCGGCGTAGCCGGGGGCCTGACCCAGGCCGGACGGCGGCTGACCCGCGGGCAGGCCGGACGGCTCGTTGGCGGTGGGCGTCGCGGACGGCGGCTGAGGCGCGGATGGCTCGTTGCCACCGCGCAGGCCGGGAAGGCCGGACGGCTCGTTGCCGGCGGAGGGCGCCATGCTGCCGGACGGGTTGGCGGTCGGCCCGGCGGCGGGGTGCGGTGCCGCGAGGCCGGACGCGGTCGGCCCGCTGCCAGGCTGCTGCGCGTTCGGGCCGCCGGGGCCGGGAGGTTGCTGCGCGCCCAAACCCGGAGGCTGCGGGGCGGCGGGCTCGTTTCCGGCGTTCCGGTGCGGGCCGGCCGGCGGCTGAGCGGCGGGCGGCCGGCCGAATGCGGCCGGGGGCTCCGGTGGGTTGAGTGCGGGCGGCGGCTGCGGCGGCTGGTTGAGCGCGGCGGGGGCCTGGGGCGGCCGGTTGAGGGCCGTCGGCTGCTGCGGCGCGGGGCTCGCGGCGGCCGGACCGGCCGACTGAGGCCGACCCGGCGCCCCGGGTACGCCGTTGACGCCGTTGGCCCTGGTCACGGGACGGGCCGGCATGAATTTCGGTGCGTCCAGCGGCCGGTTCTGGTGCCATCCTGGCGGGAGGTGCGGCTTGTTGGGGGCGCCGGGTTCTGCGGGCGAGATGTGCTCTGCTCCCCCGCCGAGGTGAGCCGCTTCGGTGGTGAGCCGGGGTTTGCCCGCGTCGCTGAGCTCTGGGGAAGGTTCCGAGGTGGCGCTGTCCGGGTTCGGGTCGAAGCGAGGCTCGTCCGGGCGGGTGGTGCCCCCGAAGCCAGACTCACCCGCGGTTCGGTTGAGGCCGCTCAGACCGGAATCGGGACGCGACTCGTCCGGGATCCGGCTGATGCCACTCAAGCCCGAGCCAAGACCCGACTCGCCCAGGGTCCCGCTGATCCCGCTCAAGCCCGAACCAGGACCCGACTCGCCCAGGGTCCCGCTGATCCCGCTCAAGCCCGGATCGGGACGCGACTCGTCCAGGGTCCGGCTGATGCCGCTCAGACCAGAAGGAGGGTTCTCCGCGGCCAGGCTGCCGTTGCTGCCGTCCGGGTTCCGGCGCGACCCTTCCACGTCCGGGTCGCCCGGGCCGGAACGGGGTCCGTCCGCGGACAAGCTGCCGGCTGGATCCTGGCGGCCCTGTTCCGCAGACGAGCCGCCCACGGTGAGGCCCGGGTCCAGAGTTGGGCCGCCCAGGCTGAGCCCCGCGTCCAGGGTTGGGCCGCCCACGCTGAGGCCCGGGTCCAGGGTCGAGCCGCCCGGGCTGAGTTCCGCGTCCAGGGTCGGGTCAATACCGGTGAAGCTCAGCGCCAGACGCGGGCCGCTCGGCGCGTCGGCCGTGCCATGTCGGCCGATCTTGTTGGTCGGGTCGCTGGGCCGCGGGTCCGGCGGCGCCTGGTGGGCCGCGACGGAGCCGGCCGAGAACGAAATTCCTACCGGGCCGCCGTGCAGCGTGTCCCGGTAGCCGGCGCCGGTGGCCGGGCTGTCGTCGGTCTCGCGCTGGGCCCGCCGGGGGCGATATTCGGATCGGGCCGGCTCGTCCTCGGCCGGCACATCGATCGGCGCCCCGAAGACGATCGGCGAACCGGACGCGACGGGCGAGCCGAACTCGGTCGGGAAGGGCAAGGCCTCGGGCACCGGGCCGAGATCATCAGCGGACCCGAAAGCGGTAGCCGGCTCCGCCCCGAAGCCGAGGCCGGACCGGAAGTCCGTGGTCGAGCCGGGCGCTCCCGTGATTATCGGTGATCCGGACCAGGGGCTGGCGAGGCCGGGCACGTTCAGGGCGGGGCCGCCGAGGGCGGACGGGGACAGGCCCGCGGCGGCGGCCAGGCCCGAGCCGTTGTAGTCGAAGCCCGATCCCGGTTCGCCGTACGGCTCCCCCAGGCCCTGTCGCGACGCCGCGACCAGACCGGATTCCTCGGCCAGCCCGGCGGCTACCACGACCTCGGCGGCGGCGCGGCCGGCGGCGCAAGGCAGGGGCTGGCCGCAGGCGGGGCAGTCCGTCACGCCGTCCTCAGGGCCGCGGCCTCCGGCGTGCGCGACAAGCATCTCGCGGGCGGTCCGGGCCAGGACGCTCTCCGGATCCACGAATGCCTTGATCGGTGCCACGTCAGCGCCCCCCGTTCGCGCGTGTTCGGCGCCTCGCCGAACACGAAACAAGTTCACCGCCGATTGGTGCCGGTTCGCGCGCTTTTCCGCAATCCGGCTACAGGGGTGGCAGACGTGCACGGTGCGAAGAACCGGCAAACCGGTCTCCGCAGGTCGGCGCGGCCTTTACGGTTCTCCCATATTCACTCACGGTGCCTAGGAGATAACTCTCCGTACTATGTGAGAACCCCTCAGGAGGTGATTCGCATGGATGATGTCGACCTGCACCGCGAGCAGATCCTCCGGCACGTCGGACCCATCATCACCGGGCGGTTCGCCGGCTTCCAGACCTCGTACACGCGTGAGGTCCGGATCGGCCAGCCGCTGCTCATGGCCGTCTTCCTGGCCGCGAGCGTGATCCAGCTGCTGGCCGCGATGCTGCGGATGAAGCCGGGACGCCGCAGTTTCAAGGAGCTGAAGAAAGGGCCCGAGTTCCTCGTGACGCCGGTGCGGGTGCGCGACGACCTGGGTCAGACCTACGAGGTCGAGATGCACGGGCAGTTACCCCAGTCGGCCCTGCACCGCGGTGACCTCGTGCAGCTGCGCACGGTCGACCAGAAGGACCGCACCCTGCCGGTGCGGCTGGTCAGCCTGGTCAACCTGACCACCATGCAGCCGCTCACCCCGCGCATCCCGACGATGTGGTCGCATCTGGGTCCGGCGCTGCTGCTGCAAGCCTTTCTGGGCTTCACCGTCGTCGCCGCGGTCGCCGTCGCGGTCATGCGCTGACCGGGGCCACCCCGGCCGAGGGCCTACAGCTTGTCGAGCGGCACGGCGGTGGCCAGGGCCAGCATGCCGGCGTCGTTCGGGTGCAGGTGGTCGCCGCCGTCGAACTGCGGGTTGACCCGCAGCGGGTCGGCCGGGTCGCGTAGCGCCTGGTCGAAGTCGGCCACCGCGTCGAAGGCGCCGTCGCCGCCGTTGCGGATCCACGTGTTGACCCGCAGCCGCACCTGGTCGAGCGCCGGGGTGTAGGTGGTCCACCCCTTCCACGGGGTGATCGTGCAGACGATCACCCGCATGCCCTGGGCGCGGGCCCGGGTGGCCAGGTGGGTCAGCCCGGCGGTGACGTGGGCCGGGTCGGTCTGCCGCGGCGGCTGCATGATGTCGTTGATGCCGGCGAAGACGATCAGTGTGCGGGCGCCCGCGCGTTCGAGCACGTCCTCGGCGAACCGGGCCTGCGCCGAGCGACCGGCCGTCGAGGTGACGCGGTAGCGCGGATATTGCGCGTCGAGCAGGATGCGGTTGCCGGAGAGCCCCTCGTTGGCCACGCCGTAGGCGGGGGCGCCGTTGGCCACGAGCCGGGCCGCGAGCAGATCGGGCCAGCGCCGGTTCAGTCCGGCCGTCGACTCGGCGCCGTTGGTGATCGAATCGCCCAGGGCGACGATCGTGCCGGGGGCGCCGGTCACCTCGAGGGCCGAGACGTAGAACCAGGCCGTGGCGCCCCGCGTGAAGGCGGTGGCGGCGAGGTCGCCCGCGTGGTCGAGGGTGCCGGGGCTGACGAACGACAACTGCTTGGCGTCGGGGTGGAAGGTCGCCGCGGCCGGTTTGACCGGGGTCCACACCGTGACCAGCACGTCGGCGTCGGGCGGGATCTCGAGCGACAGCGCGTCGCTGAGCACATCGCCGCCGACCGGCACGGTCACGTCGCCCCGGCCGCCGAACGTCACATCGCGCAGGGTGCCCTGCACCGCCGTACCGTCGGAGGGGTTGCTGGTGCCGTCGCGGCGGCCGCCGGAGTGGGCCGAGAGCCCGGCGGTGACGTGGCCGAAACGCACCGGCGCGACGCCGAAACGGTTGCTCAGCCGGACGCGCACCTGCGGGCCGCCGATCGTGGTGTGCACGATGTTGCGGACCGTGTAGCCGAGCGGGCGCTGGAAGTTTCCCGCCGCGGGCGCGGCGGCCCAGGCGGTCGACCATTCCGGGCCAAAGCTCACCGGGCCCGCGCTCGTGATCGCCGGCGCGGCCTGGGCGGACGCCTGCGGCGACGGCGTGGCCGATCGCAGCGATCCGAGCGCCACCCAGGAGACGGTCAGGATCGTGGACAGGACCGAAGCCACCACGACGCCGATCAGCAAGCGCCGCATGTTCAAGATCTTGCCCTCCCCAGGGTCCAGACCCGGATGAAATCCGGTACGGCAGGGTACCGCTGCGATCGTGCCCGCCGGCATCAACCCGGCCTATATCGACGGATTTGAGAGTCACACCACGTGCGATCTCATGCTTTGGGGTCGTCTGGCGCGACACGCCGGGCTGTGCAAGTTTCTAGATTGAGGATTCTCCCGGTTCCCGCCGCGGGAAGACTCAGCGAGTGTGAGAGGTGGTGTGCCGTGGGCGAGGACGTCGAGCAAGCCAACTTCACCCGGGAGGACCGCGCCAGGTACCGGCACAAGATCCGCCGGAGCCTGGACGTGTTCGCGGCGATGCTGCGCGAGTCGCGGTTCGACTTCGAGCGGCCGCTGACCGGCATGGAAATCGAGCTCAACCTGGTCGACGAGAACTGTGATCCGGCGATGCGCAACGCCGAGGTGCTGGGCGCGATCGCCGACCCGGATTTCCAGACCGAGCTGGGCCAGTTCAACATCGAGATCAACGTGCCACCGCGCCGGCTGGCCGGTGACGAGAACGCCGACCTGGAACGCTCCCTGAGAGCCAGCCTCAACAACGCCGAGAAGCATTCCCGTACGGTCGGGGCGCACACGGTCATGATCGGGATTCTGCCGACGCTGCGGCGCGAGCACATGACCGACGAGGCGCTCTCGGCCAACCCGCGGTACAAGCTGCTCAACGAGCAGATCTTCGCGGCCCGCGGCGAGGATCTGGACATCCGGATCGACGGGGTGGACCGGCTCGCCGTCACGACCGACACGATCGCGCCCGAGTCGGCCTGCACCAGCACCCAGTTCCACCTGCAGGTCAGTCCGGCGCAGTTTGCCGCGTACTGGAACGCGGCCCAGGTGATCGCGGGCGTGCAGGTGGCCCTGGGCGCGAACTCGCCGCTGCTGTTCGGCCGGGAACTGTGGCGCGAGACCCGGATCCCGCTGTTCGAGCAGGCCACCGACACCCGCTCGGAGGAGATCCGGGCTCAGGGCGTACGGCCGCGGGTGTGGTTCGGGGAACGCTGGATCACCAGCGTCTTCGACCTGTTCGAGGAGAACGTGCGCTACTTCCCCGCTCTGCTGCCGATCTGCGACGACGCCGAACCGGGCGAGATGCTCGAGCGGGGCGAGATCCCCGAGCTGAGCGAGCTGCGCCTGCACAACGGCACGGTGTACCGCTGGAACCGGCCGATCTACGACGTCGTCAAGGGCCGCCCGCATCTGCGCGTCGAGAACCGGGTGCTGCCGGCCGGACCAACCGTTGTGGACACGATGGCCAACGCGGCGTTCTACTACGGGCTGATCCGTACGCTGGCCGAGGCCGAACGTCCGCTATGGACGCAGATGAGCTTCAGCGCGGCCGAGGAGAACTTCCACGCCTGCGCCCGGCACGGCATCGACGCCACGGTGTTCTGGCCCGGCCTGGGCTACATCCAGGTCACCGAGCTGGTGCTGCGCCGGCTGCTGCCGATGGCTCATCAGGGGCTCGATCGCTGGGGTGTCTCGCAGGGTGAACGCGAGCGCCTGCTGGGCATCATCGAGCAGCGCTGCCTGACCCACCGCAACGGCGCCGTCTGGCAGGTGCAGACTCTGCACGCCCTGGAGGCCGAGGGCCGGGACCGGCAGGGCGCCCTGCACGAGATGCTGCGGCGCTACCTGCCGTTGATGCACGAGAACCTGCCCGCGCACGAGTGGCCGTACCCGAGCTGAACGCGCCTCAGGCGAGCCCCCGGCCCCGGGGCCGGGGCCGCTCGTGGCGGGGCGTGTAAGCCGGGACCCGTACGGGGGTCCGGACCGGCCCGGCGCCCGCGGGCCGGCTCTCGCGCATCGCGATCATCAGGGTCGCCCCGGCCACGATGAGCATGAGCGAGACGAGCGCCGTCCCGGCGATCTGGGCGCCGGTCCTGGGCAGCTTGCCGCTCTTGTCGTCGTCGCCCTTGCCGCCGTCGTCGTCACTGCCGCCGTCGTCACCACCGTTGTCGTCACCACCGCCGGAGGCCTTGGTGCTCAGCTTGAGCATCACCGGGACCGTGTTGTCGGTCGAGTTCCCCTCGGTGCTGGTCGTGCTGATCGTGACCCACATCGGCTGGGTGCCCGGCTTGGCGCTGTTCGACCCGTCGATGGTCAGCAGCAGCTGGTTGCCGTCGAGGCCGGCCGCGTCCGGGGCCGTGCAGACGACGGCGTTCGACGGCGCGTCACCCCCGGCCGCGAAGCATTCGGCCTCGACCGTCGCGGCCTCGGCCTCCGCGCCGACCGAGCCCTCGGCGACCGGGGTGTCGTCCAGCTCGATCGCGGCCGCCCGCACCACCACACCGGCCGGCGGGACGACGGTGAACCGGACGTTGTCGGCGGTGTCGGTGCCCTCGTTGCTGTACGCGATCCGCACCACGACGCCAGTGGCGTCCGGCCCGACCGTCATGGCCGGCTTGTTGTAGGTGACGCTCAGGTTGACCTTGTAGCGGCCGAGCGTGAACTCCGGGATGGCGACGTCGGCGTCGCCGCCGCACGCGCCGTCGGGCTGCGGGTTGGCGCCGAGCGCCTCGTCGACGCAGCCGCCGGTGAGGGTCTCGCCGCCGGTGAGGTCGCTGCTGACGATCACCGGCAGCCGGATCTGCTTGGACGCCCCGGCCGCCAGCGTCACCGTGCAGACGATCGTCCGCGCGGCCGAACCGGCCACACAACCGCTGGGGAGGGCGCCCGCGCTGGTGCCGGCGGGCAGCACGATCGTCGCGACGTACGGGCTGGCGTCGCCCGGGCCCGCATTGGCCAACGTGATCGGCAGGGTGGTGGTCTGGCCGGGCAGGGGCGAGGCGTTGGACGGGCTGCCGACGGTCACGCTGACCGCGAACTCCGTACGGGAGGTGCTGACGAGCATGCCGGACGCGGTCAGCTTGTCGGTGGCGTCGCCGAGGCCGGCCAGCGTGATGCCGTTGGCCCACCAGGCCGCGGTGGACGACGCGCCGGACGCCACGTCGATGCCGATGGACAGCGTCTTGGCCTGGCCCGCGACCAGATCGACGCCGGTGCAGCGGATCGCCGTGCCGCCGATCGTGCAGGTGGCGCCGTCGAGCCGGGCCGACTTGACACTGAAGCCGTCGGGCACGGCGCCCAGCGGCACGGTGAGCGTCAGGCCGGTGTGCGCGACCGTGGCCGACAGCCGGACCGTCGCGGCGCCGGAGGCGCCGGTCGCGATGACCGAGCTGTCCAGCGTGAGCGTGCCGGTCTTGCTGATCGACTGGGCGGCCGGCGTCTCGTCGAGCGACACGTCGAGGTCGCTGCCGCAGGACCTGTTCCCGTCGGCCGACACGCAACCGCCGGTCAGCTTGTCGCCGTTCTTGACCCCGCTGGAGACCACCAGGGGCACCGTCCACGTCTTCGTCCCCGACGCTTCCACGCTGTAGGTACAGGTCAGCACGCTGGCGCTGGTGGCCGTGCAGTCCTGCGCGGCCGTACCGGTGAGCGGGCCGAAGCGGGTGTTGTCCGGTGCGATGAGGGTCGCGGTCCGGCCGGTGGCGTGGGACGGGCCGGCGTTGGTGACGGCCACGCTCATCGACGTCGTGCCGCCGGGTTTGACCGTGGCGCTCGCGTTGGTCGTCCTGTAGGTGACCGCCGCGACCGGCTCGCCGCTGGTGATCAGGTCGGCCAGGCCGGTGGCCGTCTCGCCGCCCGCGGTCACCGTGACACCGGTCGAGCGCCAGGTGAGGCCCGCGGTCGCGCCGGGTGCCACGCTGCCCGTCACGGTCACGGCGGCATTGGCCCCGGTGGCCAGGTTGACGCCGGTGCATCGGATCTCGGTGGCGCCGACCGTGCAGGTCGAGCCGGCCGGGCCGGTGGCGCCGATGACGGTGACTGTGTCCGGCTTGCCGGTCAGCGGAATGGTCACGGTGGCGCCGGTGACCGCCCCGGTCGCGGTGATCCGCAGGACTCCGGAGCCGGTGCGGCCGGGCACGACCGTCGCCGGCACGCCGGCCAGCTGCAGCCGGCCGTTGAGCGGGGTGGCCAGGGTGATGTCCGGGATCGCACTGTCCGACGCCGAGCATGTCGCGCCGGCCGTGGTCCGCACGCATCCGCCGCGGACCGGGTTGGCCGGGTTCAGTGTCGCGTCCGTCGTGAGCGGCAGGGTGACCTGCGAGCGGCCTTGACCGGCCACCGTCATCGGGCAGCTCACCTGGGTCGCCGAGACCCGGGTGCAGGCGCCCGCGGCGGGACCGGTCAGCGGCGGGAAGGTGGTGCCGGTCGGGGCGATCACCGTGTACGTGAGCCCGGTGGCCTGCGACGGCCCGTTGTTGACGGCGGTGAGCGTCAGGGTGCCGGCGCCTCCGGGCAGCACCGTCTGCGGCGCCGGGACGCCGACCGTCACCCGCACGTCGGTCTGCGGCGCGGTGATCGTCGCGGCGCCCGTGATCGTCTGCTCCTTGGACTGCGAGCCTTGCGTGACGGTGACCGCCGGCGACCAGGTGCCGGTCGGGGCCGTGTCCGACACCAGCGAGGTGAGCACGATGTCGGTGGTGCCGCCCGCCGTCACGGAGACGCCGGTGCAGGTGACCGCGCGCTGGCCGACCGAGCAGGAACCCTGGTCGGTGCGGGCCTGCACGATCTGCATGCCGCTGGGCAGGGTGTCGATCGGGATGATCACCGTCATGCCGGTATGGGCCTGGGTCGAGGTGACCGCGACCGTGACCGTGCCGGTGACGCCCGGGGTGAGGCTCGCACCCGGCGAGCTGAGAGTGAGCGCCTGGGCCAGGGTCGCGGTGAGCTGGATGGCCGGCAGCACGGGCTCACCGGCTTCGCACACGTTGTCCCGGTCGAAGTCGACGCAGCCACCGGTGATCGGCTGGGCCGGGTCGGCGTTGGCCGGGATATTGACCGGCAGCGCCCAGGTGACGGGCGCGGCCGCGCCGGCGGGCAGGGTGACCGTGCAGTCCAGCAGCGCGTTGCCGACCAGCGCGCAACCGGTGGGCAGCGGTGTGTCGAACGTGGTGCCGACCGGCGCCTTGACCCGTACGGAGGCATTGGTCAGGTCGCTGAAGCCCTGGTTGTCGAGGGTGCCGGTGATCGTGGCGGTGTCACCGGGGGCCACCGGAGTGGACGGGGCGCTCATCGTGTACTTCACGTCCGGGGCCGGCGCCGAGGTCTGCAGCAGCACACCGGCGCCCTGGCTGGCGCCGCCGGAGCCGTTGGTCAGCGTCGCGATCGGCGCCCAGACCACCCCCGCGGTGAGGTCCGAGGCCGGGTGGATGCGGACCGAGACCAGGTTCTGGTTGGCCCCCTGGGGCAGCGCGATGCCGCTGCAAGTGATCTCGGCGCTGTTCACCGTGCAGAACGATCCGGCCGGGCCGCTTGCTCCGGCGATGTCGACCCGGGCCGGCAGCCGGTCCAGCGGCACGGTCACGCTGAGGCCGCTGAGGGCGCGGTCGGTGGTGCCCCGCAGGTAGCCGGTGCCGATGTCGCCCGGCGTCACGGTGGCCTTCGCGTAGCTCAGCACGGCCTGGTCGGAGAACGGCTTGCCCAGGGTGAACGCGATCGGGTCCTCACAGCTGCCGCCGCCGGGCACGTCGACGCAGCCGCCGGCCACGGAGGCGCCCGCCGTCACGGTTCCGGCGACCTTGATCTTCACCCGGAACTGGACCTGGGCACCGGCCGCCAGGGCCGTGCTGCAGGTGATCTGGGTGGCCGAGTCGGCGACGCAGTAGTTCGCGGCCGTCGTGCCGGACAGGTCGAACGTCGTGCCGGCCGGTGCGGTGAACCGGGCCTGGGCGTTCGGGTTGTCGGAGGTGCCGTTGTTGGTCATCGTGATCGCGGCGTCGCCCGTGCCGCCGGGGAGCACGCTGCCCGCCTCGGGCAGGGCCAGGGCGACGGTCACCTGGGCGTCGGCGGCGCCGACAGTCAGGGCCGCCGGGCGCAGCACGACCGTGTCCCGGCCGGGGTCGCGGATCGTGACGGCCGGTTGCCACGTGGCGCCGGGGGTGGCCCCGGATCCGGCGGTGAAGTCGACGGCCAGGCCGGTCGTGCCGCCGGACGGGAAGTCGGTCGCCGGGCAGGTGGCCGTGCCGGAGGTGATGGTGCAGGGCTGCCCGCCGAGGCGGACGGCGGGAACGGTGACGCCGGCCGGGAGCCCGGCGAGGCTGACGCTGACGCCGAGACCCGGACGGACCGCGCTCGCGGCCAGGTTGACCGTGGCCGTGCCGGTGCGCCCGGGCACGGGCGTGGCCGGGGTGACCGAGGCGGCCGTCAGGACGCTCGCGATCGGAATCCGGAGCCGGAACTGCGGGATGGTCCGGTCGCATGGGCCGGCGGTGTCGAGGTCGACGCAGCCGTCCTTGATCACCGCGCCGTCGTCGGCGTTGCCGGGAATCCGGATCGGCAGGGGGTACGACGCGACCTGCCCGGTGGTGTTGACGTCGATGAGGCAGTTCACGGTCGTCGCCGTGTTGCGGGTGCAGCCGACCGGCATGGTCGTGCCGAAGGTGGTGCTGGTCGGCGCGGTCACCTGCAACGGCGCGTTGAGCCGCGGGATCGCGGTGCCGGTGTTGGCGACCGTGACGGTCAGTGCGACGGTGTCACCCGGCAGCACGTCGTCGTCCGACGGGACGCCGGCGACCGCTGTGTTCAGGACGTATGGCACGGTGCCGACAAGTCCGAGCCGGCTGGAACTGGTCACGGTCTGGGACGGCGAGTGACCGGTGACCGTGATGGCACTGGCGTACCAGCTGTCGCCCGGGGCGGTGCCGCCCGGCGTGTTGACGTCCATCGTGATGACATTGGCTCCGGCGGTCAGGGCCAGGCCGGTGCAGGTGATCGAGGTGGTGCCGTTGGTGTGGCAGCCCGCCGGCGAGGTGGCCGCGGCGGTCCAGCCGGTGGGCAGGTCGCCCAGCGGGATGGTCACGTCGACGGTCTGGTTCCTGGTCGACGTTATGGTCAGCGTGGCCGGGGCCGTGTCGGGGCTGACGCCGGGGTCCAGCGCCGCGCCATCGCCGCGGACCGTGATCTCCTGGTCCAGCCGCGTGGTCAGCGGGATGGCGGGCAGATCCGTGTCGGGCGGGGTCGTACAGGCGCCGTTGTGGTTGATGTCGATGCAGCCGCCGGTGATCGGCTCGGCCGGGTCGGCGGTGGCCGGGACGACGACCGGTACCGCCAGGTTGCGCGTCTGCCCGTTGGTAAGCGACGTGATCGTGCAGGTCAGCGTGGTCTGCGAGCTGTCGGCCACGCAGCCGGTGGGCAGCGGCGTGCCGAACGTGGTGCCGGCCGGGGCGACCACGCCGACCTGGGCGCCGGTGGCGTCGGACGGGCCGGCGTTGGTCAGGGTGACCGGGATCGTGGCGGTCTGGCCCGGCTCGGTCGCGCTGACCACGCCGTACGACGGGTTGACCGTGAACTGCGGGTCGCTGGTGACGGCGAGCTGACGGCCGGCCAGGGCGGCCGAGTTCACGGTGTCGGTGATGGTGATGCCCGTGGTGGTCGCCTTGATTCCGGCCGCGGCGCCGGCCGTGGCTCGTACGGGAATGGTGATGTCCTGCCAGGCGCCCTTGGCGATGCTGGGCCAGGTGCAGCTCACCGTCGTGCCGGACGAGGCGGCGCAGGGGCCGCCCGGGTTGATGGCGCCGAGTGTGAGGTCAGCGTTCTGCAGGGTCACCGGCACCGCGATCGTGAAGTTGGTGAGGGCGCCGTTGTCGGCGGTCACCCGCACCACTGTGTTGCCGCTGTTGCCGGGCACGACGGTGACCGGGGTGACGGTGACCGTGGCGCGGCGCTCCACCGGCTGGCGCAGCGCGATGGCCGGCAGTGCCGCCTCGCACGAGCCGTCGTTGCCGACGTCGACGCAGCCGCCGGTGATGGTGGCGAAGATGTCGGCGTCGGCGGGCACGGCGACCGGCAGGGCCACGCTCGTGGAGCCACCGCTCAGCACGTTCACCCGGCACAGCGTGCGGGTGGTGGTCACCGCCTGGCAGCCTGCCGGCGGCGTGCCGAACGTGGCGCCGGTCGGCGCCGTGACGACGACGACCTGGCTCACGGCATCGGACGGGCCGGCGTTGGCGACGTTCACGGTCACGCCGGCGCTGGTGCCGGGGTCGGTCGAACCGGCCGCCGGCCCCGAGGTGGTGACCGTCAGCGAGGTCTGTGCCGCGCCAATGGCGGCCAGGATGCCGGTGGCCGCGGCGGTCTGAGCGTCGGTGGCGGTGATCGTCAGCGCGGGCGTCCACGTGGCCGGGGCGGCGGCGCCGGTGGCTGTCATGGTGAAGGTGATGTCCGCGCTGTGCCCGGCGCCGCTCAGGTCGACGTCGCCGCAGCTGAAGGTGCCGTTGGGCTGCGGGCTGCAGGTGCCGTTGGGGCCGGTCGCGGTCAGGACGGTCAGGCCGCTCGGCGCGGGGGTGGCGGAGGCGACCACCAGGTTCTGCAGGTTGGACGGGGCGCTGATGGTCAGCGTCGCGGTGGCGGGCGTGGTCGCGCCCGGCGTCACCGTGGCCCGGGTGGTGGTGACGGTGACCTGGGCCTGCAGCGGCGTGCCGACCGGGATGGCCGGCATCGCGGTGTCGGCCGAGGTGCAGACGCCGTTGTTGTCGACGTCGACGCAGCCGCCGGTGAGCCCGGTGCCGGGCTGCACGTTCGACCTGACCCGCACATTGAACGGATAGGCGGTCGCCGGTGCCGCCGCCGTCTGGTCGAAGGTGCAGGTGGCGGTCCTGCCGTCGCCGGCCACGGTGCAGGAGGCGGCGGTGGTGGTGGCCGGGGTGGGCGCGGTGAAGACGGCGCCGTTCGGGGCGATGACGGTGAACGAGGCGCCGACCGCGTCGGACGGGCCGCGGTTGTCGACGCTGACGCTCAGGGAGCCGCCGTCACCGGGCAGGATCGGGCTGGCCGGCGGCGTGACGGTCGCGGTCACGACGCTGCGGGGCGCGCCGATCCGGGCCAGTGTCTGGTCGGGCACGGTTACCGTGCCGGCCGGAATGACGGCGGCGGCGCCCTGCACCGTCCAAGGAGCGGCGGCCGCGTCGGGGGCCGCGGTGAGCGCCAGGTTGATGTCCTGCGGCACCGAGGTGGCGATGGTGGGGATCGTGCAGGTGGCCACATTGGCCGAGATCGGGCAGACGGTGCCGCCGGTGGCCAGGGTCACGCCGGAGACTGTCAGGCCGGCGGGCCGCGGGGTCAGCGGAATCGTCACCGTGGTGCCGGAGAGCGTGGCGCGGGTCGCCGAGACGCTGAGCTTCGCCGTCGCGGTGTCGCCCGGAGTCACGGTGACCGGGCTCGAGGAGAAGCTGATCTGGGATGCGGCCGGCACCTTCAGGGTGATCGGCGGGATCGCGGCGTCGCCCGAGCCGCAGCCGGGATAGCCGTCCAGGTCGATACAGCTGCCGCTGATCGTCTTGTCCGGGTCGGCGTTCGGCGCGACCACCAGCGGCACGGTCAGCTGCGCGGTCGAGGCGCCGACGGCCAGGCCGGTCGAGCAGGTGAGTTGCGTGTTGCCCGCGTTCACCTGGCAGACGGCCGAAGTGTTGGCGTCGAGGGCGCCGATCGCCGTGCCGTTCGGGGCGGTCACGGTGAAGGCGGCGGGAGAGGCGATCGACGGGCCGGCGTTGGTCACGGTCAGCGGGACGTTGGCCGTGCCGCCGGGCAGGACGGTGCCGGGGGCGGGCACCGAGACGGCGGCGTTGAGCGTGAACGAGGACGCGCCCGTGGTGGCCAGGGCTCCGTTGGTGGTGACCTGCTCGTCGCCGGACTGGACAGTGATGCCGTTGGCGGTCCAGATCTGCGCCCCGGCCGCCGACGCGGCGACCTGCACGGTCAGCTGGACGTTCTTGGGCACGGAGGCGGTCAGGTCGACGCCGGTGCAGACGATCGACGGGCCGGTGAGGTCGCAGGCGCCGCCGGCGACCGTGGCGGCGCTCACCGTGAAACCGGTGGGCAGCGCCGACTTCGGGATCGTCACCCGCATGCCGGTCTCAGCCTGGGTCGAGGTGAGCGCGATCCGGCCGGTGCCGCTGCTGCCCGGCGTGATCGTGGCCGGGGTGGCCGCCACGGTCAGCCGGTTGGCCAGCGTCGGGCGCAGCGCGATGTCGGGCAGGGCCGAGTCGGTCGCGCCGCCGCAGGACGAGTCGTTGTCGAGGCTGACGCACCCGCCGGTGATCGGGGTCGAGGCGTCGGCGCCGGCCGAGACCAGCAGGGGCAGCGCGAGGGAGACCGCCGGGTCGGTCGGCGACTGGGTCACCGTGCACCGCAGCGTGGTCGGGGTGAGCGTCTGGCAGGCGCTGCCGACCGCGCCGGTCAGCGGGCCGAACGTCGTGATCGGCGGGGCGACCACCACGAAGGGCGCCGAGACCGCGTTGGACGGGCCCTGGTTGGAGACGTCGACGGTGACGGTGGCCGGCTGGCCGGGGCTCACCGTACGGGCCGCCGGGCCCTGCGCGGCGACGCTGAGGGTGTAACGCGGCACGGCCGAGACGAGAGTGCCGGTCGCCGTGCCGGTCGAGTCGCCCGACGTGGCCGTGACCGGGCCGGTCCAGTTGGCCGTGGCGCCGGGGGCCAGGGTCACCGGCACGGCCAGGGTCGTGGTGCCGGCCGTGCCCCCGGTCATGGCCGGCACGTTGACGGTGCAGCGGAGCGCGCCGACGGCCATCGCGCAGGTGCCGCCGGTCGCGCCGGACGCGCCGAGTGTGTAGCCGGAGGGCGCGGCCGGGAATGTGACCGTCGTGCCGGTGGCCGGGAGCGCGCCCACGTTGGCGATCTTGACCGTGGCGTTGACCCGGGCCCCGCCGGGCGTGGCGGCGGCCGGGGTGATGCTGACGCCGTTGTCGATGTTGACGTCCGGGTCGGTGACGGTGACCAGCCGGCCGTAGCCGTTCACGGCCTTGCCGTTGAGCGTGGTCGCGATGTTGGCCAGATCCCAGGTCGTGCCGGGGGCGGTGTTGAGGGCGGCCGACGTGTTGAGCGTGATCGTGGCGTCCCCGCCCGCCGGGACGGACACGTTGGTGCAGGTGACGTCGGAGGCGTTGACGGTGCACGTGCCGGTGGCCGAGGTGGCCGAGGTGACCCGTACGCCGGTCGGGATGGTGCCGGTCGGAATGGTGACCGTGGTCGAGTCCGCGTCCGACGGACCGGCGTTGGTGATCTTGACCGTGGGGGTGGCGGTCTTGCCGGCGGCCAGAGAGGCGCCGTTCACGGTGATCGTTCCGCCGGTGGTGGACCGGGGCAGGGCGGAGGCGAGCGCGGTGCCGCCGCCATTGATGGTCATCACGGCGCTGCCGACCGTCGGGACCGGGGTGCTCTTCGCCTCGATCGAATTCGCGGCGGGCAGCCAGGCCGGCGCGGCCCCGGTAGCGGAGGACTTCAAAGTGACCGGAAGGGAGACCTTGGCGGTGCCGTTACCTGGCACGGTGACCCCGGTGCAGACGATGTACTGGGCGCCGCTCGTGTCGCAGGAACCGGTCGGGACGCTCGGGGTGCCGAGGGTGTAGTAGGTCGCGTCCGGCTTGGGGATCCGGATCGTGGTGTTGGTCGCGGCCACGTCGCCGGTGTTACTGACCGTGACGGTGGGCGTTCCGGATTCACCCGGTCGCAGGTTGGCCCCGGTGGCGGTGATCGTGCCCAGTTTGATGGTGCCCTGGCAGATCGCCTCGCCGATGACCACGTTCCCGCTTACCGCGGGCCCGGCTGCCTGGAGCAACTGCAGGTCCAAACCCCGCAGGGTATAGACGAACTCGCCGGTGCCGGTGTTCCACGTCGCGGCCCGAGTGTTGACCTTTCCCGTGAGCACGCCCGTCACGCCTACGGTCGCGTTGACGCCGACGTTGGCCGCCAAACCGCCGACCTTGACGTTGGCCGTCGTCGGCGTGGTCGTGATGTCCGAGGCGGTCATCTGACAGGCCACTTTCAGCGCGTCGGCGGTGATCACGCCGCTCAAAAGGCTCAGCCCGGTGACACCGCCCTCGGCCCGGCCGCCCCCGGTCGCCGGTCCGGCATTGGCGATGACGGCGCCGGCCGTGACCACGGTGGCTCCGGGCAGTCCGACACTGGCATTGAGCAAGCCGTTGTCGTCCAGAGTCCGCCCGTCCCTCCAGCCGGCCTCGGGCGGCACCGAGGCGCCGAGCGGAAGCCCGAGCAGCGTGAGGTTGACCCGGATGGCCGACGCGCTGGAGTTCACCGAGGTGGCGGCGTACGCGGCGCTGGGCACCGTGAACATCGCGACAGCCACCACGGCGGCCACGAGAAGGGCGAGCCGCTTGACCGGAATAGGCCGATGGAAGAACACCAGTCGATCTTCTAGGCGTCATGCCGCATAAGTCCGTCGTTCGCCGAATGTCTCGACATTCCTTGCTTTTATCCGCCGCCGGAATTGCGCGAATCAATTACCCCACCAGCCCCGGCAGCCACTTCGGTGATGCCCGGTTATCCGTCTCGCGCACACCGACTGCTCATTCCACATGAGAACGCGCGAGCACAGTGCCGAAAGCGCGCGGCCATCCCTCAGCCGTCCGGAGAAACGCCTCCACGCTTTACACACCAATGGTTTCCGGTTTCCGGACTCAGCGATCGATCACTCACGATACGTGCCGTCCATGCGCCGTTCACCCCTCCGGAGGCGCGAAAACCGGTCTCGTGAAGTACGTTTTGCGCAACATTTGAAAGGATGACGCATGTCGATTCCGAGAATTCGTCGGACATTAACCGCCGCGACGGCCTTCACGATGATCCTGACAATCGGCGCCGCGGCGTCGGCCGAGGCCTCCCCAGCCGCGCTGGTGGCCGATCCGGCGGCGTACGTGGACCCGTTCGTCGGAACCACCCGCGGGGGCAACACCTGGCCCGGCGCGACCCGCCCGTTCGGCATGATGGCCTGGAGCCCGACCGCCACGACCGGCGACCAGACCGGTGCGCCGGCCTCCAACGGATACGACTACAACGTCACCCGGGTGCGCGGCTTCAGTCTGACCCACGTCAATGGCGCGGGGTGCTCGCCGGGGGCCGCCGGGGACGTGCCGATCCTGCCCCACGTGGGCCCGATCGACTCCTCTCCGACCGCCGACACGCGGGACGCGAAGTACGCCTCGACATTCAGCCACGCGAATGAAAGCGCTACCCCTGGGCGGTATGCCGTGACCCTCGACTCGGGGGCCCGGGCCGACCTCGCCGTCAATACCCGGGCGGGCGTCGGCGACTTCACCTTCCCGGCCGGTTCGCCGGCCAGCCTGCTGTTCCGGACGTCGAATTCGCTCAATGGCAGCGAGGACGCCGCCATCGACATCGACCCCTCCACCCGTACGGTGGAAGGCTGGGTTCTGACGGGCGGATTCTGCGGCCGGCGGGGCAACGGCGGGGGCGCGGCCAATCCCAACCGCCGCTCCTATTACAAGCTCTATTTCAGCGCCGTCTTCGATCGGGACTTCGCGACCACGGGCACCTGGCAGAACTCGGCGCTCAACCCGGGGGCCACGACGGCATCCGGAGGCGAGGGCTATCTGACCGGCGCCGACCGGGCGGGCAAGGGCTCCGGCGGCTGGGTCGGCTTCGATACGGCTACCGACAGTGATGTCCGCATGCGGATCGGGATCTCGTACGTGAGTGCGAGCGGGGCCGCGGCCAACCGTGAGACCGAGGTTCCCGACGGTTCGACGCCATCGACCGTGGGCGATGCGACGCGGGACGCCTGGAACACCGAACTGAAGCGCATCCGGGTCGGCGGCGGCACCGAGGACCGAACGAGGGCCTTCTATACCGCGGTCTACCACTCGCTGATGCAGCCACAGACGATGAACGATCTCGACGGACAGTATCTGGGCGCCGATCTGTTGGCGCACCGGCTTCGGGCCGGGCAGAAAGCGGCGTACGGAACCTTCTCCGGATGGGACCAGTACCGGGCGCAGATCCAGCTGCTGGGGCTGCTGCGACCGGACGTGGCCGGCGACATGGCGACCTCGATGGCCGACTTCGCGGCCCAGAACAACGGCATCTGGGACCGGTGGCTGCACCTGGGCGCGCCGACGCATGTGATGACCGGCGACCCGGCCGCGCCCACCCTGGCCACCTGGTACGCGATGGGCGTGCGCAACTTCGACGCCCGGGCCGCGCTGGACTCGCTCGTCCGCCAGGCCACCGTGCAGAACCCGGACGCGCTGTCGGACGCCGGCTGCCCCGGCCAGTGCACCGGCCAGCGGGCCACGCTCGACACCTATCTGGCCCTGCGCTACGCGGCCAACGACATCTGCCACTGCTGGGGCGGGACGGCCGAGACCCTGGAGAACTCGCTGGCCGACTTCTCGCTGGCGATGTGGTCGCAGCGGCTCGGCCTGAACTCGCGTCAGCGTGAGCTGCGGCCGCGCGGCGACTACTGGAAGAGCACGTACAACCCGGCCGTGGGCTATCAGGCGGCGCGGCGTGCGGACGGCTCCTGGCAGGCCGGGTTCACGCCGTCGACCGATGTCGGGTTCGCCCAGGGCTCGAGCGCCACGTACACCTGGATGGTGCCGCAGGACGTCTCCGGGCTGGCCACGCTGATGGGCGGCCGGTCGGCGGCGGCCGCGCGGCTCGACACGCTGTTCCACGACGAGAACGGCAACTGGGCCGTGCTCGGCGGCAACGCTCTGCGCTACGACCCGACGAACGAGCCGGGGATCCACGCGCCATGGCTCTACAACGGGCTCGGGCAGCCGTGGAAGACCCAGGAGACCGTACGGCAGATCGTCGACACCGCGTACGGCGTGGGCCCCGGCGGCCTGCCCGGCAACGACGACCTGGGCACGATGAGCGCCTGGTACGTGTTCGCCGCGATCGGCCTGTTCCCGCAGGTGCCGGGGCGCGCCGAGATGCTGGTCGGCAGCCCGGTCTTCACCCGGGTCGAGCTCACCCGCGGCAACAACGTGCGCCTGGTCGTCAACGCGAACAGCACCGACAAGTACGTCGGGAGCGCCCGCTTGAACGGGTCGGGGCTGAACCGGTCGTGGCTGCCGGAGTCGTTCGTCCTGCGCGGGGGCACGCTCGACCTCACGCTGGGCGCGACCGCCGGCACCTGGGCCACCGCGCCCGACTCCTGGCCCCGCGACCACTGACCTTCCCCGCCGGGGGGCGTCGACCCGTGGTTCGACTTCCGCGATGCCTCGAATCAACCCCCGGGCTGACGCCCCCGGCACCGGGCCCGGCCTACCGTCTCGGGCATGACCCTCAACCTGCTTCAGCCCTTCCCCCGCCCGGCGTCAGACGGTCGCCAGAAAGGAGGCCAGCGCCTCGTCGAAGGCGGCCGGCTGTTCGAGGTTGGGCAGGTGGCCGGCGTGCTCGACGATGACCAGGGCCGCGTGCGGGATCAAGGCCTTCATGGCCTCGGCGTCGGCGACGGGGGTGAATTCGTCGTCGCGGCCGACCACGATCAGCGTGGGCACCGAGACCGTGGTCAGCAGCTCCCGATAGTCGTCGCGCTCGGCCCGGCCCCGCAGCGCGGCGGCCGCACCGGCGGCGGGAGCGCTCGTCATCATGGCCATGACGTGCTCGGCCACGGCGGGCATGGCGTCGACGTTGTAGGCGGCGAGCATCTTCGACAGGTTCTCCTTGGCATACCCGATCGTCCCCTCGGCCTCGAACCGGTCGGCCGTCTCGCGGCGCAGCTCCCGGCCCTCGGGCGTGTCGGCCCGCGGGAAGGTGTCGGCCAGGATCAGCCCGCGGATCCGGTCCGGGAACTGCCGGTAGCACTCCATGACGATCTGCCCGCCCATCGACAGCCCGCCCAGCACGAAATCGCCGATCCCGAGGCGGTCGGCCAGCCCGGCCACGTCCCGGGCAAAGGTCGGCAGCGGCGTCGTGCCCGCAACCACGGTCGTCGCGCCGTAGCCGCGCAGATCCGCGGTGATCACCCGCCACCCCGAGCCGGCGAGCGCCTCGACCTGCGGCCGCCACATCGAGCGGTCGAACGGGTGCCCGTGCACCAGCACCAGAGGCCGCCCGGCCCCGGAGTCGTCGTAGCCGATCGTGATCCCGTTGACCGCCGCTTCGCTCATACAACCGACGCTAGGTCCCGGGGAGGTGCGGGCTAAACGGCCAATCCCGGGGTCGCGGCTATCGCGACGGTCACGGCCGGGAAGACGCGCTTGGGCAGCAGCAGTGAGCTGCCGGGGCCGGTGGCGCACAGGGCGGCGGCCTCGGCCACGCTCGGGGTGCCGACTGCGGCGGCCACCCTTGCGCTGGGGGCGGGGACGTTGCGGGCGGCCAGCTCGGCGGCCGGGAACAGAACCAGCCGCCAGCCGCGCGCCAACGCCAGGTCCCGCACGGGTGCATCGGCGCCGCGGCGATCCAGCGTGGCCAGCACGGTGACGTCGGACGAGGCCAGCCCGGCCGAGGACAGGGCTGCGTCGACGGCCGCACGCAGCTCATCCGCGGACGCCGAACGGCGTGCGCCGACGCCGACGCCGACGGCCACCGTCATCGCGCGCCGACGCGCCCGGCGGCCCGGCCTTCGCGACCAGCCGCGGCCCGGCCTTCGCGACTGGGCCGGCCATCGTGACCGGGCCGGCCTTCGCGACCAGCCGCAGGCCGGCCGGTGGGGCGAGGGGCGGTCACAAGCCGGTGACCAGGCGGGAGGCGAAGCCCGGGTTGCCGGCCCAATGCAGGTGCAGATATGAGGCCTGCACCGACGGGGTGGCGAAACCCTCGGGGTCGGCGCCGCGCCAGGCCCAGGCGGCTCCGGTGGCCGGGGAGAGCAGGAGGCCCGAGCGGGGATGGACGGTGGTGCGGTGGAATTCGTGGCCGGTGACCCGGGTGCCGGCGGGCGCCAGCGGGCTGTCGGTGAGGGCCACCGCGTCCCGGTAGCCCAGGGTCAGCGTGGGGGTCATGGCCGCTTCGGCGTCGATGACGCCGCACATGGGGGCGCCGTCGAGGGTCTGGCAGAGCCAGAGCAGGCCGGCGCATTCGGCGACGATGCGGCCTCCGTCCGCGGCCAGGCCGGCCACGGCGCGGCGCAGGGGCTCGTTGGCCGAGAGCTCCTTGGCGTAGACCTCGGGGAAGCCACCGCCGACGACCAGGGCCCGCGTGCCGTCGGGCAGGGACTCGTCGCGCAGCGGGTCGACGGTCACGACCTCGGCGCCCGCGCCCTGCAGGAGCTCGGCCGTCTCGGCGTACGCGAACGAGAACGCGGGACCGCCGGCCAGCGCCACCACCGGCCGGTCGGCGACCGGGTCGGCCGCCCGCGGCGACCAGGGCGTGGCGTCCAGCGGCGGGGCCGAGCGGGCGATCGCCATGACCTCGGCCAGGTCGATCGACGATTCGATCAGCGACGCGAGGGCGTCCACCGACTCGCGGGCCTCGGCGCGGCGTTCGGCCGCCGGCACCAGGCCGAGGTGGCGCGACGGGGCGGCCACGGCGTCGGCGCGGCGCATCGCGCCCAGCACGGGTGTGCCGACCTCTTCGCAGGCCTCGCGCAGGATCGCCTCGTGCCGGTCGGAGCCGACCCGGTTCAGGATCACACCGGCCATCCGGACACGGCCGAAGCTGCGGAAGCCGTGCACCAGGGCGGCGATCGAGCGGCCCTGCGCCGCCGCGTCGACCACCAGGATCACGGGGGCGTCGAGCAGCTGGGCGACCTGGGCCGTCGAGCCGGTCTCGCCCGCGCCGGTGCGACCGTCGTACAGGCCCATCACGCCCTCGATCACCGCGAGCGACGCGCCCTCGGCACCGTGGGCGAACAGCGGCCCGATCAGGTCCTCGCCGACCAGCACGGGGTCGAGGTTGCGGCCCGGCCGGCCCGCCGCGAGCGCGTGATAGCCGGGGTCGATGTAGTCGGGTCCGACCTTGAACGGGGCCACCGGCAGGCCCCGGCGCACGAAGGCGGCCAACAGCCCGGTCGCCACCGTCGTCTTGCCGTGTCCCGACGCGGGCGCGCCGATCACGACGCGCGGCATGGTCACCATTCGATGCCCTGCTGCCCCTTGCGGCCCGCGTCCATCGGGTGCTTCACCTTCGTCATCTCGGTCACCAGGTCGGCCGCCTCGAGCAGGGCCGGCGCCGCGTCCCGCCCGGTGATCACCACGTGCTGGGTGCCCGGACGCTCGGTCAGCGTGGCCACCACGTCGTCGACGTCGATCCAGCCCCACTTCATCGGGTATGTGAACTCGTCGAGCACCAGGAACTTGTATGTCTCGGCGGCCAGGTCGCGCTTGATCTGCGCCCAGCCCTCGGCGGCCTCGGCGGCGTGGTCGCGCTCGGTGCCCGCGCGCTGGATCCACGACCAGCCCTCGCCCATCTTGTGCCAGGTCACGGGGGCTCCCCCGGCCTGGCCGAGCGCCTTGAGCGCGGATTCCTCGCCGACCCGCCACTTCTCCGACTTCACGAACTGGAATACGCCGATCGGCCAGCCCGCGCTCCACGCGCGCAGCGCCATGCCGAACGCGGCGGTCGACTTGCCCTTGCCGTGTCCGGTGTGGACGGCGAGCACGGCCTGCCGGCGGCGCTGCCGGGTCGTCAGGCCGTCGGCGGGCACGGTCGTGACTTTTCCCTGCGGCATCAGGCGACCCGTCCCATCTGCAGGCTCTCCAACGGCATCACGTCGGCGCCGAGCGCGGTGGCCAGGCGTGCGGCCAGCCCCAGGCGGATCGGTCCGGACTCGCAGTCGACGACCACGGTGGAAACCCCGGCCAGAGCGGGTGCCACCCGTACGGGATCGGGTCCGCTCGTCGCCCGGCCGTCGGTCACCACGATCAGCAGCGGACGCCGGCGCGGGTCCCGGCGGCGCTCGGTGGCGATGGTCGCGGCCGCCCTCTTCAACCCTTCGGCCAGCGGCGTACGCCCTCCCGTGCGCAGGGTCGCCAGCCGGAGCACCCCGACCTCGTGGCTGGACGTGGGCGGCAGCACCTGCTCGGCCTCGTGCCCGCGGAACGTGATCATCCCGATCCGGTCGCGCCGCTGGTAGGCGTCGCGCAGCAGCGACAGCACGGCCGTCTTGACCACGGTCATCCGCTTGCGGGCGGCCATCGAGCCGGACGCGTCGACCACGAACAGCACGAGGTTGGATTCGCGTCCGACGTGCACGGCCTCGCGCAGATCGCGGGGGCCGACCTGACGCGCCCCGCGATGCAGGGCGGCGCGCAGCGTGGCCGGAAGGTGCGGCGCCCCGGAGAGCCGTCCGCGCGGCACCCGCGACCCGACGACCCGCCCGCGCCGCGACAGCGACGGCGAGCGGCGCCCGGCGTGACCACCCTCGCCGCGGCGGGCGATGCTCAGCGTCCTCGTGCGGTAGGCGGTGCCAGGCGCGACCGCGGCGGCGGCGGCAGCACCCCGGCCACCGGACGCATCGTCACCGGACGCATCGTTACCGGGTGCATCGCGGCCGGACGGATCATCGCGTCCCGGCGGATCATCGCCGTCCCGGCTGCCCGTCGTCTCGCCTGCCCGAGGCGGAAACGCACCGTCACCCGATTTATCGGATATGTCGGGTGACGCGGAGCGGTCGGGCGAACCGTCGTCCGGGCCCGGCCCTCCCCCGTCCGGTCCGCGTCCCCCACCACCGGGGTCGTCGTCGGGGTCGTCGTCCGGCGAGTCGTCCCGCCGATCGGCCTCGAGCTGCGCGTCCGCCTCGGCCAGCGCCTCCTCGAGCCGTTCCTCGTCGGTTCCCGGCGGGTCCAGCGGATCCTTCCGGCGCCGGTGCGGCAACGCGAGCCGGGCCGCATCCCGGACGTCCTCCGGGGTCACCCGCTCGCGCCCCTGCCAGGCGGCCAGGGCCACGGCGCACCGCGCCACCACGATGTCGGCGCGCATGCCGTCCACCCCGTACGCGAGGCTGATCCGCGCGATCCGGTCAAGCTCCCCGTCCGGCAGCACCACCCGAGGCAGCAGTTCGCGGGCGGCCACGATTCGTTCCGCCAGCGCGACCTCGTCGCCGGCGAACCGCTCGGCGAACGCGTCGGGCGAAGCCTCGTAGGCCAGCCGCCGCCGCACCACCTCGGCCCGCTCGCGCGGCTCCCGGGGCGCCGCGACGTTGACCACGAGCCCGAACCGGTCCACCAGCTGCGGCCGCGGCTCGCCCTCCTCGGGGTTCATCGTGCCGACGAGCAGGAAGCGGGCCGCGTGCTTGACCGACACGCCGTCCCGCTCGACGTGCGCCCGGCCCATCGCCGCCGCGTCCAGCAGCAGGTCGACGAGGTGATCGGGCAGCAGGTTGACCTCGTCGACGTAGAGCACCCCGCGGTGGGCCGCGGCGAGCAGCCCCGGCTCGTACGCCTTGACCCCGTCGGCCAGCGCACGCTGAATGTCCAGCGTGCCCACGACCCGGTCCTCGGTCGCCCCCACCGGCAGCTCGACCAGCGTGGCCGGGCGTCGCAGCGCGGGGGTGTCGGTGGCGTGCGGGCCGTCCGGGCAGAGCGGGTCGGGCTCGGCCGGGTCACAGGCGAACCGGCAGCCGCGCACGACGGCGACGTCGGGCAGCAGCGCGGCCACGGCGCGTACGACGGTGCTCTTGGCGGTGCCCTTCTCGCCGCGGACCAGCACTCCGCCCACGGCGGGTGAGACGGCGGTCAGCAGCAGGGCGAGGCGCAGGTCGGGCAGCCCGACCACGGCCGAGAACGGGTACGGCGTCACGTGGATCCCTTCTGCGCGGGTGTCCACGCCCGCGCGGGCAGATGGCACGAGCGGCCGGAGTCTCCTGACTCCCGGATCATCGCTCGCCGCGCGCCTTCCGGCCGTACGGGCCGTGGCATTCACGCGGGTCGCTCCCCGGTCACAGTGGCGGGACCGTCCCGGATTCGCACCGGGTTCCTCCGCTTCCGCTCGCCCGTTACTCTTTCTCACCGGCGCGCGCGCCGTCAACGCGGGGTGATCAGCGCCGCCCTCCCGAGCCATGGCGAGCCGTCAGACCCGGGTCAACCGCGAGCCGTCAGGCCCGGGTCGCGCGGCAGCTCTCAGGCCCGGGTCGCCGGCACCGCCTTCTCCGTCGTCGGCAACGGCTGCGGGGCCAGCTTGTCGAGCTCCTTGACCACGTCCAGCACGGCCAGCGCCGACGTCTCCACGAGCGGCCGCAACCGGGCGTACAGCTTGGCGTTGACCGGGTCGGGTTCGGTTCGCGCCCCGATCGGGGTCAGCTCGGCCGCGGCCTCGAGGTCGGGCAGTTCGCCGATGGCGTGGCGGGCGAGCAGGCAGGCACCGAGCGCCGTGCCCTCCGGCGTCTCGGCCACCGACACCGGCAGGTCGAGCGTGGCCGCCAGCACCCCGACCCAGAGCTCCGACGCGACCGCCCCGCCGGTGGCGCGTACGGAGGTCAGCGGAATGCCCTCGGCCGTGAACGAGTCCTTGACCAGGGCGAGCTGCTGGCAGACGCCCTCGACGGCCGAACGCACGAGGTGGGCCCGCCCGTGCTCGCGGCGCAGCCCCAGATAGGCGCCGCGCAGGCCGGGACGCCACCAGGGCGCCCGCTCGCCGAGCAGGTAGGGCAGGCACAGCAGTCCGTCGCTGCCGGCCGGCGCGCTCTGGGCCTCCATCAGCAGGGCGGCGTCGCGCTCGTCGGCGTCCTCCCCTTCGGCGCCCGGCCGCTCGAACCCGCTCGCGAAGCTCTGCCCGGCCCATCGCACCACCGAGCCCGCGTTGTTGACCGCGCCGCCGATCACCCAGCGGTCGTCGGTCAGCGCGTAACAGAACAGCCGGCCCGCCTTGTCGGCCGTCGGGCGGTCGACCACCGTCCGCAGGGCGCCGCTCGTGCCCAGCGAGATCGCCGCGACCCCGGCCGGGGTGGCGCCGACCCCCAGGTTGGCCAGCGGACCGTCGGCCGCCCCGATGATCAGCGGCGTCTCCGGGTCGAGGCCCGCGGCCTGGGCGACGTCGGCCCGCAACCGCAGCCGGGTGGTGGTGGGCAGGACCTCGGCCAGCTGTTCGGCGCGCACCCCGGTCAGTTCGAGGGCTTCCGGGTCCCAGCGGCGCTCGTGGATGTCGTACATGCCGGTGCCGCTGGCGATCGACAAGTCCACGGCGAAGGGGGCATCGGCCAGCCCGGCCAGCATGAGTTCCTTGACGCCACCCCAGCGCGGCGTCCCGCGCAGCGTCTCGGGATCGTTGTCCCGCCACCAGACCAGTTTGGTCAGCGGCGACATCGGGTGGACCGGCGTCCCCGTACGGGCCTGGAGCCCTTTGCTCCGGCCCTCGGCCACGAGGCGCTCGCTCTGTTCGCCGGCCCGTCCATCGGCCCAGGTGACGAGCGGGCCGAGCGGGCTGCCGGCCGCGTCCATCGGCACGACACCGTGCAGGAACGCGCTGAGCCCGATGGCGATCACGTGGTCCCCGTTGTCGCGGCAGGCGGCGGCCACGTCGATCAGCGCCTTGACCGCGGCGTTGCGCAGCGCGAACGGGTCGAGCTCGGCCCGCCCGGAACCGGGCACGCTCAACGTGTAATGGACGCTGGTCTGGGCGCGGAGACTGCCGTCCGGCCCGGCGGCGACGCCCTTGGTCGCGGTGGTCCCGGTGTCGATCCCGATCACAACATCCATGCCCCCAACCTATCCGTCACCGCAGCCGCAGGGGGAAGCCAGCGGCCCCTGGCGGTGTCACCTCCAGCTCGGTGGCGGCCCCGGGGATCAGAGCCGCGTGCCCCGCCACGGGCAGCCAGGCCCCGTCCCGTACGCGATAACGCAGTTCGCAGTCGTCGCCGGCCACGACGATGCCCAGCCGGCCGGGCAGTCGCGCGTGCAGGATGAGCACATCACCGCCGGGCGTTCTCATGCGCGAGGACACCCCTTTCCCGTACGCCCCCAGGTAGTGCACGTCCGGCGTCGTGCCCGGCGCGCCGATCAGGCCGAACGCGCGCGCCTGACCGTCCAGCGCCAGAGTCTGCACGACCAGCCTCCGCCCGTCCGCGAGCGCACCCCGCAGCAGCCACTGGGTCGGGCCGGTAAAGGCGTGATAGCCGTACGGGTCCAGGTATTCCGCCCGCTCCTCGAGGTCCCACCGCTGCTTCTCGGCCTCGGAGATCCGGACCGGCCAGGCCCGTTCGCCGCCCGGCAGGGTCTGCTCGACGCGTTGCGGCGCGATGACGACATCGGACGTGTCCACGGCCGCGCCCATGTTGAGCAGCGGCACCGCCCGCCGTCCGGCACACAGCCCGAACCGGGCGGCCCCCCGGGGCGGGGCGATGGTCCGGACGACGGTGTCGCCGTTCCACTCAAGCCACGAACGCTCGATCCGCCCGTCCCGATCGATCCGGTAGTCCGCCGAGAACGACACCGGCTCCCCCGCCGTGTGCACGACCAGCACGTCGCGTTCCGTCCCGGCGAGCATGGCCGCGGGCGCCACCGAGCCGCGCCCGACCATCAGATAGCCGAAGACCGCCCGCAGCTGCCCGCCGTCGGTTTCCACGAAGCCCTGATAATCGCGCCCCGGGTCGCTCGACCGCTGCGTGACCACGGCCACCGGTCCGGCCGGGGTCGACCCCACCCAGCGCACCTCCGGCTCGCCGAGACCGTCGGTCATCGCCGGCCGCCAGGCCCGCCGGATCCGGGCGAGCAGTTCCGGGTCGTCCGCCAGGTCCCCCGCGACCGGCTGAGGCGCCCCGCGCAGGACCGGCACCGCCGCCGCGGCCGCGATCGTCGCCAGCGCCCCGCCGAGGACCGTCCGCCGCCGCACCACCTTGCGGCGGCCACCCTTGCGAACCCGGTCGAGCAGGTCGGGCGCCGGGTCGAGGTGGTCGGTCGCCCGCACGAGCACGTCCCGCACGTCGGTGTCGGTCATCGCACTCCCCCATCGCTGACCAGGGACGACCCCAGCACCTGTTTGAGCCGGTCGAGCCCGCGCGACGCGTTGCTCTTGACGGTGCCCTCGCTGCAGCCGAGCGCGTTCGCCACCTCGTGCACGGGCAGGTCGTCGAGGTAGCGCAGCACCACGGCGGCACGCTGCTTGGGCGGCAGATCCCGCAACGCGTCGAGCACCGCCGCGCGGATCGCCACCTCGTCACCGTGATCGCGGCCGGCCCGCTCGTGTTCGCGGCCCAGCGGCGTCTCGGGCCGCCGGGCACGCCACCGCCAGCGGTTCGTCGCCCGATTGACCAGGGCCCGGCGCGCGTACGCCTCCGGCGCCCCCTCGATGCGGCGCCAGCGCACGTACATCTGCTCGAGCACCTCCTGCAGCAGGTCCTCGGCGGCGTGCCGGTCCCCCGTCAGCAGGTAGGCGACCCGCAGCAGCCCCGTCGATCGGCTGCGGACGAAGTCGTCGAACCCTGCTCCGGCCATCCCCGTCGTCTCCCCCTGGTCGTCTCCCCCTCTCAGGACAACCGGGCGGCCTCCGGGGTTGCTTCTAAACGCCGAGAATCTTCCCGTACGCCTCCTGGAGCCCTTCAAAGCCGTAATTCATCGCGTCACGCCCGCGGATGACACCGTGCGGCTCGCCGTCCAGCAGGCTCCGCAGCACGACCGCGCAGAGATGCCAGCCGCTCGCCACGGACGCCGGGTCCCCCGGTCCCGCCAGCGTGTGGCGAAGCGTCATCAGCGTCCCGTCCCCCGCCGCCTCCAGCTCCCACCGCAGCAGATCCGGCCCCCACGAGTACTCGAGCACCTTGGGCGCCTCGACCACCCGGATCACCGCCGGCGTCTCTTCCCGCACCTCGCCGTCCACCATGGTGAAACTGGTGGCCCCCAACTCGTTCAGATCGCGAGCCGGCACGAACGGCGCCCACTGATCAAGCTCGGCCGGATCGGTGAGCGCCGCCCACACCACCGCCGGCGCCTGCCGGAACTCCCGCACGAACACCAGCGTCCACGGCTCCCGGTCCCCTTCGAGCCGGGCACCCCCGGCCGCATCAACGTCCTTCATCCCGTTCACTCCTCATCCCGCGGCCTCGCCGCGTCGGCCCGCTCGAGGTGCCGCTCCAGCCTCCCGAGGTGATCGGTCCACATGCGCCGATAGGGCGCCAGCCAGGCGTCGAGCTCGCGGAACGGCCCCGGCTCGAGCCGATAGACCCGCTGCTGGGCCCGCGTCTCGGCCGTGACGACCCCGGCTTCCCGCAGCACCCGCAGATGCTTGGACACCGCGGGCTGACTCATCCCGAGCGTGGACACAAGCTCACCGACTGTGCTCTCCCGAAGCCGCAACACATCGACAATCCGCCGACGGGTCGGCTCAGCAAGAGCAGCCAGAGCATCCATCCCCTCAACATGCCATAGCAGTTATATAACCGTCAAGGAATACACTTTCGATGGACCACCGTATTGCTCCGCCCACTGAGGGGTATGCTGACCCGACCGTGACCACAGTGGAGTGCGCAGGGTGACTGGGGAAAAGTTCGCCGACAGCTCCACGGTCCGCCGCATTCAACTCGGGGCCCGGCTGCGCGAACTGCGCGTGGCGAAGGGCCTGACCCGCGAGGCAGTCGGCCTCACGATCCGGTGCTCCGAAGCGAAGATCACTCGCATGGAGCTGGGGCGGGTCGGCTTCAAAGAACGTGACATCGTCGACCTGCTCGGGCACTACGGCGTCGACGACCCGATCGAACGGGCCCGCCTGCTCACCCTCGCCCGCAAAGCCAACGAGCCAAGCTGGTGGCACGCGTACGGCGACGTGCTCGACAGCTGGCTCCACACTTACCTCGACCTCGAGCGAGCAGCCGAGCTGATCCGGACGTACGAGGTCCAGTTCGTGCCCGGGATGCTTCAGACCGAGAAGTACGCCCGCGCCGTGATCGGCCTCGGCCACGACGCCGCCGGGCCCGAGGAGATCGACCGGCGGACGAAGCTGCGCATGACCCGCACGGAGTTGCTGAGAAGACCAGACGGGCCCCACATGTGGGCCGTGCTCGACGAAGCGGTGCTACGCCGCCCGGTCGGCGGCCGCGAGGTCATGCGTGAGCAGATCGAGTCACTTCTCGAGAGTTGCGCACATCCGAACGTGCACATCCAAGTGATGCTTCTCGAGTCGGGGGCGAACGCCGCCATCGGGGGAAGTTTCAGCATTCTCCGGTTCCCGTTCCAGGAATTGTCCGACGTCGTGTACATCGAGCACCTCACGAGCGGCCTTTACCTGGACAAGGACGAGGACGTCGACCTCTACAGCGCGGCTAACTCTCGGCTGCTCATCGCCGCCGAGCCGCCGAGCCGCACGCCCGACATTCTCCGCTCGGTCCTCGCCGATCTGCCAAGAATCTCCATGTCCGGCGGGCCGCGCACAGATGCCGAGCGGGCCGAAGACGACACGAAAAATCTCCCTGAACTGCCGCGCAAGACCGCGGATCCCCGCCGGGAACCTCGGCGAGAGTCGCCTGGAAGCGCACCGGCACAGGCCCCCGACGGCAGCGAGATCGGCTTGGCCCCCGGCCTTCGCCCGCATCAGAGCGAGGCGCTGGCCGCGATCGAAGCCGCGATAGCGGCGGGCCACCACAGGATGGGCGTCGTACTGACGCCGGGCTCTGGACGTTCAGCCGTGATCGCACACCTTTTCAGCCTGCTGCTGGAGAAGGGTCACGCCCGCCGACCGCTCTATCTGACGTTGCGCGTCACTCTCGCCGCCCAGATGGCCGAGGTCATCCGGAATCGTAGCCTCGGTGAGGACGGACCGCTCGGCAGCCGGTTCCCTGTTCAGCTCCTCGAACCCGGCGCGGTGCCGTCGACTGAGCTCGGCACGATCACCGTCGCCACCACTGCGGCGTTCCGGGCTCTTGACGAATTTCCTCCCTTCGACCTCGTGGTTACCGACGACGTGGACCCCGGCCGCCCCGGGGCCGGCTCCGAAATGGCCGGGCTGATCGACCGGCTGAGCGCCACTGTGATCGCTTTCAGCTCGATCCCGCCCGCCGGTCCCGAGGCGGCCGAGTCGCTGATCTTCCGCTACGACCTCCAGGACGCGATCGCCGACGGCGTGCTGTCCTATCCGTCGACATGGGCGCCGGTCGAAGCCGGCGGCAGATGGCCCGATTTCGACGTGCACGACCCGGTTCACGGCGGGCGCCGAGTCATCGTGCACGGGGTGGACGACGACCGTGCGGCGATTCAGCGCCTTGCGGCGGGGCTCGATGCGGTCGGCGTCCGGGTCACGGCCAAGGTGTCGGACAAGCCGCCGGAGGCCGCCGCCGGTGACGTGCTGGTCGCCGTACTCTCGCCCAACAGCGTCAAGACGCCCCTACTGGACGACTATCTGACCCGCTCACTGGAGCGTCGCGGCGTCGACATCGTGCCGGCCGTCATCGAGTTCTGCGCCGCCCCTTCGTCCATCAGTAGTCGTTTCCCGGTGGACGTCACCGCCGGCCTCGACGGCCTGCTGCGTCGCCTGCAGGCCAGCGCGATGCTGAACGTCGGCAAGCTTCCGGCGGCACGGTTCGAGCAGCTCGTGGCCGACGTTATGACCAGGCTCGGGTTCAACCTTTCGACCCCCGCCTCCTCCTGGCGCTCCGATCAGGGCGCCGATCTCGTCGCGACGTTCCAGGACCCGGACCGGTTCGGCATCGCGACCCCGTACCTCGTCCAGGTCAAACAGACCCAGGCGTCGCTGCGTGATGTTACGAAGCTGGCCGGACTCGTACGCGACGCCGGGGCGCCGTGGCGCGGGATGATCGTCACCCGGAGCCAGCTGACCAGCGTCGCGGAGACTCAGCTCGCAAAGCTGCCGGACGACGGGCTGGACATCCAGGTGGTCGACGGCCCGCGGCTGCGTTCCCTGCTGTTGCGTTATCCCGACCTGATCGCCGGCTATTTCCATGCCGGGTGAGCCGATGGATTCCCTCACTTTGCGCCGGCAGCTCGCAGGCTGCCCGCCGGGCAGGCTGGGATGGCAGCAGTTCGAAGTGGTCGCTCTGGACGCGCTCTGCCACCTGCTGGTGCCGCCGCTCACCGCACCGCGGGTGCAGGAGCGCTCGTTCTCGGGAATCGACCGCCGCGACGCAGTCTTTCCGAACCGCATCACCGACACGGAGCAGCCGTGGGGTCTCCTCCGCCACGATCATGACGCCCGCTTCGTGCTCGTGGAGTTCAAGAACTACGACAAGGAAGAGATCGGCAAGGACGAGGTCGATCAGACCCGGAACTACATGAAGCCGACGCTGGGCGGGTTATCGATCATCGTGTGCAACAAGCCGCCGCACGAGTCGGCTCTGAGACGCCGCAACATGGTCTTCAACCAGGAGAAGAAGGTCATTTTGTTCCTGACTACGCGCCACCTGCGGGAGATGCTCGACATCAAGGACCGCGGCGGCGATCCAAGCGTCTTCATCCTCGACGCCGTAGACAGCTTCCTCATCCAGCACGAATAGCATGCACAGCCTCTGGCCGAGCCACGTCGGACCGCCTCGCGCGTACGAGCGACGCACCGACCAATAACTCCCATGCCCGCGGGTCAGGCGCAGCCGGGGCCGGCGGCCTGGCCGCGGACGATCCGGTAGGACGAGATGTCGCCCTTGAGGTAGCCGGTCAGGTCGCCGATCGCCTTGGGGGCCACGCCGTGGAGGCCGACGTAGGCGACGATCGCGGAGTCGACCGCCCGGCATGTGGCCTTCTCGGCGACGATCCGGGCCTGCCGCTCGGAACCCTTCGGGTCGAACTGAGAGTAAGACACAGCAGCAATACTCAGCGTAACCGCAGCGGTGACCGGGATATGAATGAAGCGCACGCCAGCAGCCTAGGCAACATTACTGAGAGTGCCGACCTGGCCGAACGGACGAGGAAAATGTCCCTGCGTATTGAAACGCTAAAGTTAGGCCACCGGGACGTTTGCCTGCAGGAAGGCCAGGATCTGGCCTGACACCCGGGCATACCGTCCGTCTCCCGGGCGCAGAAACTCTCCGTGACGAGCGTCGCGAAGGGTGACGAAGCGTTTGGCGGGGAACGGCGCCAGCTCGTAGGCGTCGCGCCCGGCCCGGAGGGGCACGACCGGGTCGCGGTCGCCGTGCAGGAACAGCAGCGCGGCCGGCGGGCCACCGAAGGCGGCCGGGCGGCGTCCGCTGATCGTCACCCCGGCCCGCAGGTAGGCCGCATGCCCGGGGCCGAACAGGCCCAGCGTCGTGGTGCCTCCGGCCGAGAAGCCGACGGCCCCGACCCGGTTGACGTCGAGGTGTCCGGCCAGCGGATCGCCGGCCGTGCGGTTCAGGGCGCGTACGGCGTCGATGACGAACGCCGCGTCGAGGGATTGATTACCGATGTCCCGGCGGTCGACCAGCACTCGGCCGTTGGTGTGCGGGTAGGCGGGGGCCGCGACCACGTAGCCGGCCTCGGCCCAGCCCGCGGCGAGCGGCGCGAACTGCCCGGGCAGGCCGCCGAGGCCGTGGCTGAACAGGATGATCGGGTGCCGTCCGGTCAGGCGGCCGCGGTACCAGAGGGTGGTCGGCAGGGGGCGGTCGGCGCCGCGCGCGAGGGTGAGCTGCCGGGTGACCACGGCCTGCTGCGCCGACGCCGGCCGGGCCGGACCGAATCCGTCCAGCAGCAGGGCCAGCAGGACCAGCACGACCGCGAGTCTGCGCACGCCGTGAGCGTAGAAACGTGACGCCAGGAGGGCGATCGCCGTTGTGGGTGACTATGAGACGACGAACATTGCTGGCCGCGGGCGCAACCGTCGGCGCGGTCGCCGGTTGGGCGGGCTATCGCAGCCGATCGGGCGAATCGGAACCGGTCATCCCGCACGCCCCGGTGGGTGACGAGCGGCTCGAAAGGCGTGATTCACGGGCCCGCGGCCGGCTCGTCGTTTTCTACACGGCGGTTCCGGCGGGTCACGGGTCGGGCCGGGGCCTGCCCGTCTGCCTGGTGCTGCACGGCGCCTCGAAGACGGCCGCAGATTTCCCGGCGCTCGGTCTGGGCCGTTTCCTGACCGATGCCGTACGCCGCGGCAAGGACCCGTTCGTGCTGGCCGGCGCGACCGGGGACCGCCTGCAGTGGCGCCCGCACGGCGGCGACGATCCGCAGCGGATGGTGCACGAGGAGATCCCCCAGTGGTGTGCCGGGCGCGGCTTCGACACGTCGCGGATCGCGCTGCTGGGCTGGTCGATGGGCGGGTACGGGTCGCTGCTGCTGGCCGAGGCCTATCCGGGTTTCGCGCGGGCGGTCGTCGCGCTGTCCCCGGCCGTACGGGAATCCGATGAGATCTTCACCGCGGCGCCGAAGCTGCGGGGCACGCCGGTGGGTCTGTGGTGCGGCCGCCAGGACGGCCTGTACGACGACGTGCGGGCGCTCGCCGGCGCCCTGCCCGAGCCACCCGCCGCGGGGTCCTTCGGGGACGGCCGGCACAACTTCGGCTACTGGTCGCGGTGCCTGCCCGCCGGGATGGACTTCGTGAGTGAAGCTTTACGACGCTGACGCGGGTTCCGTACGGTTGTGACACAGAGCAACGGTCCCATCACGCTGGAGGATCCCATGCGTCGTGCCGTTTCCGTACTCGCCCTCGTCCTCGCCGGCCTCTGGTTCGCCACGCCCGCGCAGGCCTTCGCCCACAACGCCGTGCACAACTCGGCCCTGCACGCCCTGCTCGACGCCCTGACCCTGGTCGTGGTGTCCGCGCCGGTGTGGACGGCGCTGCTGTGGAGCGGCGGCAACCGGTGGTGGCTGGCCGGTCTGATCGCCTTCGTGCAGATTCCGGTCGCGGTCATCGGGTTCGTGCCGATCGCCAACCCGTACCTGCATTTGTCGCTGTTCGTGATCGCCATCGCCCTGACCGGCGTCTCCCTGCACCTGGTGCGCCGGCAGGCCCGCGCGGCCGCGGCCCCGATCAGGCCCTGACCCACTCCCCCGCCGGGGTCCGCACGGCCAGGCCGACCACGGTCTGGCCGTCGCGCACCAGTTCGACGTCGGGGCAGCCGTCGGCCGGCGCGTGCCATCCGCCCCCGGGATCGCGGACGGCGTTGTGCCGGCAGTGTTCCTCATCCGCGTAGCCCCACGCCATCAGCAGTTCGCGGCCGCCGATCGAATACCGGCCGACGGTGGCCACCCGGTCGCCCTCGGGACGCCGGAAGTAGTCGGCCCGCAGTCCCGGCACCGGCTCACCCTCGAAGGGGGCGTCGAGCACGGTCCGGTGCGGCGTGAATTCGCTCAGGTCCGGAAGCACTCGAACATCGCAGCACACGACCCGCACCGAGGCGGTCATTTCACAACCGACCGGCACGGTTGAGTGATCTGGTTTTAACCTGCCCGTGAAGTGTGATGCGGACAATGACCGAGTGGTGACCGAGACGATGATGCCGGTCAACGGCATCGAGCTGTGTGTGGAGACGTTCGGCGAGCCCGGCGATCCCGCCCTGCTGCTCATTGCGGGCGCGTCCGGTTCGATGGACTGGTGGGACGACGAGTTCTGCCGTCGCCTGGCCGCGGGCGGGCGTCACGTCGTCCGCTACGACCACCGGGACACCGGCCGGTCGACGTCGTTCCCGGCCGGCGAGCCGCCCTACTCCGATGTGGATTTGGCGCACGACGCGCTGGGGGTGCTCGACGCGCTCGCCATTCACCGGGCTCACCTGGTCGGCCTGTCGATGGGTGGCGGGCTGGCCCAGCGCATCGCCGTCGAACGCCCGCACCGGGTCCTGTCCCTCACCTTGATCGCGACGAGCACAACCTTCCCCCCGTACGGGATGAGCGTGCCCGGCGCCGAGCCGCAGTGGTCCGACCGGCGCTCGGCGGTCAACGGCATCGTGGCCGCCGCGCGTCACCTCGGGGGCCTGTTCACGGCCGACGACCCGCATCTGCGCCGCCTGGCCGAGAGGGTCTTCGACCGTACGCAGGACATGGCCGCGGCCCAGACGAACCATCACCGCTGTGCCGGCGGCCCGTCCGTCCGCGACCGCCTCGGCGAGATCACCGCGCCCACGCTGATCCTGCACGGCACGCAGGACCCGCTGTTCCCGCCACCGCACGCCGAGGCCCTGTGCGCCGAGATCCCCGGTTCCCGGCTGGTGTGGCTCGAGGGGGTCGGGCACGAGTTCCCGCCCGCGGCGGTCTGGACCCAGGTGATCGACGAGATCATCGGTCAGGCCGGCCGTCGTACGCAGCCGGCCTGACCGGCGGTTACCCGCGCCGCAGCGCGTCGAGCATGCGCATGCCGGCGAACAGCGAGCCGCCGACCGCGACCATGTAGCAGAACAGCAGCCCGGCCGCCCCGGCCGTGCCCGCAAGCAGGAAGAAGAACCCGGCGGCGACCGCGGCCGCGCCCGAACCGATGGTGAGGAACCAGCCGGTGGCCTTCTCGGCCGGGGTCCAGCGGGGCGACGCGCTCGCCATCAGCATCCCGGCGAACGGCCCGACCCCCGGCATCACGAACGCGCCCGCGGTCATCAGCCCGATGGCCGTGTATTCGGCCGCGCCGCCCGCAGCCGCTCCCCCACCGGTGGCGGCCGGCGGGGGAGGCGGGATCAGGGCGGGCAACCGCAGGTGCGGGGGCAGATGGCCGCGCCGGGCGGCGGCCACCAGAGCTTCCGGCGGTCCTAACCGGCGCAGAATCTCGGCCGGGTCCTCGATCGGCGACGCCGGCGACGTGCGACGCATGGCGATGTAGTCGGCCACCGTCGTCATCAACTCGTCACGCAGCTCGGGCGCGAGGTCCTCGCTCTGCGCCCACAGCGCGGCGAGATAATCCAGGACGATCACGTCCGTGTGCTCGAGCGGTGCCGTCGTCATCGTTCTCCCCCTGCCAAGTCGGTAGGACCAGCATCGACGCCGGCGCGGCGGCAGACATCCGCCCCCGGACCGGATCACGACCGGGCGCTACGACTTTCGGCTGATCCCACGGGCAATACTGAGGTCATGCGCCTGGTATCGCTTCTCCCCTCGGCCACCGAGATCGTCTACACGCTCGGGCTCGGCGACCAGCTCGTCGGCGTGACCTTCGAGTGCGACGAGCCCGCCTCGGCCCGCCAGGAGAAAACCGTGGTGGTCGGCGGCCGGGACACGCGCGACATGACTCCCGGCGAGATCGATTCCTACGTACGGGGCCGGCTCGCCGAAGGCGGTGACCTCTACACCCTGCACGCGGACGCGCTGGCCGGCCTGGCCCCCGACCTGATCCTGACGCAGGACCTGTGCCGGGTCTGCGCGCTGCCGTCCGGCCATGTCACGGAGGCGCTCGACCACCTGGGCTGCCGCGCCGACGTGGTGTCGCTCGATCCCTACAGCCTCGACGAGGTGCTGGAGACGATCGCGGCGGTGGGTTCGGCGGCCGGAGTGCCCGACCGGGCGGCCAAGGTGATCGCCGGGCTGCGGGACCGACTGGCCCGGGTGGCGCAGGCGGTCGCGCCGCGGGAAAAGCCCAGGGTGGCGATCGTCGAGTGGGTCGATCCCCCGTTCACCGCCGGCCACTGGGTGCCCGATCTGGTGACGGCGGCGGGCGGCGAACCGGTCGCCGCCAACGCGGGCAAGAGATCGGTCGAGACCACGTACGCCGACCTGGCGGCCGCCGCGCCCGGGATAGTCCTGGTCACACCGTGCGGCTTCCACCTCGACGGCGCGACCGAACAGGCCCGGCTGGTGGCCCCGCACTTCCCCGAAGCCCAGGTGTGGGCGATCGACGCGGACGGGCTGATCGTGCGCCCCGGCCCCCGACTGGTCGAAGGCGTCGAGGCCATTGCCGCCATCCTGCACCCGGAAGTATTCGGTTCGCATCCCGCGACGTTCCGCGTGCAATAGCCGAGGTGCCACGGCGCGAACTGGGATTGTTTCAATGATTTCTGCCGTCGCGGTGGGTGGGTGGCCACCGTGACCAGAGTCAAAGGGCAACGACAGTAATTTCATTCGATGCCCACCGGGCGAAAGCAAGCCGCCAAGAGAAGCAGCCTCAGTGAGCAAGAGCCGGCTGACGCTGAGGACCCGCCCACCGCTCCCGAGCCGCCGCCCGGATCCGCGACGCCTTGTAAAGCCACAGCGAATCCCGCCCGAACGACCAGGTCAGCGACCCCAGCGCAACCCCCAGCGCCACCATGGTCAGAGCCGTAGGCAGCAGATCCGCCGTAACCAGAGCCAGCACGATCCCTTGCAGCGCGGCCACGACCTTGCGCGAGAACCGGGGCGGCAGGGCCGCGTTCAACCACGGCATCCCCCACGCGGCGGCCACGAACACATAGCGGAAGGCGCCGATCGCCACCCACCACCAGCCGAACCGGTCGCCCGCGTAGACGCTGAGGACCAGGATCAGGAAGGCGTCGATCTCCATGTCGAAGCGGGCGCCGAGGGCGGTGGTGTTGCCGGTGCGGCGGGCCACCTGGCCGTCCACGCCGTCCAGGGCCAGCGCCACGCCGGCGATCGCGACCAGGACGGGCGTGCTGACGGGGTGGGCGAACGAGGTGACGACCATGGCGGTCACGGCGCCGACCAGCAGGGCCCGGGCCAGGGTGACCGCGTTGGCCGGGCCGATGTGGGCCATGCCGGCGCGGTCGAGGCCGGTGCCGAGCAGGCCGCAGAGGACCAGGCCGTACGCCGCTCCGGCGATCAGGCCGGTGGCGGTGAGTCCGAGGGTGCTGCCGAGCAGGGCCAGCAGGGCGAGCTGGGCGGCCAGTCCGACCACCGGCGCGCGCGAGGAGCCGCTGCCGGGTGCGGTGGTTAGTGATGACACCGTGGCCTCCATTTGCAAGATCGGCCGCCGCGTATGGTTGCCGTCGTCAGCGCTTAACACGCGCCCGGACGGCGTTCGGTTCAGCGGGCGGAAGGAACAACCCATGACGAGTGACGCGTACGCGTTCTGGATCGCCGAGCCGGGGCGGGGTGAGATCCGCCCGGTGACGGTCGGTGAGCCGGGCGGGGACGAGGTGCTCGTGCGCACCCTGCACACCGGGGTGAGCCGGGGAACCGAGACGCTCGTGTTCACCGGGCGGGTGCCCGCCAGCCAGTGGTCGGCGATGCGGGCCCCCTTTCAGGAGGGCGACTTCCCCGCCCCCGTCAAATACGGCTACCTGAACGTCGGCGTCGTCGAGCAGGGTCCGGAAGGGCTGCTCGGCAAAACCGTCTTCAGCCTGCATACCCACCAGACCCGATTTGTCGCACCTGTCGCGATGGTTTCTGTTGTGCCCGAGGGTGTGCCCGCGCACAGGGCGGTGCTGGCGGGCACGGTCGAGACCGCGGTCAACGCCCTGTGGGACGCGCGCCCGGCGGTCGGCGACCGGATCGCGGTGGTCGGCGGGGGCATGGTGGGTGGTTGCGCCGCCGCGATTCTCGCGCGGTTTCCCGGCGTACGCCTGCAGCTCGTCGACGTCGATCCGGCGCGCGCCGGCCTGGCCGCGCGGCTCGGCGCCGATTTCGCCACCCCGGACGACGCGCTGGGCGACTGCGACCTGGTGATCCACGCCAGCGCCACCCAGGCCGGTCTGACCCGGTCGCTGGAGCTGGTGCGCGGCGAGGGCACGGTCGTCGAGCTCAGCTGGTACGGGGACAAGCAGGTCAGCGTGCCGCTGGGTGAGTTCTTCCACTCGCGCCGGCTGACCATCCGGGGCAGCCAGGTCGGCGGGATCGTGCCCGGCCGGCACCGCACCTACGCCGACCGGCTGGCGCTCTCGCTGGAACTTCTGAAGGACGACCGGTTCGACGCTTTCCTCACCGGGCACTCCGATTTCGCCGAGCTGCCCGACGTGCTGCCCCGCCTCGCGGACGGTAGCCTTCCCGCCCTCTGCCACGTGATCAACTACCCCGAGGAGTAGCCCTTGTTCAGCGTCACCGTCCGCGACCACATCATGATCGCGCACAGCTTCACCGGCGAGGTCTACGGACCGGCGCAGAAGCTGCACGGCGCGACTTTCGTGGTCGATGCCACCTTCCGCCGGCCCGAGCTGGACGACGACAACATCGTGGTGGACATCGGCGCGGCGAGCGAGCAGTTGCACGCGATCTGCGGCGGGCTCAGCTACCGCAACCTCGACGACGAGCCCGACTTCCTGGGCATCAACACGTCGACCGAGTTCCTGGCCAAGGTGATCGCCGACCGGCTGGCCGACCGGATCACCGCCGGTGACCTCGGGGCGGGCGCGTCCGGGCTGACCGGGCTCGTCGTGACCCTGCACGAGTCGCACATCGCCTGGGCCTCGTACGAGCGCGACCTGTGACCTTGTGGGCGGTGCTGCCGGGCGGCATCGACGACCCGGCAGCGCCGAGCGGCGGCAACCGCTACGACCGTACGGTGCTGTCGCTGCTGCCCGACGTCCACGAGATCGCCGTTCCCGGCTCGTGGCCCTCCCCGGGACCGGCCGCCGCCCGCGCCCTGAACGCCGCCCTGACCGAGATCCCCGACCGCTCCGCCGTGCTGATCGACGGGCTGGTCGGGTGCGGGGTGCCGGAGATCCTCGCGCCGCACGCCACCCGGTTGAGGCTGATCGTGCTGGTGCACCTGCCGCTGAGCGACGAGACCGGCCTCGACCCGGCGACGGCGGCCGATCTGCGGTCCCGGGAGCGACAGGCCGTGCATCTGGCCACCAAGGTGGTCGCCACCAGCCGGGCCGCCGCCGATCGAGTGGCCGAAATGCACGATCTCGTACGCGTGGAGGTCGCCCCGCCCGGGGTCGCGCCCGCTCCGCTCACCAAGCCCGACCCGACCGGCCGGCGACTGCTCTGCGTGGCCGCGGTCACCCCGCGCAAGGGCCAGGATCTGCTGGTCGCCGCCCTCGAGAACGAGCTGGCCGGGCTGGACTGGCAATGCATGTTCGCCGGGGCCCTGCTCAAACCGGTCCCGTACGTTGATTCCCGCCTGCTCTTCGAGGGCGCCTTGCACGGCGCCGCGCTCGACGAGGCGTACGGGAAAGCGGATCTTCTGGTTCTGCCGTCGCGAGCCGAGACGTACGGCATGGTCGTCACCGAGGCTCTCGCCCGTGGCATCCCGGTGCTGGCCACCGACGTGGGTGGCGTGCCCGAGGCGCTCGGCGAAGCCCCCGGCGGCACCCGGCCCGGCCTGCTGATTCCGCCCGATGACCAAGGCGCGCTGACCGCCGCGCTGCGGTCCTGGCTCACCGACGGACGGCTGCGCGAACGGCTGCGCGCGGCCGCCGAAGCCCGCCGGGAAACCCTGCCACGCTGGGAAGACACCGCTTCCGCACTGTCCGCCATCTGTTTAGGAGATCCCCGATGACTGGAGAGTTCAGCGAGTCCTGGCTCGGCCTGCGCGAACCCGCCGACGCCGAGGCCCGCGCGGCCGACCTGGTGGGAATGCTGCCGGCCGACATCCACGTCGTCCGCGACCTGGGCTGCGGCACCGGCTCGATGGCCCGGTGGCTCGCGCCGCGGCTGCCCGGGCCGCAGCACTGGATCCTGACCGACCTCGACCCGAAGCTGCTGCACTACGCGACGAAGCATGTGCGGCTGCCGGGCGTCAGCGTCGAGGGCGCACTCAGCAATGTGACCGCGCTCACCGTGGATGCTCTCGACGGCACCGACCTGGTCACCTGCTCGGCGCTGCTCGACCTGCTGACCGAGGAGGAGATCGACGCACTGGTGGCGACCCTGGCCGAGGCCCGCGTGCCGGCGCTGTTCACCCTGTCGGTCGCCGGGGACGTGCGCCTGGAGCCGGCCGACCCGCTGGACGCCACCATCGCCGAGGCGTTCGACGAGCACCAGCGCCGCGTGACCGGGGGGCGCCGCCTGCTCGGGCCGGACGCTCCGGCGTACGCGGGGAAGGCTTTTGAACTGGCGGGCGCGACGGTGGTCACCCGCCCGAGCCCGTGGCAACTCGGACCGCGGATGCCGGAACTGACCGCGGAATGGCTGCGCGGCTGGACCGGAGCGGCCTCTGAGCAGCGCCCTTCGCTCGATCTGGACGACTATCGGGCGGGTCGGCTGGCGTCGTTGCCGAGCGCGTCGGTCGGACATGTCGATCTTTTGGCGGTCTTCGGCTGAACCCTTTGTGCCCGTCCTGGCGTACTAGGGGAAAGACGGGCGAGACGAAGGGAACGGCGACGTGGGGCGTATCTGGGCTTGGGCACGGATTCTGGGCGGGGCGGGAATCCTGATCTTCCTGCTGTGGAAGCTCGGCACCGGCGCCTTCGTCGACGGCCTGCGCGTGATCGACGGGCCGGCGCTCACGCTGGCCTTCTCGATCGGGGTCGCCACCACCGTGTTCAGCGCCTGGCGCTGGTGCCTGGTGGCGCGCGGCCTCGGCCTGCGGCTCTCCTTCCGCACGGCGGTCGCCGACTACTACAAGGCGCTGTTCCTCAACGCCGCGCTTCCGGGCGGGGTGCTCGGCGACGTCGACCGGGCCGTGCAGCACGGCCGCGACGAGGGTGACGTGGCCAAGAGCGTGCGGGCCGTGGTGCTCGAGCGCACGGCCGGGCAGCTCGTGCTGATCGGCGTCGGCGTCACCGTCCTGCTCACCGTCCCCTCCCCCGTTCTCTCCGTCCTCAGGCAGCACGGCTTGACCGCTCTCGTCGTCGCCGGCTCGCTGCTTCTGGCCGGTCTCGTGCTCGCCCTGGCCTTCCGGCGGCTGCGGCAGGGCGGCTCGCGGGTCGCGTCGGCCGTGCGCACCGGCGTGGCCGAGATCCGCACCGGGCTGCTGGCCCGCCGCAACTGGCCGATCGTGACCCTGGCCTCGATCGTCGTGCTGGCCGGTCACCTGGCGACGTTCGTGGTGGCGGCCCGCGCGGCCGGCTCGTCGGCGTCGCTGACCCGCCTGGCGCCGCTGATGCTGCTCGCCCTGCTGGCCATGTCGCTGCCGCTCAACGTCGGCGGCTGGGGTCCCCGCGAGGCCGTCACGGCGTGGGCGTTCGGCGCCGCGGGCCTGAGCGCCACCCAGGGCCTGACCACCGCGGTCGTGTACGGGCTGTTCGCGTTCGTCGCCGCCCTGCCGGGCGCGATGGTCATCCTGGTGCGGGCCGCCGCCAAGCTGCGGACCGCCGCCGCGGTGCGGGTCGCCGCGCCGATCTCCCCGGTGCCGTACGGCGCCGCCGCGCTTCCCGCCACCCCCGTCGCGCCCGAGCTTCTCCTCGGCCGCGAGCTGGCGCGTGCCGGCGCCTAACCTTCATGCGTCATCCACTAGCTTGGGACGAACCGGTCGGTCAGGGCGTACCGCAGCAGCACGACGTCGCCGATCTGGCGCACCTCGGCCAGCGTCGCCCGCCGGCCCGGCCCCCACGGGAAATCGCCGTCGCTGACGAACCGCGGCGCCCGCGAGTCGCCGACGAAGAACGGCGCCACCACGAGTTGCAGCTCGTCGGCCAGGCCCGCGGTGAGGAACTGGGTGTGCATCGTGCCGCCGCCCTCGACCATGAGCCGGCGCACCCCGCGGGCCGCCAGGTCGGCCGTGACCAGGTGCAGGTCGACCGGATCGCCCCCATCGACGATGGTGGCCACCTCGCCCAGGCGCTCCTTGGCCGACGCGCACGTGCCGCTCGCGCAGTAGACCAGTTTGTCCACATCGCCCGCCGAGAAGAACTTCGCGGCCGGATCGATGTCACACCGGCCGGTTACGGTGACCTTCAGCGGATTGGGCGCCTCGCCGCGGGCGACCCGGGCCGCCCGCCGCTCGGCCGAGCGCACCAGCAGGCGAGGGTCGTCCTGCCGGATCGTCGCGGCCCCGACCAGAATGGCGTCGCACCCGGCACGAACGGCATCGACACGGTCGAAATCGGCCTCGTTGGACAGCAACAGCCGGTCACGAGTCGCGTCGTCCAAGTAACCGTCAAGGGACATGCCGCAACTCAGCAAGGTGTAAGGACGCTCAACCACCGATGACGCCTCCGTTAGAGCGACGATCGTCACCCAGGCCGAACAGTTGCGTCCAAGATAATCCGCGACACGATTACAGGCACGTTCGCGGTCTGTTGCGGTGCCGTGACTCCAGCACGGGTATAGCGGATCAACGGGGAACCAACGAGGAGGACCGATGTTAGAAGCCACGTTGCGGCAGCAGGTGACAGTACCGCTGCGATTCGGCGACGGGTATGCGACCACCGCACAGGTGATGACCTTCGACGGTCTCGTCGACGGCAAGGAGCACCTGGCGCTCGGTCTGGGCGACTGGCAGCGGGCGCTGAAGAAGTCCGCGGCCGGCGGGCGGGCGCCCCTGGTGCGCCCGCACAGCGAATGCCTCACCGGCGACGTGTTCGGCAGCCAGCGCTGCGACTGCGGCCCGCAGCTGCGCGAGGCCGCCGAGCGGATCGCCGACCAGGGTGGCTTCCTGCTCTACCTGCGCCAGGAGGGCCGCGGCATCGGCCTCTACGCCAAACTCGACGCCTACGCGCTGCAGGACTCGGGCCTGGACACGTACGAGGCGAACGTGGCGCTCGGCCGCGGCGAGGACGAACGCGACTATTCGGCCGCCGCGCAGATGCTGCTCGCCCTGGGCGCCGACCGGATCCGGCTGCTGAGCAACAACCCGGACAAGGCGATCCAGCTCGAGAAGAACGGCATCGACGTGACCCAGCGCGTGCCGACCGGGGTGCACATGTCCGCCGCCAACGTGCGCTACCTGGCCACCAAGGCTTCCCACACGGCTCACACGATCGATTTACCTCTGGCCGAGTGACGCACCACCTGCCGGTGTCCGGCAGGATGAGCTGATGGCCGACGACCCCTCGCTGCTGCTCACCGCGGTCGACCAGGTGCCGTTCATCCTGGCCGTCTGTGAGGGGCCGGAGCTGCGGGTGCTCACGCTGAGCGCGGCGACCCGGGCGGTGGTGCCGGGTCGCGAGTTTCTGGGCCGGCCGATCCGCGAGGTGCTCAGCGATCTCGTCGGGCAGCAGTTCGTCGACGCGTACCACGAGGTGTACCGCACCGGGGAGCCGATAAACGGGCGGGAATGGCGGGTTCACCTCGCGGCGCCCGACGGGTCGGTGCACGAGATGTTCGCCAACTTCAGCATCACGCCGTGGACGGCCGGGGGTGTCCGCCGGGGCATGATCGGGGTCGGCTTCGACGTGACCGAGATGGTGCGGCAACGGCAGGACGCCGCCGACCGGGCGACCGACCTGCGGCAGCGCTACGAGCAGAGCCGCGCCGTGGTGACGGCCCTGCAGCGCGAGCTGCTGCCGTCCGGCCTGCCGGTCCTGCCCGGGGCGCAGGTCGCCGCGAGCTACCTGCTCGCCGAGGCCGACACGGCCGCCGGCGGCGACTGGTTCGACGCGGTCCCGCAACGCGACGGCCGGATCGCCCTGATCGTCGGCGACGTGGTCGGGCACGGCGTGAGCGCGTCGGGCGTCATGGGTCAGCTGCGCGCGGTCCTGCAGGACAGGCTGGAGGACGGCGCCGGCATCGCCGAGGCGCTGGCCGCGGCCGACCGCTTCGCCGCCCGGGTGCCGGCCGCGCACGCGACCACGGTGGCCCTGGTCGTCCTCGACCCGGTGAACGGCGAGATGACGTACTGCACGGCCGGCCACCCTGCGCCCCTGGTCGTCACCCCCGGCGGTGAGACGCGCTATCTGGCCCTGACCGGCGGGGCGCCGCTCGGGACAGGAGGCGATTTCCCCGTACGCCCCGACCGCCTCGGCCCCGGCGACCTGCTCCTGCTCTACAGCGACGGCATCCTCGAGCGCCCCGGCCGCGACCACGCCGGCGGCGCCGCCGAACTGGCCCAGGTCGCCGCGGACAGCGCCGCCGGCCGGGCCCTGCACGACCCGGCCGCGACCCCCGCCGAACGCGTCTGCACCCAGACCCTCGAACTGCTGGTGCGCGTCACCGGCCACACCGACGACATCACGCTGCTGGCCGTCCAGCGCGTCCCCGTCATCCCCGACCTGGAACTGACCCTGCCCGCCGCCCCCGCCGAACTGCGCGCCACCCGCCACGCCCTGGGCGACTGGCTGACCAAGATCGGCGCCACCGCCAAGGACATCTTCGCCCTCCAACACGCCGTCGGCGAACTGCTGGCCAACGCCGTCGAACACGCCGGCGCCTCCTCCCCCCACGCCACCGTGACAGTGCGAGCCACCCTCACCCCCACCGGCGAGGTGCAGGCCTCGGTCCGCGACCAGGGAACCTGGCAGCCCCCCAGACCACAACGCAACCGGGGCCGGGGCCTGGCCCTGGCCGCCCAACTGGTGTCCAAACTGAAGATTGAAAACGACACCACCGGAACCCTGGCCCACCTGACCAAGCCCCTGAACCGCCCAGCCCGCCTTCTCGACAGCCCCCTCACGGCCCCCGCCCCCACCCCGGAGACAGCCACCGAGGAACCGGACTTCCGCATCCTCGAACTCCCCGGCGGCGACGAAACCCAAATCCGCATCGAAGGCCCCTTGGACGCCACCACGGCGGCCTTGACCCGCCAGGAACTCCTCCGCCGAAGCCGGGGCGGCACAGTCCCCCTCACGGTGGACCTCTCCGACGTAACCCACCTCTCCAGCGCAGGCGTCTCAGCCCTGCACCACGTGGCCGGCCAGCACGAGGCCCAAGAAGCCCCACTGAGCCTGGACGCCAAACCAGGCACACCCGCGCACAAAATCCTGGCCCTGGTCTCCCTGCAACAAATGAGCGGAAACCAGCAATAGTCCGCACACTGAAAATCCCGCGGATTTCGCCTTTCCCACCGCAACCACAGAATGACGAGTTGCACCCACCCGACACAAAGCAACGGCATCGAGTGTCACCGCAACCATCCCCGGACGGCAACCAAAGAAATCCATTGAGACGCAACCAGGCCGCACTACACACAAAGCCCAACCAATTTCGGGGTCAACTTCACAACGACCCGAAACGCACCGCAGAAAAGCGCTCGCAAACCATCGGGCGGCGCCGGCCAACAGCCGAACCGGGATGAGGCAGGCACGGACCGTTGGGGCCCGGGTCCCAACCGATGACGCCGAAGGAGGGACCGCAGGCGACGGGCCGGAGCGAAGGGCGGCCGAGCGAGGGGGCGCCGCGGGCGAAGGTCCGCAGGCCGGAGAAGGACGAGGGATCGCACGGCGAAGGGCCGCAGCGCAAAAGGCCACAGCACGCCCCTCCCGCTTCCTCGAGGCGTCCGGGGTCGCGGTGCCGTCCACGCGAGCGAGGGGCAGGCCAGCCTTGGGGGCGAAGGGCCGCAGGCCGGGAAAAGCCGGGGAGCCACACGGCGAGGAGCCGCAGCACGAAGACCCACAGCACACCCCCTTCCCCTTCCTCGAGGCGTCCGGGGTCGCGGTGCCGTCCGCACGAGCGAGCGGCAGCAGAGCGAAGGGATCGCAAGGCGAGGGGCGGCAGGGCTTGGGCGAAGGGCCGCAGGCCGGGGAAGGCCGAGGAGCCGCACGGCGAGGGGCCGCAGCGCGAAAGACCACAGCACGCCCTCCCCGCTTCCTCGAGGCGTCGTGGTTCGCCGTGTCGTCCGCGCGACCGAGAGGGCCACAGGGCGAAGGGCGGCAGGGCCAGGGGGCGAAGGGCCGCAGGCCGAGGAAGGCCAAGGGCCGCAGGCTGGGATGGTCAAGGGCCCGGCACGGCGAGGGCCGCAGCGCGAAAGACCACAGCACGCCCTCCCCGCTTCCTCGGGGCCCCGGTTCGCAGTGTCGTCCGCGCCGCAGATCGACAGGGCCGCAGAGCAACAGGGCGAAAGCCGCAGCACCCTCGGCTTCCTCGGGGGTCCCGGTTCGCGCTGTCGTCCGCGCAAGTGAGACGGCGCAGAACGGCAAAGCTGCAGCGCTGCAGGGCGAAAGGCCGCAGGCCGCAGGCGCAGGGCCGCAGGCCGAGGAAGGCCAAGGGGCCGCAGGCTGGGGAAGGCCAAGGGGCCGCAGGCTGGGGAAGGCCAAGGGACCGCACGGCGAGGGCCGCAGGGCGAAAGGCCGCAGCATCCGTGCTTCCTCGGCGACCCCGGTTCGCGGTGTCCGTCCTCGCGAGCGAGAAGGCGCAGAGCGGCAGGGCGGCAGAGCCGCGGGCCGCAGAGCCGCGGCCCGAAGGGTCGCCCGCCGGGGAAGGCCGAGGGCCGCAGGCTGGGGACGGCCAAGGGACCGCATGGCGAGGGGCCGCAGGGCGAAGGCCGCAGCACCTCCCTGCCCCGCGTCCCCAAGGCGTCCCGGTTCGCGGTGTCGTCCGCGCAAGCCAGACGCCGCAGAACGGCAGGGTCGAAGGCTGTGAGCGAAGGGCCGCAGACCGGGGAAGGCCGAGGGACCGCACGGCGAGGCGCCGCTGGGCGAAAGGCCGCAGCACGCCCCCTTCCCGCTTCCTCGAGGCGTCCCGGTTCGCGGTGCCCTCCGCGCAAGCGAGGAGCCGCAGAGCGAGGGCCCGCAGAGCGAGCGCCCGCAGAGGGAGGGGCCGCAGAGCGAGGAGCCGCAGAGCGAGGAGCCGACGCCACATGAGCCGAGGCCTCCGGCGGAGCCGCAGCTTGCCGAACCGAAGTCGCGGACGCCGGCACTTGCTGTGTGGTCGGCGCCGAACACGCCGGGGGCACTAGCGTCGACGTCCCCTCCCGGTGCGCAGGCTGCTGAGCCGGGGTCACCGCCGTTGTCGCCGCCCGCCGGGCCTGCGGCGCAGGCCTCGACGCCTGCCGCGGCGTTGACGACGACCCGGCCGATGACCTAGGCCGCACCACTCGCTCCGGCCCCGCATCCCCGGGCCGGCTCGAGTCGTCGCGGCGGGCATCCCCCACCGGACCACTGCCTCGCACCCGGGCTAACTTCTCGGCGTGGCGGCGCTGCAGACCCCAAGCGCGTTGCCGCTCATGTACACGCCGAAATTCGTCATTACCCGGCGAATAATTGCGCGCCAAGGTTCGATCGCGCATTCGTGCAACATCGCCCCGGCTGAACAACGACAACTGACCCATGCACAATTATCTCGCAACCTAAATGCGCAACGTCAGTATTCGATCATGCCAAAAACCTCGGGCGGCGCTGAAATCCGCGCGTTCCAGCTCCGCGGCGGAACCACCGCCGAATCACGTGCCGGCTCGCCATGTCTGCCACCCGCTCGCAGCCAAACAAATGACCCGATCGCACCCCGGACAAATAATAAGTCGATAACGGCGCAGGCTTCCCTCTGCGCCGGCCCCTCGTCCGGCGCCGGAAGACGATCATTCAAGGCGGCCCCTACACCACCCGGCCCGCGGCGCCCTGGTTATCCACACTCCGGGGTTATCCACAGGGCTTCGCACCTGACCGGCGATTCTCTGTACTGTCGCGGGGTGACTTCGGCAGACCAGGTTTCCGCGTCCGGCTCGGCGACGGTCGACGTCCTCAACAGGGTGTTCGGCTATCCGTCGTTCCGTGGGCAGCAGCACGACATCATCGAGCACGTGTCCGCCGGTGGCGACGCGCTCGTGCTGATGCCGACCGGTGGTGGCAAGTCGCTGTGCTACCAGATTCCGGCCCTCGTGCGTCCCGGCACCGGTGTGGTCATCTCGCCGCTGATCGCGCTGATGCAGGACCAGGTCGACGCCCTTCGCCAGGTCGGGGTCAACGCCGGCTTCCTCAACTCCGCGCAGGACTACGACGAGCGCCGCATGGTCGAGGCCGAGTTCGTCAACGGCGACCTCGATCTGCTCTACGTCGCGCCCGAGGGTCTGGGGGTGGCGGCCACCCAGCGGCTGCTCGACCGGGGCAAGATCTCACTGTTCGCGATCGACGAAGCGCACTGTGTGTCGCAGTGGGGTCACGACTTCCGCCCCGATTATCTGGGGCTGTCGATGCTGCACGAGCGCTGGCCCGACGTGCCGCGCATCGCCCTCACCGCCACCGCCACGTCCGCCACCCGCGACGAGATCGCGACCCGGCTGCAGCTCACCGACGCGCGGCATTTCACTGCGAGCTTCGACCGGCCCAACATCCAATACCGGATCGTGCCCAAGAACGAGCCCCGCAAGCAGTTGCTCGAGCTACTGCGTACGGAGCACGCCGGCGATTCCGGCATCGTCTACTGCCTGTCGCGCGCGTCGGTGGAGCGGACGGCCGAGTTCCTCGTGCAGAACGGGGTGGCCGCGCTGCCCTACCACGCCGGCCTCGACAATCGGATCCGTGCCGCCAACCAGTCGCGCTTCCTTCGTGAGGACGGGCTGGTCATGGTGGCGACGATCGCCTTCGGCATGGGGATCGACAAGCCCGACGTACGCTTCGTGGCCCACCTCGACCTGCCCAAATCCGTGGAGGGTTATTACCAGGAGACCGGCCGGGCCGGGCGCGACGGGATGCCGTCGACGGCCTGGCTGGCGTACGGGCTGCAGGATGTTGTGCAGCAGCGCAAGATGATCGACAGCTCCGACGGCGATCTCGCCCATCGGCGCAATGCCGCGCAGCACCTCGACGCGATGCTGGCGCTCTGCGAGACCGTGACGTGCCGGCGGGCGCAGCTGCTGAACTACTTCGGGCAGACCGCCACGACCGACAATTGCGGCAATTGCGACACCTGTCTGGTGCCGCCGGAGTCGTGGGACGGCACGGTACCGGCGCAGAAGCTGTTGTCGACGGTGCTTCGGCTGCAGCGGGAGCGCGGGCAGAAGTTCGGGGCTGGGCAGTCGATCGACATCCTGCTGGGCAAGGAAACCGACAAGGTTCAGAAGTTCCGGCACAACGAGCTGTCGGTGTTCGGCATCGGCGCGGATCTGCGCGAGTCGGAGTGGCGCGGGGTGGTGCGCAAGCTGCTGGCGGCCGGGCTGCTGGCCGTCGAGGGCGAGTACAGCACGCTGGTGCTGACCGACGCGAGCGCCGAGGTGCTGCGCGGGCAGACCAAGGTGATGATGCGACGGGAGGCGCCGGCCAAGGTGCGGGCCCCGAAGCAGCGCGCTACCGCGGCGCCGGCCGCCGACCTGTCACCGGCTGACGCGTCGACCTTCGAGCGGCTGCGCACGTGGCGGGCGTCGGTCGCCAAGGAGCAGGGCATGCCTGCGTACGTGATTTTTCACGACGCGACGCTGCGGGCGATCGCGGCGCTCAACCCGAAGACGCTGGGCGAACTGGGCACGGTGAGCGGCGTCGGGCAGAACAAGCTGACCAAGTTCGGCCAGGCCGTCCTCGACACGCTCCACGACCCGGAAAGCACCCCGGCGCCCGCAGCCGCCCCCGCGGCGACCGCCCCGAGGGCGCCACGCACGCGCCCGGCCGTTTCCTCCCGTTCTGCCGCTTCCGAGCCGGATCAGGGTCCGGCCTTCACGTTCGACGAGGAGCCTCCCGACTTCGACTACGACAGCGAGCCGCCACCTCCCGACCACCGCTGATCCCGCCGCCGGTCCGCAAGGCTGGATCAGCCGACCGCGACCAGCCCGCCTTGAGAGGCGGCCAGGCGGTCGCGGTGGCTGGCGGTCGCGGGCCGGGCAGGCGGGGGGTGAGCCGGGCGGGGCGAGCCGGGGCGGGCGCCGCGCCGGGCGTGGGCGAGGCCGGCCGGGCGCCGGGCGTGGGCGAGGCCGGGCGGGCGCCGGGCGTGGGCGAGGCCGGGCGGGCGCTGGGCCGGCGGGGGCCGGGCGGGCGCTGGGTCGGGCGGGGGCCGGGCAGGTGCTGGGCCGGTAACCGCTTGGTCGGAAAAGATGACTGGTGGGCTGTTTCGGGGCTGGCGCGGGGGCCGTACCGTGCCTGCGGTACATGCTCGGTGAAGATCGAATGTAGGGGGACGCAACGTGGGGGCACGGCTTGTCGTGGCGGGCACCGTTCTTGTGGCTTTGGCGGGACTGGGGTCGCTTTCCGGCTGCTCGGACGATGCGCCGGAGAAGGCGGCGGCCGTCGAAGAGACCGCCGGGAGCCTGCCCAAGGGGGACGAGGCGACCTACCTGAAGGCGATGCGCGCGCTCGACGCCAATCTGGTGGCGGATGAGAAGACCGCCATCGACAACGGGTACAACCTTTGCATGGACGCGAAGAACGGCATGTCGTCCAGCGAGCAGGTGAACGACGCGGTCAGCCTGTTCCAGGTGGACGCGAAGAAGGGCCAGCGGATCCTGTCGATCGCCACGGCCAACCTGTGCAAGACCACGCCGTCAGCCGCAAGCTGACAAGGCCGGCGGCTGACAAGGCCGGCCGCTGACAAGGCTGGCCGCTGACAAGGCCGGCCGCTGACAAGGCTGGCCGCTGACAAGGCTGGCCGCTGACAAGGCTGGCCGCTGACAAAGCGCTGGCTGATCGGGCTTGGCCGGGCGTCCGACACGGCGCCCGGCCCGGTGGTCTCTTACTGCGGCGCGACCACGTCGATCATCCACGGGGTGCCGTACTTGTCGATGAGCTGGCCGTAGAGGTCGCCCCACATCTGCTTCTCGAACGGCAACTGGACGGTCCCGCCGTCGGCCAGCTTTTCCCAGATGTCTTCGAGCCCTTCGCCCAAGTCGCCGCTGAGGCTGACCGTGATGGTGTTTCCGGGGGTGTAGTCCATGCCGGGCGCCGTGTCGGACGCCATCAGCAGGTAGCCCTTGTCGGTGGTCAGCATCGCGTGCATGACCTTGTCGGCGATGGCGGGATCGGGTGCGCCGAATTCGCCGAACGTGTTGATTCTGATCTCGCCGCCGAAGACCGAGTGGTAGAACTCCATGGCCTCGCGCGCGTTGCCGTTGAACGTCAGGTAAGGATTGAGCTGAGACGCCATCGCAGACTCCATCGGCTGAAATGAAACTGTCAGCGCCGACGCTAGACCTCCGCACGGGCAAAAGACCGCCGTCCGGGTGACCAGCACCCGGACGGCGACAAGAAGCGACCGGAGAAAACGGTCAGCGGTGGTCGGATCCTGCCGATTCCACCGCCGCGCGACCGGCCTCGAGCCGGGCGATCGGCACCCGGAACGGCGAGCAGGACACGTAGTCCAGGCCGACCTCGTGGAAGAAGTGCACCGACTCGGGGTCACCGCCGTGTTCGCCGCACACACCCAGCTTCAGGCCGGGCCGCTGCGCCCGGCCCTCCTCGGTGGCGATCCGCACGAGCCGGCCGACGCCGTCGCGGTCGATCGACTCGAACGGTGAGATGCCGAAGATGCCCAGTTCGAGGTAGCGCCAGAAGAAGGCGCCCTCCACGTCGTCGCGGGAGAAGCCCCACGCCATCTGGGTCAGGTCGTTGGTGCCGAACGAGAAGAACTCGGCCGCCTCGGCGATCTGCCCGGCGGTCAGCGCCGCCCGCGGCACCTCGATCATGGTGCCGATCAGCACTTCGACGCCCGAGTCGCCGACCACCTCGGCGATGATCTTCTCGGCTTCCGCGCGTACGGTCTCCAGCTCTTGGACGGCACCGACCAGCGGCACCATGATCTCGGGGCGCGGGGTGCCCCCCTCGGCGGCCAGGGCGACCGCGGCCTCGGCGATCGCTCGCACTTGCATGGCGAAAAGACCGGGAATGACCAGGCCCAGCCGTACGCCGCGGAGGCCGAGCATCGGGTTCGACTCGTGCATGCGGCGCACGGCGGCCAGCATCCGCTCGTCGCGTTCGGACTCCTCGCCGCGTGCCTTGGCCACGGCCACCTGCACCGCCAGTTCCTCCAGGGAGGGCAGGAACTCGTGCAGCGGCGGGTCGATCAGCCGTACGGTGACCGGCAGCCCGTTCATCTCGCGGAAGATCTCGAGGAAGTCGGCCCGCTGCAAGGGTTGCAGGGCGGCCAGGGCCTCGTCCCGCTCGGTCTTGTTGTGCGCCAGGATCAGCCGTTCGACCAGTTCGCGACGATCGCCGAGGAACATGTGCTCGGTGCGGCACAGGCCGATGCCCTGCGCCCCGAACCGGCGCGCCCGGGCGGCGTCGGGGCCGGTGTCGGCGTTGGTCCGCACCCGCAGCGAGGCGCGGGAATCGGCGTGCGTCATGATCTGGTGCACGGCCGCCACCAGCGGCTCGTTGGCCAGGGCCGGGTCGAGGTCGCCCTCGAAATACTGCACGACCTCGGACGGGCGTACGGGAACCTCGCCCAGGTAGATCCGGCCGGTGGTGCCGTCGATCGAGATGACGTCGCCCTCGCGCACGACCTGGCCGTTGACCGTGAACTGGTCGCGGCCGACTTCGACCCGGTCGGCGCCGCAGACACACGTCTTGCCCATGCCGCGCGCGACGACGGCCGCGTGCGAGGTTTTGCCGCCGCGTGCGGTCAGGATGCCCTGGGCCGCGATCATGCCGGCCAGGTCGTCGGGGTTGGTCTCGCGGCGGACCAGGATCACCTGCTCGCCGGCGGCGGCCTGTTCGACGGCGTGGTCCGCGGTGAAGACGACCTTGCCGTAGGCCGCGCCGGGCGAGGCGCCGACCCCGCGGGTCAGGACGGCCGGGTCGGCGGACAGGTCGAAGCGCGGGAACATCAGCTGGGCGAGCTGCGCCCCGGAGACCCGGGTGACCGCCTCGTCGAGGTCGATCATGCCTTCGTCGACGAGCTGCGCGGCGATCGTGAAGGCGGCGGCCGCGGTGCGTTTGCCGACGCGGGTCTGCAGCATCCACAGCTTGCCGCGCTCGATCGTGAACTCGATGTCGCACAGGTCGTGGTAGTGCCCCTCGAGCGTGGCCATGATCTGCAGCAGCTCGTCGTACGACTTCTTGTCGATCTTTTCGAGGTCGGCCAGCGGGAGGGTGTTGCGGATGCCGGCCACCACGTCCTCGCCCTGCGCGTTCTGCAGGTAGTCGCCGTAGATGCCGCTTTCGCCGGTGGCCGGGTCACGGGTGAACGCGACGCCGGTGCCGGAGTCGGGGCCGAGGTTGCCGAAGACCATCGCGACGACGTTGACCGCCGTGCCGAGGTCGGCCGGAATGCGTTCCTGGCGGCGGTAGAGCACGGCCCGGTCGGCGTTCCACGACTTGAACACCGCCTCGATCGCCAATTCGAGCTGGTGGCGCGGATCCTGCGGGAAATCGTGACCGACGTGCTTGACGAAGACTTTCTTGTACGCGGCCACGAGCGCTTTCAAATCGGACGCGTCGAGCTGCACGTCGTCCTTGACGCCCTTGGCCACCTTCGCCTCGTGCAGCGCGTCCTCGAATTCTTCGCCGGGCACATCGCAGACGGTCTTGCCGAACATCTGAATGAGCCGGCGGTACGAATCCCACGCGAACCGGTCGTTGTCCCCGGCCTGACGGGAGAGGCCGGCGACCGATTCGTCGTTGAGCCCGACGTTGAGGACGGTCTCCATCATGCCGGGCATCGAGAACTTCGCCCCGGAGCGTACGGAGACCAGCAGCGGGTCGGCCGGGTCGCCGAGTTTGCGGCCCATCGCCTCCTCGAGCGCGGCCAGGTGCTGATCGATCTCGGTGTCGAGGCCCTCGATGTGGGAGCCCTCGGCCAGGAATCGCTGGCACGCCTCGGTGGTGATCGTGAAGCCGGCCGGGACCGGCAGGCCGAGGTTGGTCATCTCCGCGAGATTGGCGCCCTTGCCCCCGAGAAGGTCTTTCAGATCCCTGTTTCCCTCGGCGAAATCGTAGACGAACTTCTCCATCGCCAGCCACCTCCGGTTTGGATTCCTCGGCCAGACTGGTTCCTGCCCCAAGGTTCGTAAGGCTATGCAGATGTTGGCCTAATAGTTAACAGTCGGGTGGGGTTTTCCACAGGCATACGACACCCCCTGTTCGGTAAGCGCTTTCTCCGCGCAGTTCCGCGCAGCGAAACGGGCGGGTACCGTGTCCGCGGTGGAGGGTTTGCGGCGGCGGTGCGAGGCGAGACTGCGCGGCGTCCGGGTTCCCGACCCGTTCGATCTCGACGAGTTCTGCGACGAGGTGGCCGCCCGCCGGGGCCGCCGGCTGATCCGCCAGGCCGTGCCCGGGCTCAGCGCCGAGGCGCCCTGCGGGTTGTGGATCGGCACCGACCGGGCCGACCACGTGTTCTTCGATCCGGGCACCTCGCCGCTGCACGCCGAGCACATCGTGCTGCACGAGCTCTCGCACATCCTTTGCGGACACTCGGGTTCCGACGCCGCGCTGGGCACCCTCTTCCCCGACCTCGAGGCGGGCGCCGTGCGGCGCATGCTCGGCCGCGCCGGCTACACCGACGAGCAGGAGCGGGAGGCCGAGATGATGGCCTCGCTGATCCGCGGCCGGTCGGCCCGCGCGCCACGCACTATGCTGGCCCGGACGACGGACGCCCTGGGCCTGACGTAATGGTCCTCTCCGCCGCCCTGCTGACCTTGCTGTGGGGGCTGGCGGTGACGCGGCTGCCCGGCCTCTGGCGAGACCGGCCGCAGCGCGCACTGACCGCCGCCGTGATCGCCCTCGCGCTCTCCCGGACCGCCGCCTATCCGGACGTCGCCGACGAACTGGACGAGATGCGGGCGGGCGCGCTGCAGCATCTGGCCGCGCTGGTCGCGGCGTACTTTCTGTTACGTTTCCTGCTGCTGGTGACCGGTCGTGGGCTGCGCTCGCACGTGGCCTCGGGCGCCGTCGTGCTGGTCCTGCTGGTGGTGGCCGCGGCCACGTTGCTCGTCGCGCCCGAGCTGGCGGCCGGCCCGCTGACGCTGCGGACGGTCGGATACTGGGTCACGCTCGACCTCTACGTGGGGGTGGCGCTGGCCGCGGCCGCCCGGTTCTTCCGGACAATCGCCCGGGAGATGCCCGCGCTCTGGTCGAGGACGGCGCTGCGCGCGCTCGCGGCCGGTGCCGGCCTGCTGGCCCTGGATGCGGTCTTCCGGGCGGTGGTGATGGTAATGCTGGGCGCCGGCGTCGCCGTCGACCTGGCCGCCCTCGATCCGCCGGCCGAGTTCCTTCAGGCGGCCAGCGCGCTGCTGATGGTCACGGGCGGGGCGGTGACCGCGTTCCCGCGGGCGCGCTCGGCCCTGGCCGCGTACCGGTCGCTGATCGTCCTGCGCCCGCTGTGGAAAGCCATGCGGGACACCTTTCCCGAGGTCATCCTGTTTTCGCCGCGCCGGGCGATGGTCGAGCTGGCGGGCGTCGACGACGTGCATCTGCGGCTGTACCGGCGGGTCATCGAGATCCGCGACGGCATGCTGGCGCTGCGCGGCTATCTGCCCGGCGAGCACGAGGGCGGCGGGCCCGAGGCCGAGGCCGCGCGGATCGCCACGGCGCTGCAACGGCGGGCCCGGGGCGCCGAGCCGTCGGATCGGGCGGGCGGCTGGGCCGAGGTCGGACCGGAGATGGCCGACGAGGTGGCGTGGCTGAGCCGCGTGAGCCGGGCGTACCGGAAACTGGGGAAACGGCCGGTCAGCTGCCCGCCTGCCGCTCCGACTCCCAGACCTTCCGGATCAACTCGTTGATCAGGTCGCGCCCGCGCGGCGAGACGTCGGCGGCGCGCATCGCGATCTCGGTGACCCCGGCGGCCCGGATGCTCTGCAGCAACTCAAATTGATGGTCGATGCGGGCGGTCTGCTCGTCGTCTATGAAATACGCCACCGGCACGCCGAAGTAGGTGGCCAGCGCGGTCAGGTGCGCGACGGTCGGATTGTCACGCCGGCCGGTCCGCAACTGCCAGATGTAGGTGTGCGAGATCGCCACGCCCTGACCGGAGCGAACCGCCTCGGCCACGGCCATGTAGCTGGGCTCCGGCTTGTGCTGCTTGAACAGCCGGTCCAGTTTGGCGGAGATGGAGAAGGCGCCCACCACGCCCTCCTCCCCCGATGGTGACGTCCATGAGCAGGAGCGCGAACCGCGCTCATGCACATCCCCCGATGTAGGACGCCATAAACTGTGGTTGATGAAACCACGAGCAGCCTAGAACACGACACTGCTGCGCTCAAGCCCCAGCTTGTATGGTCAAGTTGTGGCGGACATTGTGGAAAGTCGCGAAGTTTCGACACTCCTGGAAGAGCTCACCACTTCGGTGGGGCGCGCGGATCCGTACGGCCACTACACGCGACTGCGAGAGATCGGCGCGTTCGTCCGCGCCGGCGACGGCACCCTGATCGTGACCCGGTTCGCCGAGTGCGCGGCCGTCGCCCGCGATCACAAGCTCGGCAAGATGCCGGTCGAACTGCTGGCCCACGCCGGGCTGGCCGACTGGGCCGACCACCCGGCGCTGTACGGATACTTCACGAGCCTGCTCGGCATCAACCCGCCCGATCACACCCGGCTGCGCCGGCTGGTCAGCTCGAGCTTCACCGCCCGGCGGGTGCAGGCGCTGCGACCGGCCACGGAGCGGATGGTCGACGATCTGATCGACGCGATGGAGGCGGAGACCGACTTCGTCGCAGCGTTCGCGTTCCCGCTGCCCTGCAACGTGATCAGCGAGCTGCTGGGCGTCCCGCCGGCCGACCGGGCCCAGTTCCAGCATCTGGTGCAGGACTGGTCGGCGGTGCTCGACGACATCACCCCCGAGGTGCTTTCAAAAGCCAATCCGGCGGCCAAGGCCGTACGGGAATATCTGGCTTCTCTGGCCGCCGAGCGACGCCGCCGTCCGCGCGAAGACCTGATGAGCGCCCTGGTCGGCCACGAGGAGGCGGGCGACCGGCTCACCGAGGACGAACTGCTGACGATGGCCGGGCTGCTGTTCGCGGCCGGCTTCGAGACCACCACCAATCTGCTCTCCAACGGGCTGGTGGCGCTGCTGGAGCATCCGGAACAGCGGCCCGACCTGGTCGCCGATCCGTCGTCGGCGGTGCAGGAGTTGCTGCGCTACGACTCGCCGGTGCAGAACATCGACCGGACGGCCCTGGAGCCGACCACGGTGGCCGGGGTGCGGTTCGAGCCCGGTGACCGGATCGTGGCCTACACCGGCTCGGCCAATCGGGACGCGCGGCGCTTCCCCGATCCCGACCGGCTCGACCTGCGGCGGGGTGACAACACGTCGCTGTCGTTCGGCGGGGGCATGCATTACTGCCTGGGCGCGCCGATGGCCCGGCTGGAGGCCGAGATCGCCTTCCCGCGGCTGTTCGAGCGGCGGCCGGCAATTGAGCGGGCGGAGGGCGCGAGGCGGCGCGACAGCCTGACCATCCGGGGCTTCGACACGCTGCCGGTGCGCACTGGCTGAGCCGAAAAGGCGGTTCCAAAATTAAGACGCCGCTGCGAATTCCACGGGGGAAGAACTCGCAACGGCGCACTCGGAACATTAGACGACACAGGGCCTTCGTGTCTATCCCGTACGGGTCACGAGACGCGCTGGACGACGCTGCCGACCAGCCTCTGCCAGTCGGCGTCGAAGTTCGGCGACGGGCTCGAGGTGTTCAGCCGATAGATCGCGTACGTGTCCACGAGAACGACGTTGCGGCTGTTCAGCACGGCTACGGCGGTGTCGGCCGCGCCCGGGTGGGCCGGATCGTACTTCTTGTGCCGGACCACCACGAAACCCTTCCAGCCGGACTCGTCGAGCGTCTTGATCGAAACAGTTTCGGTGTACGCCGGCTCCGACTTCTCGTCGTTGACGGTGGCCGGCACGGACACGTCGGCCGGGCAGCCGTCGGCTACCGCCCGCAGCGCCGTCTGAGCCGCCGTGGCCAGCGACTCGTCGGCGTAGACCAGCGCGGTCTGGTCGAGCGTCTGGGCGCCCTTCTGCCCCTCGTCCACGAAGGACGCGGTCACGACCTCGCCGCCGGGCGGCACGCTCGGGGCCTTGGTGGTGCCGCCGCAGATGCTCACCAGCTGGTTGGGGTCGGCGCTCTGCTGCGGCGCGGCCCACGTCGGGCCGATCTCGGTCGCCTGCAGCAGCGCGCCGCGCATGGTCGTCACGGTGAGCAGGGTCGGCTCGGGGGCCGGGTCGTCGTCGCCGGAGCAGCCGGCCACCAGCAGGAGGGCACAGGTCCCGATCACCACAGCGCGAGCGAACATCGGGCCATAATCCCAGACCCGCGAGCCGGGCCGAGGGCGGTGCCGGAACTACTACGGGGATCGAACGACAGGATCGCGCTCAGTGAGCACTCGGGTTAGGTTGTCGGGGAGGGAGGCCTCATGGCAGACATCGACGCCCTGGCGAGACGACTGCGGTCCGAGCTGGGCCCCGAGCAGGTCATCACCGACCGGCAGGAGCTGCGGACGTACGAGTGTGACGGCCTCGCCCACTACAAAGTCATCCCGGCCGTGGTCACGCTGCCGCACACCGCCGCCCAGGTCGCCGCCGTGGTCCGGGCCTGCGTGGCGGCCGGGGTGCCGTTCGTCGCCCGCGGCTCGGGCACGGGCCTGTCCGGCGGCGCGCTCCCCCACGCCGAGGGCGTACTGATCGTGACCGCGCAGATGCGCCGGATCCTCGAGGTCGCGCCCGAGGACGAGCGGGCCGTCGTCCAGCCCGGCGTGATCAACCTGCAGGTCACCAAGGCGGCCACCCCGCACGGCTACTACTACGCGCCCGACCCGTCCAGCCAGCAGATCTGCTCGATCGGCGGCAACGTGGCCGAGAACTCGGGCGGCGCCCACTGCCTCAAGTACGGCTTCACCACCAACCACGTGACCGGGCTGCAGATCGTCGCGCCCGACGGCGACCTGGTGCGGCTGGGCGGGCGAGCCCTGGATCCGCCGGGGTACGACCTGATGGGCGCGTTCGTCGGGTCGGAAGGCACCCTGGGGATCGCGACCGAGGTCACCGTGAAGCTGACCCGCCTGCCCGAGTCGGTGCGCACGCTGCTCGCCGCCTTCCCGGGCATCGACCAGGCCGGGGCGGCCACGTCGGCGATCATCGGGGCGGGCGTGGTGCCGGCCGCCATCGAGATGATGGACGCGCTGGCCATCGAGGCCGCCGAGGCCGCCGTCGCCTGCGGCTATCCGCCCGGCGCGGCAGCCGTGCTGATCGTCGAGCTGGACGGGCCGTCGGCCGAGGTCGAGGCGCAGTTCGAGCAGGTCACCAAGCTGTGCGAGGCGAACGGCGCGTTCGAGATCCGGATCGCGGCCGACGATCTCGAGCGGGCGCTGTTCTGGAAGGGCCGCAAGTCGGCGTTCGCGGCCGTCGGGCGGATCAGCCCCGACTACATCGTGCAGGACGGCGTGATCCCGCGGACCGCGCTGCCCGAGGTGCTCCGCCGCATCTCGGAGGTGGCCGCGTCGCACGGCGTACGGGTGGCCAATGTCTTTCACGCCGGGGACGGCAACCTGCACCCGCTCGTGCTGTTCGACGCCGGCGTCGACGGCGAGGCCGAGCGGGCCGAGACGGTGTCCGGGGCGATCATCGACCTCTGCATCGAGTACGGCGGGTCGATCACCGGAGAGCACGGGGTGGGCATGGACAAGGCGAAATACATGCCGCGGATGTTCGGCCCCGACGACCTCGACACGATGCAGCTCGTCCGGTGCGCCTTCGATCCGCGGATGCTCTCCAACCCGGGCAAGATCTTCCCGACGCCCCGGTTGTGCGGCGAGAAACCCGGCTCCGATCTTCGCGAGCGCTTCCCGGACGTCGAGGTGTTCTGATGGGCGGCCTCGACGAGCTGACCCGGCCCGCGACCGATGACGATCACGTCGGCGGGGTGCCGGCCCGCCTGGTCGCCGCGCCGTCGTCGACCCGGGAAGCGGCCGCCGTGGTCGCCGCGGCCCAGGGCCTGGCCGTGGTGGTGCGGGGCGGCGGCACCAAGCTGCACTGGGGTCCACCCCCGCGCGAACTCGACCTGATCATCGACACCGGGCGGCTGGCCGGCCTGGTCGAGCACGCCGCGGGCGACCTGATCACCGTGCTCAAGGCGGGCACGCCGCTCGGTGACCTGTCGCTCGGCGATCAGCAACTCGCGCTCGATCATCCGCCCGGGGCCACGGTCGGCGGCACGGTGGCGGCCGGCACGAGCGGCCCGCGGCGCCTGCACTACGGCACCGCGCGTGACCTGCTGATCGGCATCACCGTGGTGCGGCCCGACGGCACGATCACCCGGGCGGGCGGCAAGGTGGTCAAGAATGTGGCCGGCTACGACCTGGGCAAGCTCTACACCGGGTCGTACGGGACGCTGGGGCTGATCACCGAGTGCGTGTTCCGGCTGCATCCACGGCCGCCGGCGCACGCGTACGTGCGGTCGACCGCGCCGGTCCAGGCGGTCCCCGCGATCCTGGCCGCCCGGGTGGCGCCGGCGGCGATCGAGGTCGACTCGGCCACCGGTGAGCTCGCCGTGCTGCTCGAGGGCACCCAGGAGGGCGTACGGGAAAGGGCTGCTCTGATCGGGAAACTGCTCGCCGGGGAGATCACCGAGGAGGCGCCGGGATGGTGGGGCCGGCCGCCGTGGCCCGCGGACGGCATCGGAATGAAGCTGTCGGTGCCGCTGTCGAAGGTCTCGTCGCTGATCGACACCGGGCCGGCCGTGCGCGGGTCGGCGGGCACCGGCGTGCTCTATGCCGCGGCGCGGGACATCACCGAGGTGGAACGGCTGCGGGCGCTGTGCGTGCGGTGCGGCGGGCATGCCGTCGTGCTGACCGCGCCGGCCGACGTACGCGACATTCTGGACATGTGGGGACCCGTGCCGGGGCTGGCCCTGATGCGGCGGATCAAGGACCAGTTCGATCCCGGGCACCGGTTCGCGCCGGGCCGATTCGTGGGAGGCATCTGATGGTCGACGCCACTTGGGGAACCGGGGAGCCGCCCCGCGATGTGCTCGGGCCGCTGGCTTCCGGCGCTTTCGACGAACACCACCCGCCGCGGGCCGATCAGATCGCCGATTGCGTGCACTGCGGTTTCTGCCTGACCACCTGCCCGACGTACGTGTTGTGGGGTGCTGAGGCCGATTCCCCGCGCGGACGCATCTATCTGATGAACGAGGGATTGAACGGCGAACCGCTCAGCGAGTCGATGGTGTCGCATTTCGACAAATGCCTGGGCTGCATGTCGTGCGTGACGGCCTGCCCGTCCGGCGTCCAATACGACCGGCTCATCGAGGACACGCGGGCCCAGGTCGAGCGGCGCTTTTCCCGCGGCCCGGCCGATTCCCTTTTGCGCAAGGCGATTTTCGCGCTCTTCCCCTATCCGCGCCGCTTGCGACTGCTGCGCGGACCCCTGCGGGCGTACCAGAGCACGGGCTTGCAAAAACTGATGAAACGCAGCGGCCTGCTCGACCGTCTCGGCCCCACGCTGGCCACGCTGGAGTCGCTCGCGCCCCAGCTGCGCAAGGTCCCTTCCCCGCCGCGCCGGGTGACCGCCCGCGGCCCCCGCCGGGCCACCGTCGGCATGCTGACCGGCTGCGTGCAGGGCGCTTTCTTCCCCGAGGTCAATTCGGCCACCGTACGCATTCTGGCCGCCGAAGGCTGCGACGTGGTCATTCCGCCCGGCCAGGGTTGCTGCGGCGCGTTGAGCGTCCACAATGGCCGTCGCGACGAGGCCGAGAATTTCGCCCGCCGCCTGATCGACACTTTCGCCTCGGTCGACATGGACTACTTCGTCGTCAACGCGGCCGGCTGCGGCTCCTCCTTGAAAGAATACGGAGAACTGCTGGCCGACGACCCGGCTTACGCCTCCCGGGCGGCGGCCTTCTCGGCCAAGGTCCGCGACCTGGCGGAACTGCTGGACGAAATGGGCCCGGTGGCGCCACGACACCCGCTGCCGTTGACGGTCGCCTATCACGACGCCTGCCATCTGGGCCACGCCCAGGGAATCCGCACCCAGCCCCGCGCCCTGCTACGCGGAATCCCGGAACTGCAATTGCGCGAAATCGCCGACCCCGAGCTGTGCTGCGGTTCGGCCGGAATCTGGAACATCCTGAACCCGGTGCCCGCGGCCGAACTGGGCGACCGCAAGGCCGCCACCATCCTGGCCACCGGCGCCGAACTGCTGGTCACGGCCAACCCGGGTTGCATGATGCAAGTGGCCGCCTCCTTGCGCCGCCAAGGGGCCGAATTGGCGATGGCGCACACGGCCCAGGTGCTGGACGCCTCGATCCGCAACCTGGGCGCCGAGTCGCTCCGCGTTTAAAGTCCGCGCTCGATGGTGCTTCGCTCGACGCAGAACTCGTTGCCCTCGGGGTCCTGCATGGTCACCCAGCCGAGGCCGTCGGGGGTGCGGTGGTCCTCGAAGAGCTTGGCCCCCAGGGAGGTCAGGCGGTCGACCTCCTCGTCGCGGGTGCGTTCGTCGGGCACCCAGTCGAGGTGCACGCGGTTCTTCACGGTCTTGGCCTCGGGCACCCGAATGAACAGCAGGCCGGGCACGGACCCGGGGGCCTCGATCAGGACCTCGTCGTCGCCGGGGTTGTCGTCGTCGCCGAGCGGCCAGCCGGTCACCGCGCTCCAGAAGCGGGCCAGCTCGTACGGCTCGGAACTGTCGACCGTCACGTGTCGCAGAATCATGGTCAAACCCTAGAGCGGCTGTTGACTGTCAGGCGCTGTCCGTCAGAAGTTGGTGTCGGATGGTGGCTCATGCAGCACGGTGCGGGGAGAGTCACAGCTGGGGTGGCCGAGCTCCGAGAAGAGACAGAGGAGTTCCGGTGGAAGAGTTCAGGCTGGAGATCTTCGCGCGGACCTCTGACTACACCGAGCTTCGATTTTCTCGTAGCGGCGAGACGCCCAAGATTCGCGGTTTGGACCAGGATACGGTCGACGATTTGGTTGCTCTCGTGGACCGCGCCTACGGCGAGGACTCCGTAGCCCACCGGGTGTTCGGTTCGACGGACCTGCGGGATCTTGGCGAGAAGCTGTACGACTTTCTCGACGGTGACGAGCGTTGGCTGGACCAGGTGTCGGCGCACCCGCGGGGCGTTGCGTTGCGGATTTCGGCGCAGGAACGGTTGCGGCATCTTCCGTGGGAACTGATCGCCCGCAACGGTTCCTACCTGGCGGTGAATGAGCGGACGCCGCTGCTGCCGATGCGTGCTTCCAGCGGATCCGCTGCCGCGGCCGGCGAGGTCGCACCCCACAACCGTCCGCTGCGGGTGTTGTTCATGGCCACCTCGCCCGAGGGCGTGGAACCGGTGCTGCATTACGAAGGCGAGGAGGCCGGCATTCTGGCGGCGACGGCCAACTCGGGCACGGAGTTGGTTGTCGAGGAAAGCGGAACGCTGGAAGGGCTGAGGTTCACCGCGGAGTCGTACGGTGCGGGGTACTTCGACGTTCTCCACTTGAGCGGACACGCCATGATCGACGCGGGGCAGCCGAAGTTCCTGGTGGAGAACGAACTTGGCGGCCTCGTGCTGGCATCGGTTGACGACATCGCCCGTGCGATGGTCGGTCAGTGGCCGCGGGTGGTGTTCGTTTCCGGATGTCTGACCGGCGGCTCGCCGGGCGCCGGAACGATCCCGTCGATGAGTGAGAGCCTGGTGCAGGCGGGCGCCCCGATGGTGCTGGGCTGGGCGTTGCCGGTGGGCGACGTGTCGGCCACGGCGTTCGCCACGCACCTTTACCACGCGCTGGCTGCCGGGCAGCCGCTCGGCCGGTCGGTGGTGGCGGCCCGCCAGCGGCTCTACGCCGCTCAGAGCCGCAGCTGGCATCTGCTGCGCGTGTACGCCGATGGGTCCCCACTGACGCCGGTGGTGACGCCGCTCAATGCTGCCGGCCGCCAGCGGGTGCGGGTTCGTCAGGCAGCCGCCGAGTTCCTGGACCCGCAGACACGGATCTCCCGAGTTGCTTCCCGGGCCGGCTTCGTGGGCCGGCGGCGGGTGATTCAGCGATGCCTGCGCACGCTCAAACAACCGTTCGGGCTGCCGGGCGCGGCTCAGGCGCTGGTCCTTCAGGGCATGGGCGGGTTGGGCAAGAGCACGCTGGCATCGCGGCTGTTGGAGCGGATGCCGACTCACCAGCGCGTGGTCTGGTTCGGCCGGGTCGATCTCACCAAGTTCCGGGAACTGACGTCGGTAGTGGCCTTCAACACTCTCGATCAGCAGGAGGAGGCGGCTGCGACGCTGGCCCGAGATGAGGTTGATCTGTTCGTGCGGCTTCGTCATCTGTTCGACGGGCCGCTCGGCCAGATTCCTTGCCTGTTCGTGTTCGACGACTTCGAGGACGGAAATCTCGAGGAACGCGACGGAGGCTATGTGCTCGCGCCGGAGATGGCGCAGATCCTGCCCGCGCTGCTCAGAGCCATCGACGAAACCAACAGCCGGAGCCGGGTCATCATCACGAGCCGCTACCGCTTTCCGGCACCGTACGGAGCAACGCTGCGCGTCGAAGCCCTCGAAACGCTGACCGATGTCGAGCAGACCAAAAAGGTAGCGAACCTGCTCAACCTGCGTCCGCAGTCTTCTGTCCCGGCCGACATCAAGGATCGAGCCATCCGCGCCGCCAGCGGCAACCCGCGGCTGCTCGACTGGCTCGACAGGATCATCGCCGATGATCGGCTCGACGTCGGCAATCTGATCGCGGCCATCGAGAGTGAAGCCGACCGGTTCCTGCGGGAAGACATTTTCGCCCAGAAGTTGCTCGACACCCAACCGGCCGACCTGCAGAAAATGCTGGCCAAACTCAACCCAGTGGAACTCCCCGTTCCCGCCGCAACCGTGCACGCCGTCCACAACCACCCCGAGGCGGCCGGCCACATCAGGCGAGCGGCCGAACTCGGGCTGCTCGAGGAAGGCACCGACCCGGAGACCGGCGAGCCACGCTACTTCGTCTCCAACGTCCTGCGTCCTCTGATCCGCCCGCTCATCACCGATGACGAATACCGCGAAGCGTGCGCTGCCGCCGCCGAGTCCCTCTACCGGATCTGGGTTCTGGAGAAGCCGGCCGCAGAAACCGACGGACAGCCATGACGTCGGTGGTGCGGTGGGTGGAGGTGCATCGGCTGGCGGTGGACGGTGGCAAGGCGGAAATCGCCCGCGAGGTGGGCGGCAGGGTTGCTCGGGTGTGGTTGTCCCGCTCGCGGTTCGCTGATGTGGTCCGGCTGGCGGAACTGACCCTGACCCTGGGCGAGGACCCCGGTGCTCTCTATCAGTTGGGGTGGGCGAAACGTGCTACCGGCTTTCCGAGGGAAGCACTGGCCGCCTATGACCGGGCGCTGCGTCTGTATCGCGACGGCCACGACCGCGGGAACGAAGCGGCCACGCTGAGCAGCATCGGCCTGGTGCACAACGGGCTGGGTGACCGGCAACGGGCACTGGACTACTACAACCAAGGCCTGCCGATCGTTCGCGAGGTCGGCAACCGGGCCGGCGAAGCGGCCACGTTGAACAACATCGGCGGTGTGCACGACAAGCTGGGTGACCGGCAACGGGCACTGGACTATTACGGCCAGGCTCTGCCAATCATGCGGGAGGTCGGCAACCGGGCCGGCGAAGCCACCACGTTGAACAACATCGGCAGCGTGCATAACAAGCGGGGCAACCGGCAGCGGGCACTGGACTACTACAGCCAGGCCCTGACGATCCGGCGGGAGGTCGGCGACCGGGCCGGCGAAGCCACCACGTTGAACAACATCGGCAGCGTGCATAACAAGCGGGGCAACCGGCAGCGGGCACTGGACTACTACAGCCAGGCCCTGACGATCCGGCAGGAGGTCGGCGACCGGGCCGGCGAAGCCACCACGTTGAACAACATCGGCATGGTGCACAACGGGTTGGGTAAGGGGCAACGGGCACTGGACTATTACAGCCAGGCCCTACCAATCATGCGGGAGGTCGGCAACCGGGCCGGCGAAGCGGCCACGTTGAACAACATCGGCAGCGTCCATAACAGTATGGGTGACTGGCAACGGGCACTGGACTACTACGGCCAGGCCCTGCCGACCATGCGGGAGGTCGGCGACCGGGCCGGCGAAGCGGCCACGTTGAACAACATCGGCAGCGTGCACAACAAGCTGGGTGACCGGCAACGGGCACTGGACTTCTTCGATCAAGCCTTGCCGATCCTGCAGGAGGTCGGCGACCAGGCTGGCGAAGCAGTCACGCGGTACAACTTCGCCGTAATTTTCCAGGAGCGGGGTGAGCTGGCCAGGGCGGTGGCCGAGTTGGAACAGGTTGTGGAGTTGGACCAGAACGTCGGCCATCCCGACCTGGAGTCCAGCAGCGCCCTGCTGAAGCAGGTCCGCGAGCAACAGGCAGCCGGCGGGTCTGGGTCATGACGTCGGTGGTGCGGTGGGTGGAGGTGCATCGGCTGGCGGTGGCCGGCGGGAAGGCTGCAATCGCGCGCGGGGTGGGCGGCGGGGTTGCCCGGGTGTGGCTGGTCCGCTCACGTTTCGCTGATGTGGTCCGGCTGGCGGAACTCACCCTGTCCCTGGGCGAGGACGCCGGCGCTCTCCACGACCTGGGATGGGCAAAACTTGCTACCGGTTTTCCGAGGGAGGCACTGGCCGCCTATGACCGGGCGCTGAGTCTGTACCGCGACAGCCACGACCGCGGGAACGAAGCAGCCACGCTGAGCAACATCGGCAGCGTGCACAACGGGCTGGGCGACTGGCAGCGGGCGCTGGACTACTACGGTCAGGCCCTGCCGATCATGCGGGAGGTCGGCGACCGGGCCGGTGAAGCGGCCACGTTGAACAACATCGGCATGGTGCACGACAGTCTGGGTGACTGGCAGCGGGCGCTGGACTACTACGGTCAGGCCCTGCCGATCATGCGCGAGGTCGGCAACCGGGCCGGTGAAGCCACCACGTTGAACAACATCGGCATGGTGCACGACAGTCTGGGTGACTGGCAGCGGGCACTGGACTACTACGGCCAGGCCCTGCCGATTCGGCGGGAGGTCGGCGCCCGGGCCGGTGAAGCCGCCACGTTGAACAACATCGGCAGCGTGCACGACAGTCTGGGCGACCGGCAGCGGGCACTGGACTACTACGGCCAAGCCCTGCCGATCGTGCGGGAGGTCGGCAACCGGGCCGGTGAAGCCGCCACGTTGAACAACATCGGCATGGTGCACAACGGGCTGGGTGACCGACAGCAGGCACTGGACTACTACGGCCAAGCCCTGCCGATCATGCGCGAGGTCGGCAACCGGGCCGGTGAAGCCACCACGTTGAACAACATCGGCGGCGTGCACAACGGGCTGGGTGACCGACAGCAGGCACTGGACTACTACGACCAAGCCTTGCCGATCGTGCGGGAGGTCGGCGACCGGGCCGGTGAAGCGGTCACCCGGTACAACCTCGCCGTGATCTTGCAGGAGCAGGGTGAGCTTGACAGGGCGGTGGCCGAGTTGGAGCAGGTTGTGGAGTTGGATCGGCAGGTCGGCCACCCCGACCTGGAGTCCGACACCGCCCTGTTGAACCAGGTCCGCGAGCAACGGGTCGGCGAGCGATAGGCACTCGGCGGGGCTGAGTGAGTTTCCAGACCCGCCGGCTGACGGCTGATACCGCCGAACGGTCATCGCATTTCGGGCGGTCGACGCGCATGGAGTCCGAAGAGCAGGTACCGCGCTTCTCGCAGGAGAACGTACAAATGTGCGACAAGCTGATGGGTGATCCCAAGGCGATCGAGGGCATGCGCATGGCTGGAAGAACATCCAGCGGCACACGCATGCGCACCTGATGCCGGAGAGCCCGAAGCCAGCGCGTCGGGCTGTGAACGCACTGCTTGGCGGGCTCTCCGGCATCGACGGCCCAGGGACGGCCCCCGGACCATGGGTGACCTAGGAAATCGCGAATGAAGGGTGCGGCGGCTGGTTGTAGGCCGTGTTTTGCCAGGCCAAGGCCTCGCGGTACTGGATGTCGTGCAGCAAGGTCAGCACTCGGCGGTCGGTTTGGATCGGGGTTGAGTAGATGCGCAGGACTGTGTTGTCCGAGGTCGGCCAGATGACCTCCTCGCGCCAGTCGCCGAGCAGGTCGCCGCTCAACGACGGGGTTGCCTTGGTGCCGTTGTTGGAGTGCACGCCCGACGCCGTGAGCAGGCGTGTGTCCGCCGACGTGCCGTACTTGTCGATTCGCGTCTGGTCGAGCAGCTCCCGTTGCGGGTCGCCGTCCCACCAGATCACGAAGTTGGCCGAGCTTGGCTTGCGTGAGGCGACGACCGCACCGGACGGGGACCGTACGCCGTCGACCGCGGACGACCACGACTCGGCGCCGGGGCTTCCGGACCAGATGTCGGCCGACACGCCTCGCCCGTTGTCGCCGCTCGCCGGTGTGCTCCACAGGATCTGGCCCGTACGGGCGTCCGCGAACCACGACGACGGCTTGCTGGCGTCCTCGTCGACCTTGAAGACTTCCAGGCCCGTACGGGAGGGGTCGAGGTCTCCGACGTGCATGGCGTCGCCGTGGCCGTAACCGGTGTTCCACAGCTTGGCGCCGTTGTCGTCGATGGCGAGCGAGCCGTACACGATCTCGTCCCGGCCGTCGCGGTCGACGTCGGCCACCGAGAGCTGGTGGTTGCCCTGGCCGGCGGTGCCGCTGTTGGTCGAGCTGTTGCTGTCGAAGGTCCAGCGGCGGGTCAGCGTGCCGTTGCGGAAGTCCCAGGCCACGACGACGCTGCGCGTGTAGTAGCCGCGAGCCATGATCAGGCTGGGGCGGCTGCCGTCGAGGTAGGCGGTGCCGGCCAGGAAGCGGTCGACCCGGTTCCCGTACGAGTCACCCCAGCTCGATACCGTGCCGCGCGGCGGTTCGTAGTTCACCGTGGACAGGGCGGCGCCGGTGCGGCCGTCGAACATTGTCAGGTATTCGGGGCCGGCCAGCACGTAGCCCGACGAGTTGCGGTGGTCGGCACTCGAACTGCCGATGACCTGCCCGGTGCCGGAGACGGTGGCGTCGGCCGTCTTCATGGCCACCTCGGCCCGGCCGTCGCCGTCGTAGTCGTACACCTGGAACTGGGTGTAATGCGCCCCGGCCCGGATGTTGCGGCCCAGGTTGATGCGCCACAGCCGGGTGCCGTCGAGCTTGTAGGCGTCGACGTAGACCGGGTCGGTGACGCCGGACTGCGAGTTGTCCTTGGCGTTGAGCGGATCCCACTTGAGCACCAGGTCGAGCTGCCCGTCGCCGTCGAGGTCGCCCGTGCTCGCGTCGTTGGCGGCGTACAGGGAACTGTTGGGGTTCTGGATCGGAACGTCGAGATAGCCGTTCGCGAAGGTGAGGGCGGGCCCTTCCGACGCCTGCTCAACCCCACCCAGCACAGCCCGTACGGTGTAGGACGCGTTCGCCGCGGCCCCGGCGTCCAGGTAGTTGGTCGACGTCGTGATCGGTGAAGCGTTGACCTTGGTGGTGCCGCGGTAGACGTTGAAGCTGATGCCGGACGGGTCGGTGGCCAGCCAGCGCCAGCTCACCAGGTTGCCCGAGCCCGAGCGCACGCTGATCACGCCGCGTCCGAGTCGTTCGCGCTGCTTGCCGTCCGCGGGCGCGACCGTGGTGGGCGGTGGCGTCGTGGGCGGGGTCGTGGTCGGTGGTGTGGTGGTGGGTGGGGTCGTGGTGGGCGGCGGGGCCGTCGTCGGCGGGCTGGTCGGCGGCTGGGTCGAGCCGGTGCAGGCGACGCCGTTGAGGGTGAACGACGCCGGGGTCACGGCGTCGCCGGTCGCGTTGAAGCCGAAGCTCGCGCTGCCGCCGGTCGCGATTGAAGCGTTCCAACCGGCGTCGCGCACCGACACCTGCGCGCCCGACTGGGTGACCGAGCCGTTCCACAGCGAACTGATCGTCTGTCCACCGGGGAACGCGAACGCGAGCGTCCAGCCGTTGACCGGGTCGCCCAGGTTGGTGACGTCCACGGTGGCGCCGAAGCCGCCCGGCCAGGAACTCGCTGTCGAGTAGCGCACCTGGCACCCAGCGGCCGCATCGGCCCTGGTCGCGACCATGATTCCCGCGCCGGCGGTGGCGACGGCGAGGACGGCCGCGATTGTTCCTCTTCTGGCCACGAGAGGATCCTTCGCATAGAGGGGGATGAATGGGAGCGTTCCCAGGGTGGCGCGTTACGGCCGTGTGGTCAAGGTTGGATTGGGAGCGCTCCCATGTCATAGTGCGGAAATCCACCGTTATCAATCCGTACTCGAGAGGCCCCCATGCACAGACTTCGAGCCGCCGCGCAGGCTTCCGCAACGCTCCCTGCCGCCCCCGCACGCCGCCGACGGCTGACCGTTGTCGCCGCCGCGACCGCTGTCCTCGCCACCTCGGCCATGACCGCCGCCAGCCGGGCCGACGCCGCGGACACTGCCTTCAACGCCGCCGACCGGGCCGACATTGCGGGCGCTGCCCTCGACGCCGCGGCCGGATGCCAGGTCCGCTACACCGTCTCGAGTTCGTGGCCGGGTGGCTTCGGCGCGGCCGTCGACATCACCAACCTCGGCGACCCGGTCTCTTCCTGGGCGCTCACCTTCTCGTTCGCGACCGGCCAGACGATCACGCAGCTGTGGAACGGCTCCGCCACCCAGTCGGGAACCGCGGTCACCGTACGCAACGCCTCCTGGAACGGCGCCCTGGCCACCAACGGCACCGCGAGCTTCGGCTTCAACGGCTCCTGGACCACCAGCAACCCCGTGCCGTCGTCGTTCGCCCTCAACGGCGTCGCCTGCACCGGCGGAACCATCCCCACACCGCCGCCCACGACACCCCCGACCACCCCGCCCACGACACCTCCGACCACGCCTCCGACCACGCCGCCCACCGGCTCCGCGGTCAGGATCATGGCGCTGGGCGACTCGATCACCGGCTCCCCCGGCTGCTGGCGCGCCCTGCTCTGGCAGAAGCTGCCCGCCGCCAAGGTCGACTTCGTCGGCACGCTGCCGGGCCAGGGCTGCGGCTTCCCGTACGACGGCGAGAACGAGGGCCACGGCGGCGCGCTGGTGTCCGCCGTCGCCGCCCAGGACCAGCTGGTGGGCTGGCTGGCGGCGAGCAAGCCCGACGTCGTGCTCATGCATTTCGGCACCAACGACGTCTGGAGCAACTTCGCGCCCGAGACGATCCTGGCCGCGTATACGAAGCTGGTCGGTCAGATGCGCGCGTCCAACCCGAACATGAAGATCCTGGCCGCCCAGATCATCCCGATGAACGCGTCCAACTGCGCCGACTGCGGACAGCGCGTCGTCAACCTCAACGCGGCCATCCCGGCCTGGGCCGCCGGCCTCTCCACGGCGGCGTCCCCCATCAAGGTCGTCGACCAGTGGACCGGTTTCGTCCCGGCCACCGACACCTACGACGGCGTGCACCCCAACGACGCCGGCAACGCCAAGATCGCCGACCGCTGGTACCCGGCCGTCAGCGCTCTGCTGCCCTGACCGGACCCGGCCTGCCGCCCCCAGCAGCAGGCCGGCCACCGGCGGGTTCCCGGCACAAGCGCCTGATCGCGGCCGAAGTTCACGGCATGACGGGCCGCCGTCATCCCGCCCGCAAGGACACGAGTCCGCAATACAGCATCGGCGTGACGAACCAGGCCGTCAGCGCGGCGACCGTCGCGGCTGTTCCCGGTAGCGCCCACAGCCGTGTCAGCCAGACGCACAGCGGAACGGCGATCACCAGGCTGGCCGCCAGGAACAGCACGGCTATCGGGAACACCCTGGCGCCGGAAGGCACGCCGGTTATGCAGTTGTTCGCCGCGGTGCACGAGGGGTCGTCGGGGACCGCCAGCAAGTAGATAACCGGCGGCACCAGCGCCACGGCGTACCAGCAGGCCAGCACGATCCAGCGGCGACGCCGGGCATGGGCGGAATCGATCACCGCCACACGGTAGAGGCGAGCCGCCAGTCCGGGCTCTCAGCGCCAGGCGCAGGTGATGTCGCGGTAGGGCGGGGCGGCCGCGGTCGCGGACTGCGGGCCGGTGAGCCGGCGCTGGATCGTCTCGGCCCGTTCCAGCGTCTTGCCGTTCCAGGTCCAGCGGGTCTCGACGGTCGAGGCGGCCAGGATCGCGCCGGTAGCCGGGTCGCGGTCGAAGGCGGCGCTGCCCGTGACCAGTTCGGGGCGGCCGTCCCGATTGACATCGGAGCAGCCGATGCCGGCCGTGCGGGACAGCGCCGACGCCGACTCGAACCGGGCGTTGATCAGCGCCAGTCCGTCGGAGGTCAGCGAGAGCAGGTGGACGGCCGGGCCCGACCGCAGGGCGATCTCCTCGCCCGGCTCGCCGTCGAGGTCGGTGCCCTCCAGCACGGACGGCCGGTCGAACGGCAGCAGCACGTCGGAGGCGCGCCCGGCGGCCAGGATCGCGCGCGCCGTCCACCGGTCACCGCGCTGGAACAGCAGCAGGGTGTCCGTACGGGAATCGCCGTCGAGGTCGGCCCGGGCGATGCTGCGGCACATCGAGTCGGGCGGGATGAACCCGTTGGCCACCGTCTCCTGGCAGGTCACCGTGCCCAGCCCGGCCAGCTCGGTGGCTTCGGCCGACGGGAACTCGCCGGGCGGGGTGGCCGCGACCAGCGACGTCCAGGTGCCGTCGAGCGCTATGCACAGACGGTAGTCCTGGCTGCGGCCGGCCGTCTGCCGCACGATGCCGACGTCCTCGGGCGGCAGGCCCAGGTCGGCCAGGCGGGCCGGGTAGTCCAGCAGGCCGGGGTCGGCCAGGCCATAGACGTAGCCGTCCCGCGCGGTCTCGTCGCACGGCCAGCGCAGCGGCGGGGTGGTCACGAGCGCGGCGACGGCGACGGCGGTGCGGGGGCCGGTGAGACCCACGTTCGCGAAGATCAGGCCCCCGTACGGGAGGGCGTCCGGCAGCGAGTCGCGCCGGGCCGCCGCGTACAGGCGCTCCTGGGTGGCGATGACGGCGGCGGGAACGGACCCGCCGGGCTCGTTGAGGGCCGTGTGCGGGATGACCGCGCTGCGCTCGGCGATCAGCCGCCATTCCCCGTTCCCGGCGCTGCGGGACGCGACGGCGCCGGGCAGGCCGCGCATCGCCGCGACGACGGTTCCGCGTACGTCGGCCCGGTCTGCTCTGGCCTGGTTCTCGGCGGCGCCCCCAGGCAGGATGCGCACGGAGTCGAAGGCGTCGCTCACACAGGCGGCCACGCGCCCGTCCAGGCCGTCCGGGGGCAGAGCCAGGGCACACCGTACGGCCGTGACCGTGACGTCGGCGGGAACGAACGCCGAGCTCATGACGCCGACAATGTACTCGGCCACGGCCACGTCGGGTCCCGTACGCGTCACGAAGCCGATGCTCCCGTAGTTGCCGGGCAGCGTCACGTCGAGCACGCCCCGGCCGGGCAGGAACGTGTGGTTGCGGTCGGCCTCGGCCAGCTTGCGCCACGCGGTGTCGGCCGCGCTCGCCCGGTTGGGCTGGGTGACGGTGAGCGGCGGATAGCCGCCCAGCTCGGCGAACTGCCCGGCGGTGGAGTTGCTGGCCACCCGCATCAGGGCCGGCCGGTCGGCGGCGCCCGCGGCCACGCAGGTCTTCACGGTCTGGCCCTCGGTGCGGACGGTCCAGCGGTCCGATCGGGTGGTGCCGCAATCCGGGTCGGGGGCGTGGTATGTCCCCGGTCCGCCGCCCGTGAGGCCGGGTGCCCGGATGGCCGCCCGCCCCGCGGACAGGATCGACAGGTGCCCGACGGTCGTGGTGATCGTGCCCGCGCCGAGGTCGATCTCGCCGCCCTCGCTGCTCCACACCCGGTTGGCGTCGCGGGACACGACGGTGACCAGGCCGTCCCGGGGCTGGTCGCGCAGCGGCAGGGTGACGGTGGCCGAGGTGCGCAGGGTGCCCGCGCGGACCGAGATGTCGACCGGCTCGGCCAGCCAGGTGAGCCCGTCGGGCGCCTCGATGCTGGGACGCGGCACGATGCGTACCTCGGTGTCCGCGGTCAGCGCGCCCGCGGCGAACCGGACCGACACGCCGTCGCCGGTCGTGACCGTGCCGCCGGAGGCCGCCGTGATCCGCGCGACGGTGGCCGGTGACCGCAGCGACCAGGCGATGACGCCGCCGGCCACCAGCAGCACGGCCGCCGTCACAGCGGCCAGGGCCACGCGCACGAGTTTCCTCCTGAATCCCGGGGGACCCACGGTAGGAAGCGAGCTCAAGTGCGGTGAACCTCCGGTCGGACACGACCGTGCGTCTATTCGACGGCGAGTTCGCCCAGTTCGGACCAGCCGTCCTGATCAACAGTCTGACTGACGATCTTGGGTGTTTTCGACAGATACTGTGGCAGATCCCGCTGCGCCTGCTTGAAATGGGCCGACCCGACGTGGGCCGCGCCCGCGTCACCGTCGCGGAAAGCCTCGACCAGGACGTACTCGTCCGGGTCGTCGAGGCTGCGGGACCAGTCGAACCACAGGCAGCCGGCTTCGGCCCGGGTCGCCTCGGTGAACGCCCTCGAGATCTCCGGCCAGCGGTCGGCGAACTCCGGCTTGACCGGGAACTTGGCGGTAATGAAGATCATTTGTGGTCTCCCTTTCGCGCGATCAGTGAACGCTCTTCCCTGAAGGGATTCTTCCGAAGCAGGCTGAACGGATGAGCGGCAAGGGCACCGGCGTCCTGCAATCCGTCGAGCGCGCGATGCGCGTGCTCGACCACATCGCGTCGGCGCCCGGCCCGGTGCAGGCCAAGCATCTGGCCCGCGATCTCGGCCTGACCCTGCCGACCACCTATCACCTGCTGACGACCCTGGTCGGCGGGGGTTATCTGGTGCATCTGGCCGACGAGCGGGCGTACGCGCTGGGCCACCGCGTCGACGACCTGGCCCGCGGCCTGCACCGGCAGATCGCCGCCCCGCCCGAGGTGCAGCGGGTGGCCACGGTGATCCACCGCGAGGCGCAGGCCGCCTCCTACTACGCCGCGCTGCGCGACGCCGAGATGGTCGTCGCGCACGTGGCCGAATGCCCGGTCCACCCCCGCATCCGGATCCTCGCCGTCGGTTTCCACCAGGTGCCGCACGCCACCGCGTTCGGCAAGCTGATGCTGGCCTCGTTGCCGGTCGACGACCGCGAGACGCTGCTGGAGCACACCGGGATCCCGGCGGTGACCGCCGGGACGGTCACCGACCGTGGTCTGCTGATCCGGCAGCTGCGCGAGGTGCGCGGCACCGGTCTAGCGGTCGAGGTCGACGAGTTCCAGGACGGCCTGAGCTGCATGGCCGCCCCCGTCACCGACGCGGCGGGCCGCTTCGTCGGGGCGGTCGCCGTGTCGATGCCGACGGCCCAGCTGCGCGCGGACCGCTCGTCGGTGGAACGGGCCGTGCGGCTGGGCGCGGTGCGGGCGACGCGGGCGGTCGCCCTCACCACGGCCGCCCGGACGGGACGGCTGGCCTAGGGCGTTTCAGGGCACGAGAATGCCCCGGCCCTGCAGGCGCCCGGCTTCGAGGTCGTCCATCGCCTCGTTGACCGCCGCCAGCGGGTACTGCCGCGTGTGCAGCGTGACCTTGCCCTGGGCGGCGAGGATCATCAGCTCGTCGAGATCGTTGTACGAGCCCACCAGGTTGCCGATGATGTTGCGCTCGGTGGAGATCAGGTCGATGGTGGGGATGCTGACCGTGCCGCCGTAGCCGATCACGTAGTAGCTGCCGGCCCGCCGCGTCATGGTCAGGCCGAGCGCCTCGGCGCCCTGCTCGCCGACGAAGTCGAGCACCACGTGGGCGCTGTCGGCCAGGTCGTCGCCGTTGGCCCGCACCTCGTGGGCGCCCAGTTCCGTGGCCAGCTCGCGGGCCTTCTCGTTGGGGTCGATCACGACCACGCGAGCGGCGGTCATGGCGAGCAGGCATTGGATGCCGATGTGGCCGAGCCCGCCCGCACCGATCACCACGCACGTCCGGCCGGGAGGGAGCAGGGGCACGGCTTTGCGTACGGCGTGATACGCGGTCAGCCCCGCGTCGGCGAGCGCGGCCACGGCCGCCGGTTCCAGGCCGTCGGCCAGTTTGACCACCGAACGGGCGCTGGTCAGCAGGTATTCGGCCATGCCGCCGTCGGTGTCGATGCCGGGGAACTTGGAGTTCTCGCAGTGCACGTCGTCGCCCGAGCGGCAGGCCCGGCACAGCCCGCAGGTGACCAGCGGGTGCAGGATGACCGCGTCGCCCGGCGCGACGTTGGTGACCGCGCTACCGACCTCGCGCACCCATCCGGCGTTCTCGTGGCCGATCACGTACGGGAGCTGCACGCCGGACTTCTCGGCCCACTGGCCCTCGATGATGTGCAGGTCGGTGCGGCACAGCCCCGCCGCGCCGACCTGCACGAGAACGTCGAGCGGACCGGTGATCTCCGGTTCGCCTACGTCGTCGACGGACGGTCGTTTGCCGTAGGAGTGAACTCGGACAGCCTTCATCGGCCACGCCTCCTCAGTCAGGCTTCGAGGGTGCGCGGCCGACGGCTCAATGCGTAAGTTCGGGTTCAGATGATGACAATGGTTTCTCCGGCTCGTCACCGGTTTCCTCGTCCCGCTTGTGCGCGAGCTTGCTGGGCCACCACATCCACCGGCCGACGTCGAGGTTGAGCGCGGTCACCAGCACCGACCGCACGATCAGCGTGTCGAGCAGCACGCCGAAGGCCACCGCGAACCCGATCTCGACGAACGCCACCAGCGGCAGGCTGGCCAGCGCCGCGAACGTGCCGGCCAGCACGATGCCGGCCGAGGTGATCACCCCGCCGGTCGCGCCCAGGCCGATCAGCGCGCCGCGCCGGGTGCCGTGCTGCAGCGCCTCCTCGCGAACCCGGGTCATCAGGAAGATGTTGTAGTCGATGCCCAGCGCGACCAGGAAGACGAAGACGAACAGCGGGAACGACGTGTCCTCGGCCGGGAAGTCGAACAGGTAGCGGAAGGCGAGCACGCTCACGCCGAGCGCGGCCGCGAACGAGAGCACCACCGTGGCGATGAGGATCAGCGGCGCCACGATTGCCCGCAGCAACAGGCCCAGGATGATCAGCACGACGAGCAGCACGAGCGGAATGATCAGCCGGTTGTCGTGCTGGTTGGCGTCGTTGATGTCGACCACCACCGCGGTGTAGCCGCCGACCTTGGCGTCGGCGCCGGGGATGGCATGCAGCGTCTCGCGGGCCTGTTCCACTGTGCGTTGCGCGGCCGCGCTGTCCGGCGAGCTGGCCAGCGTGCCGTCGATCATCACCAGGCCGCCCTTGGCCACGGGTTCGGCGACCTCGCTGATGCCGGGCACCGAGCCGAGTTCCCGGCTCACCTGCGCGGCGCTCGGCGCGTTGGCGATCACCGTGACGGGCTGGCCGCCGCCGGCCGGGAAGTGCCGGGCCAGGGCCTCTTCGGCCACCGTGGACGGCTGCTCGGTGGTGAACTGCTCGGCCGAGGTCAGCCCGACGGCGTTGGACTGCAGCAGGCCGAGGGACATCAAGCCGAGCACGACGGCCGTGCCGATCCAGACCCGGCGCGGATGGTGGGCAATCCGGCCACCGAGCCGGGCCCACAAACCGGTCGCGGTCGGTTCGCCGGTGCCGAATCGCGGGCGGACCGGCCAGAACAGCCAGCGGCCGAAGATCACCAGGAACGCCGGGAGCAGCGAGACCATGGCGGCCAGGCCGACGACGACACCGATCGCGGCCACCGGGCCCAGGCCGGCCGTCGAGTTGAGGTCGGCCAGCGCCAGGCACAGCATGCCGACGGCCACGGTCGCCGCGGAGGCGATGATGGCCGGGCCGGCCCGGTGCAGGGCGAACTGCATCGCCTCGTGCCGGTCCTCGTGGCGGCGCAGTTCTTCCCGATATCGCGCGACCAGCAGCAACGCGTAGTCGGTGCCGGCCCCGAAGACCAGCACGGTCAGGATTCCCGCGCTCTGCGCGTTGACCGCCAGGTCGGCGTATTTGGCGAGCAGATAGATGACGGCCTGCGCGGTCGTCAGGGCCACCCCCGCGGTGAGGATGGGCAGGATCCAGAGCACCGGGCTGCGATAGGTGACGAGCAGGATGATCGCGACGACGGCCAGCGTGGTGTACAGCAGGGTGCCGTCGATGCCGGCGAACGCGCCGGCCGAGTCGGCCGCCGAGGCCACCGGGCCGGCCAGATAGACGTCAAGGCCGTCCGGGGCGCCGGTCTCGGCCGTCGACTCGATCGTGGCGGCGACGTCGGGCAGGGCGTCCCAGCCGTCCTCGTCGATCCGCACGGGGACGATGACCTGGACGGCCGCCTTGTCCTCACTCGGCACCGGACCGATCACCTTGCCGGTCACGCCCTCGACCGTGCCCATCCGGGCCACGTCGGACTGCACCTTGGCCAGGTCGGCCGGCGTGATGGCGCCGCTCGTGCGCTCGTAGACGACGATCGCCGGGGCGATGTCGTCCGGCTGGAACTGCTTTTGCAGATCGGCCACCTGGGTCGCCTCGGCCCCGCCGGGCAACCATGCGGAATTGTCGTTTTTCTCGACGTCGGTCAGCTTTCCCGCGAGCGGCGCCGCGAGAACCAGAACCACGATCCAGAAGGCCAGGACGATCCACTTCGTCCATCGGCCCGCAACCAGCTTTGCCACTCCACCCGTTGCCATCTCGTTCCCCCCGAGGCCCGGCCAGCCAGACTGGCGGAGCGTAAGCCTGCCCCGGTGCCCGGCCAAACACTTCTCAGGGTTAACTCAGGGTAATTCCAGCAGCACGAGTCCACTGTGTCCGGCCACGCGGCAAACGTCCCTGGGTCGCGAGCTCCAAGGTCATTTCGGCATAATCCAAGGGTGACCAACTGGGAATACGCGCGGCTCGAATATCGCGCCGCCGGAACGCTCGGCGCGGACCGGTTCATGGACTGGACCGCCACCTTCCATCACCCGGGCGGGGTGCTGCGCTGGGGCACCGACGAACGCTTCGACGATCTGCGCCATCTGAACCGGGCGGGCGCGGCCGGCTGGCAGGCGTTCGACCGGGCCGCCATGCACGTCCACAACGAGCCGCACCGGCTGAGCAGCGTGACTTATTCCATGCGGCGTCCCGTGCCGTGAAGCTAAGGTCTCCCCCGTGAGCAGGGAGACCGGACGCAAACTGATCGCCTCGAACAAGAAGGCGCGGCACGACTACGCGATCCTCCGGACGTACGAGGCAGGTCTCGTGCTGGCCGGCACCGAGGTGAAGTCGCTGCGCGAGGGGCGGGCCTCGCTGGTCGACGCGTTCGCTCAGGAGCACAACGGCGAGATCATGCTGTACGGGTTGCACATCGCGGAGTACGGCTACGGCAGCTGGACCAATCACGCGCCCCGCCGCACCCGCAAGCTGCTGCTGCACAAGTCCGAGATCGTCAAGATCCTCAGCCAGCTGCGCGACGGCAACGGGCTCACCCTGGTGCCGCTCTCGATGTACTTCAACGACGGCTGGGCCAAGGTCGAGCTCGGGATGGCGCGCGGCCTGCGGTCGTACGACAAACGTCAGGTCCTGGCCGAGCGGGACGCGCAGAAGGAGATCGCGCGCGAGATGGGCCGCCGCCTCAAGGGCCGCACGCGATAGCACCTAGAGTGATCAAGTGGAATTCGGACTCGATACCTTCGGCGACGTCACCGTCGACGAACACGGCAAGAAGCTGTCGTACGCGCAAGTGATCCGCAACGTCGTCGAGCAGGCCGTGCTGGCCGACCGCCTGGGCATCGACGGCTTCGGTCTCGGCGAGCACCACCGCGACGACTTCGCGGTCTCCTCCCCCGAGATCGTGCTGGCCGCCATCGCCTCGCGCACCGAGCGCATCAAACTGGGCACCGCGGTCACCGTGCTCAGCTCCGACGACCCGGTACGCGTCTTCGAGCGCTTCGCCACCCTCGACGCGGTGTCGAACGGGCGGGCCGAGATCATCCTGGGCCGCGGCTCGTTCACCGAGTCGTTCCCGCTGTTCGGCTACGAGCTGACCGACTACGAGCGGCTGTTCGAGGAGAAGGCCGACCTGATGGCCAAGCTGCTCGACGAGGGCCCGGTCACCTGGTCGGGCACGGTCCGGCCGCCGCTGACCGGCCAGCAGGTCTTTCCCAAGACAGAGTCGGGCCACATCCGTACGTGGATCGGGGTCGGCGGCAGCCCCGAGTCGGTGGTCCGGGCGGCGCAGCACGGCCTGCCCCTGGTCCTGGCGATCATCGGCGGCGAGCCGGTCCGGTTCGCGCCCTACGTCGAGCTCTACCAGCGCGCGCTCAAGGAGTTCGAACAGCCCGAGCAGCCCGTCGCGGTGCACTGCCCCGGTTTCGTGGCCGAGACCGACGAGGAAGCGGTCGAGACGCTCTGGCCGCACGCCCGCAACATGCTCAACCGGATCGGCCGCGAGCGGGGCTGGCCGCCGCTGAGCCGCGACCGCTTCGAGATCGACATCCGGGACGGCGCCTGGCACGTCGGCTCGCCCGAGACCGTCGCCCAGAAGGTCGCGCACACCATCCAGCACCTCGGCATCCAGCGCTTCGACCTGAAGTACTCGGCCGGCACGCTGCCGCACGACAAGATGATGAAGGCCATTTCCCTGTACGGCGAGCAGGTCGTCCCGCGGGTGAAGGAGCTGCTCGGCTAGGCATGCGAAAGGGGCCGGGCGGATTCCGCCCGGCCCCTTCTCGTCACGGCTCTACTGGTTGTCGTCCTCGTCGTCCGACTTGGCGTCGGCGAACTTGCCGATGCCGTGCTGCTCGCACAGGGCGAGGTACTTGCCCTTGCAGAGGTCGGCCTCGGCGATGTACTTCTCGGTCCGCACGACGTCGTTCATGTTGGCGAGCGTGATCGACCGCGGCTTCAGGCCGATGAACGGCACGTAGCCACCGGACTCGGGGTCCTTGATGGTGTCGGCGACCCCCGGGTCCTGGCCCTTGAAGAGCTTGATCGCCACGCCGGCGGCGGCCTGCGCCTCTTCCCGCACGGCCTTGTAGACCGTCATGCACTGCTCGCCGCTCAGGATGTTCTGCATGCCCTCGAGGGTGGCGTCCTGGCCGGTGACCGGCACGCTGCCGCTGCGGTTGTATTTGCGGAGCACCTTGATGACCGCGTTGCCGATGCCGTCGTTGGCCGCGAGCACCCCGGCGATCTGCGGCGTCTGGCCCAGCATCTGCTCGAAGATCTTGCCGGCCTCGTCGGCGTCCCAGTCGGGCACCCACTGGGCCGGGCCCTTGGTGTAGCGGGCCGCGTCGTACTGCTGGTTGAGCACGCTCTCGTAGCCCTGCTTGAAGAGCGTGGCGTTGTTGTCCGAGGGCGAGCCGTTGAGCTGGGCGATCACCGGGTTCTTGATGCCCTTCTGGGTCAGGCACTTCTGCAGCCCGTACCCCTGAAGCTCGCCGACCTCGACGTTGTTGAAGCTGATGTAGTAGCTGGCGTTGCCGTTGAGCGTCAGGCGGTCGTAGTCGATCGTCGGGATCTTCTTCTCGCGCGCCTTGGCCAGCACGGCCTTGCCGCTCTCGGAGTCGAGGTTGGCGATGATCAGCACCTTGACGCCGCTGTTGATCATCTGGTCGCCGACCTGCTCGAACTTCGCGCGGTCGCCCTGGGCGTTGACGATCTCGACGGGCACATTGGCCTGGTCGAACGCCGCCTTCAGATACTTGGGGTCCTCGTCGCGCCAGCGGTTCGAGCTCTCGGTGTCGGGCAGGATCACGCCCACCCGGGGCTTGCCGTCACCGCCGCCCGAAGTGCCCCCGCCACTACTCGACTCGCTGGAATCGCCGGAGTCATCACACGCAGTCATGGTGGCCGTCGCCATCAGGCCGACGGCGGCGAGAGCCAGCAGTTTCTTGCGCATTTGGGGAAGCGTCCTCTCCGGGTGGAACTTCGACCTGTGTGAGGCGGCGCACGAGTCGCCCAAGTATCAGGCAAGTCGCGACGCGTCCAACAGGGGGTACGGCACCGGAGAGAAAAATAGTTCATTTCCCGTCCGTAAGCACCCTTGAGTTACGATCGGTATCGGCAATTGTGATCTTTTCCAGGTCAGTGACCATGGCCACCTGGAAAAATCAACCGTCAGGACCGCCGCCTCGTCCGGACGCCGCCGCGGGTCGTCCATTCGGCCTGCTCCCCGGCTAGATGGAGGGGAAGCCTTTCCATCCGGAAACAAATACGCAGAGCAAAATTACCATTACCCACTGCTAGATGATGCGTCGCCTCATCCACCACATACAGAATCCGGAAAGTAATCCGGTCGCCACTATGAGCAAACCCAGCTCGCGCCACTGCAGCGTCCAGAATGACGAGGCGGGCAGATACTCGACCCGCTGCGTCAAGTTCTGTGCCGAGAGCCAGGCGTGACACTCCTCGGGGCTGCCTTTCATGCCGCACTTCTCCGGGTCGACCGGCCCGGTGTATTCCTGGCCGTCCGGACCGACCGTCACGTTCGACAACACCCACGAGTCCCGCTCGGGCGGCCGCATCGTGATGGTGATGGTGTTCGTCGGGTCGATCCCCAGCGAGTCGATGCGTTCCGCGTTGAACGCGCTGGTCCCGGTAGCCGGCTCGGCCAGATGGGCCCGGAAACCGAACGGCCCGGCCACCTGCGCCAGGGCCACGAGCACCAGGGTGATCGCCATCGACATGACCAGCCGCCGGGTCAGCATGCCCACGGCCACGCCGATCACGAACGCCAGGGCCGCGTAGCCCAGCGGCACGACACCGCGAGACGAGAACAGCAGCGGTGCGGTGCGGCCCATGGTGCCGGCCCGGTCGAACGGCCCCGACGTCACCGTGACGAGCAGGCTGAGCAGCCCGGCCGCCAGCACCGCGGCCAGGCCGATCCCGGTCAGCTTGACGGCCAGCCACCGGCCGCGGGAGACGGTCCGGTTCCAGACCAGCCGATGCGTGCCCGTCTCGAGTTCCCGCGCCACGAGCGGCGCGCCCCAGAAGACGCCGATCAGCGCGGGCGCGAGCAGCAGAGCGAGAGACCCGAGCGCGTACGCCGCGAACGCGGTTTTGGTGGAGGCGCGGGTGAGGAACGTCTCGGCCAGGTCGTCGCAGGCGCTGGTGCACGCGGACAGGCCCGTGCTGCGATAGAGGTCGAAGACGCCGGGCGCGGTGATCGCGATCAGCACCGCGAGAACGGCCATGAGCGCGGCCGCCACCCAGGCCTGGAGCCGGAACTGCCGCCAGGTCAGCCAGATCATCGCTTCTCCATTACGCGGTCACGACCGGCGGCGCCGGCCTCGGACATGTACGCGAGGACCAGGTCCTCCAGGCTGATCCCGTCGACCGACCAGGACGGATCGTCGATCGGCGCGCTGCTCCGGACGACCAGGGTGGACTGGACGTCGGTGTGGCTGGCCGCGACCACGTGGCGGCCCGGGCCGAGCGTGGCCGGGTCGCGGCGGGCGCCGCTGAGGCGGTGATGGGTGCCGAGCAGTTCGTCGACCTCGCCGGCGATGCGCACCCGCGAGCCGACCAGGACGATCAGGTAGTCGCAGACCCGCTCGAGGTCGGCCACCAGGTGCGAGGACATGACGACGCTGGTGCCGTTCTCCGCCGCGTAGGACATCAGCGCCTGCAGGAACTCGCGGCGCGCCAGCGGGTCGAGGGCGGCCACCGGCTCGTCGAGCAGCAACAGCTCGGGACGCTTGGCGATCGCGAGCGTCAGCGCCAGCTGGGCCCGCTGGCCGCCGGAGAGCCTGCCCGCGCGCTGCGACGGGTCAAGGCCCAGCTCGGCGACGCGGCCCTCGGCGATCGACGCGTCCCAGCCCGGATTGAGACGGGCCCCGAAGCGCAGGTGCTCGGCGACCGTCAGGCCCGGGTAGACCGGAGTGTCCTGGGCGACGAATCCGACGCGGGGCGAACCGCTGACGGGCGCCCGGCCCAGCACCTCGATGCTGCCCGCGGTGGGCGCGAGCAGGCCGCAGGCCAGCTGAAGCAACGTGGATTTGCCGGCGCCGTTCGGTCCGACCAGGCCGACGACGTGATCGGCGGGGATGTCCAGGGTGCAGTCGGTCAACGCCGGGCGCCGGCCGTACCGCTTGGTGAGGCCCTTGGTGGTAACGACATCAGTCATCCCCTTCGCCCCGCTCTCTCTTCCGAAAAGTCGCGAAACGTGCTCAGGAGCAGAGCCTCGACATCCTCGTCGTCCAGCCCGGCCGTGCGCGCCTGCTGAAGCCACTCGGTGAGGGCCCGGCGCAGCGGCTCGTGCGCGGCGCGGCTGTCGTCGTCGCCGCCGAGCGTGCGGGTGACGAAGGTGCCGAGCCCCGGGCGGGGCTGCACGAGCCCTTCGTACTCCAGCTCGCGATACGCCTTCAGCACCGTGTTCGGGTTGATCGCCACCCCGGCGACCACCTCCTTGACCGTCGGCAGCCGGTCGCCCTCGGAGAGCAGGCCCAGCCGCATGGCTTGCCGCACCTGCTGAATGAGCTGCAGATAGGGCGCCACCCCGGACCGCGCGTCCAGATGAAACTCGATCATCCGTAACCTCTAATCATCTAGTTACCTAGTACAATAGCGGTACGACGGCGCCCCGGGTCAACCCCGTCCGGACCTGGCCCGGCGCTTGCGCGGACAGCAGAATGGGGAGATGTCTCTGACCAGCCGGCTCGCCACCCGCGATGACGTGGAATCGCTGCGGAGGCTCATGAAGCTGGCTGTCGCGGAGCTGCTCCAAGGGTTTCTCAGTGCGGAGCAGATTCGCAGCAGCGCGGCCATCATGGGGCTGGATACGCAGCTCATCGACGACGGCACCTATTTCGTCATCGAGTCGGACGGGGTGCCGGCGGGGTGTGGCGGGTGGAGCCGGCGGGCGACGCTCTACGGGGGTGACCACTCGGCGACCCGGGACAGCGCGCTGCTCGATCCGGCGACCGATCCGGCCAGGGTGCGGGCCATGTACACGCATCCGGAGTTCACGCGCCGCGGGGTGGGGCGGATGATTCTCGGGCTCTGCGAGAAGTCGGCCGCGGCCGAGGGCTTCACGCGACTCGAACTGATGGCGACCCTGGCCGGCGAGCCGCTCTATCGCAGCTACGGCTTCGAGGAAGTGGAGCGGATCGAGGACGCCCGTGGCGGCGCGCCCGTCCCGATCGTCCGGATGCGCAAGGACATCATTTCCGGCTGACGGCGACGCACTTACCGCCGCGCTTCCCGGGTAAGCCCGGCTCATGACCTTTCTCGGGCAGCCGCGGCCCCTGGCCAACATCTTCGGCGTGGAGCTGTGGGAGCGGTTCTCGTTCTACGGCATGCAGGGCATCCTGCTGATCTATCTGTACTACGAGGCCTCCCGGGGCGGGCTGGGCATCGACGAGGGCACGGCGACCAGCATCGTCGGGGCGTACGGGGGCTCGGTCTATCTGGCCACGGTGATCGGCGCGTGGCTCTCCGACCGGCTGTTCGGGCCGGAGCGGGTGTTGTTCGGAAGCGCGATCCTGGTGATGGCCGGGCACATCGCGCTGGCGCTGATCCCGGGGATCGGCGGGGTGGCGGCCGGCCTGGTGATGGTGGCGCTGGGCAGCGGCGGCGTCAAGGCGACCGCGACCACGATCGTCGGCCTGCTGTACGAACCCGGCGACGAGCGGCGCGACGCCGGCTTCTCGATCTTCTATCTGGGCATCAACCTGGGCGCGTTCGCCGGTCCGCTGCTCACCGGCCTGCTCCAGCAGGAGGCCGGGTTCCACTGGGGGTTCGGGCTGGCGGCCGTGGGGATGGCGATCGGGCTGACCCAGTACGCGGCCGGTCGCCGCCGCCTCCCGCCGTCGGCGCAGGAGGTGGCCAACCCCCTGCCGCGGGCCCGCCTGCCGATCGTCATCGGCGCCGCGGCCGTGGTCGTCGTGGCGGTCTTCGTGGCGGCGCTCTTCATCAAGGCGGACTGGCTCTCCTCGATCGTGGTGGTGCTGTCGATCCTGGCGGCGATCTCCTACTTCGTCGTCATCCTGTCCAGCCACCGCATTGACGACACCGAGCGGCGCCGGGTCCTGGCCTTCATTCCGATGTTCATCGCCAGCGCCGCCTTCTGGTCGCTCTATCAGCAGCAGTTCACGGTGGTCACGATCTATTCGGACAAGCGGCTGGACCGCAACCTGGCCGGCTGGGAGATGCCGGTCTCCTGGGTCCAGTCGATCAACCCGGTCTTCATCATCATCCTGTCCGGCGTCTTCGCCGCGATCTGGACCCGCCTCGGCGACCGTCAGCCGTCGAGCCCGGTCAAGTTCGCCGCCGGCACCGCGATCATGGGTGTGGCGTTCCTGCTCTTCCTGCCGTTCGCCGGCTCCGCGAGCGTTCCCCTGCTCGCCCTGACCGGCATCCTGTTCGTCTTCACGATCGCCGAACTGCTGCTCTCCCCCGTCGGCCTGTCCCTGTCGACCAAGCTGGCCCCCGAGGCGTTCCGCACCCAGATGGTCGCCCTGTTCTACCTGTCGGTCGCCCTCGGCACCGCACTCTCGGGCACCCTGGCCGGCTACTACAGCGAGGAGCACGAGGTGCCCTACTTCGGCATCCTCGGCGTGATCGCCATCGTCCTGGGCGGCGCCCTGCTGGCCCTGTCCCCGCTCCTGCGCCGGCTCATGGGCAGCGTCCGATAACCCTTTTCCCCGTACGGGGGAGGTCCGGCGCGTGGGAAGGTCGTCGGCCGGGGGCTCGACCTCAGATTCTGCCGCGGGAGGCCGAACGGACCGTTGTGACGCCGCCGCGATCGTCGCGCCGCGCGACCAGGTGGGCGGTGCTGCTCGCGGTCGCCGGTGCCGTGCTGGGCAGCCTTTACGCCGTACGAGAAAACAAGCGCAAGCGGGCCGGCCAGGCCGCGCGCCCTGAGCCCCCGGCGCCCGTGCCGTCCCGGACGCCCGCGCCGGATCATTCGCGGGCGCTGACGAGGATGGCGATCGGCGGTGGGATCGTCGTGGTGCTGTCGATCCTCACCGTCGTCGTGACCCGGCCCTCGGACGCGGTGCGGACGGCCGGATCTGCGTGGCCGGTGAGGACCGTCCCGTGCTCGACACCGTGCGCCCGACGCTGTCGGCCACCTTCACGCCCGGACCCGGGTTGCGACGCATCGACGCCGCGTTCCAGATCCGGGGCGTGCACGGCCCGACCGCCCACGACCGCATCATCCCGGCCTCCTACTGGCCGCCGGGGCTGACGGCCGCCCTGGACTTCTCGCTCGGTGAGGGGGACCTCGAGCACGGCGAGTCGTACAAGTGGCGGGTCAAGGGCGTGCCGCCGTCCGTCGGAGGTGGTGGCTGGTCGCCGTGGTGCGAGTTCACGATCGCCGAGCAGACCCCCGACGACCTCGGCCCTGGCCCGCGCGAAAGCTAAGGGGCGGGCGGGCCGGCCGCCTCGGCCATCCGGGCGATCGCGACGGCGGCCCGGATGAACGGGTTCGCGGCCAGGTCGGCGATCGTGTTGATGCCGAAGGCCAGGCTCAGCCCCTGGGCCTCCTCGTCGCTGACCCCGGCCAGGGCGGCGACCGGGGCGTTGACCAGCTCGGCGATCGGCAGGTCGCGGAAGGGCTCGTCGAGCAGGGCGTCAAGGTTCACCGACACGGGCATGGGCTGGCCTCCGGAGCAGTCGATCCGTTGAACGATCGCAGCATTTCACGGTCCACAGTGGCCGCAGCCCCGGTTTCGGATGGCGCGGAAGTTCGCGCGGGGCCACAACCCGGGAATTGGCCACCGCGTCGGAGGACCGCGGAAATCTACGGTGAGCGGCATGACCGTAGGGTTTCTCGGGCTCGGCGTGATGGGCGCGCCGATGGCGGCCAACCTCGCCCGGGCCGGCATCGACCTGATCGTGTGGAGCCGCACCGACCGCGGCAACACTCCCCCGGGCGCGACGCGCGCGGCGACCCCGGCCGAGGTGTTCGGCCGGGCCGGCGTCGTGATCCTCATGCTGGCCACCGAGCAGGCCATCGACGAGGTGCTGCACGGCATCGACGTCGACGGCAGACTGGTCGTCCACATGGGCACCACCAGCCCCGGCTATTCGGCCCGCCTCGGTCATCGGATCGAGGGCGCGGGCGGGCGGTACGTCGAGGCGCCGGTCTCGGGCTCACGCGGGCCGGCCGAGGCGGGCGAGCTGATCACCATGGTGGCCGGCGACGAATCCGGCAAGCTGCAGGTCCAGCCCCTGGCCGCCGCGATGAGCAAGCAGGTCGTCGACTGCGGCCCGGTGCCGGGTGGCCTGCTCATGAAGCTGGCCGTCAACACGTTCCTGATCAGCATGGTCACCGGGCTGGCCGAGGCGTTCCACTTCGCCGACGCGTACGGGCTCGACCCGGCTCTGCTCCGTCGCGTGCTCGACGCCGGGCCGATGGCCAGCACCGTCTCCCGCGTCAAGGCGGGCAAGCTGGTCAGCGGCGACTTCGAGGTGCAGGCGGCGATCCGCGACGTCCTCAAGAACAACGAGCTGATCGTCGAGGCCGCACGCCACCGCGACGTCGCGTCCCCGCTGCTCGACGTCTGCCTTTCCCTGTACGCCGAGACGGCCGCCCTCGGGCACGGCGAGCTGGACATGGCGGCGGTCATCCACGGCCTGCACGCGGCGAGTCGATCACGCATGCCGCGGTGACTCACTAGGCTTTGCCGGTGGCGAAGTATTTCGACGTGCATCCGGACAACCCGCAACCGCGCTCGATCCGGCAGGTGATCGACATCGTGCGGGCCGACGGGCTGATCGCGTACCCGACCGACTCGTGTTTCGCGCTGGGCTGCCGGATGGGCAACAAGGACGGCCTCGACCGCATCCGCGAGATCCGGCACCTCGACGACCGGCACCACTTCACGCTGATGTGCCACGACTTCGCGCAGCTGGGCCAGTTCGTGCAGATCAACAACGCGTCGTTCCGGGCGATCAAGTCGTCCACCCCGGGCCCGTACACGTTCATCCTGCCCGCCACCAAGGAGGTGCCGCGCCGCCTGCTGCACCCGAAGAAGAAGACGGTCGGCGTACGGATCCCCGACCACATCGTCGCGCAGGCCATCGTCGGCGAGCTGGGCGAGCCGCTGGTGTCGAGCACGCTGCTGCTGCCCGGCCAAGAGCAGCCGATGACGATGGGCTGGGAGATCAAGGAGACCCTCGACCACGCCGTCGACGCGGTGGTCGACTCCGGCGAGGGCAGCGTCGAGCCGACCACGGTGATCGACCTGTCCGGCGGCGAACCCGAGATCCTGCGCGTCGGCGCGGGCGATCCCTCGCGCTTCGAATAGGCCGCTAGGACGACAGGGCGCCGTCGGCTCCCAGCGCGAGGATGACCAGCTCGCCGCGGTGGTCGGTGGCGGTCAGGCGCTGCTCGTCGAGGCGTTGCAGGGCGGCGATCCCGGCGCCGAACTCGCCGACCAGGCCGGGCCCGACCGGGGGGCCGGTCCAGTCGACGGTCCACGAATAGAGCCGGAACTCGTACGACGCCGCGACCACCACTGTCGTCTCGGGCGTGCCGAGCAGCGCGACCGTGCGCACCGGCTCGGGCGCGCGCAACGTGATGCCGCGTTCCACCTCGTACGCCATCGGGTCGAGCCGGGCGACCCGCACGGCCTGGTGGGCGGCCGAGACGACGACCCGGTCGGCCAGCGAGTCGATCGCCCCGACCCGCAGATCGTGCTCGACCACGATCGTCCGGTCGCTGCCGTGCGGCGGGCCCGCGGTCACGACCCGGCCCTCGGCAGCGAGCACCCCGTCGCGGAACGGGCGGGTCGGCGCGGGCAGGGCCGGCAGCGACAGCCCCGGGGTGAGCGGCGTGCCCGAGGTGGCGTCGAGCAGGTAGGGCCGGCCCGCGAAGGTGGCGGTGGCCAGCACCGGGCCGCCGATGGCGAGCGAGCGGGTGCGGATCGTCGGGTCGGTCAGCCGCCAGTGCGGCCGGCTCGCCGAGTCGAGGGCGAACACCGTCCCGTCGTACGCCCCGGCCAGCACATGCCGGCCGTCGGCCGACCAGGTGACCGAGCGCAGCGGCGAGTCACCCGCCCGCAGGGTGCGGATCGGGTCGAGGTGGGCGTTGCGCAGCTCGATCGCGCCGTCCCGGCGGGCCAGGGCCAGGGTCTTCGCGTCGGGTGACCACGCGCAGGCTTCGACGGCCGGGGCGGCCCGGCCGGCCAGCGGCGTCCGGTCCTGGGCGAGATCGCGAACGGCCACGAAACCGTTGGCGCCGACCGTGGCCACCAGACCGGTCGAGCTCACGTCGAGGCGCACGCAGTCGTCCAGCTCACCCAGATAGGTCTCGCCGAAGGCCTGCCACACGGCCGCGCGGCCGTCGGCCAGCTGGCAGAGCAGATGCTGGCCGTCGGGCATCCAGGAGACTCCGGTGACGGCGGACGGATGCCCGCCGAGAACCTTCATCAGATAGGGCGGACGATCGTCGACCACGCGCCAGACCGCGGCCGTGCCGTCGGCCGAACCGGTGGCCAGCAGATCGGACGCACCCGGGTTCCAGGACGCGGCCAGCACGGCCGAACGATGGGCAAATTCGGTCATCGTCACGGGCCGAGCGGGGTCGCTGGTCTCCAGGACGGTGACCTTGCCGGCCTGCGTCCCACTGGCCAGCCGACGGCCGTCAGCGCGGAACGCAACGCAGCTGACCGGCGCTGCCTGCGCCGACGAGGTCCCGGAGGTCACGCGACATATGCTGGACATCCGAGCGCAACGAGTCAATACCGGATTCGGTCCTAAACGGTCTAAGACTCAAAGCTTCAGGGCACCAGACGGAGTCCGAGCGACTCTACTCGACGGTAGGGGCGCGGCCCCGCGGAGGGCAGCCCGCCGGTCGCCCGGTCGATCGCCGCGCGCAACCGTGCCTCCTCTGCGGCCCGGTCGCGATGCCACGCCGCGCCCCAGACGCGGTGCAGCTGCCATCCGAGTCCGGTGAGGACCTCGCCCGCGAGCCGGTCCCGGTCGCGGGCCGACCCGATCGAGCCGTAGCGCGGCCCGTCGCACTCGATGCCGAGCACGTAACTGCCCCCGGGCGCCGCATGCCGCACGCCGACGTCGATCCGGTAGCCGTCCAGTCCGACGCCGGCCTTGGCCCGATACCCCCACGACCGCACGGTCTCCAGCACCGACGTGACGAACGGGGTGGGGGCGGGCTCCCGGCCGGGCAGCGCAGCGGCGCCCCGCTCGGCGTAGTCGAGATAGGCGGCGAGGTGGCGTACGCCCTCGTTGGCCGACTCGGGGATGTCGCCGGCCCGGACCGACGAGATGATCTCGACGCGGCGCCGGGCCCGGGTGATCGCCACGTTGAGCCGGCGCCATCCGTTGGGCTGGTTCAGCGCGCCGAAGTTGCTGCTGATGCGGCCCTGCTCGTCGCGCCCGTAGCCGATCGAGAAGATCATCACGTCGCGCTCGTCGCCCTGCACCGACTCCAGGCTCTTGACGAAGAACCCGGAGAGCCGGTCGCCCTCGAGCAGCCGGTCGAGGCCGGGGTGGCGGGCGGCCGCGCGTTCCAGGGCGGCCTCGATCGCCTCGGCCTGCGCCACCGAGAACGTGACCACGCCCAGCGACAGCTCGGGCCGGGTGGTCAGGCACGCGACGATGCGCTCGGCCACCATCTCGGCCTCGACCGGGTTGTCGCGGGTGCTGCCCCGCCGGTACGTGCCCCGCGCCGGGATGAGCTCGACCCCGGTCTCCGGATCGGCGTTGGCACCCGGGAACGTTCGCAGGCGGCCCTCGTAGAAGCGGTTGTTGGCGAACGCGATCAGCGCCTCGTGGCGGCTGCGGTAGTGCCAGCCGAGCCCGTGGACCGGGAACGCGCCGCAGCCCTTGGCCAGCTCGAGGACGGACTGGAAGTCGTTGACGTCGTTGCCGTCGTCGGAGTCGGTGCGGGTGAAGAACGACGTCGGCGGCAGCTGGCGGTCGTCGCCCGCCGCGATCACCGCGTCCGCCCGGTACAGGCAGTTGATCGCGTCGGCCGGGGCGATCTGCGAGGCCTCGTCAAAGATGACCACGTCGAAGGTCAGGTCGGCCGGGAGGAATTGGCTGACCGCGAGCGGCGACATCAGGAAACACGGCCGGCCGGTCTGCACCGTCTGCCGGGTGCGTCCGATCAGGTCCCGTACGGCCAGATGGCGGGTCTCCTTCATGCCCTCGCGGCGCAGCAGCATCACCTCGGCGGGCACGCGCCCCGCCACCCGCCGCCGCTCGACCGCCTCGACGATCGCGGCCGGCGCCGACGCGGCCAGCGCGACGTCGAGCCCGCGGAACTCCTCGACCAGCCGGTCGCGTTCGAGGCCGCCGATCGGGTGCAGCCGCTCGTCGTCGCGGATCACCGCGCCGGCCCAGGCGGCCAGCGCCGCCCGGTGCAGGGCCGGGCGCACCTGGTCGTCCGGCACCCCGGCGCAGGCGGCGATCGCCTCCGCGGTGAGCCCCCGGCGGACCCGGTCGTACCCGAGCCACTGGTCCTGCCCGTCCGGGTCGTCGAGCAGCCCGGCCAGCAGCACGCCGTCGTAGTCGTCGAGCGCCTCGGCGATGTCGGCCCGGCGGCCCGGCGCGAACGCGGACACGACGGTGTCCCGGGCGTCCTCCCACGCGCCGGACCGCTCGTTCAGGACCGTGGCGCCGCCGTCCGAGCGCAGGGCCGCCGCCTGCCCGCCGGTGAGCGGCCGATCCACTCCGGAGGTGAGCCGCCGGGCCGCCCGGGCCCACGCCACCGCCTCTTCCAGCTCATCGTCGTGCACGGCCGCCGGCCCCAGGTCGGCCACCGCCCCCGCGGTGTCGTCGGCCAGGACGCGTTCCTCGTCGGCCGCGGCGCGGCGCAGGCGGGCCAGCCGCCGGACCTCGTCCACATCGGCGTCGCGGCCGAGCGCGTGGGCGAAGGCGCGCAACGCGGTCGCGACCTCGGTGAGCGGCCCGACCTGGGCCCGGCGGCGGGCGGCGGCATCCTGCGGCGTGTCCGCGGCCGACTCGCGCACGACCAGGGCACGGATCCGGGCGGCCGTGCGGGCCAGGCTCGGGTCGGGCACGGGACGGCAGATCTGGTCGGCCACGGCCGGCAGCGCCCCGGACGGGCTGAGCCGCAGGATCTCGCCGGCCAGCCCCAGGGCCTCGTGCAGCGCGGCGTCACCCCGCCAGTACCGGCCGAGCAGGGGTGCGTACTGGCTCTCGGCCGCGGCCCGCTCGCGCAACGCCCGCTGCCAGGCCACCGCGGCGCCGATGTGGGCGACGGCGACGTCCGGTGGAACGGCGGGCCGGGCGTACGCGGCCACCGCGTTCCAGTCCCGCCGGTACGCACCCAGCAGCTTGCGCAGCCCGCGGTGCTCGTGGGCGAGCCGGTCGGCCAGCTGCTCGACCGGCTGCTCGGTGATCGTCTCGTGGAACCAGCGCCGGCCTTCGGTCTCGGCCGCGATCAGGGCCTCGGTGCGCTGTCGCAGCGCGGCCGCGGCCACCGAGACGCCGGGCAGCACGCCGGAAGAGAACCAGAACGGTTCCGGGCGGTGCGGATGGCCCGCCAGTTCGGCCAGCTCGGCCAGGCGGATCAGGTCGGCGAAGGTGGCCGGTGCGGGCAGACCCAGCCGGGCGGCCGTGGCCGCGGCCTCCCCGCGCAGGTCGTCGAGGGCGTCGGCCTCGCCGGTCAGGCGGCGGACCGTCTCCTCGGCCCCGGCCGCGGTCAGCGTCCGGGGCTCGACCGCCGGGGGAACCAGATCGGGCAGCTCATGCCATTCGACGCCGGCCGCCTCGCGGACCGCCTGCCGGGCCCGACGGGCGTCGGCCAGCCGCCGGGACCGGCGCTGGGCGGCCCGCCCGACCGGTTCCAGGCTCGGGGCGGTCAGCCATGCGTCGGCCACCGCGGACGGCCGGCGGGCGGCGTGGGTGACCAGCATGGCCAGCGTGCCCGCGCAGGAGGGCCGGCGCACCTCGAACGCCTCGGCCATCCCCGCGTGCTGCCCGGCCTCCTCCGCGAGCGCGTGCAGCGACTGCTGGGCCCGTCGCAGGGCCTCTCCGAGCGGCGCGCGCTCGGTGACTTCGCGCCACACGAAGTTCTGCGGCTCGGCCGCGGCCCGCCGACAGCGGGTCAGGAGATCCGCCGCTTCCCCGACGTCGTTGACCGACTGCGGGGTGAGCTCGGCCGGCCGTTCGCAGGGCGCCGGCAACTCCGGCAGCCCGGTCAGCCGGGCGCAGTCCCCGAGCACCTCGTGCAGCGTGCGGCCGAGCGGTTCGCGGCGCTCGTTCATCGCGGTCGCATAGCCGTTGAGCAGACCGCGCAGTTCCCGCAGCCGCCCGTGATCCGGTTCACCGGCCGGTTCCGCCGGCAGCGCGTCGAGGGAACTCGCGAGCGCCCGGGCCACTTCCCTGCGGGTCGCGTTGTGGCTGTGCAGTTCCAGCAGGTACGCCTCCAGGCCCACTGCGGCCAGCCGGTTGCGCACGACCTCGAGGGCGGCCGCCTTCTCGGAGACGAACAGGATCCGCTTCCCGGCGTGCATCAGGCAGCCGATCATGTTGGCGATCGTCTGGGACTTGCCGGTGCCGGGCGGGCCGTCCAGCACGAAGCTCTGGCCTTTCAGGGCCGCCTCTACGCAGGCTCGTTGGGTGGCGTCGGCGTCGAGCACCAGTGGTAGGTCCTCGCGTGTATACGGCTCCCTATGCCCACCCGCCACCCCCCACCCACCCGGGGAAAGGTGGGATGAACTTACCCCTGTCAAGGGGGGCTGGGCAGGTTTTCCACAGGGCTGTTCGGTGCCCGATTTTCCGGCCAGTGCCTCGACCAGCGGGTGCGCGACGATCCGGTTCTCGTTGTCGAGCAGATCCCGGTACATCGCCTCCTTGTGGAACGTGATCCGGGACAGCAGCACGGTCTCCTCGGCCCGCCAGTCCCGGTTGCTGACGTCCTCGCGCAGCTCCTCCAGATAGGCCCGCACATCCAGCCCGGCCAGCCCGTCCACGCCCGGCATGACGATGCCCATCCGCCGCAGCCGCAGGGCCAGCGCCGGGTTGACGACCGGGTCCTCGCCGCGCACCCGCAGCCGGGGCACGTCGGCCGGCGCCCGCGCGACCAGTTCGGCCGGCAGCAGCAGGATCGGGCTGGTCAGGGCCACGCCGTCCTCGTCGCGCCAGTGCAGCATGCCGATCGCCAGGTGCAGGGCGGCCACCCCGCGGTCGAGGAACTCCTGGCGGGATTTGCGCAGCAGCCGCCGCAGCTGGGTGCCGAGCGCGACGGCGGTCAGCTGGGTGCGGAACAGGCCGCCGGGTTCGGGCCGGGCGCCGGCGGGCAGGAACCCGTAGTCGCGGTCACCGCGCAGGGCCGAGACGATGTCGGGGGCGGCCGGTCCGGCGATCTCCAGGGTTCCGCTCGCGGTGGGGCGGAAGTTGAGCAGGCGGTTGCCGGCGTCGAGGTTGACCAGGCCGTCACGCCATGCGCGTACGGCGGCTCTGGGCGTTTCGGCAACCATGGTGTCGATTCCACCAAGACGGGCCGGTTCCGCGCGGCAAAATCAGAAGTATCGCTCCTCGTCCGTTTTGTGGTAGTCGCGGATCTCGTCGTGGCGTCCGGCGGCGGCCAGGGTGACCCAGCCGGGGTTGCCCAGCAGCACCCGGCCGAGCGCGATCAGGTCGTATTCGCCCTGTTCACGGCGTTCGAGCAGCTCGCGCATGCGCGCGGAGGCGGCGAAGTCGCGGGTCAGGCCGATAGAGCCGACGGTGATCGAGGGCAGGCCGGTGAGGTGCTTGGCCCATCCGGCCAGGTTGCGGTGGCTGCCGTCGAAGACCGGCTCCCAGAATCGGCGCTGCGAGGCGTGCAGGACGTCGGCGCCGGCCGCGCGCAGGCCCTCGAGGAGGCCGGCCAGCTCGTCCGGGGTCTCGGCGATGCGGGCGCTGTAGTCGCGCTCCTTGAACTGGGAGAACCGGACGATCAGCGGCATGCACGCGGGGATCTCGGCGCGGACGGCCCGGACCACCTCGGCCGGGAAGTCGCGGTGGGCCCGGGACGGGTTGGAGACCGGCCACAGGAACTCGTCGAGCAGATAGCCGTGGGCGGCGTGCACCTCGACGGCGTCGAAGCCGGCCCGGACGGCGGCTCGCGCGGAGGCGGCGTACGCGGAAACGATGGTGTCGAAGTCGCGGCCGGTCATCGTGCCGGGGGTCCACGACGGGTAGCCGTCGACCGGCTCGCGCTGGCTGCCCAGATGCCACAGCTGCGCGGCGATGCGTCCCCCGGCCGCGTGCACTTCACTGGTCACGTGCCGCCAGCCGGCCTCGGCGGGGCCCTCGGTCAGTCGCGGGACGTCGGTCTGATGGCCGGCGCTGGGGTGGTCGACCAGCACGCCCTCGGTGATGATCAGGCCGACCCCGTTCTCGGCGCGGCGGCGGTAGTACGCGGCGTTCTCCGGCGTCGGCACGCCCCCCGGCGACCGCTCGCGGGTCATCGGAGCCATGACGAACTGGCTGCTCAGCGGCAGGCCGGCCACGGTGACGGGCTGGACGAGGGAGGCGGTGACGGCTGTCATGCGTCTACGCTAGAACCTGACATCCATGTAAGGGTCAAGGCCTTTTCCGGGAGGATTGCGATGCGGATCGGCGACCTGTCCGCGGCGACCGGGGCGAGTGCCCGGAGCCTGCGCTATTACGAGGAGCAGGGGCTGCTGGTCAGTGCGCGCAGCGGCGGCGGGCAGCGGCACTATCCGGAGACGGCCGTCGAGCGGGTCTCGCTGATCCAGTCGCTGCTGTCGGCCGGGTTGAACAGCGCCACCATCCAGGACGTCCTGCCGTGCATCAACAACGAGGCCATCCGTACGCCGTGGCTCGCGGAACGCCTCACGACCGAGCTGGACCGGGTCACCAGGCAGATCGACGACCTGAACCGGACCCGAAAGATCCTCGCCGGTCTGGTCGAGCGGTACCGCGTCGATTGACCACGGGCCCGGCTGGGCATGAGGATTTTGTGCCCGAGTCGATGGAAGCCGTACGCAGACTGCTGGACCTGCGACATCGGGGACGGGCCGAGGATCTGCCCGCCCTGCTGCACGAGGCGGCCCCGCTGCTGGGCGCGGCCACCGCCACCGTGCTGCTGATCGACTACGGCCAGCTGCGGCTGCACCCGCTGCGGGGCCGCGACCTGACCGGTGTCGCCCCGATACCGGTCGACGGCACCCCGGCCGGCGAGGCCTTCACCACCGGACGGGTGACCACCTCGGACGAGTGCGTGTGGCTGCCGCTGCTGCACGGCGCGGAACGGCTGGGCGTCCTGGAACTGCGCACCCGGGCCGCCGATCTGGACGAGCTCGAGGTGATCGCCGCCCTGGTGGCCGAGCTGATCTCGAGCCGCCGCGGCTACGGTGACGCGGTCGAGCACACCCGCCGGCGGGAGCCGATGCAGCTGGCCGCCGAGATCGTCTGGAATCAGTTGCCGCCTTTGACCTTCGCGGTCGACGGCACGACCGTCGCGGCCGTCCTCGAGCCCTGTTACGACGTGGGCGGGGACGCGTTCGATTACGCGGCCAACGGCGACGTGCTGCACGTCGGGCTGTTCGACACGGTGGGTCACGGCATCGGGGCGAGCGCGCTCACGACGCTGACGCTGAACACGTATCGCAACGCGCGGCGCTCGGGACTGGGGCTGGCCGACACCTACCAGTCGATCGACAAATGGATCCGGGCGCAGTATCCGGGCAGTTTCGTGACCGCGATCATGGCCGAGCTGGACACCGTGACCGGGTTGTACCGGCGGATCAGCGCGGGGCACCCGGCCGAGTTGCTGCTGCGGGGCGGCGAGGCCCGGCCGGCGCTGCCGACACCGACCGCCCTGCCGCTGGGTCTGGGCAACATGCTGCCCCGGCCGCCGCGCGTGACGACGGAGCAGCTCACACCGGGCGACACGCTCGTGCTCTACACCGACGGGATCACCGAGGCGCGGGACCGGTCGGGGGCGCTCTTCGGCCTCGACCGGCTGACCTCGTTCCTGATCGGGCAGCTGGCCCTGGGCTTGTCCGCGCCCGAGGTGATGCGCAGCCTGATCCACACCATAGTCAGCTACGAGCAGGGCGAGCTCCGGGACGACGCCACCGCGGCGATGATCCGCTGGAAGTCCTGAGTCTCAGGGAACCGTCAGGCCAGTCACAGCCAGTGCTGGACTTCACCACTTACCGTGGTAGAGGAGCCAGCCAAGGAGGCAAACGTTGAGCGGATCCGTCAAGAGGTTCCTGCTGTCGCTGCTCGCGTCCAAGTTGCACAAGCGGGGTCATCACGGCGGGTACGGCCACGGGGCGTACGGGCACCCGGGCGCGTACGGGCCCCCCGGCCCCTACGGCCATCACGGGCACTACCGGCAGCACCACGGCCACTATCGCCATCACGGTCATTACCGGCACCACGGGCACTATCGGCGCCGCCGACCCTGGTAGGGCGCGGCCGAAACGGGTAGTCCTCACCAGAACCGGGGCCGTCCGTCCGGTGTCCCCCGGCGCCGGACGGGCGTGCCCTGACACCTCCCCGGTGCGCAGCGCCAGCGCGCACCGGGGTCACTCTGTCCGGGCCCGGGCCGCGGGGGTACGCAAACTCCGGGCCGGCGGTCACAATGATCGCCATGCATCTGACGCCGTTGATCGATCCGGCCCGCCGCGAACGGTTCGCCTGGCTGGCCGCGGGCGACGACGGACGTCCCCTCGGCACCGCTTTCCTGTGGCTGCCGACCGCCGGTCACACGGCCGACGTGCAGCTCACCGTGCATCCGGCCGAGCGGCGCCACGGTGTCGGCACCCGGCTGCTCGACGCCGTGACGGCCGCGGCCACCGAGCACGGGATGCGCGCGCTGCTCTCCGAGCCCGTCCGGCCCGGCGAGGACGGTTTCTGCGTCGCGCGCGGCTTCCGGCAGGTGCTCGCTCTCACGTACACGCGCCTGGCCCTGAAGGATGCCGAGCCGATCGCGGAACCGGTACCCGGCTACCGGCTGGTGCACTGGGAGGGCACGGTTCCGGCCGAGCTGGCCGAGACGTTCGCCCGGGCCCGGCCCGCGATGGACGACATGCCGATGGGCGAGACCGCCTACGTGCCGCAGTCGTGGGACGTGGCCCGCCTCCATTCGATCGCCGACGCCGTGGCCCGGCGCGGCGAGACGCTGAGCACGACCGCCGCGATCGGGCCCGGCGGCGAGATGGCCGGGTTCACCGAACTGGTGGTCCCGGCCACGGGCGCCGGCGACGCCCAGCATTACGGCACCGGGGTGCTGGCCGCCCACCGCGGCCACGGGCTGGCCCGCTGGATGAAGGCCGCGCAGATCTCCCGCGTACGGGAACTCTTCCCCCGCCTCGACGGCCTGCTCGCCGACACCGCGGACAGCAACGCCGCGATGCGCCGCACGAACGAAGCGCTCGGCTACGTTCCGATGCACCGCAGCCTGCTCTATCAGCGCGACCTGGCGCCCGCTACAGCAGCGTCGACCACGCCGGCGCCGACGGCATGACGCGCAGGGGCATGCGGGCCTCGGCCGGGGTGCGGTTGCCCTTGCGCTGGTTGCAGCCGTAACAGGCGGCGACCGTGTTGAGCCAGCTGTTGGCGCCGCCGCGCGAACGCGGCAGCACGTGGTCGATGGTCGAGGCGGTCCGGCCACAGTAGGCGCAGCGCCGCCCGTCGCGGGCCAGCACACCGGCGCGCGACCAGCCGGGGCCGCGGCTGTGGCGCCAGCGGGTGACCACGTACGTCACCAGCCGCACCACGGTCGGGACGGGCCAGACGCCGATCACCCGGTCGGGCCGCGCCTCGTGCACCTCGGCCACCTGCCGCACCAGCATCCGTACGGCGTGCCGCAGGCTCACCCGGTGCAGCGGCCCCAGATCGGCGTTGAGAACGAGCACATCACTCACCGGGTCACCTCCTCCACAACCGGTCAGGTGATCTCCACGGTAGGGACGCGGCCCACACCGGACAACGCATTAACCGGGCGGGGCGGCGGGGGAAGGGGCGGCGCTGAGGCAACAGCGCCGCCCCGGCTTCAGCCCTTCACGGCGCCCGCGGTCATGCCGGCGACGATGCGCTTGTTGAAGAACAAGAACATCAGCAGCGGCGGGATTGTGATCAGCAGGATGTCCATGAAGAGCAGGTTGTACTGGGTCGAGTAGGCGCTCGAGAAGTTGTAGAGGGTCAGCTGGACGGTGGCGTTCTGGTCGCCGGGCAGGAAGTACAGCGGGTTGACGAAGTCGTTGAAGATGGTCACCGACTGCACCACCACGACCGTGATGATGACCGATCGGAGCAGGGGCAGGATGACCCGGAAGAACAGCCGCATCGGGCCGGCGCCGTCGATGATCGCCGCCTCGTCGAGCTCGCGCGGGATGGTGGCGATGAACGCGCGGAACAGCAGGATGCAGAAGGACAGCCCGAACGCGACCTCGACCAGGATCAGGCCGGGCATCGTACGGAAAAGTCCGAGTTTCTGAAGCACCCAGATCGTCGGCACGACGGCGGGCGGGATGATCAGGCCGGACAGCACCAGGAAGTTGATCAGGCCGGTCCACCGGGTGCGGCGGCGCTGCAGGACGAAGGCCACCATCGCCGCCAGCACCACCAGGATGCTCACCGACGCCACCGTGAGGATCGTGCTGTTGATGAAGGCGATGATCAGCATGTAGTCGCGGGCCTGGACCACGTCCACGAAGTTCTGCACGAACTGGAGCTGGGTGGGCCACGAGAAGTCCAGCCGCGAGGCCTCCTGCCGGCTCTTCACCGCGGTCAGCAGGATGAAGGCGAACGGCACCAGGAACACCACGACGGACAGCAGAATCGCGACCACGCTGAGCGCGATGTTCCTGCGCGGTCGCCGGCTCACCGTGACGGAAGCGGTCACAGGTCCACCTCCTTGGAGTTCAGATACCGTGACAGCGGGAAGATGATCGCCGTGACCAGCAGGAACAACACCACGTTGCCGGCCGTCGAGAGACCGTAGAAGCCGGCCTGGTACTGCTTGTAGATCACCGACGCGATAACGTCCGAGGTGAAGCCCGGACCGCCCCGGGTCATGGCCCAGATCAGGTCGAACGAGCGCAGGCCGCCGATCAGCGACAGCAGGATGACCGTGAACGTGGCCGGGCGGGCCAGCGGCAGGACGATGCTGCGGAAGTTCTGCCAGGCCGTGGCGCCGTCGACGCGGGCGGCCTCGAAGTACTCCTGCGGGATCGAGACGATGCCCGCGATGTAGATGAGCGTGGCCAGCCCGATGCCCTTCCACACGTCGACCAGGGCCACCGACACCAGGGCGTAGCTCGGATCGGTGAGCCAGCCCGGGCCCTGGATGCCGATCAGCGACAGCGACTCGTTGATCAGGCCTTCCTCGGGGTCCATCAGGATCGTGAAGGTCAGGCCGACGCCGATCGTGCTGACCAGCACCGGGAAGAAGACCACCGAGCGCAGGTAGCCGCGGCCGATGATCTGCGAGGTGAGCAGCACGGCCAGGCCCAGCCCGAGGACGACCTTGAGCCCCGAAGTGATCGCGGCGTAGACCACGGTGTGCCACAGGCCGGAGACCAGGGCGGGCTCGCGGAAGAACGTGACGTAGTTGTCGAACCCGATGAACTGCGAGTCGAAGATGCTCCAGCGGGTGAGGCTGAAGTAGAAGGACGTCACGGTCGGCACCAGGAACAGCACCGCGTAGACGATGGCCGCCGGCAGGTAGAACCAGCTCGGGTACGGGCTGCGTTTACGGCCGGCCGGGGCCGGCCCGGAAGCGCTGGCACGCCCCCGGGCCGGCCGCTGGACAGTGTCGGTCGCCACCGGTCCTACCAGCCCTCGAGACCGAGCTGCTGGGCCTGCTTCTTGACGTCCTCGTCGTAGAGCTTGGCGGCGGCGTCGGCCTTGCGGATGCCGGAGCCGACCTCGACGCAGATCTGCTCGAGCGCCGGGCCCTTGACCGGGGAGAGGAATTCGAGGGCCAGGCTGGACGCGCCCTGCTTGTCGATGTAGGTCTGCATGTCCTTGACGGCCTGCGGCACCGAGTCGGGCAGCTTGCAACCGGTGACCGCGTACGGGCCGGTCGGGGTGGACGCCTTGCCCATCGAGGCGCAGCCGTCGGGGCTGGCCACGAAGCCGAGGAACTTCTTGGCCGCGTCGAGCTTGGCGCCGGTGGTGCTGCTCGGGATGTAGAGGCCGTTCGGCGCCCACACGGTCAGGCCGTTCTTCGCCGCGTCGGCGCCGGGGATGGCGAACAGGCCGATCTTGTTCTCGCTGCCGGGGTTGTCGGTGATCAGCTGGCTGACCATGGCCGACAGGATCGGGTACTGCGCGCCCTGGCCCTTGGCCAGCTTGTTGAGGCCGTCGGTGAGCTTGGCCGAGGCGAAGTCCTTGTTGACGTAACCCGCGTCGTGCACCTGCTGCAGGTGGTCGAAGCCGGCCTTGGCCGCGGGCGTGGTCGCGTACTTGGCCTGGTTCTTGGTGTACTGGTCGGCCCAGCCCGGGCTGGCCGCCTCGACGTTGTGGTAGTCGCCGAGGATGAACAGCTGCGAGGTCCACGTCTCGCCGTACGTCTGGATGACCGGGTCGACACCGGCCGCCTTCAGCTTGGCGTTGTTGGCCTGGAACTCGTCCCAGGTCGTCGGCACCTTCAGGCCGTTCTTGTCGTACACCTCCTTGTTGTACAAGATCGCGCCGGCCATGTAGTTGCCGAACGGAACCCCGTAGATCTTGCCGTCGGAGCCGACCGCCTTCTTGAAGTTGTCGTCGAGCTGCCCGGCGAAGTCGTCCACCGCGGTCAGGTTCTTCTGCGGGGCCAGGGCCTGCATGAGCGAGCCCGAGTTGTACATGAACATGTCGGTCATGTCGCCGGTGGAGAGCCGGGTCTTGACGATGTTGTCGCCCTCGGTGCCCTGTGGCCGGGTCTCGACGTTGACCGTGATGTCGGGGTTCTTGGCCGTGAAGTCCTTGGCCAGCCCCTCCGCGAGCTTCACCGTCTCGGGCTGGTTGTCGGTCAGGAACGAGAGGGTGACCTTGCCGCCGCCGCTGTCCTGTTCGCTGCTGCCCAGGCTGCCGGCGCTGCACGCGCCGAGGGCGAGGGTCGCCGCGGAGAACACGGCGAGGCCTATCTGACGTCGCTTCATGACGTTGACTCCCTTATTCGTGATCGGAGGAGAGGAGGGTCTGCAGGCGGGCCGCGAGCTGGTCGCCGCCGGGGATGAAGCCGTGCGCGGTGGCGGCGCCGGCGAGTTCGGCCGCGGGGGCGCCGAGGTAGCGTTCGAGCCGTCCGGCCAGGTCGGCCTCGTCGGCGGCGACACCGGCCTCCCGCGCCGCGGCGACGACCTTGTCCCAGCTGGGCCGGTGGTCCATCAGCTGCCGGATGGTGGGCTCGGCGGGCCTCGCGGTTTCCTGGGCGTACGGATCCGCGACCACCCAGTCGTGCCGGCCATGACTGACGTCGATCGGCTCGTCGCGGCCGGGCACGTGCACGGTCGCGGTCGCGCCCACCGGCACCACCACCTCGAGCCTCAGCTCGCCGCCGTCCCGCTTCCAGGCCACCGAGGCTTCCCCGTACGGGGTGAGATGCCGCGCCGAGGCGTGGGTGAGCTGCCCGCCCGGCAGGGGCCGCACCTCGATCCGGCGGTAGCCGGGCTCGGCCGGGGCCAGTCCGGCCACGCGGCGGTGCAACCAGTCGGCGACCGCCCCGAGCGCGTAGTGGTTGAACGACGTCATCTCGCCCGGGTTGATCGAGCCGTCCGGAAGCATGCTGTCCCACCGCTCCCAGACCGTGGTGGCGCCCATCGTCACCGGATAGAGCCAGCTCGGCACGCCGGTCTGCAGCAGCAGCCGGTACGCCAGATCGGGCTCGCCCGCATCGGCCAGCGCGTCGGTCATCAGCGGCGTGCCGACGAACCCGGTGCTGATCCGGAACCCGGCCACCCGCACCAGGTCGGCCAGCCGCTGTCCGGCGTGCTCGCGCTGCGCCGGGGTGGGCAGCAGCGCCCACTGCAGGGCCAGCGCGTACGCGGTGGCGGCGTCGCTGAGCACCCGCCCGCCGCCGGTGACGTATTCGCGGGCGAACGCGGCCCGCACCCGCTCGGCCAGCTCCCCGTACTCGCGGGCCACGTCGCCGTCGCCGACCGCCCGGGCGGCCTGGGCCACGACCTCGGCCGAGCGGGCCAGGTGCGCGGTGGCAATGACGTCGGGGTCGGCCTTGGCCCGGAACGGGTCGGCGGGCGGGGCCGTCGGGTCGAGCCAGTCGCCGAACTGGAAGCCGCCCGCCCAGAGCAGATCCGGCCCGGCCAGCGCGGCCATCCGGTCGACCCAGGCCCGCATGCTGGGCAGCTGCCGCTCCAGCAGCCCCCGGTCGCCGGTGCGCCGATAGACCACCCAGGGCACGATCGTGGCGGCGTCGCCCCAGGCCGCGGTGGCCGGGCCGGGCTGCCGCAGAACGTCCGGGATGACGTACGGGACCGATCCGTCCTTCTGCTGTTCGGCGGCGAGGTCGGCGAGCCAGTTGGTGAGGAAGCCGGCCGAGTCGAACAGGAACGAGGCGGTCGGCGAGAAGACCTGGATGTCGCCGGTCCAGCCGAGGCGCTCGTCGCGTTGCGGGCAGTCGGTCGGGACGTCGACGAAGTTGCCGCGCATGCCCCAGACGACGTTCTCGTGGAAGCGGTTGAGCAGTTCGTGCGAGCTGTCGAACCAGCCCGTACGCCGCAGGTCGGAGCCGATGACGACGGCCTCGATGTCCTCTTCCCGCAGCTCGGGCAGTCCGGTCACCTCGGCGTACCGGAAACCGTGGAAGGTGAAAGTGGGCTCGAGAACCACCGTGTCGGGGCCGTCGACGATCCACTCGTCGGTGGCCCGGGCGGTGCGCAGCGGGCGCACACCCAGCTCGCCGTCCTCCAGAACTTCGGCATGCCGTACGACGATCCGGTGGTTGTCCGGGGCGCCGCGGACCGTGAGGCGCACCCAGCCGACGAGGTTCTGCCCGAAGTCGATCAGGGTCTTTCCGGACGGCGAGCTGAACACCGATCGGGCCGGGAGGACGCCGGTGACACGCACGGGCGGCCCGTCCGGGGCGACGAGCAGGCTCAGGTCGGCGTCGATCACGTCGACCGGCGACTCGGGGCCGAGCTCGCGGCTCAGGTCGGCGCGCTGGCCGTTGTAGAGGTCGTCGTCGACAATGGCGCCCTCGCGGGCGGTCCACGAGCCGTCGGTGGCCAGCGTGTGCACCCGGCCGTCGGCCGTCTCGACCTCGAGCTGGGCCAGCAGGGCGAGCCGGTCGCCATAGAGGCTGTGCTGGTCGCGGAACCCCAGGTAGCCGCGGAACCAGCCGTTGCCGAGCTGCACCTCCAGGCGGTTCTCGCCCGGGCTGAGCAGGCCGGTGACGTCGTGCGTCTGGTAGCGCAGCCGGTGCTGGTAGGCGGTCCAGCCGGGCGCGAGCACCTCGTCGCCGACGTCGTTGCCGTTGATCGAGGCCTGGTAGAGGCCGTGCGCGGTGATGTAGAGGCGGGCCTTGACGACCTCCGCGGGCAACCCGATGGTGCCGGTCAAAATCGGGGCCGGGCGGCCGAAGGCGCCGATCTCGCGGGGGCTGACGAAGCGGGCGGTCCAGTCCTCCGGGTCGAGCAGGCCGGCCTCGGCCACCGCGGGCTCGCTCCAGTCGCTGTCATCGGCCCTGACCCGTACGGTGGCCGACTCCCGGCTCTGCAGCGGAGCGCCGGGCCAGGGCACGAGCACCTGCTCGCTCGACTCGACCTCGAAGACCTCGGCCTGACCGGCGCGGGTGATCTCGATTTGATAGCGGGTCTGCGTGTAGCCCTCGGGGGCCTCCGCGACCTGCCAGGAGATGCGGGGAGTGGGCGTGCCGAGGCCAGTCATGCTGCCGTCATGGTGTTCGAACCGTAGAGCGTGGGGGGCGGTAATGTCCGGCATGTCACTCCTGTTGCTTGTACCGTCGTGCTGCATGAAACGATTCAAGAACCAACGTCGCGTACGGGCGATCAATGTGTTTCGGCTTCATGGCGGGAACGTTTCGCCGTGACCCCGAGTCTGGATTTCGGTGTGGCCCACGACATAGCCCGAGATGAACCGGAGCTAGCACGAAATTCACCTGAGGCGCCGCACTGCCCTTGGGCCGGATCCCCGGCACGGCCTATGTTGGGGCATGGCCGAAGACCCCCCGGTCGAGAACACCCGGACGCTGCTGCACTTCTTCGACGGCTCGGTGGCCTATGCGGGCCATTACCTGCACGAGGGCCTGCACCCGGTGCACACGCACAGCTTTGTGGAGATTGCCGTCGTGATCGCCGGGTCCGGCGTCCACCACAGCCTGGCCGGCCGCCAGGAGCTGCGGGTGGGCGACGCGATGCTGCTCCGGCCGGGCGTCTGGCACGGCTACGAGGATTGCCGGCACCTCGACCTCTACAACTGCTGCTTCTCGACCGAGCTGCTGCAACGCGAGCTGTCGTGGACCCGGCAGGACCCGCAGCTGGGCCACCTGCTGTGGACCGGCCCATACTCGGGCCAGCGCCGCGGCATCCTCTACACCCACCTGCACGACGACGCCCTGACCGGCTGCCTCGAACACCTCGACGGCCTGCAGAGGCTGCGCTCGTTCCCGGCCACCGACTACCGCGGCGACGTGGTGGGCCGGCTGACCCTGTTCCTGAGCGGCCTGGCCCGGGTGGTCGCCACCACCGACGCGCTCTCGGGCGGATCGGCCGGCACCCACCCGGCGGTGCTGGACGCGATGCACATGATGGAGGATCGCCCGGCCCACCAGTGGACCCTGACCGAACTGGCGGCCGCGCTGCACCTGGCCCCCGGCTATCTGGTCCGGCTGTTCAAGGCGGCGACGGGCCTGCCGCCGATGGCCTACCTGTCCCGCTTCCGCGTCGAGCTGGCGGCGGCCCGGCTGCTGCACACCGACCAGCCGATCAACCGCATCGGCGAGTCGGTGGGCTGGCCCGACCAGAACTATTTCGCCCGCCGCTTCAAGTCGCACTACGGTCTGAGCGCGTCGACCTATCGCACCCGCTTCGCCCGGGCCGACAAGAGCTTCACCCGGGCCGGCTAGAGCTTCACCCGCGTCGGCTGAAGCTTCACCCCGGACGGCGAGCTTGCCCGGTCGGCTGCAGCTTCACCCCGGCCGGCTGGAGCTGAGGGCCGGGCGTTCAGCCGACCTCGTCGCGGAGGGCGGTGTCGAGGTCGGTGGCGGTCAGACCGAAGGTGCCGGCCGTCTCCGTCGCGTCCATGTGGAACGGCGCGTACCACTGATAGTCCATTTCGGCCATCTCGCGGGCCATCGGCACGACCAGCCCGGCCGTACGCATGACCCGGCGCGGCAACTGGATCAGTTTGGCCGGGGGCCGCCCGGCCACGACGCCGTAACGCCGGCCCAGTTCGCGGATGGTCACGGCCGGCGGGGACGGCACGTGCCAGGGCCGGCCCCAGGCCCGTTCGTCCCCGGCCAGCGCCACGAGAGCCCGGGCCATGTCGGCGTTGACGGTGAAGGTGTGCGGCATGTCCAGGTGGCCGGTGATCCAGGCCGCCCTCCCCTTCTTCCAGGCCGGCTCGATGAGCAGCGCGAAGATGCCGTTGGCGCCCTTGCCGACGTAGTCGGAGCCGCGAACCTCGACGGTGCGGATGCCGGCGGCCAGGGCCTGTTCCCACATCCGCCGGCGCAGGCGGCCCTTGTGCCCGACGGCGGCCATGGGGGTGTGTTCGTTCATCCGGCCACCGGGCTGCGGGCCGTAGGCGTAAAGGCTGCCGGTCAGCGCGAGCACGGCGTCGTTCGCCTCGGCGGCAGCGATGGCCGCCGTCTGCAGGGGCGGCAACAGGCGCTCCCACGTCGTGTACGAGGGCGGATTGGCGCAGTGATAGATCACCTCCGCGCCGCGGGACAGCTCGGTCAGACGGACCGGGTCGGACGCGTCCGCGGCGACCCGGTCGATCAGCGGGTGATCGGGGCCGGAGCCGCTGCGCGTGACAATCCGGACGCTCTCCCCCCGGTCGGCGAGCAGCCGGGCGACGTTGGCACCGATGGAACCGGCGCCGATGACGACGTGCTGAACCATGACAGTCACTCCTAACGTTGTTAGAAATCCTAACAGCGTTAACTGTCGTGCGTGCCGCCGCAATGGTCAAGCATGTTGGCCCGTGTTCGAGGACACGATCGATGCACGTGACGGATCGGGACGGCGGGCCGAGGCCCCGGCGAACGGTCAGGGCGCGCCGAACAGCAGGTCGAGCTGCGCGTCCAGCGCGGCCAGGGCCTGGTCGGGGGTGAGCTGGCCGCCCAGCAGATAGACCCCGAGGCCCTCCATCAGGGCGAGCAGGGCCGACGCCGCTGGCACGCCGTGCGAGGCGGGCAGCAGGCCGGCGACGAAGTCGACCAGCTGGGCGGTGCCCGGTCGCAGGCCCGCGCCGGCCTCCGGGCGTACGGCCGCGTAGGCCAGGAAGGCCAGCCCGACCCGGCCGTCGTCGCGGGCCGAACCGGAGAGCGGCAGCAGCGCCGCGATCATCGTGCGCAGCAACTGCCGGGGAGGCGGCTCCTCGCCCAGGACGTCCACGGCCGACCGCACGCGGGCCTCGGTGCGGTCCATGACGGCGGCCAGCGCGAACGTCATCATCTCGTCCTTGGTGTGGAAGTAGTGCTGCACCATCCCGACCGACACACCGGCGGCGGCGGCCACGTGGCGCAGGCTCACCGCTTCGAGGCCCTGGTCGGCGGCCACCCTCATCAGCGCGTCGGCGATCAGCCGGCGGCGGGCCTCATGGTCGACGATCTTCGGCATCGCGGGCGGCTCAGGCGGTGACGGCGTCGAGGCGCGTGCGGGCGGCGCGGACCAGGCCGTCGGCGTCGTCGGCGTACAGGCGGAGCTCCGAGACCGGTTCCCCAGTGCCCTTCGGCACGTCGAAGACCCGGGGGTGGCGCAGGCGTACGTCGATGCTGGTCTGGCTTCCGACCACGATGTGCAACGCTCCGTCCTCGAACTGCACCGCGCGGCTCGACGGCAACGAACGATAGCGCTTGCCGACCGACTCGATCTCGGACCAGGGCACGGTCAGGTCGAGGCCGGGACCCATCCGCGCCCGCAGCCCCTCGCCGCCGACCAGGTGCGGGTGCCGGATCATTCCGCCGAGGAAGCCGAGCATCCACAGCAGACCCCAGACGCTGATCGCCAGCATGATCAGACGGGCCGGGCCCCACGGGACGACATGCTTGACGATCAGGTCGAGGATCGGGATCTCCACGACCGACAGGACGAGGAAGACACCGAGGATCGGCTTGACCACCCCCAGATACCCGTACGCCTGACCGCCGTGCAGATCGACCGGCCGCCGCGTCACCCACAACGCCAGACTGCGCCAGGTGGCCGCCTCGGCCGCCGCGGCGCGACGGAGAACGCTCATCTTGACCCCTCCTCGACAGTGACGGTTCCCGCGGCGGCGTCGACCGTGACGATCTGCCCCGTACGCAGGTGACGGGTGGCCCCCGGCACGCAGATGACGGCCGGGATGCCATATTCGCGAGCGACCGTGGGCCCGTGCGCCATCACCGCGCCGGTCTCGGTGACGAGCGCGGCCGCGGTCAGGAACAGCGGCGTCCAGCCCGGGTCGGTCGTCGACGTGACCAGCACCTCGCCCGGTTCGAGGCGGGCGGTGGCCGGGTCGTGCACGACGCGTACGGGACCGGTCGCCTTACCGGCCGACGCGCCGACGCCCCGCAGAGCACCGGGAGTCGCGGGCGTTTCGATCAGCGCTTCGACATCGGTGCCGTCGGAGAGCAACGCGACCGGCACGGATCGGCGGCGGGACTCGCGCACATACCAGGCGCGGCGGCCGTCGATCAGCTCGCGCAGGTCGGCCGGACCGGCTTGGCCCAGCGCGTCCCGCGTCTCGTCGATCGTCAGGAACATGATGTCCCCGCCCCGCTCGAGCCTCCCGGCGGCGGCCAGATCGGCCCCGACCGCAAGCAGGTGCCGGCGCATCTCGGCCAGGCGGTAAAGGCCCGCGAACTTCCCGGCCTCCCGCAACCCGGCCAGCCGCCGCGCCCTTCCGAGCAGAAAAACGGCGAGCCTTGCCCGTACGGGTCTCCGCCGCTTCGCCCGCACGCCCAGCTCACGCAGCGTGGCCTCGGCATGCTCGGCGGCCCGGGCGAAGCGCACGTCCGGGGCCTGCCCGGGGTCGGTCACCCGGATCAGGTTGGCCAGCGCCGCCCGCACGGGAGCGGGATCCTCCGACCAGCGCGGCACCCCGAGGTCGACCTCGGCGGCGGCGCGATGACCGTACCGGCGCAGGAAGTCCGTCAGATCGACCTCATCGGCGCTGGTGGCCGTGCGGGCGAGCTGCCAGAGTGCGAGGTCCATCTCGATCGTCACGTTGTGCGGCATCCCGGCCAGAACCGCGTGCACCTCCCCCGGCCGCGCGACATCGCCCAGCAGTCCGGGCGGCAACGCGGCGGCGAGCATGCCGGCCACGATCGGCCAGATGATGGCGTCCGGCCCGTGGGTCTGGTCATGCTTCTCCACCAGCTCGAGCCGCTCGGCCGCGGTCAGCTCACGGCCGTCGTCCTGCGACTCGCGCCGGATCCGGTCGATCTCCTCTTCCAGGCGCGCGCGGGCCTGATCGGGCCGGGCCAGCGCACCGAGCACTCCCCGCACGGCCCGCCCGACCGGAGGCATCGCCCGGCGCTCGCTCTTTCCGCGCCGCTGCCCACCCTCCGGCCCGAGCCCTTGCTCGCTCCCTTCCACGCTCTCGCGACCACGCTGCCGCGCCTTGCGCTCGCGTCGGGACAGCGGGGCGAAACGGGGGTCGTCGAGCACGTGGCGCATGACGGCCTGCGCACGCGGCCCGAAGTCGACCGCCATCAGCGACACCAGCCGGCGGCGCGCGACCGGATCACGTACGAGATCGCTCATGTCCCCGTACAGCCGCCCGCCGATGTCGGTGATCTCCACGCGCAGGCCGAGCGGGGCCAGCATGGCCTTGACCAGTTCTTTCAGCGTGTCCATGCCCATCGGCGTGACCGGCTGCAGCATGCCCTGAACGTGCCCGAACTCCAGATAGACCCGCGGCGGACCGTCCGTGCGCGGCGGCTGGGCGAACAGCGTGGTGATCGGCCGCGACTGCAGGATCCACAGCTCGCCGTCCCCGTCGACCGCCCACTCGACGTCCTGCGGCGCCCCGAACAGGGCCTGCAGGCGCTCGCCGACCGCGCGCAGAGGGTCGTCCCCCGACACGACCCGCCGGTCGACGCCGGTCGTCCCGCTGACCACGGCCTCACCACTGGCCGCCGACTCGACCAGCATCTCGTCGCGGTTGCCGGTGACCGGATCGGCCGTGAACAGCACGCCGGCCGTCTCCGCGGCAACCATCCGCTGCACAACGACACCCATGCCGGATCCAGGCTCAGGCCCAGCGCCGGCCGCGGCTTGCGGCGCGTAGGCGAGGGCGCGCGCGTTGCCGATCGAGGCGCGGCACCGCTCGATCGCCGTGAGCACGTCCTCGGCGCCGCGCACGTCGAGGACCGTGTCGAACATTCCGGCGTAGCTGGCGCCGGGCGCGTCCTCGACGGTGGCGCTGGAGCGCACCGCCACCGGGCCGCCGCCGAGAGACTCGTACGCGGAAAGGATCTCGGCTCGGTCGAGCGGCCCGGTGGTCACGCAGAAACCGGCGGGCACCTGCTCCCCGGCCCGGACCAGTGCACCCAGGCCGACGGCCTTGCCACCGGCCTCGTTCAGCATGTCGGCGGTAACGTCCCGCAGTTCGACGACCGGCATCGGACCTCCCCGTTAGCAATACGACTGCATTGCCAAAGTAGCGGTTTTCCAATACGACTGCAACGTAAAATCTTCGCCGCAATTCGTGACAGAGCCGGAACCACGGGCGGCGCGGGATCGTCTGAACGGACATGACTCGTCTCCGCGGCACCCTGATCGCCGCCGCCGTTCCCCTGTTCCTGCTCGCTGCCTGCGCGCAGCCCGGTGCCACCGGCGCCGGCGCGCCCGGCTCCAGCTCGCCGGAGAGCACCTCCGCTTCCCCCCGGAGCGGTGACGAGCTCGTGGCCCGCGTGGAGTCCTTCGGCGGTTTCGTGCCGCCGGACCGAACTGTCGGCTCCCTGCCGGCGCTCAGCATCTATGCCGACGGCCGCGTGATCACCGAGGGGCCGGTCCCGGCCATCTATCCCGGTCCCGCGCTGCCCAACCTCCAGGTCCTCACGCTCGACCCCGACCAGGTGCAGCAGATCATCAAGGAGGCCGCCGACGCCGGTGTCCGCCCGGGCACCGATTTCGGGCAGCCCAACGTGGCCGACGCGCCGACCACCCGGGTGACCGTGCAGACCGCCCAGGGCACCCACTCGGTCAACGTCGTCGCGCTCAACGAGGCCCAGGCCAAGGACCCGATGCTGACCGACGCCCAGGAAGCCGCCCGGGCCAAGCTGGCCGCCTACGTCAAGAAGCTGCAGCAGCTTGCCGCGGGCGACGGTTACACGGCCTCGAAGCCGTACGAGCCCCAGTCCCTGGCCGTGCTGGCCCGCCCGTGGACCCAGCAGTCCGGCGGCGAGCCCGCGCAGGCCGACGTCGCGTGGCCCGGTCCGGCGCTGCCCGGTGACTACCTGAACCCGAGCATCAAGATCGGCTGCGTGGTCGTGACCGGCGCCGACCTCGACAAGGTGACGACCGCGGCCAAGAAGGCCAACCAGATGAGCCCGTGGACCGCCGACGGGCAGAAATATCTGATCAACTTCCGGCCGCTGCTGCCCGACGAGAAGGGTTGCGCGGAGTTCAAGGGGAACCGATGACTCCTCTCGGAGAGCCGTTCGATTCCGGCCGCGACGCGGTCGCGGGGGACGACGGAATCGATCGCGGGCCGGAGCGGACCGAGTCCGTTCCGGCCCGCCAGGGCTGCCGCCCGGCCCCGACCGCTCCGCGCGACCGCCGCTGAGACCCGACCGCCACTCAGACGCCACCGCCGCTCAAGTGCGACCGTCGCTGAGACCCGACCGCCGCTGAAGCGCGACCGCGAGCGGGGGACGATCACCGCGACGCCGTGACCGGCTCCTGCTCGCGGACCACGCGGTCGATGCGGCGATCGGGGACGAGCCACAGCAACGCCCCGGCGGCATAGAAGCCGACGGCGGCGATCGGGCTCAGCGGCGCGGTCAGGATTCCGGCCAGATAGAACAACGGCGAGATCTTGCCCTTGAGGTCGCCGCGGACGGCTCGCCTCAGCGGCGACCCCGGGCCCTGCTGACGGATGATCAGAGTCTGCAGGGCCAGGTACGCGAAGGCGGTGATCGTCAGGCCGAGACCGTAGACGATCACCGGCGTACGGAGAAACCCGACTCGTCCATCCAGGCGGTGGTGAACGGGAGCAGCGACAAGCAGAACAGCAGCACCAGGTTGGCCCACAGCACCCCGCCGCGGACGCTGTCGACCAGGTGGAACATGTGGTGGTGGTTGTTCCAGTAGATCCCGACGTAAGCAAAGCTCAGCAGATAGGTGAGCAGCCCGCCGCCGGTCTCGTGCAGGAGCGCGGCCACGTCGTGGCCCTCCGGCACCTTCAACTCCAGCACCATGATCGTGATGATGATGGCGAGCACGCCGTCGCTGAACGCCTCGAGCCGGCTGGTCCGCATCTTTCCTCCCCCACCGAGAACGCGGTTGCGTCCGACGGTTTGACCGGACAGCGTGGAGGTTTGTGACCGGACGTTCATTGAGGACAGGGATTGGCCTCAATCGAGCCTACGGTGAGGCCATGGACATGAAGATTGAGCTGATCCCGGTTCCGGTGAGCGACGTCGACCGGGCCAAGGCGTTCTACGAGCGGGCCGGTTTCCACGCCGATCACGATCATCGTGTGCAGGAGGGCCTGCGCTTCGTGCAGCTGACGCCGCCCGGCTCGGCGTGCTCGATCGTGATCGGCGACGGGATCACCGAGAAGACGCCCGGCACGCAGGAGATCCAGGCCGTGGTGGCCGACGCCGGGCGGGCGCGGGCCCAGCTGGTCGAGGCCGGCATCGAGACCAGCGACATCGACGAGCAGCCGTGGGGCAAGTTCGTCTATTTCCGCGACCCCGACGGCAACAGCTGGTCGCTGCAGGCCATGGAGAAGCGCCCCAACGGCTGACCGGATTCCGTTGTTTTCTGGCAATCGAGGCGCTTCTTCGCCGCCGGCCGTCCTTTTACGCTTTTCAGCGCAGCGTCGCGTCGGCGGAAAAGGGATTTCGCATGCTTCGATATGTCATGCCGGTGGTCATCGGGATCGTCTTCATCGGCATCAACAGCCTGATTGCCGAACCGCACCGGCAGCGGTTCAACGCGCTGCTCATAGCGGGTGCGGGCGGCACCTATATCAGTGGCGGGGCTTTCGGCCTGTGGGAGCTGGCCTTTGCCGCCGTCATGGTCGCGGTCGCCTATCTGGGCCTGCGCTCCTGGACATTCATCGGCGTGGGCTGGCTCCTCCATACGGCCTGGGACATCGCGCACCACCGGCGTGGCGCCCCGCTCATTCCGTCCCTGCATGATTCCTCGTTCGGCTGCGCGCTGTGCGACCCGGTGATCGCGTTGTGGGCCTTCACCGGCGGCCGCTCCCCCAGGGAATTGTTGTTGTGGGCCCGGGCCCGCCGAGGTCAGGGGGTCAGCTCGGCCTCGATGGTCTTGCGGGTGGCGCCGGGGTCGAGCGATCGGGCGGCGACCTGGTCGAACAGCGCGCGGTAGTGGTCGACCTCGGCCGGCTGCTTGAGCATCTGGTTGGTGGGGCGCAGGCCCTCGACGAAGACCACGTTGAGCTCGCCGGCCTGGTGGAACTCGAGGATGGTGGTGGACATGCGCAGCTCGGAGTGGCCGAACGGGAACAGGCGCACCGTGACGTTGGGCAGCCAGGACAGCTCGAGGACGTGACGCAGCTGCTCGTCGCGGACGGCCCGCCCGCCGATCTGGCGGTGGATCACGGACTCGTCGAGCAGGGCGATCATCTCGAGGGGACGGTCGCCGGTCAGGCGGCGCTGGCGGGCCAGGCGCAGCGCGACCGCGCGGTCGGCGGTGGGGGCCGAGCGGGTCATGGCCAGGACCGCGCGCATGTAGGGCTCGGTCTGCAGCAGGCCGGGGAACAGCATCGGCTCCCAGGTGAGGACGGCCGACGCCTCCGATTCCAGGCTGACGTACGAGTCGGGCTGCACCAGGTCACGGAACTCCGACCACCAGGCGCGCTGCCGGGAACTGCGGGCCAGCGCGAGCAGCGCCTCGGCGTAGGGGCGGTCGTGCACCCCGTACAGGGAGAGCAGGTCTTTGACGTCTCGGGGAGTGACCGTGACCCGGGCCGTCTCGATGCGCGTGACCTTGGCCGCGTGCCACTCGAAGCGCTGGGAGACCTGTTCCTGGGTGAGGCCCGCCGCTTCCCGGCACCTCTTCAGTTCCGCCCCGAGACGGCGGCGGCTCAGCGTTGGTCCGGCCATCGCGCCATGGTAGAGCGCGGGGCGGACGGCGGGGACGGCGGGCGCGTGGCGCCACCCGGGGACGGCGCCACGCGTCGTCGTCACTGCACGCCGAGCAGATCCACCACGAAGACGAGGGTCTCGTTCGGCTTGATCACACCGCCGGCGCCGCGCGCGCCGTAGCCCAGGTGGGGCGGGATGGTCAGCCGGCGACGGCCGCCGACCTTCATGCCGGACACACCCTGGTCCCAGCCGGCGATGACCTGGCCGCCGCCGAGCGGGAAGGCGAAGGGCTCGCCACGGTTGTAGGACGCGTCGAACTCGCGGCCGGTCGAGTGCGCCACGCCCACGTAGTGGACGTTCACGTACTGGCCGGGCTGCGCCTCGGGCCCCTCGCCGACGGTGATGTCCTCGATGACGAGGTCGGCCGGGGGCGCGCCCTCGATCGGACCGACGTCGGGCTTGTCCATGGGAACTCCATTCGTTGACAGTCGAGCCCCGCCATGCAATCACAGGCCCGCTGACAGCCGTTGGGGGACGTGCTGAACGACTCAGGCCAATTCTCCGTATTGCTGGAACGTGAGATTCGATCGTGTGGCCGCCGGGGTGCTCGCGGTGGCTGTTGCCGCGCTCGGCGGGGCGCAGAGGGCCGAGGCGCACGGGTCGCCGACGACGCCGATCAGCCGCACCGCCGCGTGCGCCGACGGCGGCGCGGAGACCGGCAGCGCGGCCTGCAAGGCGGCCCGTAAGGCGAACGGCGGCGGGTTCGGCAACTTCGACAACCTGCGGATCGCCGACGTGGGCGGCCAGGACCGCCGGGTCGTGCCGGACGGGAAGCTGTGCAGCGGTGGGCTGGCGCCCTTCAAGGGCCTCGACCTGGCCCGCGACGACTTCCCGGCCACCAAGGTCAAGCCCGGCCAGAACCTGGCGATCAATTATCGGGCGACGATTCCGCACGCGGGCGAGTTCCGGATCTTTCTGACCAGGCCCTCGTACGATCCGGGCAAGCGCCTCACCTGGGACGACCTCGGCAGCAAGCCGCTCGCGACGGTCACCGACCCCTCGCTGGACGACGGGGCGTACAAGATGCGGGCGAAGCTGCCGGAGCGCACCGGGCGGCACATCCTCTACATCGTGTGGGAGACGTCCAAGACCCCGGACACGTACTACTCGTGTTCCGATCTGGTCTTCCCGGCCGCGGCCAAGGCCCCGGCGCAACCGGCCGTCACCAAGACGACCAGAGCCGCGCGGCCTGCCGTGAAGCCCGCAGTGAAGCCGGCCGTCAAGCCGGCGACCACACGACCGGCCCCCGCGGCCACCACCAGCGAGGCTCCCCCACCGGCGGCCCTCAGCCCGGTGAGCACCAAGAAGGACGACAGTCAGGTGACTCTGGGTCACTGGATCGTCGCCGGAGCGCTGCTGATCGGTTTCGCGGCGGTTTCGTGGGCGGGCGCCGGAGCATTTCTTCGCAGACGGCGCGAAAACCGTTGAACCGCAACGGTTGGCGCATCGTACTGATGGTCGTCGACATCGCATTGCAGGTTTCGTTCCTCCCCCAGGGAATCAAGAAAGGCCGAGCATGAGTCGAGTTCGTTACGGTCAGCGAGGCGTCAACCGCCGCCGCGTGCTGGCGATCGCCGCCACCGCCGGTGTGGGCGTCTCCGTGGCCGGTGTGGCCGGGCTCAGCCTGGCTGGCGAGTCCGGAGAGACGCCGAAGGGCGCCGGTCCGCTGGTCCTGTCGCTTCGCGACGCCGAGAAGGGCACCTTCGACGTGTTCATCGGCGGCTCCAAGAGCACGCTCACCGACAAGAAGCTCGCCGCCAAGCTGCTCAAGTCGGCCCAGGGCTGAGAGGAGAGAAACCATGTCATCGCATCGCGAGGCTCCCGAGATCAGCAAGGATCCGGTCGCCGACAGCTCCGACCTCTATGCCTTCGTCAGCCCGGACGCCCCGGACACCGTGACGATCATCGCGAACTACGTCCCGCTGCAGCTTCCGTCCAGCGGCCCGAACTTCTTCGAGTTCGGCGACGACGTGCTCTACGAGATCCACATCGACTCGAACGGCGACGCGCGTCCCGACCTGACGTATCAGTTCCGGTTCCGCACCGAGCTGCGCAACGAGAAGACGTTCCTCTACAACACCGGCCCGATCGACGCGCTCGACAGCGAGAACTGGAACCGCCGGCAGTTCTTCTCGGTCACCAAGGTCGACGCGTACGGCAAGAGCACCGTGCTGGCCAAGAAGCTGCCCTGCCCGCCGTGCAACGTCGGCAAGCTGTCGATCCCCGACTACGACGGGCTCGCCGCCGACGCCGTGGCCAAGCTCAAGACCGGCGAGAAGGTCTTCGCCGGTCAGCGCGCCGACGCGTTCTTCGTCGACCTCGGCGCCATCTTCGACCTGGGCACGCTGCGCCCCTTCCAGGACAAGCACCTGGTCGGCCAGACCCTGTTCAACTACGCCGGCAAGGCGGTCAACGCGACCGACAAGCTCAACGTGCACAGCATCGCGATCCAGGTGCCGCTCACCGCCGTACGCCGGGACGGCAAGAAGAAGGTGCGCGGCCGCGACCCCGAGGCCGTGATCGGCGTGTGGACGTCCGCGAGCCGCCGCCAGGTGCAGGTGCGCAACGGCGACAAGAAGAACGACGACGTCGTGGTCGGCCCCCAGGTGCAGGTGTCCCGCCTCGGCAACCCGCTGTTCAACGAGGTCATCGTGCCGATGGCCGAGAAGGACAAGTGGAACAGCCTGTCCCCGGCGGAGGACAAGCGCTTCGCCCAGTTCGTCGAGAAGCCGGAGCTGCAGACGCTGCTGCCGGTGCTCTACCCCGGCCTGTTCGACAAGCTGGCCGCCCGCGACAAGACGGGCAAGGCCCGCGCCGACCTGGTCGCGATCCTGCTCACCGGCATCCCGGACGGCATCATCGAGAACTTCCAGAACAACACCGGCGAGGTGCAGGCCGACATGCTGCGGCTCAACACCGCGGTGCCGCCGGCCAAGGAGCAGAACAAGTTCGGCATCCTCGGCGGCGACCTGGCCGGCTTCCCCAACGGGCGGCGCATCGCCGACGACGTCGTCTCGATCTCGATCCGGGCCATCGCGGGCGTGACCCTGCCGCTGGTCGAGAAGGATTTCGAGCCGGACGCGGCGGCCGCGCTGGTCGAGCAGGGTCTCAGCATCAAGGACGCGAGCGCCGGGCTGCTCAAGAAGTTCCCCTACCTCGGCACCCCCTTCGACGGATTCGGCAACCCCTCATGACCGCGGACCACAACCACTCCTGGCACAGCATGACCCCGTCCGGCCAGGGCACGGTGATGCTCAACATCGGGGCCGGAATCGGCGCGCTGATCATCAATACGCCGGGCCGGATGCACGGCCGCGAGATCGAGGTCAGCCCGGTCGACGACCCGGCCCGCCGCACGCACGCGGCCGTTCGCGCCCGCTACGTGTGGGGCGGCGTCTGCTACAGCGTCGTGCTCGACAGCCTGCCCGAGGGCCGATACACGGTCTGGGACAGCCCGGACGCGCCGCTCGGTGAGGTCGATGTGCCCAGCGGCGGGGTCGCGGAATTCACCTGGCCGATGGCTGCCGTCGCCGCCTGAGAAGTGCCTGCGCCGGTTCGGGTCTAGTCTGGACGCCATGGTTGGCGTTCAGCAGACCCGACCGGACGTGTCCGCCCACGTCTCCCTCACCACGACCGATGTGGACGAGGCCCGGGCGTTCTGCCGTGGCATGTTCTACGGTCCCCTCGAGGTGAACCCGGTCGGTGACCGGTCCGGGTTCGCCTTCCGGGGTGACGTGGTGTCGCTGGGCCCGATCACGGTGGGCGAGATCAGCTACGGCTGCGACATCCACGTCGCGATCGCCGACCTCGAGACGTCCTATCACGTGCTGGCCCCGCTCAGCGGCATGCTGCGCTCGCGGCATCGGGGCACCACGGTAATCGCCGACGAGACCCGGGCCGCGGTCTACCGCCCGGTCGGCGACATCTACCTCGACTGGCCGGGCAGCTGCCGGATGCTCAGCGTCAAGATCGAGCGGAGCGCCCTGGAACGCGAGCTCGATGCCGCCCTCGATCAGCAGGTCGTCACGCCGCTGCTGCTCGGCGACAGCTTCAACGTGGTCGACGCCCCCGGGCGTACGTGGGTGTCGCTGGTCCGCCTGCTCTTCGGCGAGCTGCGCCGGGGCGACGGCCTGTCGGCGCAGCCCCGGATGGCCAACCGGTGGCGTGACATGGTGGTCAGCGGCCTGGCCCTGACCGTCGAGCACCCGTACGGCGAGGAACCGGCCGGCATGCAGGGGCCGAACCGGCCGCGTACGGTCAAACGCACGCTGGACGCCATGCACGCCGAGCCGTGGCGCGCGTTCACCGCCACCGACCTCGCCTCGATCGCCGGGGTCGGCGTCCGCGTGCTGCAGGAGTCGTTCCGGCAGCACGTCGGCATGTCGCCGCTGACCTATCTGCGCCGATTACGCCTCGACGGGGTGCACGACGAGCTGTCCCGCTCCGAGCCGTGGCAGGTCAACGTGTCCGAGGTGGCGTACCGCTGGGGGTTCACCCACCTCGGACGGTTCGCCGGGGCCTACCGCGACCGGTACGGCGTGACCCCGTCGCAGACCCTGCGCGACCGGCGCTGATCACAGCTCCACGCGCTGGCCCTTGCCTATCACGACCACCCCGCTGTCCGAGACCGTGTAGAGCTTGCGGTCACGATCGAGGTCGACGCCGATCTGCGCGCCCTCGGGGATGATCACGTTCTTGTCGATGATCGCGTTGCGGATGACCGCGCGACGGCCGACCGACACGCCTTCCATCAGCACCGAGCCCTCGACGTGGGCCCACGAGTTGACCCGCACGTTGGGCGAGATCACCGAGCGTTCGACCAGCGAGCCCGAGACCACGACGCCGGGCGAGATCATCGACTCGATCGCGCGGCCCTGCCGGTCGTCGTACCCGTGCACGAACTTGGCCGGCGGCCACGAGCCGTAGTTCGTGAAGATCGGCCAGTCGTGGTTGTAGAGGTTGAAGATCGGCTCGGTGGCGATGAGGTCCATGTGGGCCTCGTAGAACGAGTCGAGCGTTCCCACGTCGCGCCAGTAACCCCGGTCGCGGTCGTGGCTGCCCGGCACCTCGTTGTCGCGGAAGTCGTAGACGTTGGCCTCGCCCCGCTCGACCAGCATGGGAATGATGTTGCCGCCCATGTCGTGCTTGCTGTCGGGGTCCTGCGCGTCGGTGGAGACGGCGTCGATCAGCGCCCGGGTCGTGAAGACGTAGTTGCCCATCGACGCATAGATCTCGTCGGGCGAGTCGGGCAGGCCGTCGACCTCTTTGGGCTTCTCGCGGAAGGCCCGGATGCGCTTGCCGTCCGCGGCCACGTCGATGACGCCGAACTGGTCGGACAGCGACTTGGGCTGCCGGATGCCGGCCACCGTGACCGCGGCGCCCGAGGCGATGTGGTCGTTGACCATCTGCTTCGGGTCCATGCGGTAGATGTGGTCGGCGCCGAACACGATCACGTAGTCCGGCTTCTCGTCGTTGATCAGGTTGAGGCTCTGCCAGATGGCGTCGGCCGAGCCGGCGAACCAGCGCGGGCCGAGCCGCTGCTGGGCGGGTACGGGAGTGACGTAGTTGCCGAGCAGCGTCGACATGCGCCACGTCTTGGAGATGTGCCGGTCCAGCGAATGAGACTTGTACTGGGTCAGGACGACGATTTTCAGGAAACCGCCGTTGGCCAGATTCGACAGCACGAAGTCGATCATGCGATAGATGCCGCCGAACGGGACACCGGGTTTGGCCCGGTCCGCCGTCAGGGGCATGAGGCGCTTACCTTCTCCACCGGCCAGAACGATCGCAAGCACCTTGACAGCCATGAAAGGACGCTAACTTTCCGCCAGCCTGAGCGCCAGCCGAAGAGGGCAACTCGCCGTGGTCTTCCCGGCGACGGTCAGGGTAACGGATCTTGAGCTTCGGTGGGGCTGTCCGGGGCGAGATATCTGATCAGGCACTAGGCTGCGGACGTGGCCGAGAGATTGCGCGTGGACCTCATCACCCGGGAATATCCGCCGGAGGTGTACGGCGGAGCCGGCGTCCATCTGGAGTACCTGACCCGTGACCTGCGGGCCCTGGCCGACGTGCGGGTGCATTGCTTCGGCGCGCCCCGCGACGAGCCGGGCGTGACGGCCTATCCGGAACCGGCCGAGCTGGCCGGGGCCAACGCCGCCCTGCGCACCATGGGGGTCGACCTCGAGATCGCCGCGGGCGCCGAGGGAACCGACATCGTGCACAGCCACACCTGGTATGCGAACTTCGCCGGTCACACGGCCAAGCTCCTGCACGGGGTGCCGCACGTGGTCACCACGCACAGCCTCGAGCCGCTGCGGCCGTGGAAGGCCGAGCAGCTGGGCGGCGGCTACGCGCTGTCCTCGTTCTGCGAGCGGATCGCCATCGAGAACGCCGACGCGGTCATCGCCGTCTCCGGCGGCATGCGGCGGGACGTGCTGGCGGCGTACCCGTCGGTCGATCCGGACAAGGTCCAGGTCGTCTACAACGGCATCGACACCGGGCTCTACCAGCCCGACCACGGCACCGAGGTGATCGAGCGGCTGGGCATCGACCTCGACCGGCCCAGCGTCGTCTTCGTCGGCCGGATCACCCGCCAGAAGGGCCTGCCCTACCTGCTGCGCGCGTGCCGGTCGCTGCCCGCCGAGACGCAGATCGTGCTGCTGGCCGGGGCGCCCGACACCAAGGAGATCGCGGCCGAGGTCGAGGCGCTGGCCGACGAGCTGCGCGCGGCCCGCGACGAGCGTGGCGTCATCTGGGTCCAGGAAATGCTGCCCAAACAGGAAGTCATCCAGGTCCTGACGCACGCGACCGTGTTCGTCTGCCCGTCGATCTACGAGCCGATGGGCATCGTCAACCTCGAGGCGATGGCGTGCGAGACGGCCGTGGTGGCCACGGCGACCGGTGGCATCCCCGAGGTGGTGGCCGACGGCGAGACCGGGCTGCTGGTGCCGATCGAGCAGGTGCAGGACGGCACGGGCACGCCGGTCGACCCGGACAAGTTCGTGGCCGACCTGGCCGGCACCATGAGCGAGCTGGTCCGTGATCCGGCCCGGGCCCGCGAGATGGGGCTGGCCGGCCGCCGGCGCGCGGTCGACAGGTTCAGCTGGTCGCGGATCGCCGAGGAGACCCTCGCGGTGTACCGGACGGTTCTCTGACGCGCGAACGACCCGGGCGGCAAGGCACACTGGTCCCCATGCTCCGCCTCCGCCGCCCACCCGTACGGCTGACCCTCGCCCTCGCCTCGGTCCTGTTCGCGACGGCGGTTCTCGGCATCGGGCTGCTGCGAGCGGCCACCTACAAGCCGACCTCGGCGGCCGGCGCGCCCTGGCCGTCGACGGCGACGTCACCCGCCGCCGGCACCCCGGGCAAGTGCGGCGCGGTGCCGGTGAAGGCGGCCCGTGAGCTGCGCGGCATGTGGCTGACCACGGTCAACAACATCGACTTCCCGAGCCGGCGGGGGCTGTCGCAGGCGCAGGTCAAGGCCGAGTATCAGCGCTGGCTCGACCTGGCCGAGGCCCAGCGCCACAACGCGATCTTCGTGCACGTGCGCCCGAGCGGGGACGCGTTCTGGCCCTCGGCGTACGCGCCCTGGTCGGAATGGCTGACCGGCAAGCGCGACGGCAAGTCGCCGGGCTGGGACCCGCTCGACTACATGGTCAAGGAAGCGCACGCCCGCAACCTGGAGTTCCACGCCTGGTTCAACCCCTACCGCGGCTCCCAGCCGGGCCCGGTCGGCCCCGGCGCCGACTTCGCCAAGCTCGCGCCCGGCCACCCGCTGCTCGAGCACCGCGACTGGGCGATCGCGCACCCCAAGGGCAGCAGCACGGCCCGGCTCTACTTCGATCCGGGCATCCCCGCCGCCCGCAAGTTCGTCGAGGACTCGATGCTCGAGGCGGTGCAGAAGTACGACCTCGACGCCGTGCACTTCGACGACTTCTTCTACCCGTATCCGGCCGGCGGCGACTTCCCCGACGACGCCAGCTACGCCAAGTACGGGGCGGGCAAGCCGCGCGCGCAGTGGCGGCGCGACAACGTGGACACGCTGGTCCGCGAGATGCACGAGCGGATCCAGGCGCTCAAGCCGTGGGTGAAGTTCGGGATCAGCCCGTTCGGCATCTGGCGCAACTTCGCCCACGACCCGCAGGGTTCGCAGAGCCGGGGCCTGGAGTCGTACGACGCCATCTACGCCGACACCCGCAAGTGGGTGCAGCAGGGCTGGCTCGACTACATCGTGCCCCAGCTGTACTGGACGGTCGGCTTCGAGAAGGCCGACTACGCCAAGCTGCTGCCCTGGTGGACGGCGCTGACCAAGGGCACGAAGGTGCAGCTCTACATCGGCATGGCCGACTACCGCATCGGCGAGGAGGGCGCGTGGAGCGACCCGGCCCAGCTCGACCGGCAGATGGTCATGAACGATCAGGCCGGCGTGCAGGGCCAGGTGCACTTCAGCGCCAAGCAGATCCGGGCCGACCGGCTCGGGGCGGTCACCCGTTACCGCGACAAGCACTACGCGTCCCCGGCGTTGCTGCCCCGCATGGCCCGGCTGCCGGTCGCGGCCCCGCCGGCCCCCCGGCTGACCACGGCAACCCGTTTCGACAAGGGCGTACGGTTCCAGGCCGCGGCCGACGGCGCGACGAGCTGGGCCCTCTATCGGGTCGCGGGCGACTCGGCCGCGCTTGTGGCCACCGGCCGGGCCGGCGCCGAGGTGGTCGACCCGGCGGCGCCGGCGGGCCCGGTGACGTACTGCCTGAGCGGTTTGGACCGGTCCGGCAACGAGGGCCCGGTCAGCCCGCCCGTCACCGCTTCCTGACGGCCGCCCCGGCCAGCTCCCACAGCCGGTCGGCGGCGACCGGGTCGACCGACCACTCGGCGACCCCGGCGACCGGTCCGGGACCGCCGGGCACGATCTCGGCTTCCTGGTTGTCCTCGTCGAAGTAGCGGCCGGTGACCCCCTCGAGCAGCGGGGATGCGGCCAGCAAAACCTCGGCCGCGGCGCCCTGCTCGGGAGTCTTGTAGCCCTCGGAGTGGATCAGGTTGCCTTCGTCGTCCATCGCGCCCAGGGCCCGCATGGTCGCGGGAGCGATGTGGCGCTGCAGCTTGGTGTGGATGCGGCCGGGATTGAGGGCGTTCGCGGTGACACCGGTCAGGCGACGGCCGGCCGCCACCGCGAGTAGGACCTCGGCCGCCTTCGACTGGCTGTAGGCGACCCACGGATCGTACGGGCGGCGGTCGAAGTGGAGATCGTCGAAGTCGACGCCCGCCCGCAGCTGGGCGCCGGAGCTCACCACCACGATCCGGGCCCGGTCGGCCCATCGCACCTGGTTGATCAACGCGAAGTGCCCGAGGAAATTGGTCGCCAGCTGCGACTCCCAGCCGATCCCGGTGAGGCGGCGCTCGGGGACGGCCATGATCCCGGCGTTGGCGACGAGGACATCGAGCGGGTGATCGAGACCGGTCGCGTAAGCCTCGACCGAGTCGAGATCGGCCAGATCGAGTTCCGCCCGTACGGGGGTGACGACCTCGGCGCCGCGATCGCGCAGCGCCGTCGCGGCGGCCCGACCAAGGCCGGAGGTGCCACCGGTGATGAGCATGCGCTTGCCAGTCAGGTCGCGGCCGGCGAGCACGTCGGCCGCGGTGGAACGGGCTGTGAACGGGGTGCGAATCGTCATGACTCGAAGTCTGCGCCCGATGCGCTGGACTCTGAATGGCTAAGGATCCAAGATAGTTGCGTGAACGTCCACGCCGATCCGCTCGAAGACGTGCTGGCCCTGGTCGGCGCGAGCAGCAGCTTCTCGGCCGGGCTGGTGGCCGGGGGCGACTGGGCGGTGTCGTTCGCGTCCGCCCCGGCGGTGAAGTTCAACGCCGTACGCCGGGGAAGTTGCCTTCTGCTGGCGGGCGACTCGATGTTCGACCTCAGCCCGGGCGACTGCTTCCTGCTGACCCGGCCGGTGGCGTTCACGCTGGCCAGTGATCTGAACCGGCCGACCATCCCGGCCGCGATCATCTTTGCCGACGCCCCGGACGGCGTCGCGCGGGCCGGTGAGGGCGACGACGTGTTGCTGATCGGCGGGCGGTTCGACTTCGGCGAGCGGGCGCAGGAGTTGCTGCTGAACGCGCTCCCACCGGTGGTGCACGTGCCGGGCGCCGCGGCCGGCGTGGTCCGGTGGGCGCTGGAGCAGATCGAGGCCGAGCTGCGGGACCGGCCGCTCGGGGCGACGCTGGTGGCCGAGCATCTGGCGCTGGTCATGCTGATCCACGTGCTGCGCCGGCACCTGTCGCTCGCGCCGCCGTCGACGGGCTGGCCGGCCGGGCTGGCCGACCCGGTGGTGGGTCCGGCGTTGCGCCTGATGCACGGCCGGCCCGCGTACGCGTGGACGGTGGCCGAACTGGCGTCGAGCGTCTCGGTGTCCCGGTCGACGATGGCCGCCCGCTTCCGCCGGACCGTCGGGCTGGGCCCGCTCGAATACCTGACACGCTGGCGCATCGAACTGGCCGCGGCCCGGCTGCGGCGCGACGACGGCACGGTCGCGGCCATCGCCCGGCAGGTCGGTTACGGCTCGGAGAGCGCGCTGAGCAACGCCTTCAAACGCGTGCTCGGAATGTCGCCGCGCGCCTACCGGGCGTCCCGCACCTGAGTCCCCGGTCGCGCCGGGGCGCTCGTGGCCCATCGATGAACGTGCGGGATAGGGAAGGATGCGGGTTATGAGCAGTCGGTTGCGGGAGATCGCCCACGAGACGGTGGCCATTACCGAGCGGGGTGGCTATCCGGGAGTGGACCTCGGGAACCGGGCGGGGCGGGCGGTCGCGGGAACCAGGCTCTACCTGCCGGACACCCCGCTGCCCTCGGCGTTCGAGATGCGTACGGCCGATGTAACGGTGACCGGCGAGACGACCCTGGCTGCCGCGCGGCGGTGGAGCAAGGGCGGTGACGTGGCGGCGCTGGTGTTCGCGTCGGCGCGCAGCCCCGGCGGCGGTTTCCTCAACGGCCGGGAGGCCCAGGAGGAGAGCATCGCCTGCCGCACCCAACCTGACCGAGATCGTCAGGCAGCAGCCGTCGTCGGCGCCCGCGGTGCCGGCGATCATCGAACGGCGGGCGGCCGGGATCCTCGCGGTCGCCGCCGCCCACGGCCACCGGCGGCTGGTGCTGGGGGCGTGGGGCTGCGGCGTGTTCGGCAACGAGCCGGACACCGTGGCCGAGATCTTCGCGCGAGTGCTGCGGGACTGCCCGTGGTTCGACGAGGTGGTGTTCGCCGTGCTCGACCGGGGGCCGATTCGGGCCGCCTTCACCCGGGGGCTTGCAGGTCGGCGTACATGATGTGGAGCCCGACGCGGCCCTGCGCCGGGTGGGCGAACGCGCCCGGCACCGTGCCGATGATGCGGAACCCGAGCCGCTCGTAGACGGCGACGGCCGCCTTGTTCGACTCGGCCACGGCGTTGAACTGCATGCCGGCGTACCCGTGCTGCCGGGCCCACTCCAGGGCGAACCGGCACAGCGCCGTGCCCACCCCGCGGCCGCGGCTGACCGGGGCGACCATGAAGCTGGCGGTGGCGACGTGCGCGCCGGGGCCGGGCCGGTTGGCGCCGACCTTCGCGGTGCCCAGCACCTCGTCGCCGTCGACCGCGACCACGGTCTCGCCCGGCGGCGGCTCGAGCCACATCGCGCGGGCCTGCTGCTCGGTCATCGCGGGGTCGTAGGTGAACGTGTCGCCGGCGCGGACGACCGAACGCACGATCTCCCACACCTGCGGCCAGTCGGACTCGTTGAACTGCCGGATCAGCACGATGCGCACGTTACCCAGTCTTCTCCGTCGCGGTGGGTAATTCTCAGCGCCCTGTCAGCACACCCGGGGCACGATCCCGCCATGACCTCAGCCACCCTGGTCGTCGCGGTGTCGCGGCCCTGGTTCTGGCCCGTCTCGTGGGTGCCGGCCTATCTCGGCCTGGTGCTCGCCGACCGGCAGCTCACCCCGGTCGACTGGCCGCGCACGCTGCTCGCCCTGCTGGTGCTCGGCCCGCTCGTGTGGGGAGCCGTGCTGGCCCAGAACGACCGGCACGACCTGCCGAGCGACCGGATCAACCCCCGCAAGGCGACCGCTCCCCTGGTCACCGGCGCGATCGGCAACGCGGCGCTGCGCCGCTGGTATCGGCGGATCGCCCTGGCCGCCCTGATCGCCGCGGTGTTCGTCGGCCCATTGTTCGTGCTCGGGGTGGCCGGGGTGCTCCTGCTGGGCTGGGCCTACAGCGCTCCCCCGCTGCGCCTCAAGACCCGCCCGGGCTGGGACGTCGCGGTCAACGCGCTGGTCGTCGGAGTGGTGTCCCCGGCCGCGGGCTGGTCGATCACGCACGACCCGTGGGAGTTCCCGTGGCCGTTCGGGCTGATCGGCCTGCTCTTCGCGGCCGCCGTCTACGTGCCGACCACGGTTACCGATCTGCCCTCCGACACGGGCGCCGGAGACACCACTTTCGCCGTACGCTTCGGGGCCCGTACGGCGTACGCGGCCGGTCTGGCACTTTGGGTCTCGGCTCTGGCGGTCGCTCTGCTCTGCGCGGCGACGGACACCGTGGTCCCCCGATCGACGCTCGGCCCTCAGCTGATCACCGTGCCGTTGCTGGTGGCCGCGTACGCAATCCTGACCCGCCGCCCGACCATCCCGCGCATGGCCGTCCTCTCGATCGTCTTCGCCGTCCCGACGGCCGGCTTCGCGCTGGCCATCACGTGATCTTGGCCTTGACCCGTTCCGCATCGGGATGCCCGAGCTCGCTCAGGACGTCGTGCGTGGCGGTGGCGGTGGCGTGACCAGGTTGATCGGCGCCGATGACGACGGTCCTTGGCCGCCGGTGTCCGCGGCGGTCGTGCTGGCTGGTTCACGTCTCGGCTTGGTCGTCGCCCAGACCCAGAGGGCAAAGCCGGCGGCGATGGCCACCATGGTGAGAACGCCGCGGGGGTGGAAGATGTGGCTGTCGATGAAGGAGTAACCGGCGCCGAGCAGGACGGCGGTTCCGGGCAACGTGCGGAATCCGTGTTCGGCAGCCAACGTGACCGTGCCGGCGAGCACGGCGGCGAGGAACGCGTACACGCCGACCTGGCCGAGCCGGTCACCCGTGTGGTAGAGGGCCAGCACCAGCCGACGCAACTCACCCGGCTCGCCGTCCTGTCCGGCGACCACGCCGGCAGCGATTCCCGCCACGGCGTCCAGGCCGGTGTAGCCGACCGCGTAGACGAAGGCGCACACCCAGGCGACGACCTTCGCCACGCCGGGCAGGTCAGCGCGCGGCCGGCCACGCAACAACACCACGAACCCCAGCCCCAGCAGGGGGAAGACGGGCAGCAGCAGGATGTGCAACTGCTCCCAGCGGTCAGCGGTTGCGGCTGACAGCCCGCCGGGGTGCACGAGGCCGGCGAGGGCGAGTAGCACCGGCCCGGCAATGACGAGCGGCAGGGCCTGCCGCGGACGGGTCCGTGGGCCGGTCATGGTGTGATGAGGCCGGCCGCGCCGAACGAGACGGCGAATCGCTTGCACCAGATGGAGATGCTGTCCAGCCGGTCCAGGTCGGTGCCGGCGGGAACGGCGTACGCCTGGTTGCCTTTGTTGCCTTTGAGCCGGCCCAGCTCGACCCATTGCCCGTCGTCGAAGACCCGCCACCCTTTGTCGCCGTCGCGAACGGGCTGGTCGGACAGCCAGACTCGCAGGTCGGGGCCGTTGGAGGTGTCGAGGTCGACCAGTTCCAGCCGGTGTGAGCCGTCCGGGTTGCGGACCACCCGGGCGGTGCCGCTGGTCTGGTGTTCGTGGCTGATGAAGTTGCCTCGCCGCACCAGGACGGGACCGGACGTCGGCGTCGCGGCCGGCGCCGGCGGTGCGGTGGAGGCCTGTCGGGTGGGCACGACGGCAAGTGTCTCGTTGACCTCCTGGTCGGTGGCAAGTTTCCACGGCTGGAACCAGTACAGACCGAATGCCGCGGCAACAGCCACGAGCGTCACGGCGGCCCGGCTCAGAGGGCGGCGGAGCAAGCGAGAGATCACGTTCTCAGTAAACCGCCGGGTGGACGGATCGCACCCTTACCAATCGGTGACAGCATTGTTCGGCAGGGCATCCGCATCCCCCGCACCGTGGCCGGCTCGCCGCCGGGACAGCCGCCGGCTGAGAAGGTGGATGGCCGGCCCACGGCATGTGGGCCGGCCATCTTTTACCCGGGGGCGGAGTGGAGGCTTACTTGACCGAGCCGAGCGAAAGGCCCTGGACGAGCTTGTCCTGGGCGGCGAAGCCGGCCACCAGCACCGGCAGCGAGACCACGAAGGCGGCCGCGCAGAGCTGGGCCAGGAAGAGGCCCTGGCTGGTGACGAACGACGTGAGGAAGACCGGCGCGGTCTCGGCGACCGTGGCCGTCAGGACGCGGGCGAACAACAGCTCGTTCCAGCTGAAGATGAAGCAGATCAGCGCGGTGGCGGCAATGCCGGGGGTGACGACGGGGGCGATGACCGAGCGCAAGGTCTTGGTCAGGCCGGCGCCGTCCATCTGGGCCGCCTCGAGCATTTCGACGGGCACCTCGGAGAGGAACGAGCGCATCATCCAGACGGCGATGGGCAGGTTCATCGACGTGTAGAAGATGATGAGCAGCCAGATGTTGTCGAGCAGGCCGGCGTTCTGGGCGAACAGGTACAGCGGCAGCAGGCCGGCCACGACGGGCAGCATTTTGGTGGACAGGAAGAAGAAGAGGACGTCGCTCCACTTTTTTACCGGCTTGATGCTGAGGGCGTACGCGGCGGGCAGCGACAGCAGGAGCACCAGCAAGGTGGAGACGACGCTGGCGGTCAGCGAGTTGAGCAGAGGCGGCCACGGTGAGGCGCCGCCGGAGAAGAACTCGCGGTAGCCCTCCAGGGTCAGCGGGGCGAAGACGGCGGGCGGGTTGGTGGCCGCGTTCGCCTCGGAGTGGAACGAGGTCAGCACCATCCACACGACCGGCAGCACGAACAGGATGCCGACGATCCAGGCGAGCAGGCTGAGCCAGACGTTGGCGCCCTCGCGGCGCTTCTTGACCGGGCGCCCCCGTTCGTCGCGGGTGGCGGGGACCGGCGCGGTGTCGGTGATGCTGGTGCTCATCGGCCGGCCTCCTGCTTGAAGAGCGACGAGACCGTACGCAGGGCGAACGTCGCGATGATGATGGTGCCGAGCACCACGATGACCGCGGCGGCGGACGCCCGGCCGTAGTCGTGGGCCTGGTAGAAGATCTGGTAGATCGTGTACGGCAGGTTGGCCGTGCCCAGGCCGCCGGAGGTGATCGTGAAGACGGCGTCGAAGTTCTGCACGATGTAGATCGAGCCGAGCAGCGCGCCCAGCTCCAGATATTGCCGCAGGTGCGGGAGCGTCATGCTGCGGAAGATCTGCCAGGTGCCGGCGCCGTCGATGCGGGCCGCCTCGATCACGTCGAGGGGGCGTCCCTGCAGGCCGGCCAGCAGGATCAGCATCATGAACGGCGTCCACTGCCAGACCAGGGCGAAGATGACCGCCCACAACGGCATGTTGCTGATCCAGTCGGGCTGCGGCGGGTTGTCCGAGCCGAACAGGCCCCAGATCCAGGTGAGCGCGCCGTTGAACAGGCCGTACTCGGGGTTGTAGAGGGCGTGCTTCCAGATCAGCGCCGCGGCCACGGGGACGACCAGGAACGGCGCGATCATCATGGTGCGGACGGCGCCGCGGCCGCGGAACTTGCGGTCGAGCAGCAGCGCGATGCCCAGGCCGAGCAGCACGCTGATCAGCACGACGCCCGCGGTCAGCAGGATGGTGGTCCAGACCGCGTCGCGCATGTTGACGTCGGTGAAGACCCGCGTGAAGTTGTCGAACCCGGCGAAGCCGCGCTCCTCGGGGTAGTAGGCGTTCCAGTCCATGAACGAGATGATCAGGGTGGCCACGAACGGCAGCTGGGTCACGATGATCATGAAGATCAGCGCGGGCAGCAGCGGGGCGCGGCGGGCCCAGGCGGAGGCCCGTCTCGCCACGCCGGGTGGCGGCGTGCCGGCGGCGCCGACGCGCGACTTCTCGGCAACGGAAGTCATGGCTATCCCTCCCTGGACTGGTATCGCTCGGAAACGTCCTCGGCCAGGCGCTGACCGCGTTTCAGCGCGTCGTCGACGCTCATCTGGCCGGCGATCGCCGAGCTCACGTACTGCGACACCTGGGTGCCGAGGTCGGTGAACTCGGGGATGTCGATGAACTGGATGCCGATCGCCGGGCGTTCCTGCACGCCGGGGTTGCGCGGGTCGGCCGATTCGATCGCGGCCCGGGTCGGCTCGGCGAACGAGGCCGCCACCCCGAGATAGTCCTGGTTCTCGTACGTCGAGGCGCGCTTGCCGGCCGGCACGCTGGACCAGCCGACCTGCTGGCCGACCAGTTCCTCGTACTCCTTGCTGGACGCCCACGAGATGAACTTCCAGGCGCTGTCCTTCTTGTCGCTGGCCTGCTGGATGCTCCACGACCAGGCGTACAGCCACCCGGAGCTGTCGGTCTTGACGACCGGCGCCGGGGCGTAGCCGATCTTGCCCTTGACCGGCGAGTCGTCCGCCTCGAGGGAGCCCGCGGCGCTGGTGGCGTCGTACCACATGGCCACGTTGCCCTGGACCAGGTTGTTCAGGCACTCGGTGAAGCCGGCCTGCGGGGCGCCGTTCTCGCCGTGGGCCCGTACGAGGTCGACGTAGAACTTGGTGGCCTCGGTGAACTCGGGCCCGTCGACCTTGGGCGTCCAGTCCTTCTCGAACCACGTGCCGCCGAACGTGTTGACCACGGTGGTGAGCGGCGCGAAGATCTGGCCCCAGCCGGGCTGGCCGCGCAGGCAGATGCCGCGCATGCCGGGTTGCTTGTTGTCGACCTGGGCGGCGATGTCGGCCACCTGCGGCCAGGTCGGCTTCTCGGGCATCTGCACGCCGGCCGACTGCAGCACGTCCTTGCGGTACATCAGGAACGAGGACTCGCCGTAGAACGGCTCCCCGTAGAGCTTGCCGTCGTCCGCGGTCAGCGACTGCGTCATCGGCTTGAGGATGTCGTCCTGGTTGAAGGTGGTGTCGGCCCGGACGTAGTCGTCGAGCGGGGCGATCCACTTGGACTTCGCGTAGATCGGGATCTCGAAGTTGCTCAGCGAGGCGATGTCGTACTGCCCGGCCTGGCTCGAGAACTCCTGGCTGATCTTGTCGCGGACGTCGTTCTCGGGCAGCACCGTGAAGTTCACGTTGATGCCGGTTTCCTTGGTGAAGTTGTCCGCTGTGAGCCTCTGCAGATCGATCATCTGCGGGTTGTTCACCATCAGGACGTTGATGCTGTTGGGCCCTCCGCCGCCCGGCCCGCCGCCCCAGCCGGCGCACCCGGTGAGGGTGAGCACGGCCGTGGCGGTGGCGGCGAGCAGGGCGCGCGTGTGCGTGCGTGACATCCGGCCTCCCCGGCGAGGCTTGATCGTTTCGGCGCCCGCACCCGAAGGTGTGACGCCCGTAACACACCGGGATCAGTACATGCCTGAGATCGACAGGATGTCAACCATTCGTCACGGTCAGTGGGGACGAACGGGCATTTCCCTGTAATTCCTATGTGGAGACGACCCGCGCCTGGTTGCCGAAGACCTCCACCACGTCGCCGGCGTGCAGCTGGCGGCCGCGGCGGGTGTCCACCTCGCCGTTGACCGACACGTCGCCCGAGGCGATGAGGACCTTGCCCTCCCCGCCGGTGTCGATGAGGTCGGCCAGTTTGAGGAACTGACCGAGTCTGATCATGTCGCCGTCGATAAGCACGTCACGCATCCCACCATCCTCCGTCACCGGCGGAAGAAAAGATTTCCGGGGGCATTGAACCTTTGGGCCGTGTGATCCGAACTACCCCCCGTGAGGCACTCTCAGCTGGCCCGTCTTGCGGGCGTCCCGGTCGCCACCGCTGCCCTCGGCGTGCTCGTCGCCACTCCGGCCTTCGCCGACGTGACGGTGTCGCCGACGACCGCGTACCAGGGAAGCGGGCAGAACCTGACCCTGCGCGTCACCAACGACGGCGACAAACCGGTGCACACGATCACGCTCAAGTTCCGTGACGACACCCCGCTGGCCGAGGCCTATCCGCTCTCGGTCCCGGAGTGGGCGCCGAAGATCACGATGCGGAAGATCTCGACGCCGCTGCCTACGGTGCACGGCGACACGACGACGACCGACATCGCGGCCTCGATCACCTGGCTCGCGATGCCGGGCAAGGATCTGGCCCCCGGCAAGAGCACCGATCTGTCCGTGGCCGTGGGCCCGCTGCCGACCCTCAGCTCGATCCAGCTCGACGTGGCCACGACCTATGCCGACGGCAAGACCGGCCCGGCGATGGCCGCGCCCACGCTGACGCTGACCCCGGACCCCACCGGGGAGAAGGCCGCGCACGCACACGCGGCTTCCGGCGCGAACGCCGGTGGTCAGGCCGCCGCCCAGGAGGCGGAACTGTTCAAGGCGGCCATCGAGGAGGCCGACCGCGGCCCCTCGGTCTGGTCGATGGCCGGCTGGGTGGTGGCCGCCCTGGCGCTGCTCGGCGGGGCCGTGGTCATGTACCGCAGCCGGCACCGCGCCGACGACGAGCCCGACTCGCCCGTGGAGGACCTCCCCGAGGAGGAACCCGCCGCCGAGGAGAAGGAGCCGGTCACCGCGGGCAGCGGCAACAGCAAGTGGGCCTACAAGGGCTGACGAAGACGCTCCCGCGCTGGTGGACGCGGGACGAAAGTCGTGTTGACGCGCGTGGGGCGCGGCGCACGACCGGCGGATGGGGTCAATGGGCATGATCCACGATCCGTGAACGGGGGGCGGGAGTTTTCTTCCGCCCCCCAGTATCTTCCGCCCCCAGTATCTTCAGACCGCGACCGTACGCGGAGAGTTCAGCGCCTCGACGATCTCGCGCAGCACCCGCTCGGAATCCTCGTGAGGCACCTGACAGGTGCCGGCCGCGATGTGCCCGCCGCCGCCGTAGCGCAGCATGACCTCGCCGACGTCGACCGGGGACGTACGGTCGAGAATCGATTTGCCGCAGGCGAACACGGTGTTGAGTCTCTGCCGCCCCCAGATGATGTGCACCGACACGCGCGACTCGGGGAACAGGGCGTACACCATGAACCGGTTGCCGGCGTGGATCACCTCTTCCTCGCGCAGGTCGACCACCACGACGTCGCCCTCGAGGTGACTGACCCGCTTGAGCTGCTCGACGAAGAGGTCGTGCTGCTCGCGGAAGAGGTCGGCCCGCTCGGCCACGTCGGGCAGCGCCAGGATCTCGCCGACGTCCCGTATCTGCAGGCACGCGTCGATGAGCTGCATCATCAGCTGGTAGTTGGAGATCCGGAAGTCGCGGAAGCGGCCCAGGCCGGTGCGGCTGTCCATCAGGAAGTTCAGCAGGGTCCAGCCGCCGGGGTGCAGGACGTCGTCGAGCGTGTAGTCGGCCGAGTCGGCCTGGTCGACCGCCCGCATGAGGTCGTCGGAGACGAGCGGGAACCGTTGCTTGCCGCCGAAGTGCTCGTAGATCACCCGGGCCGCCGAGGGCGCGCCGGCGTCGATCACGTGGTTGGTCAGGTTGCCTTCGTTGCGCAGCGTCTCCGAGTGGTGATGGTCGAAGACCATGTACGCGCCGGGCGCGTACGGGAGGTTGGTGAGGATGTCGTTCTCGGTCACCTCGACCTCGCCGTCCTGCACGTCCTTGGGGTGGACGAACTTGATGTCGTCGATCATGTCGAGGTGGCGCAGCAGCACGGCGCAGACCAAGCCGTCGAAATCGCTGCGGGTCACGAGCCGGTACTTCACGGGGTCCCCCTAGTAAGCGCCTGGGTACACCCCAGTTTGCCACTTTTGTCGCTGTATTCCGGGTCGCATCGGGGTATGGATGTGAACCTTTCCGGCCCCACGCTGCGTAAGGTTTTCCCGGACGGTCTCGACGGTCGGAGGACTAGCAGCATGGACAACGCCCCTCAGCTCATTCAGGAGCGCAGCGCCCCACCCGCAACGCTGGTGATCTTTGGCGCCTCGGGCGACCTCACCCGGCGCAAGCTCCTGCCGGCCGTGGAGAGCCTCGCCCGGCACAATCGGCTGCCCAGCCAGTTCGCCCTCGTGGGCGTGGCCCGCACCCCGATGGCCGACGAGCAGTTCGCGGCCAGCGCGCTGGGCGACCGCACCCTCAACGACAAGGCTCAGCTTCAGGGCGGCATCAGGTACGTCGCGGGCGGCTACGACGACCCCGAGACGTACAAGCGGCTCGCCGAGACCCTCGACGAGCTCGACGCGGCCCGTGGCACCTCCGGCAACCGCCTGTTCTACCTCTCCACCCCGGCCGAGGCGTTCGAGCCGGTCATCCACGGGCTGGCCGGCGCCGGGCTCAACCGGGCGCGTGAGGGCTCCTTCGCCCGCCTGGTCATCGAGAAGCCGTACGGGCGTGACCTCGCCTCGGCCCGCGAGCTCGACGCCGTCGTGCACGGCGTGTTCGACGAGCCGCAGGTCTTCCGGATCGACCACTACCTCGGCAAAGACACCGTGCAGAACGTGCTCGCGCTGCGCTTCGCCAACTCGATCTTCCAGCCGATCTGGGACCGCTCCTGGGTCGACCACGTGCAGATCACGGTGGCCGAGACGCTGGGCGTCGGCACCCGCGGCGGCTTCTACGAGCACGCCGGGGCCATGCGCGACATCGTGCAGAACCACGTGCTGCAGGTGCTCGCGCTCGCCCTCATGGAGCCGCCGGCGTCGTTCGAGGCCGAGGGCCTGCGCAACGAGAAGGTGAAGCTGCTCCAGGCGATCCGGCTGCCCACCAACCGCGACATCGCCGACCTGGCCGTCCGGGGGCAGTACACCCGCGGCGGCACCCGCGACGACCTGATGGCCGGGTATCGCGAGGAGGTCGGCGTCGACCCGCTGTCGCGCACGGAGACGTACGCGGCCATGCGGCTCAACGTCGACAACTGGCGCTGGGCCGGCGTCCCGTTCTACGTGCGTACGGGAAAGCGGTTGCCCGCCCGCGTGACCGAGGTGGCCCTGCAGTTCCAGCGGCCGCCGCACCTGCCGATCCCCTCCGACCAGCTGACCGGGCTCGAGGCCGACGCGCTGATCCTGCGCATCCAGCCCAACGAGGGCATCTCGCTGCGCTTCGGGGCCAAGGTGCCGGGCCACTCGTTCCGGGTGCGGACGGCTTCGATGGACTTCTCGTACGAGCAGACGTTCGCCGAGGAGTCGCCCGAGGCGTACGAGCGTCTGCTGCTGGACGCGCTGCTGGGCGACCCGACGCTGTTCATCCGCAGCGACGAGGTCGAGCACTCGTGGCGCATCGTCGACCCGATCATCGAGCACTGGGCGTCGGACAACTCGCCGATCCCGACCTACGAGGCGGCCTCGTGGGGCCCGGCGGACGCCGACCGGCTGATCGGCCGGTCGGGCCGCGCCTGGAAGAACAGCATCTAGGCAGACTTACGCGCGGCGAGGGCCTCGAGGGCCCTCGCCGCATGGTCCTGCATGTTCGTTTCCGAGTGGATGACCTCGAGGACTCGGCGATCCGTGTCGATCACGAAGGTCATCCGCTTCGTGCTGAGCGGGCCCAGCGGAAGCTTGCGCTTGACCCCCAGGGCCGACGCGACGGCGCCGTCCGGGTCGCTGAGCAGCGGGTAGTCGAAGGAGTGCTTGTCGGCGAACTGCTTCTGCTTCGCGGGCTTGTCACGGCTGATGCCGACCCGCTGCGCGCCCGCCGCCCGGAACTCGGCGCCCAGATCACGGAAGTTGCACGCCTCGGCGGTGCACCCGGTGCTCAGGGCGGCCGGATAGAAGAACAGGACCACCGGGCCCTCGGCGAGCAGCCCGCTCAGCCGGCGCGGAACGCCATCCTGATCTTCCAGCTCGAAATCATCGACGACGTCACCTGCGTTGATCCTCACATCAGGAACTTACTCCCGAGTAGTGGATTCGGCCATCGGGGCCCGGCTCCCCTAGGCTGGGTCCAACCCCGTCCGCTCGACCCACCACCCCCCGGCAGCTCCATACCGAAGGCGACACACCATGCAGGTCTCGGTCGCGCACCACCCGCCGAACACGGCCGTGCTGGTGCTGCGCGGTTCTCTCGACATCGACACCGCGCCCGTTCTCAAGGCGAATCTCGCCCGGCTCGTCGACCGCCCGTCCCCCCGGGTCGTCGTCGACGTCTCGGGCCTGGACTTCTGCGACTCGATGGGAGTCGGGGTCCTGGTCACCGCGCACGGCCGGGCCACCGAGCGCGACGGATGGGTGCGTCTGGCCGCGCCGTCCGGCTTCCTGCGCCGCCTGTTCGACACCCTGGGCCTGACCGACTACCTCGCGCTGTTCCCCGACGTGGAAACGGCTCTGAAGGATTAGAACCTTCAGAGCCGTTTCCCCGTACAGGGTTTAGCTGGTCACACCGAAGACAATGCGTCCCAGCGTGTCCTCGATGCCGGTGAAGCCCTCGGCCGGCAGGAAGGTGCTGTCACCGAAGTCGACGTCGATGTCGTCCGCGGTGCCTCCGATGCCGTCCGGTCCGACACCGAACAGCGTGCCGAAGCCGGTGCCGCCCGCGTCCATCAGGTTGGGCAGCTCGTCCTCGTTGTCGGTGTGGAAGTTGCCGAAGAAGTGCCCGGCCTCGTGCGCGATGACGTTGCTCAGGCCCTGGGCCACGAACTTGAGGCGGTCACTGGTCGGCCCGATATAGGTGTTGAGCGAGGCCGGCGTGGAGTCGGCCGGCGAGCTCAGCACGTCGAGCAGCACCAGCGCGGTCTCCTCGGTCTCGAAGTTGCCCGGGTCGATGCTCTGGGCGATGCCGATCGTGTCGACACCCGACTCGTCGATCGTGCCGCCCACGACGACCCGGCTGACGTTCGCCTTGCCCCACTGGTCGGCGTTGTCCTTGCTGTTCGCGATCTTGATCTTGAACTTGGCGTTGAGGCCGCTCGCCTCGAGGTCCCGCTTGATGTTCTCGGAGACCCCGGCCACGACGGCGTCGATCAGCGCGTCCTCGTCGGCGCGGGTCAGGCCCCAGCTGGTCAGGAACGCGGCGAACGGGCTGAGATCCCGGTTGCCGGCGCCGCCGAACACACCGGTGTTCACCCGGGCGCCGTCGAAGTCCAGGTAGAGCGTCTGCACCGGCTTGGCGCCCTGCAGCACCGGCCGATAGGCCTCGACCGTGATGTCGTACGCCCCGGAGCCGCTGCCGACGCCGATGTAGTGCCACCCGGCCTTGGTCGCGACGTAGTCGGTCACGGCGTTGCCCCCGGCGGGCAGCGGGGAGTCGACCGGATAGATGAACGACGCGTCCTGGCGCGAGCCGTGCGCCTCACGCGGCACGGTGTCGTAGACGGTCAGGTAGGTCGCCGAGCCGGCCACCGACGCGCCGATCACGTCGCCGGCCTTGAGCTTGACAGCGAAGAAGTCCTGGTCGACGCCGGCCGCGGTGGCGGTCAGCGTGTACGGGCCCTCGGTCGGCGGGGTCGGGTCGCCGATGCCGCCGCCGCTGCCCGAGTCGAACGGGTCGGCGGGCAGGCCACCGTACGCCGCGACGGCCGCGTAGAAGTCGCCGCTGGTGGTCACCCGGTAGGTGATCCGGCTGTCCAGGCCGCCGAAGTCGTCGTTGACCGCGAGCAGCGTGCCGTCGGGCGCGAACAGCTGAAGGACGGTGTCCAGCGGCCCGGACGGCGTGGCCGTCGAGATCGTCAGCACCTTGCCGGCCGGCGCAGTGATCTTGAAGAAGTCGAAGTCGTTGCTGCCGTCGCCGGTCAGCCGGCCGTGCGGCCCGTCGCCGATCTGCGAGTTGACCACGGCGCCGCGCTGCGTGCCGACGCCGATCCCGGTGGCGCCGGCGAGCGGGATGGAGCCGTCGTCCTCGGGCGCCGGAGCGACCGTCGGCGTGGTCACCGCCTCGTTGTCCAGGCTGCCGAGCACGCGGATCTTGGAGAACTGGCCGGAGCCGGTGCCGTACCCGGTGACGCGCTGCGCGTTGACCGGGATGTCGTTGCCCCCGGAGGTGCCGGGCAGCTCGTCCTCGTCGACGACGACCGCGGGCGTGGCCGCCTTGGCCGCCTTGCCCGCGGACTTGGCCGCGTTCAGGCGGGCGGCCGCCTTGGCCTTGGACTGGCTCTTCATGTAGTTGGCCCAGCCCGAGTAGTCGGCCGTGGCCGGGTCGGCCACCTGGGCCAGGAACGGGTTGGGTCCCTTCGGCTTCGCCCCGTACGGGGCCTTGGGCGCGATCCCGACACCCGCTGCGAGCGAGGCCTGGTCGGCCGGGCTGAGCGAGTCACCGGACGGCGACGGTGCGGCTTGAGCGGCCCCAGGCGTGATCAACGCCAGACCCAGAACAGCCACGGAGACGGTTGCGATGCTTCTTCGCATCAATTTCCCCCTTCAGCCCATCGGCGGCCCCCCGGCCGCGGACGGCAGCACCGACGCTACTGAAGAAGATCGTCAATATCTATACATGCCTATGAGTTGTAACAGCCCTGTACAAAGGAGACCGGTCAGGCCATCTCGGCCGGCAGAACGCCCCGGCGCACGGCGGCCACCAGGGCCTCGTGGTCGCTTTCCACCTGGTCGGCATAGGTGCGGGCGAAACGGCACAGCGCGCCGGCCATCTTGTCGCCGCCGCCGATGTAGCCGGCGATCATCGACGCCCCGCTGGTGCGCGCGTGCGACTTGGCCAGCAGATAGCCGCAGATTCCGGCGTAGTCGCCCAGCGCCGGCGCGTCGATGCCCTCGACGACAATCGCGCCCTTCATGTCGCGGAACTGCCGCACGTAGAACTGGATGTCCCCGACCGTCGCCCAGCCCAGCAGCGGGTCCGAGACCGTCTGCAGAGCCTGCTGATATTCGACGACCCGCTGGCCCTGATGCCGGTGCCAGGCCGCGTCGCCGTGCTGGTGATGCGCGATCACCGAGCGGCGGGCCTGCTTGAGCTGCAGGAACACGACGTCCGAGGGGCTGCTGCCCTCGCACAGGGCCACGTACGCCCGCAGACCCACCGACCCCACGCCGACCACCTTGTGCGCGATGTCGACGATCCGATAGCCGGCCAGGATCCGGGCCCAGTGCGGCGGCAGCGTGTTGAGGTAGCCGTCCAGCGCCTCGGCCAGCTGATCGACCTCCGCGGAGCTGGGCCGGGTGATCAGCGGCGGCTCCTCGACGAGCCGGGCCGTGCCGTCGCGGCGCTCGGTGAACCGGGGCAGCGCCCGGTCGCTCGTGCGGCGGCGGGCCCGCCGGGCGGCCCGGTCGATCTCGGCGCGGAAGCTGGCCCGGGAGGCGGCCGAGCGCAGCCGGTCCACGTCCATCGGGGCGAACGAGCGGGCCAGCAGCGGCTGCTCGGCCAGATGACCGATCTGCTCCTGATACTCCTCGACGCAGTGCCGCACGGCGTCGCCGCACGCGCTCTCCTTGAAGCCGTTCTGCCGGCCGGCCACGTACACGCTGACGACGAGCCGCCGCAGGTCCCACTCCCACGCACCCGGGTGCGCCTCGTCGAAGTCGTTGAGGTCGAACACCAGCTCGCGCTCGGGGGACGCGTAGAAACCGAAGTTCCCCAGGTGGGCGTCGCCGCAGATGACCGGCGTGATGCCGGTCGCGGGCAGGGAGGCGAAGTCGTCGGCCATCACGTTGGCCGAGCCGCGCAGATACGCGTACGGGGACTGGATCATCCGCCCGACGCGCACCGGCACCAGCCAGGCCTGCCGGCCCAGGTTCGCGTGCATGATCTGCGTGACCGGGTCGGCGCGGCCGTCCGGAGCTTTCCAGTACGCCATCTCGGACCGGTGTGCGCGCTCGCGCAGGGACCGGCCCATCTCGTAGCGTTCGGCGCGCGGCCGGGACTGCAGCCGCAGGGAGGCGAAACCCTCGTCCACGGCGGCGTCGAGGACGACATGCCCGTCAGCTGGTTCCATCACGGCCACCATAAGTCGTTACCGGACTTCCAGTACCTCCCGGGTAAGTTAACGGTCGTTCAACGCGACATGTCAGCGCGCCGACACCAGGCCGAACGTCGATGGCGCGACCGACGGGAACACCTGCGAGAGTGACCCGAAGCCGCAGCGCTTCTGCAGGATCTCCCCGATCACGGACCGATAGTCGGTGGTCGCGGCGAGGTCGCCGGCCACCAGCGCGGCCGGGCTCAGGCCGGGCCACTTGGCGTACACCTTGCCGCCCTTGACCCCGCCGCCGAGCAGCAGCATCGCGTTGCCGTGCCCGTGGTCGGCGCCCCGCGAGCCGTTCTCCTGCACCCGGCGGCCGAACTCGCTGATGGTCAGCAGCGTCACCGACTTCAACCCCTCGGGCCCCAGGTCGGCCGCGAACGCCGCGAGCGCCTGGGCCAGCCCGGCCAGGTTGTCGTACATGCGCTGACCCTTGACCGCGGGGCCGAGGGCCTCGTGCATGTCCCAGTCGCCGCAGTCGACCGCGGCCGTGGCCAGGCCCACCTTGGCCTTGATCAGCCGGGCCACGTCGCGAAGGGCGTTGCCGAGCTCGGTGGCGGGGTAAACCGCACCGCCGGCCGGTGTGTACGCCACGCCCCGCACGCCCGCGCTCGCGGTCAGCGCCTTGTCGGCGGCCAGGGCCGGGGTGGCCTGCAGCAGGGGCGCGTCGGCGTACATGGCCCGCAGCGCGGCCGCCACCGGACGCTTCGCCGAGTCGCCGGCCAGGGTGAACTTGTCGATCGAGCCCATCGACACCGACGGCGTGGGCCCGGCGAACAGCCGGTCGGGCATGGCGTGCCCGACCGAGACCCCGGCCAGGGCGCCGGGCGCTCCGGACGCGCCGAGCATGCGCTCGAGCCAGCCGCTGCGGATCGAGGTGCCCGGGGCCGCGTTCTCCATGGCCTCCATGGCCGCGAAGTGGGACCGGGTCGGATTGGGCTGGCCCACCGCGTGCACGCCGGCCAGCTGGCCGCTCTTCCACAGCGGCAGCAGCGGGGCCAGCGCCGGATGCAGGCCGAACGAGCCGTCGCCGGCGATGACCTGCGCCTTGGGCACGCCGATGTTGGGGCGCGCCTTGTAGTAGTCGGCGTCGCCGATCGGGGCCAGCGCCGACAGGCCGTCGAAACCGCCATGCAGCGACAGCACCACCAGCGTGTCGCCGGTGTAACCCGGGTCCGCGTACGCGAGCTGGGTCGACACGCCGGCCCCGGCCAGCCCGGCCAGCGTGGCCGCCCCGAGCAGGCCCCGCCGCGTCAGCGTCGTCTCTCCGCAGTCAAAAATCGTGCTCACCTCACCTGGAACGAGGGCGCGTCGAGGACCAGCGCGATCAGGTACGGCGCGTGGCCGGCCAGCGACTTGTCGGATGCGGTCAGAGGACTGGTCGGCAGCTTGCCCGCGACGCTGAGCACCGCGGCGGCGTGCCGGGCGGGCAGCTTGGCCCCGATCAGGCGTACGGCGAGCGCGTCGACGAGCGCGCCGTAGGTGCCCGGCAGCGTCGGGACCAGGAACTTGAGCATGTCGGCGGGACGGGTGAACCAGCTCGGGTACCAGCCCGCGGCCAGGTTGAGGTGGTTGTTGCAGCGCAGCAGGAACCCGGACGGCGACGCCCAGGCCGCGGCCACGTCGGGGTAGCCGTTGGGCGGGGCCCACCGGAACGGCGCGTTGCCCACGTAGACGAGCCCGTTGTAGAGGGCGTCGAGCAGCTGCAGGCCCGACTTCTCCGGTCCCAGGCCGAGCGTCCGGATCGTAGCGGTCAGGTCCTCGAGCGGCGTACGCGTCTTCTGCCCTACCGCGGCGACGAACTCGGGCGAGGTGAACAGGGCCTTGAGCACCGGCTTGATCGCGGTGTCGTTGTCCAGGTAGACCTTGGCCAGCTTGGTCACCAGGGAGGCGGGCGCGACATCGGCCACGAAACGCTGGCACAGCTTGGTCGCCAGGCGCTGCGCGGTCGCCGGGTGCCGGGCCAGGTGGTCGGCGAACGCCATGGCGGCGGGCTCGCCCACGGCCGCGGTGGCGTTGGCGTGCTTGAACCCGAGGATCGAGACCGCGCCCGTCACGTGCAGGCTTCCGTCGTACAGGAAGGTGCCGTTGGTCTTGCTGACGGTGAGACCCGTGAGCAGACGCGCGCCGGCGTAGACGTCCTGCTCGCTGTAGACCAGGCCGACGGTGTGCAGCTCCATCAGCTCGCGCGCGTAGTTCTCGTTGGGGTGCGACTTGGTGGAGGAGCGGTTGTCGAGGTAGGTGAGCATCGCCGGGTGCTTCATCGACGCCTTGAGCATGTCGGCGAAGCGCCCGAACGCGTGCTTGCGGATGACCTGGGCGTCGTAGTCGCAGCGGCTGTCCCACGTCTGGCTCGACGGCGCGGCCACGTGCAGGTGGTTGGCGAAGAACGCGACGGTCATCTCGAACAGCTGCCGGTTGCTCCACGCGGCGCGGGCCACGGCGGCCCGGCCCAGCTGCTTGAACCCGTCGTACGAGTTCTTGGCGAGCTTCGCGCGTACGGTGGCGATGCTCGCACCGGCCAGCGGCAGCCGGCTCATCAGCTCGTCGCAGACCGGGTCGCTGATCTTGGCCGGGTCGAGCTGACGGTCGAGCCAGGCGGCGGCCCCGAGCTTGCGGGCCTCGGCCAGCGACTCCTGGGTCGGGCCGAACGTGGCCCGGCGGACCAGGTGGGCGATCGGGTCGGCGCTCACGAGCGTGGCGGCGTCGAGGGCGGCCGGGGCGGCCTCGGCCGGAGCCGCGACAGCCGTGGCGGCAACAGTGGCGACAGCGGTGGCGGCACCGGCGGCGAGAAGCGTGCGTCGGGTCGTCATGCCCGACCCATCGGTCCGGACGGGCGTGGCTGTCGCTCCTGCAACCGTGACTAACGCACCCGCAATCCGCCCGCACCCGTACCGCGGGGCGTAAGTCGGACGTACGCTCATGCCTGTGGATCAGGTTGAATCGGTACGCACCCCCGCCTCCTGGGTCGTTGTCGGGCTCGACAACGGCGGCACCTGCAACAACGCCACCGTTCTGGACGCGACCGGTCAGTATCTCGTCGACAGTCTGGTCGAGAATCCGAGCCTGGTGACCGAGGGCCCCGAGTCGGCGATCGAGCAGCTCGCCGAGGCCTTCCACAACATTCTCGAGCTGACCAGCACGCCGCTGACGCTGGTGCGCGCGGTCGGCCTCGACACGCCCGGCCCGGCCAGTGCCAAGGGGGTCATCTCGTCCAAGGGCGCGACCAACTTCAGCATGGTCTCGTGGCACGGCTTCGACATCCGCAGCGCGCTCGAGGCGCGGATCGGCCTGCCCGTCTTCTATCTCAACGACGCCAACGCGGCCGCCCTCTATGCGCACCACCGGCTGTTCGGGGCCGAGGCGATGACCAAGTCGTCGGCCGCCGCGATCGTCGGCACCGGGCTCGGCGGCGGCGTGGTCGTCGACGGCCGCGTGGTCAGCGGGGCCGCGGGCATGGCGGGCGAGCTCGGCCACGTGCAGATCCCGCTGCACGGCGTGCTCGAAGTGGGCCAGCCCGTCCCCGAGTGCAACTGCGGCTTCAGCGGCGACGTCGAGAGCATCGCCTCGCTCACCGGCATCAAGAAGAACCTGCTGCCCTACTGGCTGACCCGCTTCCCCGACCACCCGCTCGCGGCCGAGCCCCTGCCGCAGGCGGCCAAACAGCTGCGCGCGTACGCCGAGAAGGAGGACCCGCTCGCCCTGGCCGTCTTCGAGCAGCAGGCCAAGGCCATCGGCAAGCTGTTCACCATCGCCGCCAACTTCACCGACCCGGACGCCTACCTGCTCGGCGGCGGGGTTGTCGAGGCGGCGCCCAAGTTCCGGCAGTGGTTCCTGAACACGGTCCGCGAGAGCACCCAGCTGCGCGAGGAGCAGGCCGCCGCGTCCACCTTCGCGCTGGTCGCCGACCTCGACATGGCCGGTGCCCGGGGCGCCGCCGTGGCCGCCCTGGAAGCCGTACAGCCCGCCTGATCTTGCCGCGACGGAGCGCGTGCACCATTCTGTCCCCCTGCTCGATCGAGGGAGACGTCTGGTGGCATCGTTGACCGGCGGACGGCGCGCGGCCTGGATCGCCGGCGGCTACGCGGCCCAGGGCCTCGGCTACGCCGCCCTCGTGACGGCGTTGCCGCAGCTCAAGCAGCGGCAGGGCGTCGACGACACGTTCGTCTCGGTGATCCTGCTGCTGGTCTGCGTGGCCGCGGCCGGCGGCTCGGTGCTGGCCGACCGGGTGGCGGCCCGCCTGGGCAGCCGCTTCGCCCTGGCCGGCGGTCTGCTCACCGTCGCGACGGGCCTGGCCCTGGTCACCGTACGAACCCCGATCGCCGCCTTCATCGCGGTGCTCATCGTCTACGGCGTCGGCCTCGGCGCGGTCGACGCCAGCCTCAACATGCAGGGCGTCCTGGTGCAGGCGCGGCTGGGCCGCAGCGTGATGAACCGCCTGTTCGCCGCCTACACCGCCGCCGCCATCGCCGCGGCCCTGCTGATGTCCGCGTTCGCGGCCGGCGGCGCCGGGGCCTCGGTCGCCGTGGGCGTGGCCGCCCTGTTCGCCGCCACCTACGTGATCTCGGCCTGGCCCGCCCTCGAACCGGCCCGCACAGTGGCCACCCCCGACCTGACCGAACGCCCCGCCGCCTCCACCCGCCCGATCATCTGGATCTGCGGCGCCTTCGTATTGACCGGCTTCCTGGCCGACTCCGCGGTCAGCACCTGGAGCTCGATCTATCTGGACGACTCGCTGGCCGCCCCCGCCGCCGTCGTCCCCCTCGGCTACGCCGCCTACCAGGCCACGGTCCTGATCTCCCGCCTGGCCGGCGACCACCTGGTCCCCCGCGTGGGCCGCACGGCCGCGGTCACCGGCGCCCTGCTGGTCTGCGCCCTGGGCTGCTTCCTCGTGGTGGCGGTCCCCTCGATCGCCGTGGCCATCGCGGGGTTCGCCCTGGCCGGCCTGGGCGTGGGGCTGCTGATCCCGCTGGCCTTCAGCGCCGCCGGCGAGGCCACCCCCGGCCGGAGCGACGCCGTGCTGGCCCGGGTCAACCTCTTCAACTACGCGGGGGCGCTGCTCGGGGCGGTTCTGATCGGTGCCCTCTCCGAGCCGATCGGCTTGCGGTGGGCGTTCCTCGTGCCTGTGGTCGGTCTGCTGCTGACAATCCCGGTGGTCCGCGCCCTGCGCCGGCTCCCCACCGGCGCCGTCGCCCCTGATCCCGCGAGCCCGCGCCGACCTCCCCTCCCCCACCTGCGCCCCTGATCCCGCGAGCCCGCCCTTACCTCCGCACCCCAGCGGCACCCGTGATCCCGCGAGCCCGCGCTTACCTCCGCTCCCCACCGGCGCCCGTGATCCCGCGAGCCCGCGCTTACCTCCGCCCCCACCGGCGCCGTCGTCTCCCGATCCCGATGGTCCGAGCCCAGCGCCCGCTCCCCACTGGCATCCGCAGTCACTCCATCAGCTGGCCCACTAGCCGCGCTCACCCCGCCCCCGCTTTCGCAACCCCCGCTCCGGCAGCGGTGATCACGCCGCGCATGATGGGGTCATGCGTGCGTTGAGGGCAATCGGCGGATGAGCGGCCGCGTAGAGATCACTAACTCCGATTTGTCGGAATTCTGGACGGAAAGGCACCTCTGCACGTTCACGACGTTGCGGGCCGACGGGTCGCCGCACGTCGTTGCGGTGGGGGCGACGCTGGATCCGGTGGCCGGACTGGCCCGGGTGATCTCGTCGGCCACTTCGGCCCACGTCCGGCACGTGCGGAACGGGCAAGGCCGGGTGGCAATCTGCCAAGTGGACGGTCCCCGCTGGACGACCGTGGAGGGGCTCGCCGTCGTGCGGGACGACCCGGAATCGGTGGCCGAGGCCGAGAAGCGGTACGCCGCCCGCTACCGCCAGCCGCGACCCAACCCGGCGCGGGTGGCGATCGAGGTGACGATCACCAAGATCCTGGGGTCAAGCCGGTTCACGGCCTGAGTCGCCGCCCCTGCCGACGGATCGCAAGATCGAGGGCAGCACGGCGTACGGGAAGGTCGCCGCTTTTGCCGTAGCAACGGTGCGCGCGCCGCGTCGACCGAGCCAGAGGCGTACGGGAAAGGGCCGGCGCTCTGCCGTAGCAACGGTGGGCGCACCTCGTCAGCCGGGCCAGGGGCGTACGCGAAGGGCCGGCGCTCTGCCGTAGCAACGGTGAGCGCGCCTCGTCAGCCTGGCCAGGGGCGTACGGGAAGGGCCGGCACTTTGCCGTAGCAACGGTGAGCGCGCCCCGTCAGCCTGGCCAGGGGCGTACGGGAAGGGTCGGCACTTTGCCGTAGCAACGGTGAGCGCGCCCAGTCAGCCGAGTCAGGGCGCACGGGAAAGGGTCGGCGCGTTGCTCATAGCAACGGTGGCGCGCCTCGTCGACCGAGCTGGCGCACAAGTGCCGATGCCGCGGTGGGCAGAGCGCAGCCGCGTCAGCCCGACGATGCCGCGCCGGAATTGGCGGCCCGGGGAGCGCTCAGAGGCGGCCGTCGGAGGTGAACGGGCCGACCTTGGCCGGCAGCACCAGACCGGCCGCGGCCAGCGACATCAGCAGGTCGTGCAGCTGACGGCGGGTCAGGGTGTCGAGCGGGCCGAGCTCGGGGTGTGGCAGGTCGAGCGCCCGGGCGGCCTCGACGGCGCGGGTGCCGATGGCGGCCTCGACGGCCCACAGGCGGTGGGCGCGCATGGCCAGGTGGGCCGAGACGGTGAGCTCGTTGTGCAGGCGCAGCAGGCGGCGCAGGTCGGCGGCGAGTTGTTCGATCGGCGGCCCGTACGGCTGCGGCGGTTTCGGGCGTGCCGCCTCCCAGCGGTCGGCGATGGCGCCGCACCACTTCGGCGCCCAGACCACGAGCGCGCCGAGCAGCGTGGGCGTGGCCACGATCAGGGCAAGCTTGCTTGCGTCCCAGAAGTCCACTGATGCTCCCTGCGAACAGCACGACATGGCCGTACCACTCGACCATCCGCCCGCGGGCAACCAGCGTCAACCCGATCGGCCCGTACGACGCACAGCACGTGCGCCGTACGCAAAACCCGACGCACCCGGCGCCGCTGTCAGCGGACACGACCCCTCGGGACCAGGCGCGTGATCGGCATCGGCGGGGCCGGCAGGGGCGGCCCGGCATAGCCGCGGACCTCGCCGAAGCGCGGGGTGCGGTCGGACCAGTCGGCTCTCATCTGGACGATCTCGTCGTGGTCGCGGGCCACGAAGTTCCACCACATGACGATGCGCTCGTCGAACGGCTCACCGCCGAGCAGCAGCAGCCGGGACGGGGACTCGGTGGCGACCCGGACCGTCTCGCGGCCGGAGCCCAGGTAGAGCAGCGGACCCGGTTTCAGCGTGGCGTCGTCGACTGTGGCGACGCCGTCGAGCGCAAGTAACGCATATTCGAAATCGGGCCTCAGAGACAATGTGGACTCGGCGCCCGGCGCCAATCCGATCTCGGCGGCGACCAGGGGCGTGTAGCAGCGCGCGGGCGACGTGGCACCGGCGAAGCTGCCCATGAGGACCGTCGCGGTCAGGCCGGCTCCGGCGACAACGGGCAGGTCGGCGTGGTGGGCGAAGACGGGCGGCAGGTCGCGTGCGGCGTGCGGAAGGGAGACCCAGAGCTGGACACCGTGCAGGACGGGGGTGTGCTCGGCCGGGGTCTCCTCGGAGTGCGAGATGCCGCGGCCGGCGGTCATCAGGTTGAGCTGGCCGGGGCGGATCAGCTGCACGCTGCCCAGGCTGTCGCGATGCAGCACCTCGCCCGCGAGCAGCCACGTCACGGTCTGCAGGCCGGTGTGCGGGTGCGGCCCGACACGTATGCCGTCGTCGCCAGAATCAAGATCATGCGGCCCGTACGCATCGAGGAAGCACCACGCGCCGACCATGCGGCGCTGCCGGTTGGGCAGGGTGCGGGTGACGGCGAAGCCGCGAGGACCGCCGAGCGCGACGGGGGCGCCCTCGAGCAACTCCATGGCGGCCGGCGCGGACAGGCCGACCTCGGGATCTGCTTCGAAGCTGCTCACGGAAGAAAGCTACCGCCCCGGTGTGACAAAAACGCGGCGGCGGCGAAACGGCGGCGGGGAGCTACCCCGCCGCCGTTCCGGTCCCGGCACGACCGCGCAGGCACGACCTCACACCGGCATGGGGGGCAGGACGATGTGAGCGTTCGCGTTAGGTGTGCGCGGTGGCGGCCATCTAGAGACGGGGGCGGCGGCCGCCGGCCGGGGAGTTGAGGGTCTCGAGCGTCCAGGCGTCGAGACGGCGCAGGGCCGTCCGCCAGGTGGCGCGTACGGCGCCGAGGTCGAGGCGCGGCATGTTCCGCTCCTTCCTTTCGGTGTCGTCTGCTCCACCCAGGACCGCGTTGTCCCGGGCGCTCCTCCACCGTGACACCGCACAGCACCTTGATCCGTTTCTGGGAAGGGTGTGCTTCACCACTGGCCGCGCCCGCCGGGTGGCCCGGTTACCCGTCCGTATCGTCAGAACGGGTTTAAGAATTGCTTAAGTTCGAGCCGCGTCCGATGGTGACGGCTCGTCCCGGCGAGCAAACGATCTGTACATCAGCCGACAGCGTTTGAACTGTTCGGCACGGCCACGCGTACTCTGCGCCGAGGAAACAAGTCCGGCTGAGCGACGAGCCGGGGCCGCCGCGCGGTCCCGACCCGGCGGGATGCCGTGGGGCGCGCTCCCGGGGGTGGTGGCGCGGCCCGCAAATCCGTGGTTAACCTTCCACATCCACCGCGTGGGAGGGGATCAACCGGGCACGCGTGACGAACGGGGGGCGAGGCATGCGGCGATGGGGTGAAAGGCACCTCTCCGGCCGTCGTGCGCACGCTCCGGGAGCCGTGGCATGAGCTTCGAGGACGACGAATACTGGGACGAGGAGTACTCCGAGTATTCCATCGTCCCCAACACGGCAGTCGTGCAAGAGCGGCAGTACGAGCGGCGCGACATTCCCGACCCGATCATCCCGACCCGTCGCGCCGACGACCAGGTCGACGAGCTGGCCGCACGCCGTCAGCGCCGGGCCACCAGCAACTCGGGCGGGCCGCAGCGCCCCCAGGCCGCGTTCGACTCGCAGCGGCCGAGCTGGCTCGACGACCCCAGCTTCGTCCCGATCGACACGTCGCAGCCCAACCTGGCCGGCAACGACTTCGACGAGGTCGACTTCAACCGGCCCGAGCTGGGCGCCGACTTCGACGCGCCCGACACGACGTACGCGCGGCGCGACGACCGCTACGACCCGCGCGACGACATCGACGAGCCGTTCGACCACCGCGACCTGGAGGCGTACGGGCACGGGCCGAACCCGGGCGTCAAGACCGTCAGCCGCAGCGACGACGAGGACCGCCCCGGCGGCCGGTGGCAGCAGCAGCAGCGCCCGCAGCGCTCTCGCCGCCCCGAGGAGGACCGTCCGCAGCGCCGCCTTGAGGACGAGCGTCAGCAGCGTCGCGCCGAGGATGAGCGTCCGCAGCGCTCGCGCCGGTATGAAGAGGAGCGACCCCGCCGGTACGAGGAGGAGCGCCCTCGCCGTTTCGAGCAGGAGCCGCCAGCCGCTCCCGCCGCGAGCGGACGGGCCCGGGTGCCCGAGGCCGATCCTCACCGCCGCACCGACTCGTCGCGGCGGCGCGACGACGCGTACGAATACGACGAGCGCCGCCGTCGCCCGAACCCCGACGAGAACGTACGCCGGTCGGGCGAACGCGCCGCCATGATCTGGGACGAGCAGCCCCTCGAGGGTGCGGGCGGCGGCGACCGCCGGCGCCACGATTACGACTACGACGAGCGGCGTCGTCCCCGCCCGGAGTACGCGGATCCCCGTCGCGAGCCCGACCGCGCCTGGGCCCCGCCCCGCGAGGAGGCGCCCCTCACGATCGAGGGCGAGATCCTCGAGGAACGCCCGCCGCGCACCATCGAGGGCGAGATCGTCGACGACCGCCGCCGCCAGACCTGGGACGACGGCTGGGTCGAGGAGTCCCCGGCCGCTCTCGACTCGTCCCCCTCCGCGGGCGACCCTGCCTCGGAGGAGGACCCCGACGACGCCCCGCGCGTGGTCGGCAAGGCCACGCCGCCCGCCCCGCCCCGGGTCATCGCCAAGCAGGACCCGCCGCCCGCTCCGCGCGTCATCAAGAAGGCCGAACCCCCGGCCGCGCCGCGGGTCGTCGGCACCCACGCCCCGACTCCGGCCGCCCGGGTGGTCAGCCCTCCCCCGGCCCCCGCCACCCCTGTCAGCCAGCCACCGGCGGTCCCGCCGCGCGCCCCGGCCCAGACCCCGCCGGCCGCCGCGGCCCCCGCGCCGCAGGCCCCGGCCGCGCGGGCCGCCGCCGTGCCGCCACCCGCAGCCCGCCCGTCGGGGGCGCCCACCCAGGACGCACCCGGTCAGGCCGCGCGAGGTTCTGCCACGCCGCCCGGCCGCGGGTCCGTGCCGCCACCGGCCCAGCCCGTGCAGGGCCGCGGTTCCGTCCCGCAGCAGGACCGTGGCGTCGCCCCGCAGCAGGGCCGTGGCGTCCCGCAGCAGGACCATGGCGCCGTCGCTCCGCACGACCGCGGGGTCGCACCCCAGGACCGCGGGGGCGCGCCCTACGACCGCGGGGTCGCACCGCAGGACCGCGGCGTGCCCCAGGACCGCGGGGTTGTTCCCCAGGACCGCGGAGTCGCGCCCCAAGGCCGCGGACTTGCTGCGCCGGACCGTGGACTCGCTCCGCAGGACCGTGAGTTTGCTCCGCAGGACCGGGGATTTGCTCCGCAGGATCGTGAGCTTGCCGCGCAGGACCGTGGACTTGCCTCGTACGAGCGTGGGATCGCTCCGGACGATCGCGCGGCCGGTGTTCCGCCGCAGGGGCGTGGGGCCGTGCCGCCGCCCGTACAGGGGCGCGGTGTTCCGCCGCAGGCACCCGGGCAGCGATCGCAGGGTCCCGGCGACCCGTCGCTCGCCGAAACCGATCCGCGGCTTGACATGCCCCGCTCGCGCCGCAGCCCGCGAACCGCACACGTCTTCCTCTCCGAGGGCGACGACCCCTGGGCGATGGTGGCGGACGAGGCACCTCCCGCCGCGCTGCCGAGCAGTGGTTTCGGCCGTCCGGTGTCTCCGGCAGCCCCCCATTACCCGGACCAGTCCATGCCGCCCGGCGCGATGCCTCCGGGTGGAATGCCGCCCGCAGCCGCTCACGGCGCGGCCCCCGTCCAGGACGCGCCGACCACGCCCGCCGGTCCACCGCCGGGCGTCAACCCGCGGCCGCCGGTCTCGGAGCCACCGGCCGCGGCGCGCGGTCCCCTGCCGGGATCCAACGTGCCCGTTCCCGGGACACACACGCCGGCTCCCGCGCCGCAGGGGCCAGTGCCGAACGTTCAGGCGCCGCCCGCGGCGGCCCAGGGCCCGACTCCCGGCGCTCAGATGCCGCCGGCCGCCGCTGCTCCCCAGCACGGGATGCCGCAGGCCGACGAGCAGCGCGGGTCCTCCCGACCCGGTGCACCCCAGCACGGGATGCCAGACGCTGACAGTGCGCAGCACGCGACGACTCAGCCCGGCCAGCCCCAGCGTGGATTTACCCCGCCCGGCGCGCCTCAGCACGGGATGCCACAGGCTGACAGGACGCAGCCCGGGACGTTCCAGCCCGGCCAGCCCCAGCGCGGATACACCCAGCCCGGCGCGCCCCAGCATGGAACGCCATATGCCGACCCTGCGCAGCACGGGACGCCCCAGCCCGAGCGCGGTTACGCCCGGCCCGGTGCACCGCAGCACGGAATGGGTGACACGCCGCAGGCCGGCGAGCCGCAGCGTGGGTTCCCCCGGCCCGGCACTGACCAGCACGGAATGCCGCAGGCTGACACGCCGCAGCACGGGACGCCCCAGGCCGGCCAGCCCCAGCGCGGATACACCCAGCCCGGCGCGCCCCAGCACGGAATGGGTGACACGCCGCAACACGAGGCGCAGCAAAGCGGCGAGCCGCAGCGTGCGTTCACCCAGCCCGGCACTGACCAGCACGGAATGCCGCAGGCTGACACGCCGCAGCACGGGGTGCCGCAGGTCGAGGATCCGCAGCGCGGGTTCCCCCAGCCGGGGCGCCCGCAGCACGCCTCCGGCCAGCCGGAGCACGGGGTGTCGCAGCCCGGTGCAACCGAACGGGGCCGGCCCCAGCAGCCTGGTTCGCAGCAGTTCCCGGTGTCGTCGGCTGGGACGCAGCAGGGCCATGGCGCTTCGCCGTGGGCTGACTCGGCGTCGCCGCAGTCCGCCGCGGCGCACGCTGCTCCGGTGTCGCCTGCCGCCGCTCCGCGTGACGTGCCGCCGGCCGGAGTGTCGCAAGCGGGGGCGCTCGCGCCGCCGGTTCTGCCTGGCGTTCCAGTGCCGCCTCCGGTTACTCCGGGGCCGGCCGACCTTTCGCCGTCGCCGCGACCGGCGCAGGCTCGCGGCCCGATGCCGCCCGCCGACGGCCGGGACTTCCCCGGCTGGCCGGGCGACGAGCCGTCGCAGGCACGGCCGGGGCATCCCGGCCCGGATCCCCGCGCGGCACGTCCGGCACCCGGCCCCGACCAGCAGGGTGGGTGGCTCGACGAGCAGCCTGCCGGGCTGTCTGTGCCGGTACAGCGCGGGCCTGGTCGGCCGGCTCGCGACCAGCACGCCCCGGAGGAGCACGCTGCCCCGCACAAGACCGGCGGGGCGTTCTTCCGCAAGGCGGTCGACAAGCTGTTCGGCCACGGTTCCGACAAGCACGACCCGCCCCCGGCCCAGCCGCCCGCTCAGCCCGAGTCGCGCCAGCAGGCAGCGGATCGGTCGTACCCGAGCCGGCAGGAAGCCCCGGCCCAGAACGTTGCGGGTCCGCGCCCCACCGAGCGGCAGTTCCCGGGTCGCCCCACGTCGGCACCCGGGCAGGACGCGCCCAGCCGACGGGAGCCGGGTCAGCAGGCGCCGGGCCAGTGGGAATCGGGCCAGCAGGCGCCGGAACGGCAGTTCCAGGGCGGATACGGCCCCGATCGGGAGTTCCCCGAACTCCACGCCCCCGATGGTCAATTGCCGGATCAGCATGCTTCCGGTCGGGCCGGCTCGAGCCAGCATGCCCCTGGCCAGCAATGGCCGGGCGAGCAGGCAACCGATCACCAATGGTCGGACGAGCACGCACCCGACCAGCAATGGTCAGGCCAAGACGCACCTGGCCAGCAATGGCCGGGCCAGCAGGCACCTGACCAGCAATGGCAGGGCCAGCAGGCACCTGACCAGCAATGGCAGGGCGAGCAGGCGCTTGGCCAGCAGCGGCCGGGCGAACAGGCACCTGACCAGCAATGGCAGGGCGAGCAGGCGCTTGGCCAGCAGTGGCCGGACGAACAGGCACCCGACCAGCAATGGCCGGGCCAGCAGGCAACTGACCAACAACGGCCGGGCCAGCAGGCACCTGACCAGCAACGGCCGGGCCAGCACGCACCCGACCAGCAATGGCCGGGCGAACAGGCACCTGAGCAGCAGCAGCGGCCGGGGCGGCCCGCATACGACCTGCCGGTTCCTGATGGTTCGGGGCAGTGGCAGCCCGTGGCTGGGCAGCGGGCGGCCGAGCCGGGGCGGTCCGAGCCGCAAAGCCGGAGCCAGTACGCGCCGGATCAGCAGGCTTCGGGCCAGCCCGCGTCTGAACGGCATTTCCCGGCTCAGCGAACCCCCGACCCGCAAACGGCGGAACAGCACGAGTCCGGCCGGGGGCAGCGCGGGCGCGAAGAGCATGTCGCGGAACAGGCTCAGCATGGGTGGCAGGCGCCCGGTCGAGAGGTTCGGGACGAGCACGCCGAGGCACCGGGTCTGCACGCGCCCGCCGAGCAGGATCGGGACCAGCGATTCCACGGGCAGCAGGTGCCTGGTGCGCCCGCGGCCGGGTCCGACGTGCGCGATCAGCCGGGTTCGGGCCAGTTCGGGCAGCCGAGTGCCGGCATGTCTGCGCCCGGCCGGGAAGCTTCCGGTCACCACGGTCCGAGTCGGTCCGAGGTGGGGCAGCACGCACCCGCACAGCGCGCACCGGGGCAGCGCGAAGCCGTACCGCACGACGCACGCGGGCAGCAGGAAGCCGCACAGCACGAAGCTAGCCAGCACGAAGCCGGGCAACACGAAGCCGCACGGCGCGAAGCCGGCCAGCAAGCGGCCGCACAGCATCAAGCTGGACAGCACCAAGCCGGCCAGCACGCGCCCGCACAGCACCAAGCCGGCCAGCACGCGCCGGCACAGCACGAAGCCGAACAGCACGCGCTCGGGCAGCACGAAGCCGGGTGGCAGGGGCGCGACGGGCATGGGCCGGATCAGTCCGGGGCTGCTCAGCGGGTCGACGGACAGCGCGGACCCGAACAGGGACGCCCGGCTCCGGAGCAGCCGCGCGAGACGGTTTCCGCGCAGCCGGCTGCGGAGCAGCAGCGCGACGCGGTGGCGGCGCACGCGGTCCTCGATCAGCGGGCGCGGGAGTGGGCGGAGGCCCGGTCCGCGGAACAGGCGCTGGAAGGCGGGCGGCGGCCTACCTCGCTGGCCGAGGCGCCGGTGAGTGCGCCGGCCGGGGAGCATGTGGCGGTCCGGCCGCAGAGTCCGGCTCCGCGGGTGGCCGCGGAGCAGGGTCTGCCCACGCAACCGCTGGCTACGACGCCGGTGCGAGGCGAAGCCACGCCGGCCGTTCCGGCTCAGCGGCAGCCGGTGGACGAGCCGGACGCGAAGTCGCGGCAAGCCGGAACCCCGGACGGGCAGGGCGGCGCGGCGGGCGAGGATCCGACCAAGATGGGGGCGCACGCGGCGCCGTACATGGATCCGGATGGCACTCTGCACAACATCCGGCCGATCGGGCGGCTGGCCGTCTCGGGTGCGGATGCTCCTGAGCGGACGGCGGAGACGGCGTTCGGCGGCATGTGGTTCACCGCCAAGCACGACGACGACCAGCCCGAAGAGCCGCAACAACGCGACGCGAGCGACGAACAGGCGCGGGAGAACGAGGCGGCCCGGCCCGGCGGCGACGGCGTCGTCATCGACCTCGACGTCACCGGGCTGTTCCAGGGCCGCACGGTCGAGCAGCAGGCCGCGGAGAAGCTCGAACCCACCGCCGTACGGGCGCGGATCAACGAGCAGATGGCGGCGCACCAGCCGCAGTCTCCCGCGCCGGGGCGCGTTGAGGCGGAGCGGCCGGCGCTGTCCGCGGCCGACCTCGAAGCTATTCGGTGGCGGCTCGACGGTGGCACGCTGCGGGAGGTCGTCGACGACCGGGACGCCCTTCGCGAGCTGGGGGAACGGCTCGACGGGCCGCTGGCCGACGAGGTCGACAACGTGGCCAAGGCGGGGCTGCTGAGCGTACGGGCCGAGGTTTATCGCCTGCTCGGTGAGCTGGGGATGGCCGCGGCGGCCAGCCGGCTCGCGCTGGCGCATGCCGAGTCGGCCCGTGACCTGCAGTCCGAGGTGATCGCGCAGGCCGAGTTGGCGCACATTCTGCGTCTGCGCGGCGACTTCAAGGAGGCCGACCGGCTGTTCGCCAAGGCGACCGGCGCGAACGTTCCGGAGACGCTGCGCAGCGTGGTGCACGAGAACGCCGGCCGCTGCTGCTTCGACCAGGGGCGGCACATGGAGGCCCTCGATCACTTCGCCCGGGCCGTACGGCTGGGGAGGCGGGAGGACACCGATCTGGCCGCGCGGGTCGGGGTGTGTCTCCAGGCGGTCTACATTCACGTGCTGCGCGACGGGTGGGGGCCCTACCCGCGGACGCGCGACGACATTCTGGGAGTCACCGGGTCCGCGCTCGACGAGAGCACCGCCGAGCAGCCGGTCATCCAGCCGCGCTGACCGTTTGCCGGGGCGTCGGCGGGTGGGCCATCGCGGTCCGTCCCCGTCCGCCCTGCTTCGCCTCGTAGAGCGCGGCGTCCGACGCGGCCCGCAGCTCCTCGGCCGTTCCGGCGTGGTCGGGCAGCAGGGCGATGCCGATGCTCAGCCCGGGCGTGCCGCACGGCAGGCCGTCGACGGCTTCGAGGGCCGTGCGCACCTCGTCGGCGACCCGGCGGGCGCTCAGCCGGTCGGCCCGCAGCAGCAGCGCGAACTCGTCGCCGCCGAGCCGCGCCACCACGTCGTCCTCGCGGCGGGCCACCGTACGAAGGCAGGAAGCGACCACCTGAATCGCGCGGTCACCCACCCCGTGCCCCCACGTGTCGTTGATGTTCTTGAAATGGTCGATGTCCAGCGTCATCAGGGCCAGCGGCTCCCCGTTGGCCCGCGCCCACCCGACCGAGCGGTCCAGCTCGTCGTCGAAGGAACGCCGGTTGGCGATGCCGGTGAGCGGGTCGGCCAGCGCCTGCGACTCGAGCACCGCGCGCAGGCGGTCGTTGCGGTTGCGCAGCGAGGTCACGACGACCGCGGTGAGGCTGAGCGCGACAGTCACCGAGATCCAGTCGGAGAGCCCGGCGGCCAGGCCGCGCACCTCGAACGCGACCAGCGCGTGCCCGGCCGACACCAGGACCATGATCACGGTGGTCACGCGCTGGCTGAGGAAATTGGCCGTGTAGAGCACCGGCCACAGGTAGAACAGCTGGGATCCGGCGCTGGCGTCGCGCGAACCCACGTTGAGCCCGGCGACGGTGCCGACCGCGACGAACGGCATGAGCAGCCAGAACAGCCGGGGAATGACCTGCGGGCGGCGCCAGGCGAGCAACCCGCCGACGGCCGTGAACACGATGGTCGCCGAGATCGCGACGACCCAGGCCACCGGATGCTCGTCGGGCAGCACCAGACCGGTCAGGAACACGAGCGGAGCAGCGGCCAACATCAGGTACGCGACGCTGCGGGTTGCCCCCTGCTCGTCGCGGAGCTGATAGCGCACCGTGCGACCGCCCCTCTCTCTTTCACGAACGTTCGGCGGCCCCGGCGAAGACCTGAGGATCAAAGCAGAAGATAGACGTACGCCTCGTCAGCCCCTGGAGACGCACCGGGCCGGAACCGGGGGTGCCGGCGACCCGGCCGGTGCGAACGGCCGTAGCGCCCGACCGGCCCCTGGCGGTGGTCACGCCGAGGACGCGACCGCTTCGGCCCGCTTGCGCGATTCCCGGCGGGCCAGCGTGACCCCGGCGCTGGCCAGCGTGACCAGCACCAGCGCGACGATCTCGGCCGGGCCCAGGCGCTGGCGCAGGATCAGCAGGCCGGCCAGGGCGGCCGCGGCCGGTTCGAGGCTCATCAGGATGCCGAAGACGCGGGTGGGGATGTGACGCAGGGCGTGCATCTCGAGGCCGTACGACAGCACCGACGACAGCACGGCCACCGAGACGGCGCCGACGAGCAGCGCGGGGTGGCCGAGGACGCCGGTGGCGCCGCCCACCCCGAAGGGCAGCACGAGCACCGCGGCCACCGACAGCGAGACGGCCAGGCCGCCCGTGCCCGGCACCAGCGATCCCACCCGGGCGCTCAGCACGATGTACGAGGCCCAGAACAGCCCGGCGACGAAGGCGAGCAGCAGCCCGCCGAGCGGGGCCGAACCGCCGCTGTCCAGCCCGAGCAGCAGCACCCCGGTCGCGGCCAGCGCGGCCCACAGCAGGTCGACCAGGCGGCGGGTCTGCACCAGGGACAGCAGCAGCGGGCCGAGGAACTCCACGGTCACGGCCATGCCCAGAGGCACCGTGCGCAGGGACAGATAGAAGATCAGGTTCATTCCGGCCATGGCCACCCCGAGCAGGGCCGCCGATCGCCAGGCGGCGGCCGACCACGTGCGAAGGTCGGGGCGGGTGAGGACGGCCAGGATCAGCGCCGCGAAGGCCAGCCGCAGGAACGTGACGCCACCGGCGCCCAGCTCGTCGAACAGGCCGTGGGCGATCGCGCTGCCGACCTGGACGGAGGCGATGGCGGTGAGCACCAGCAGCGGTGCGGGCGGCGTTTTCACTCCGTGCGCAACGCGACGACGGGATCGAGTCTTCCGGCGCGCTGGGCCGGCACGACACCGAAGATGATGCCGACAAACGCGGACACCCCGAAGGCCAGGGCCAGCGACCACCAGGTGATCGCGGCCGGGACCGGGGAGAAACGGTCGACCAGCAGCGCGGCCGTGACGCCGAGGGCCATGCCGAGGACGCCGCCGATCGTGGTCAGCAGGACGGCCTCGAGCAGGAACTGCACGCCGATGTCGCGTGGCCGGGCGCCGACCGCCTTGCGCAGGCCGATCTCCCGGGTCCGTTCGCGCACCGACACCAGCATGATGTTGGAGACGCCGACGCCGCCGACGAGCAGGCTGATCCCGGCGATCGCGGCCAGCACCCCGGTCAGCACGCCGAGGATGTCGCCGAGCACGCCGAGGATCTGTTCCTGGGTGACGGCGCTGAAGTCGCTGTCCGGGTGCCGCTCGCTCAGCACGTTCACGACCGCCGTGGACAGCTCGCCGATGCGTTCCCGGTCGGGGGCGCGGATGGCCAGGCCGTCGATGCGGTCGGTGCCGAGCAGGCGCTGGGCCGCGGTGACCGGCACGTGCACCTCGCTGTCCCGGTCGACGCCGAGGCTCTGACCGAGCCGCTCGAACGTGCCGATGACCCGGAACCGGACGCCGCCGATCGTGATCTGCCGGCCGATCGGGTCGCGGTCGCCGAACAGGGCCGTGGCCGTGCCGGCGCCGAGCACGGCCACGCGGCGCCCGGTCGTCACGTCCGTACGGGTCAGATAGGAACCCCGGTCGAGGTTGCGCACGAAGACGGTGGGTGTGGTCTCGAGGACGCCCTGCATGCTGGCGAACGCCGACCGGGACCCGGCGCGGACCGTCTCGCCCGACGCGATGGTCACGGCCACCCGGTCGCGGTCGCCGACGACGCGCGCGACGGCGTCGGCGTCGTCCATGTTCATCGTCGACGCGGCCGGGGCCGATCCCGCCTCGAGCCGGCCCGGCACCACCAGCAGCAAGTTGGAGCCGAGCCCTTCGACCTGCTGTTCGATCTGGCCCTTGGTGCCGGTGCCGATGCCGACCAGCGCGACCACGGCGGCCACCCCGATGACGACGCCGAGCATGGTCAGGACGCTGCGCAGCCGGTTGGCGCGCAGGGCGTCCAGGGCCACGCGCCAGGCTTCCGCGAGTCTCACACGATCACGCCGTCCCGCATGACGATCTGGCGGTGCGCCCGCGCCGCGACGTCCCGGTCGTGGGTGACCAGCACGACGGCGACGCCCTCGCCGTTCAGCGATTCGAGCAGGGCCAGCACGGACTGGCCGGTCGCCGAGTCGAGGTTGCCGGTGGGCTCGTCGGCCAGCAGCACCGACGGGCCGGTGACCAGGGCCCGGGCGATCGCCACGCGCTGCTGCTCGCCGCCCGACATCTGGTTGGGGCGGTGGTCGAGGCGGTGGGCCAGGCCGACGCGTTCCAGCATCGCGGTGGCCCGCGCGCGGCGTTCCCGGCGGCCGACCCCGCGATAGACCAGCGGGAGGGCCACGTTGTCGCGGGCGGTGGTCCGGGTCAGCAGGTGGAACGACTGGAAGACGAACCCGATGGTCTCGTTGCGCAGCTTGGCCATCTCGGCCGGGTTGAGCGTCGCCACGTCGCGGCCGCCGATCAGCAGCGTGCCGCCGGAGGGCCGGTCGAGGCCGCCGAGCAGGTGCATCAGCGTCGACTTGCCGGAGCCGGAGGTGCCGACGATGGCCAGGTAGTCGGCGGGCTCAATGGTCAGCGACACGCCGCGCAGGGCGGCCACCGAGACGCCGTCGAGGTCGTACGTGCGGCTGATGTCGGTGGCGATGATGGCGGGCGCGGTCATGAGGGTTTGTCGCCGGGCCGGATCTCGTCGGCGCCCGAGACCGCGATCCGCTGCCCCGCGTCGAGGCCGTTCGTCACCTGGACGACGTCCTCGCCCTGCACGCCGAGCGTCACCGGCACCCGCTCGTAGCTGTCACCGCGTACGGCCCAGACCGTGTCCTTGCCGTCGACGTTGATGATGGCCGAGGCGGGCACGGTGACCGCGTCGCCGGCCTCGCGGACCTGCAGCCGCACCACCGCGCTCATGCCCGGTCGCGGGGTGGGCGCCGTGCCCCCGTCGGCGTCCTTCCCGCCGGTCAGATCGAGGCGCACCTTGTACGACACCCCGCCGCGGCTCGACGTCGTCGGCAGAAGGTCGATGGCCCGTACGGTGGCCCGGTAGCTCGCGCCGGTGGCCGCGTCCAGCTCGACGGTCGCCTTGACCCCGGCCTTGACCAGCAGGACGTCCGTCTCGTCGACCTCGGCGGTCAGCCCGAGCCGGCTGACGTCGACCACGGTGAGGATCGGGGTCCCGGCCGCCACGTAGCCGCCGCGCGGCACCGCCTCGTCGACTCCGGGCAGCGACGAGCCGCCACCCGCCGACTGCGGTGCGGCCGGGCCGCCGGCCGCGAGGAGGTCGGTGAGCGACGGCGTGCCCCCGCCCGACGTGCCGCCCAGCTGCACCACACCGGCCACCGGCGCGCGCAGGGTGAGGGCCTCGACGGCCGCGTCGGCCAGCTCGTAGGCCTGCTCGGCCTGCAGCCGCTGGGCGGCCGAGAGCGAGCTGACCGCCTCGCCGAGCGACGCCACCCCCTGCTGCACCGAGCGCAGGGCGGCTCCGGCGGCGGCCGAGGCGGCGTCGTACTGCTGCTTCGCCGCGTCGACCTGCGTGAGCAGCACCTCGCGCAACGCCGGGTCGGTGATCTTGGCGGCGGCCGCGCGGGCCTCGTGGAAGGCGTCCGCGGCCTGCTTGTCGGTCCGGCGGCGGACGGCGGTGAACCCGGAGGTGCCGCCGATCGAACCGCCGCCCCGGGACGCCTGGTCGAGCGCGCGCTCGGCCGAGCGCCGGCGGGCCTCGAGGTCGGGCGCGTCGATCACGGCCAGGACCTGGCCCTTGCTGACCCGCTGACCCGACTCGACGCGCAGATCGTCCAGGGTGCCGGCCGAGGGGGCGCTGACCGTGGCCGCGGCCCGGGCGGTCACCGACCCCGGCGCCTCGACGATCTCCGACACGGTGCCGCGGGCGGCCTCACCGAGGCGTACGTCGGACTGCTTCTCGTTGCAGGAGGCGGCGGTCGACGAGATCAGGAACAGGCCGGCCGCTGCCAGCACCAGGGAGCGCGGGGGTTTGGCAGACACGCACGCCACTCTATGCCGACCAGCGAGAAGGGCGGGCCGCCGGTCATCCGGCAGCCCGCCCTCGTCAGGTCTTGCGTTTTCTCACGTGCCCGGACGGCGTCCGATCAACTTGACCGTCATCCCGATCTTGCCGGTGCTGTAGAACGTCTGAGCGTCCTGCTTGAGCAGGTTGACGCAGCCGTGCGACCCGCGCCACTTGTCGTGGATGTAGGTCGTGGTCTGGTGGAAGCCCATCCCGCCCTTGAATCGCTGCCAGTAGGGCAGCCACACGTCGTACGGGTCGGACCATTCCTTGATCGTCCGCTTGTTGATCTTGAAGGTGCCGGCCGGCGTGCGGTAGCCCTTCATGCCGGTCCGGACGACCGTCGGGTTCGTGTAGCGCTTGCCGTTCTTCATGATCCAGGCGGTCTGCTCGGTCAGGTTGACGCAGAACGTGATGCCCGACTTCTTGGGCTTGCACGCCGCGACCTTGGTGCGGCCGAGCCGGCTGATCACGTCGTACGTCGTCGGACCGGCCAGGCCCTGCGCGGGCTGGATGCCGTAGCGCTTCTGGAACTTCTTGATGGCCGTGCAGTCGGCGGCGGACTGCTTGCCGTCGACCGTCGTCTTGCCGAAACCGCCGAGCTTGTGGAGCCACCACTCGACCTGCTTCTGATATTTGCCCGTCGCACAACCCGCGGCCGCAGCCTTGGCGGCCGTCGTGGTCACCGGAGTGCCCACCGCCGCACCCGCCACTGCCGGTGACAGCGCCACGGCACCGAGACCGCCGCCGACCAGGGTCGCCAGAACGACCCCGGTGAGGCGGGCGCCAACCCGTCTCACTCTCACTGTGATTCCTCCCCAGGAACTTGTCCGCACATAGAAGCACAGCGAAGCGACGCACCCCTCCCGCGGACGGAGCGTGGCGCGAAACCGGTAGGCCACATCGACCCCCGCCCCGGCGACTTGAGGGGTATTGACCGTGATTCGCCGGAGCCACGAGACGTAATACGCGCGTAGTACGCTGGGGAGGTGCCATACGAATGGGACGACTGGGCTCTGGCCGCGCTGCTCGGCATCGAGCTGCCCGAGGTGCGGCAGGCGCTGGAGGCCCACCGGCGCTGGCCCCGCCGGGCCGTCAGCGCCACCGGGGTCCCGGTCCTGACCGTGTGGAGCCGGACGGCGGCGGGCCGGCCGCTGATCGTGGCGGTCTACCACACGGCCGGGCACACCTGGAAGATCATCGGTGCACGCGACATGACGGATGCGGAGCTGACCGAGTTCAGCGGCTGGGAGAAGACCCGATGAGTCACGACGACGCGATGCCTCAGACGGCCGAACAGGTCGCCCCCTTCCTGGACGGGCTCACCTTCGAGCCCCCGCCCGCCCCGCACGACGAGCGGGCCCTGCTCGACGCGCTCCCCCCGGCCGGCTCGGCCGTGATGGTGGTCCGCTCACTGCGGCTGCCGGTCGAGCTCGACGAGGCCGTCGCCTCCGCCGCCAAGGCCGCCGAGGTGGCCAAGACCACCTGGATCCGCCAGGCGATCGAAATGGCCCTGGCCGTCCAGGCCGAGGACGATCAGCCCATCTCCCGGGCCGAGGCCCTGCGCGCCCTGACCCTGCTGCGCCCGGCCCGCCACGTGGCCTGACCTTGCTTCGACAAGCCCGCCACGTGGCCTGACCGCGCGACACGTCCGGGAACGATCGAACGCCCGCAGCGGCTGCTACGGGCGTTCGGGAGCGGGGCGGGAGCGGGGCGGGAGCGCGGCGGGTCAGGCGTCCGGGGTGGCGAAGTCCTGCACCCAGTACGGGGTGCGGTCGCGTGAGATGGCCAGGCCGATGCCCATCTGGCGAAGGCGGCAGTCGAGGATGTTCCGGCGGTGCGTCCGGCTGTTCATCCAGCCGTCGACGACCTCCCACGCGCTGTCGGCGCCGCGGGCGATGTTCTCGCCGTAGCGCTTCCAGCGGTAGCCCGCCCCGGCCACGCGGTCGCCGGCGCTGTCGCCGTTGAGGGACTCGTGGGCGAAGTAGCGGCGGCGGGCCATGTCGGCCGCGTGCTCGTTGGCCGCCTCGATCAGGCGCCGGTCCAGGGTCAGGGAGCCGCAGCCGGCCCGCCGGCGGTTGTGGTTGATCAGAATGAGAACGCGCTGCTGGACGGGGGCGGCCGGACTGGCCGAGACGTCCCGGGCGGTGACGGCCCGGCGAGCGCCGGCCATCAGGTTCGCGGCGGGCCGCTGGGCCGAGAAGCCGTGGCGCTGGCTGTGCCGCCGCACCGACTGGCCGGACGTGGAAGCCTGGCGCTGAGCGGACACGGCCGGGCGCTGGGCGGAAGCGGCCGGGCGCTGGGCCGCGGAGTCGGGGCGCCGAGCCGCATCGGGCCGGGCGGCCGAACCGGGCCGGGCGGCGAAACCGGGCTGGGCCGCGAGCGGCCGCTCAGCCGGATCCGCGGGCTCGTCGGCATCGTCGTCGTCCTGCGGGCGTACGGGATCGTCGTCGTCCTGCGGGCGTACGGGATCGTCGTCATCTTGCTGATCGAAGTCGCCCGCGTCCGGGTCGTCGAGGGTCGGGCGCTCGTGCACCCCCCGGTCGGCGAACGGGTCCTCGTCCGCGTCGAAGTCACCCGCCGTGTCGTCGGACGAGTCCGATCCGAACAGGCTCGGCCACCAGAAATTGCTCCAGCCGGCCACGTCCGGCCGCTCGTCGGCGTCGGCCGACGTCGCCACGACGCCGCCCGCGAGCAGGAGCGCCGAAGCCGCCGCACAGACCACCACGAGTGGTTTCCGCATAACCCCTTGAATCCCATCGCTGCCCGTGGCGCCCGGCCGTTCCGGGCCGCCTACGTGGGGGGTCAACGTCACAGTCCGGGCAAGGTCACTTCACGCCGTACGCCCATCACCGGCCGGGCACCGGCGGGCATCACTGCGAAAGGCGGCCCGAGCAGGGGTTTCACCGGCCGGAGGGCAAGCACGGGCGTCGCACATTCGCACAGACAAACCGGACAGTTCATTCGTACGGGGTAAGCCCGTGGTGCCTTCTTCCCCGTCCGAGCGGAGGTCGCGACCCGTAGGGCGGGGCTGGCAACCTCGTCGCGGTGCGCAATCGATACCTGGATCTCCTCCGTGCCGCCGCGATCGTCCGGGTGATCGTCTACCACCTCTTCGGATGGCCCTGGCTGTCGATCGTGCTGCCGGCCATGGGCGTCATGTTCGCGCTGGCCGGCTCGCTCACCGCGGCCTCGCTGGAGAGGCGGGACGCGCGCCGGGTCGTCACCTCCCGCCTGCGCCGCCTGCTGCCCCCGCTGTGGCTGCTCGGACTGATCGCCGTGCCGGTGATGCTGGTCGCCGGGTGGGCGCAGGAGAGCGACGGCGAGCACCCGTTCAGCCTGCCGCGGCTGCTGTTCTGGCTGTTGCCGATCGGCGACCCGCCCGGCAGCGATCAGGCCATCGACGTGTGGGAACCGCTCTGGTACATCCGCGCGTACGTCTGGTTCGTGCTGCTCTCCCCCGCCCTGTTCGCGCTGTGGCGCAAGGTCGGGTGGGCCGCGGTCGCGCTGCCGCTGCTGATCATGGCCGGGCTCGATCTGACCGGTTTCGAGCTGCCCGGCACGGCCGACGCCGCGCTGTGGGACTTCGTCACGTACGGGGCCTGCTGGATCGCCGGGTTCGCGCACCACGACGGCCGCCTGGCCCGGCTCAAGCCCTGGCTGGTCTATCCGATCGCGCTGGTCCTGGGCGCGGCCGCGCTGTGGTGGGCGCGCGACGAGGGCAGCTTCGACCTCAACGACATCTCCGAGTCGCAGGCGCTGTGGTCGCTGGCGTTCGTGCTGATCGTGTTGCGCTGGCAGCCGCCGATGGGCTGGCTCGGCCGGGTCAAGCCGCTGGACCGGGCGGTCACGCTGGTCAACGCGCGGGCGGTGACGATCTATCTGTGGCACAACATCGCCATCGCGGCCGTCTGGCCGGTGCTGACGGTGCTCGCGCTCGACGACCTGGGTGACCGGCTGGGTGCGGCCACCGATCTGGTCGCGGCGTTCCTGCTGACGCTGCTGGCGATGCTCGTGTTCGGGTGGGCCGAGGATCTCGGGGCCGGGCGCCGGCTGCGGATCTGGCCGACGACGGCAGCCACCCGCACGCAGCCGGAGCCGGAGCCGCAAGGGACGGACCTGGGAGCCGGCGTCGAGCCGGTCCACCACCGGTCGACTGCCGCGGCCGCCATGACACGAACCCCCCGCAACTGGCCACCCGCCCCACCGGCCGGGGCGAACCCGGACCCGGGGCTGCCCGTCGCGGGCCGCCGCGCCGAGCCCCTCGACCAGAGCCCGCCGCCCGAGCGCTGACCAGTGTGAAGGAATCTCAGCTATCCAGGATAAAGTCTGGCTAACCTGAGCGAATGCGGCAGTACGGACATGCGCCCGCGCACCCCGACGAGGGCGCCGGAGTCGTCTCGCTCGTCTTCCGGGCCGGCCCGCTGCTCTGCGCGCTGGCCCTGGACGAGATCATCGAGACGATGCGGCCGCTCGAGACCCGCGCGCTGGCCGGCACGCCCGCGTTCGTCCGGGGCATCACCGTGCTGCGGGGCGTGCCCACCCCGGTGATCGACGTGTCCCGGCTGCTCGGCGGCGGCTCGGGCGAGGCCGAGCGCTACGTCGCCGTGCGCACCGAGCGCGGCGCCGTGGCGCTGGCCACCGGAGAGATCCTCGGCATCCGCGGCGTCGAGGCGGAACCCACCGGCGGCCACCCGGCGCTGCTCGGCGGGGGCAACACCCGCCTGGTGGCCGGGGTCGGCACGCTCGGCACCGAGCCGCTTCTGCTTCTGCACAGCATGCGGGCCGTTCCGGACGAGGTCTGGGAAGCGGCCGCGGCCGCGGGTGTCCCCTCGTGAGCGCGCCCGGTCAGGTCGATCGCTTCCGGGATCTGCTGGCCCGCAAACTGGGCTGGACGTTCGCCGACAACGACGCCCGGCAGCTGGGCGAGCTCCTGCGGGAACGGGCCGCGCAGCACAACCTGAACCGCGAGGACTACCTGGCCCGGCTGGGCGCGCGGCCCTGGGCGGCCGAGCTCACCGAGCTGGTCGAGCGGCTCAGCATCACCGAGACGTACTTCTTCCGGCACGGCGAGCAGTTCGCGGCGCTGCGCGAGGACGCCCTGCCGGAACGGATCGAGGCCCGGGCCGCGCAGCGCACGTTGCGGATGCTGTCGGTGGCCTGCTCGTCCGGCGAGGAGGCGTACTCGCTGGCCATCGCGGCCCGCCAGGCCCGCACGGATCCGGACTGGCTGATCAGCGTCACCGGTGTGGACGCGAATCCGGCGGTGCTGCGCAAGGCCGAGAAGGCCTGGTATTCGACCTGGTCGCTGCGGGAGACCCCGGACGAGGTGCGGCGGCGCTGGTTCCGGCAGGGCGACAGCGGTTACTGGGTGGTCGACGACATCCGCCGGCTGGTGCGGTTCGAACGCACCAACGTGGCCGAGCCGGACGACGGCCTGTGGCGCCCCGAGCAGTACGACGTCGTCTTCTGCCGCAACCTGCTCATGTATCTCACCCCGGACGTCGTGTCGGCGCTGGTCGAACGCATGACCCGGGCGCTGGCGCCGGGCGGTTTCCTGTTCCTGGGTCACACCGACTCGCTGGGCAGCAACCCGGACGGGCTCGAGCTGCGCCACACCCACCGCACGTTCTACTACCGCCGCCACGGTGGCCCCACCCCGGCGCAACGGGTCGCTTCACCGCCCGCCGTCACTTCCACACCGCTTCCCGCGTACGCCGCCCCGGAGGCCCCGGAGCCCACGGAGGACGTCTATCCCCGGGCCCTCGAGCTGCTGCGGCAGGAGCGGTTCACCGCCGCGCTGGAGCTGCTGACCGCGCCCGGCGCCCGCCCGCCGGCGCCCCGCGACCAGCTGCTGCACGGGGTGCTGCTGGCCCAGACCGGGCGGCTGGACGAGGCGATCACCCTGGCCCGCCGGCTCAGCGACGAGGACGGTCTCAACCCGGACGCCCATCAACTGCTCGGGCTCTGCCTCGAGGAGGGTTCGGCGATGGCCGAGGCGATCGGGCAGTACCGCCTGGCCGCGTACCTGGACCCGGGTTTCGCTCTGCCCCGGATGCGGCTCGGACAGCTGGCGCGGCGCCAGGGCGACGAGCGCACGGCGGCGGGCGAGCTGGAACGCGCGCTGGACCTGCTCGCGCACGAGAGCGAGCAGCGGATCACCCTGTTCGGCGGCGGGTTCGGCCGCCTCGCCCTCACGGTGGTGTGCCGTTCCGAGCTGGACGCCTGCGGAGTCCGCCCGTGAGCACGGTCGGCCGGCGGCTCCGGCGTCTGCGCCAGGACTTCGACCAGTCCTTCGCCGAGCCCGCGCGCAGCCACGACGAGGAGCGTCTCGAGCTGCTGACGATCCGAGCGGGCGGACGCCCGTACGCGATCCGGCTCTCCCAGACCTCGGGCGTGCACCCGGACCGGCCGGTCACCCCGTTGCCCGGACCGCAGCCCGCCCTGCTCGGCCTGGCCGGGTTCGCCGGGGCCGTGGTGCCCGTCTACGACCTGGCCGCTCTGCTCGGCCACCCGGTCCCCGAGGTGCCGCGCTGGCTGGTGCTGGCCGCGGGCACGCCCCAGCTCGGCCTGGCCTTCCACGAGTTGGACGGGCACGTGCAGGCAACCCGCTCGGACATCATCCGCGAGTCGGGGGACGCGATCGGCAGCGGCCGGCGGGGAAGCCTGCGCGGGCTCGTCGACCTGCCCGGCGGCAGCCGCCCGATCATCGACATCCCAGCCACACGGGCCCTGGTGCACGTGCTGGCCGGGCACGCCGAAGCCCACCACGAGGAGAACGCAGCATGATGGCCGGACGCACCTTCGGCACCAAGCTGGCCGCCGGTTTCGGCCTGACTCTGGCGCTCACCCTGCTGATGACGCTGACCTCGGTGCTGGCCCTGCGCTACGTGCTGAGCACCAAGGACAACGTGATCGCGTCGGCGCGGGTCAACCTGGCCGGCTCGGAGGCCCTCAACGCGGCCATGGAATCGCGGATCGCCGACTATCGGGGCTACCTGCTCACCGCCGGCGATGAGTACCTCACCGCGACCAACGCCGACCGCACCCGGTTCCTCGACCTGGTCTCCCGGCTGCGGGCGTCGATCACGGATCAGTCGTCCAAGGAGCTGCTCGAGGCCGTGGTCGAGGCCGAGGCCAGGCACGCCACCGTCCTGGCCCCGGTGATGGAGCAGCGGTCCCGGATAGCCTCCCTGGCCAACATCAACCAGCTCACCGGCAACGAGCAGGTCAAGGCGGCCCGGATCGCGGTACAGAAGGCGATCACGGATCTGATCGCCCGGCAGACGGTAGTGGTGGACAACCGCAGCGCCGCGTCGTCGAAACGCGCCGTCGAGGCCATGATCTTCATCATCGGGATCGGGCTGCTGCTCATCGTGGCGTCGGCGCTGGTGACCTGGAAGCTGAGCCGCGACCTGCGCCGCGAGGTGGGCGCCGCGGTCGGGCACATCCAGAGCTCGTCGGCTCAGCTCGAGGCGGCCGCGGCCCAGCAGGCGTCCGGCGGCCGCGACCAGGCCAGCGCCATGAACGAGATCACCACGACGATCAGCGAGCTGCTGATCACCTCGCGGCAGATCGCGGACAGCGCCCAGCGTGTGTCGAAGATCGCCGAGGACACCGCGGACGCGGCCCGCACCGGCGACGCCACCATCAACCAGACCCGGGCGTCGATCACGGCCATCCGCACCCAGGTCGACCAGATCGTGCAGCACATGCTCGCGCTCGGCGAGAAGTCGCAGCAGATCGGCGGGGTCGTCGAACTCGTGTCGGAGCTGGCCGAGCAGACCAACATCCTGGCCATCAACGCGACCATCGAGGCCAGCGGGGCGGGCGAGTGGGGACGCCGGTTCGCGGTGGTCGCCGAGGAGATCCGCAAGCTGGCCGACCGTACGGCGGGGTCGGCCAAGGAGATCCGGGCGCTGATCGAGGACGTGCGCGGGGCGGTGAACACGACCGTCATGGCCACCGAGATCGGCGCCAAGGCGGTGGACGCCGGCTCCCGGCAGTTCGACGACGCCACCAGCTCGTTCCGCAGGATCGCCGGACTGGTGGCCACGACCAGCGACGCCACCCGCGAGATCGAGCTGTCGACCAAGCAGCAGACCACGGCGGTCGAGCAGGTCAACGTGGCCGCCTCGGACACCGCCCGGGTCACCCGCGAGACCGAGGCCAGCGCCGTGCAGACCAAGCAGACGGCCGCCCATCTCAGCACCCTCTCCGGCGAGCTGCTGGAGCTGGTCGGCACCGGACGCCACTGATGGGACGTCCGGTGGCGACACTTCCGCTGACTGCCCGGTGCAGCGGGTCATGACCCGCGACCCGCTGCGCTACTTCCGGATCGAGGCGCGCGAACTGATCGATCAGATCAGCGCGGGCGTCCTCGACCTGGATCAGCAGCCGGGGCCTGACCTGGTCGCCCGGCTGCTGCGGTTCGCGCACACCCTCAAGGGCGCGGCCCGCGTGGTCAAGCAGACCGAGATCGCGGACCGGGCCCACGAGTTCGAGGAGGTGCTGGTTCCGCACCGCGACGAGAGCACCCCCGCGCTGCCGGCCGACGAGATGCGCGAGCTGCTGCGCCTCAACGACGAGATCTCGGGGTTCGTGGACGCGCTGTCCGGACCACCGGCCGCGGCCACGCCCGAGGCCCCGCCCCCGGCAGGACATCCGGAGCCGATCCGCACGGTTCCCCTGAACGAGCCCACCACCCAGGCCGAGGTGGACCAGTCGAACGTCGACGCCGAGCTGGCCCGCGGCGCCGAGGCGGCCGCGGACCGGCAGCCCGAACGCGCGGCCACGGCCGACCTCGACGAACTGCTCGACGCGATCGGGGAGGCCAGCTCGCGCATCGCGCCCCTGCGGGAGGGCGGGCGGACGCTGGCCAAGCTGCACCGCAACGTCGAGACCCTGGGCGATCGCATGCGGGTCGGCCGGACCACCGTGACCGACGCCGCCGCCCGTACGGCGGTCCGGCGGCTCGCGAGCGAACTCGGTGTGCTCGGCCGCCGCCTCACCGACGCCGTCGACCAGGTCGAACGCGAACTCGACGAGGTGCGCGGCCGGGCCGAGGGGCTGCGTCTGGTGCCGGCCGGCTCGATCTTCACGGCGCTGCGCCGGGCCGTGCGCGACGCCGCCGATGCCGAGGGCAAACGGATCAAGTTCCAGGCCACCGGCGCGGACGTGCGGATGGGACCCAACCTGCTCAACCTGATCAACGGCGCGTTCCTGCACGTCGTGCGGAACGCGGTGGTGCACGGCATCGAGCCCGAGGAGCAGCGCCTGGCCGCGGGCAAGCCGCCGGAGGGCACGGTCGGGGTGCACGTCGAACGCCGCGGCCGGTACGCCGAGTTCCGCTGCGCCGACGACGGGCGGGGCTTCGACCTGGCCGCGCTGCGCCGCACCGCCGAGGAACGCGGGCTGCTGCCGCCCGGAGCCGACGCGACACCGCAGTCGCTCATCGACCTCGTGCTGCACGGCGGGATCAGCACCGCCGCCGGGGTCACCGAGGTGGCCGGGCGCGGCATCGGCATGGACGTGGTCCGCGACGTGGCCCAGCAGCTGGGCGGCGAGGTGTCCATCGTGAACCGGCCCGGCGAGGGCGCCACCGTACGGCTCATCGTGCCGTTGACCCTGCTCAGCATGAACGGGCTGATCGTCGAGGCCGGCGGCACGACCGCGACGATGCCGATGGACGCCGTGCGCCGCTGTGTGCGCCTGGCCGCCGACGAGATGGCCGCCGCCGCGGCCACCGCCCGGCTCGCGCACGAGGGTGAGGTGCTGCCGTTCCTGCCGCTGGCCGACGCCTTGCACGCCGGCCCGGACGGGAACCGCGCCGAGCGGAGTTCGGGAGTGGCGGTGGTGCTCGCGGCCGACCGGGACACCGTGGCGATCGGCGTGGACCGCCTGGCCGGCACCACCACGCTGGTCGCCCGCCCGCTGCCCGACCTGGCCCCGGCCGCCCCGGTGATCGCCAGCGTCTCGATCGACGTGGACGGCAATCCGCGGCTCGTGCTCGACGCGCACGGACTGGTCGCCGAGGCCCGGCAGGAGAGCGCCGCGTCGCGCGGCGAGGGTTCGGCCGGGGCCCGGCCCCGGATGCCGATCCTGGTCGTGGACGACTCGCTGACCACCCGGATGCTCGAGCGCAGCATCCTCGAGTCGGCCGGCTACGAGGTCGACCTGGCCGCCTCGGGCGAGGAGGGCCTCGAGCGGGCCCGCAGCCGCGAGTACGGCCTGTACCTCTCCGACATCGACATGCCCGGCATCGACGGCTTCACGTTCGTCGCGCGGACCAAGGCCGACCCGCAGCTGGCGCACGTGCCGACGATCCTGGTGAGCTCGCGGGCCAGCGCCGAGGACAAGCGCCGGGGCGCCGAGGCGGGCGCCTCGGCCTACGTCATCAAGGGCGAGTTCAACCAGGAGGAACTGCTCGCGCACATCCGGAGGCTGATCCTCTGATGATCCGTGTTCTGCTCGTGGAGGATTCCGCGACCATGCGCCACCACCTGCGCGAGTCGCTCGCCGCCGACCCGGAACTGCAGGTCGTGGGCGAGGCGACCGACGGCGGCGACGCGGTCGACATGGTGGCCCGGCTGCGCCCCGACGTGGTGACGATGGACATGATGCTGCCCACGATGAGCGGCCTGGTCGCCACCGAGCACATCATGGCCGAGCAGCCGACGCCGATCCTGGTGGTGTCGTCGGCCGACCGGCGTGAGCTGTTCAGCACCTACAACGCGCTGGCCGCGGGCGCGGTCGACGTGCTGGAGAAACCGCGCGGCGACGCCACCGACGCCGACTGGGGGCGGCGGCTGTGCGCGGCCGTGCGACTGGTCTCGCGCATCCGGGTGATCACGCACCCCCGGGCCCGGCTGGACGGCCGCGGCCGTGCGGCCGCCCCGCCGGTGGCGCCACCGCCCACGGCGCCGCTTCCCCAGGATTCGCTGCAGGTGGTGGCCATGGGCTCGTCCACGGGCGGCCCGGGCGCGCTGACCGAGTTGCTGCGGGCGCTGCCGGGCGGGTTCCGCCCGCCGGTCCTGTGCGTGCAGCACATCGCGGCCAGCGAGCCGTTCGCGGTGGCGTTCTCGGACTGGCTGGCCGGGCAGACCGGCCGCGACGTCAGCTACGCCCGTGACCGCACGCCGCTGGCCGCCCTGGCCGGCCGGGTCGTGCTGGCCCCGCCCGACCGGCACATGCTGGTGCGTGAGGGCCTGGTGCGGCTCAGTGAGGCCCCGCCGCGCCACTCGTGCCGCCCGTCGGTGGACGTGCTGTTCGAGTCGGTCGCCACCGAGCACGGCCCGTCCGCGGCCGGCTGCCTGCTCACCGGCATGGGCCGGGACGGCGCCGAGGGGCTGCTGAGCATGCGGGGCCGGGGTGCGGTCACGTTCGCGCAGGACGAGGCCAGCTGCGTCGTGTACGGCATGCCCCGCGAGGCTGCCCTGATCGGCGCGGCCGTCCACGTGCTGCCGCCGGCCCGCATCGCCGCCCACCTGATCGAGCTGCAGCTCACCGGGAGCCGGCGATGACCCACCGTGTGCTCATCGTCGACGACAGCCTCACCGTGCGGATGGACCTGCACGAGGCGTTCGAGGCGGACGGCTTCGGCACGATCCTGTGCGCCACCGGCACCGAGGCCAGGGCGGCCTTCACCACGGCCGAGTTCGACGTGGCCGTGCTCGACGTGCTGCTGCCCGACGCCGACGGGCTCGAGCTGCTGACCGAGCTGCGCGGCATGCCGAGCCTGGCCGGCGTGGTGACGGTCCTGCTGAGCAGCGTGGACGAGGTCGCCGACCGGCTGGCCGGGTTGCGCACCGGGGCCGACGAGTACGTCGGGAAGCCGTACGACGCCGGATATGTCGTGGCCCGGGTGCGGCAGCTGCTAGGCGACGGGCCGAGCCGCACCGACGACCGCATCCAGGTGCTGATCGTCGACGACAGCATGACCTTCCGCGAGCAGCTGCGCGAGCTGCTCGAGGGCGAGGGCTACGCCGTGCTGCTAGCCCCCAGCGGCGAGGAGGGCCTGCGGATGGCCGCGGACCGGCGCCCGCAGGCGGTGATCGTCGACGGCGTGATGCCCGGCATCGACGGCGCCACGGTGATCCGCCGGATCCGCCTCGACCCGGCGCTGCGCGACACCCCGTGCATCCTGATGACCGCGGCCGACGACTACGCCACCGAGCTGCAGATGCTCGACGCGGGCGCCGACGCGTTCGTCCGCAAGCAGCAGAACCTGGCCATCGTCCCGGCCAAACTGAACGCGGTGCTGCGGCAGACCTCCGAGCAGCTGCCGATCGAGGTCACCGGCAGCCTGCACGGGCCGAGCAAGGTGCTGGCCCTCACCCCCGACCGGCAGCGGCTGACCGAGCTGGCGGCGGCCCTGCAGGGCGACGGGTACGACGTGGTCCAGGTGGCCGACACCGACGACGCGCTCGACCTGCTCGGCGAGCAGCCGGTCGACTGCATCGTGCTCGGGCTGGGCCCGGCCGGCGAGCTGGGCGCGGAGGCCTGCCGGCGGATCAAGGAGGTGCCGCGGATCGGGGAGACGCCGATCGTGATGACCGGCGCCACCGACGACGACATGCTGGCCTGCCTGGCCTTCGGCGCCGACGACTACGTGCGGGGCGACTCCGGGGCCGAGGCGTTACGGGCCCACGTCCGTACGCAGATCCGCCGCAAGCAGTCGCACGACGAGAGCCGCCGGATCCGCGAGGAGCTGATGCGCCGCGAGCTGGACGCGGCCGAGGAGCGCTCGGCCCGGCAGCTCGCCGAGACCCGGGCGGCGCTGGTCGAGGAGCTGGAGTGGCGCAACCGGGAGCTCGAGGCGTTCTCCGGCTCGGTGTCGCACGACCTGCGCGGCCCGCTGCAGGTGATCAGCAGCTTCGCCGAGCACATGCTGGACGACGACGATGAGCCGCTGGGGGCCGAGGCCCGGCGCCGGCTCAGCCGCATCCAGGCCGCCGCGCACCGGATGGCCGACCTGGTCGAGTCGCTGCTGATCCTGGCCCGGGCCAGCCGGGGCGACCTGCGCCGGGCGGAGTTCGACCTGACCGCCACCACGTGGCAGGTGATCGGCGAGGTGGAGGCGCGCGACCCCGAGCACAAGGTGGCCTTCGTCGTGCACGAGAGCATGCGCGCCGACGCCGACGAGGGCCTGGTGCGGGTCATCCTGGAAAACCTGATCAACAACGCGGTCAAGTTCACCCGCAAGATCGAGAACCCGGCGGTCGAGGTGGGCCGGACCGGCGAGGCGTTCTACGTGCGCGACAACGGCGCCGGGTTCCCGTCCGGCAAGGCGGGCGAGCTTTTTCGCCCGTTCGCCCGCCTGCACAGCGCCGAGGATTTCCCCGGCACCGGCATCGGCCTGACCACCGTGCACCGGGCCGTCGAACGGCACGGCGGCGAGATCTGGGCCGAGGGTGAGGACGGGCGGGGGGCGACATTCTGGTTCACGTTGCCCCCGGTGCCGGGCCCGGCCGGTCAGCCGGACCTGCGGGCACAAGCCCGCCGGAACGGTTGAAGTACTTACATTCGCTTACGCCACGACAATTTAACAGTCCTCACTGCACGCAATTCAGATGCATCGCGCTGAAACTGTCCCGGTGACGCCTTTCGGTCCTTTCCAGGAACGGTCACGGCTATATGAACTTGATGCCTCGGCGTCCGGTTCCTGCCTGGCCAACCGAACTGTCCGTCATGATCCCATCAACGCCGGACCACCACTGAGCAGGGACTTCTCCCCCGAACGACGGATGCCGCGTACCACCGAAATTACAAATTTGTATCGTCACCGTCTGACCGACCCGGTTTAGTTACCGGTCATTCCGGTCGGCCGGTTCTGACGTCCGGTGCGCAAGACCGAACCGACGGTGAACCTGGATTGATCAGTGAACATGCACGATTGACAGGCCGCCATCGGGATGTTTCCCGGGGCGCCTGTGTCCGCCCGATCCTGGAGCATTCGTGTCAGTCGACGACCTTTTCCCGTCCACCGGCATAATCAATACCCCCATTTCCTGGGCTTTGGCTGTGTACAGCCGGCCCGGCACGGCGACCGAGTGATGAAGGCCGAATCGGGAACCGTGACCCCGGTACGCGCACCGGTCTCGGTGATCATCTGCGCCTACACGATGCGCCGGTACGACGACGTCCTCGCCGCGGTCGCGGCCGCGCAGGGCCAGATGACCGGCGACGACGAGATGATCGTGGTGATCGACCACAACGAAGAGCTGCGGACGAGGCTGGCCGGCAACCTCGGGGCCTGGCCCGCCCTGAGGATCATCGCCAGCACCGGGCAGCCGGGGCTCTCCGGCGCCCGTAATACCGGCGTCGATGCCGCCGAGCACGACGTCATGATCTTTCTGGACGACGACGCGGTCGCCGACCCGGGTCTGATCGACGCGATGAGCGAGGCGATGAGCGACGACGCGGTCGTCGCGGTCGGCGGCACGCCCGTGCCGGCCTGGCCGCAGGGGCACCGGCCGTGGTGGTTCCCGCCCGAGTTCGACTGGGTCGTCGGGTGCGCCTACGTCGGCCTGCCGACAACCCGCGCCGAGGTGCGCAACGTGATCGGCGCCGCGATGGCGTTCCGCCGCAGCGCGATGATGCTGGCCGGGCCGTTCTCCACCGCCGTCGGCCGGGTCGGCAGTTTGCCGCTCGGCTGCGAGGAGACCGAGCTGTGCATCCGGGTGCGCAAGAACGTGCCGGACGCGATCATCCTTCACCTGCCGGACGCCACCGTGCGTCACCGGGTCACGACGGAACGAACAACCTGGCGCTACTTCCTGCACCGCAGTTACAGCGAAGGCATCAGCAAGGCCATGGTGTCCCGTCTGGTCGGCAGCGAGCAGGCCCTGTCGAGCGAGCGGGCGTACGTCAGCCGGGTGCTGCCCCGCAGCCTGTTGCGAGGACTCGGCGGCATCTTCGTCGGCCGGCCCGCCGGTCTGGGCGCCGCTACAGCCATCGTGCTCGGCCTCTTCGTCACCGCGTTCGGCTACCTTCGCGGCTCCCTCACCCGGGCCGCCCAGGTCGGCGAGGATTTCCGGCCCGTGCTGATCGCCGAGGCGGACGTGGCCGAGCGGACAGTCGTGTTGCCCGAACAGAACTCGCACGGAATCGGGTACGAGGGCGCTCAGCTGCTCGTGCGGCAAAGGGCAAAACCGCTGGCCCTGGTCGACGTGCCCGGTGATCGTCTGGGCACTCCGCTCGACCTGGCCGGACTGCTCGCGCCGGACGCGGGCGACGAGCCACGCCCGGTGCGCACCACGACACCGTCGATCAGCGTGGTCGTCGCGACCCACGGCCGGGTCGAGGGCGCCGTCGAGTGTGTGCGGTCGGTGCTGGCCACCGGCTGGCCGCGGCTTGAAGTGCTGCTCGTCGACAACCACCCGGGCCACGAGGTCAACGCCGCCGCGCTGCGTGCCTTCGCCGACGCCGAACCGCTCGTGCGATACCTGCCGGCGCCGCAGCGGGGCGCGTCAGCCGCCCGCAACGTCGGCCTGGCCCACGCCACCGGGGAGATCATCGCGTTCACCGACGACGACGCTGTGGTCGACCGGCATTGGCTCGATGTGATCGCCGACGGCTTCGCCGACCCGGCTGTCACGTGCGTGACCGGCCTGGTCCGGCCGCGCCGCCTGGACACCCCGGCGCAGGTCTGGTTCGAGGGCTACGGCGGCTTCAGCAAGGGCCTCGAGGTCCAGCGCTTCTCCGGCGCCGACCGGGACCCGGCGCGGGGGGCGCTCTACCCGTTTTCGGCCGGGGCCTACGGGTCCGGCAACAACTCGGCCTTCCGCGCCCACTTCCTCCGCTCGATCGGCGGCTTCGACCCGCACCTGGGCCCCGGCCGCGCGACCGGAGCCGGTGAGGACCTCGACCTGTTCGTACGAGTGGTCCGGACGGGCGGCGTGCTGCGCTACGACCCGAGCGCGCTGGTCTACCACGATCATCGAAGCGAGGAACCCGCCTTGCGCCGGCAGCTCCACTTCTACGGCCGGGGCCTGAGCGCGATGCTCTTCGCCCAGGCGCTCCGGGACAGGGGCACGCTCCTCGCCATTCTGCGCCGGATCCCGGCCGGAGCGCTGTTCCTGCTGTCGCCGTCCTCCCCCAAGAACAACCGGCGTGGCAAGACTTTCCCCAGCAAGCTGGTGCTCGCCGAGTGGGGTGGCATCGCGCTCGGTCCCCTGCTCTATTTCGGGTCCCGGCTGCGGAAGGCGGTGCTCGGTGAGCGCTGAGACAAGCCGTCCGGCCGCTGGACCGCGGGCGGTCAACCTGTCCCCGATGACGACACGTCACGCCGCGGCCGTCGCCATGGTCGTCTCCCTGGCGGTCGCCCTCGGCACCGCCCTCGACCTGGACTACCCGGGACGCGCCGCGCTCACCGTCGGATTCGCGCTGGTGGTGCCCGGTTGGGTCGCGGTCGCCTACGCACGATTCCGCGAGCGCCTGCTCGAGCTCACCGCGGGTATCGGGCTCAGCATCAGCATGGGCATCGTGCTGGCCATGGTGCAGGTGCTCGCGCACTCGTGGCATCCGCGCGCCACGGTTGCCGCGTGGGCCGCACTGACCGCGGGGGCGGCGATCCCGTTGATCGTCCGGCCCCTTCGAGAGCGGCCGTCGGGCGCCGGCCGTTCATGACGTTGATTCTCGACCCGCGGGAGACCCTCGCCGCTCCGCCACCACCGCCTGAGAAGAAGTTCTCGGGTGCGGGGCAGGTGCTCAAGGACGGCAGCGCCCTCGGCATCAGCGTCGGTGTCATGGGACTCTTCGGGTTCCTGACCTGGAGCCTGACCGCACGGCTGGCGGATCCGTCGCTGGTCGGCACGGCCAGCGCCTTGATCAATGCGGTGCTGCTGGTGGCCACGGTCAGCCAGCTGCAGATGGGCAACATGCTCCTGCGCTGGTTGCCCGGCGCCGGCGAACACCGAGCCACCTTGCTGCGTCGCGCCTACCTGACCGTGGTGCTGACCTGTCTGCCGATCTCGGCGATCGTGTTGCTGTTCCTGCCCGGCGGGATCATCGACACGCCGTCGCACATCGCGGCATTCGTGGTGGCGAGTGTCGTGTGGGCTCTCTTCATCCTGCAGGACCAGGTACTCGCCGGGCTCTGGCGAGCATCCTGGGTGCCGGCCAAGAACGGCATCCTCGTACTCGCCCGGTTGATCCTCATCGTGCCGCTTCTGGGCTGGGGCCGCTTCGGCGTGCTGGTGGCCTGGATGGCGCCGGCTGCGTTGATCGTGCTCGCGATCGTCATGGCGATGCCGGTGCTCCTCGGCCGCGCACGGTCCCGGGACGCCGGTCCGGGGGCTGTGCCCCGCCGCGCCGAGGTGGTGCCCTTCGTAGCCGGCGCCTGGGCGGCGTCGCTGGCCTCCCTGATCGTCTCCAACGGCCTCCCGGTCGTCGTCACGGCCATCACGTCGCACGCCGAAGGCGGCATCTTCTTCGTCGTCTGGTCGATCGCCGTCAGCGTCGAGTTCGCGGCCATCGGCTTCGTACAGGCACTGATCGTGCGCAGCAACGGCGATCTGGAACGTCTCGGCGAGCTCACTCGCGGGATCGCCCTGTGGTTCGCCGCCGTGTTCCTTCCGGCGTTGCTGGTGCTGGCTCTGCTGGCGCGGCCGGTTCTGAGCCTGTTCGGATCCGAGTACGCCCAGCAGGGCGCGACGGCCATGCAGTTGCTCTGCCTCGGCCTCGCGTTCCGGATCGTGACCATCCTCGCGGTCGGCGTCGGGCAGGTGCGCAAGCAGCCCTGGACGGTATTCGGCATCCAGGCGTTCAACAGCACCCTGCTGTTCGGTGCGCTCGGCGTCGTCCTGATCACGACCGACGAGACACCGTCGCTGGCCGTGATCGCCCTGCTCTACGCCGGCGCGGGCGCCGTGGCCGCCACCGTGTCGGCCGGTTACCTCGTGCACAACAGTGTGCGCGCCTTCCTGCGACGCATCCCGCTCAGCCTGATCCTGGCCATCGCCAGCCTGGTCGCCTGGTTCACCGGCGCCAAGCTGACCGACCCCGACGACGTCGGGCTGCTGGGGCTGGTCAACGCCCTGCATCCGCTGGCTTGGTCCGGGCTCGTCCTGCTCGCCGTCGCCATGATGCTCGAACTGCGCCGCATGCCCACGCTCCCGTGGGCCGGCTATCTCCTGACGGTCATCGTCGCGATCGAGACGTACGCTCTCCAACCGTTGATCTATGGCGAGGGCCGCCTGCCGGTGGCCTGGCTGCACGCCGGTTTCACCGACTACATCGCCGGCAGCGGTACGGTGGCGCGAGCCTTCGACGCCCGGTTCGACTGGCCCGGCTTCTTCGCGGCGGCCGGCATGCTGGTGAAAGCCTCCGGGCTGGACAGCGCGACCTCCTTCGTCCGCTGGGCTCCGGTGGTCACCATCGTGGCGTGGCTGATTCCGCTGGCCTCGATCGCCCGGGCCTTCCGCCTGCCGCCCCGCACCACCTGGGTGGCGCTCTGGGTCTTCCTCGCCGGCAACTGGGTCGAGCAGGAGTACTTTTCGCCGCAGGCGCTCGCGCTCCTCCTCTTCCTGTGTGGCGTCGCGGTGTGTGTCCGGCTGCTCTCCCGCAAGATCGTGCGCGGGCTGGATTCCGGGGTGATGGCCTCCTCCGGGGAGGACGACGCGCACCGGCCCGGCGTCCGAGCCGTGGCCACCGTGATCGTGGCCGCCATCTGCCTCGGTCTGGCGCCGAGCCATCAGCTCACCCCTTACCTGCTGGCCGGGGTGCTGCTCCTGCTGGCGCTGCTGGCCGGCTTGCAGCCCCGGGGCCTGGTCGTGCTCGCCGCCGTCCTCCCCCTCACCTGGCTCGTGGTCGCCGCGCAGGACTTCTGGATCGGCCACTTCCATGTCTTCACCCAGGATGTGGGCGCGGTCGGCAGTGTGGTCGACAACAACTTCACCGAACGAGTCAGCGGCGCCCCCGAACGCGGCTACATCCAGGCCCTGCGCCTCGGCCTGATCGCCGTGACCGTCGTCCTCGCGGGGATCGGCATGATGCGGCTCTGGGCCGGCATGATGCGGCGGACCGCGATCGTGATCGGCGTCCTCGCCGCCGGCCCGGCCACCTTCGTCCTGGTGCAGAGCTACGGCGGCGAGATGTTCCTCCGCGTGTGGCTCTTCTCCCTGCCCTGGCTGGGCATCCTGGCCGCCAACGCCATCTTCCCCGCGACGGCCTCGATCCAGCTGCGAGCGCACGTGGCTCGGCCGTGGTCCATTCGTGGAGCCCGTTTCGCCCCGGCGGCCGCGGCCGTCACCGCCCTGCTGATCAGCTCGGCCGGCCTGGTGGCACGTTCGGGCAACGACGGGTTCACCCGGGTGACCTCGCATCAGGTGGCCGTGCTGAAGCAGTTCTACGCCCAGGCCGAGCCGGGCACCCGGCTGACGGTGCTCACCTCCCACCTGCCCTGGCGATTCGGGCGGATCACCGACGTCGTCCACACCGCCGTCATGGACACCTGCCACGACACGGATCCGGTCGCGAAATGCGTGCTGGACAGCCGGCCGGACACCGTGATCATCACACCGCAGCAGGACGTCAACGGACAGTTGCTCCGCGGCTATCCGGCCGGGTGGACCCGGCAGGTCGTCGATCAGTTGCTCGCCACCCGGCGGTTCACGCTCGCGCGTGACGACCAGGACATCACCGTGCTGCAGGCTCGTCGCCCGGTCGTGCTCGCGGTCGGCGACAGCATCACCCTGGCGGACGCCGACCCCTCCGCGGGCCGAGCCGGCACCCGCGCCTGGCCCGCGTTGCTCAGTGCCCAGCTGGCCGGCGCGGGCACCCCGGCCCGGGTGATCAACGGCGGGCAGCGAGGCGATTCGACAGCCGGGATGCTGGCCCGGCTCCCCCGGCTGCTCGCGGCGGCCAAACCCGACGTGGTTGTCCTGCTCGGCGGCACCGGCGACGTTCGCTCCGGTGTCCCCACGGCAACCTCGATCGCCAACCTGACCAAGATGATCACGCAGGTCCGAGCGGCCGGCGCGGAGCCCGTCCTGGCCACGATCCCACCGGCGGCCGGCGCCGGCGAAGCACCGCTCAACAGCGCCATCGCCTCCTTGAGCGCCGGCTCAGGCACGCGCTTGGCCGACGCTTACGCAGCGGCCGGGCCGTCCCTCAGCAGCGACGGGATCCTGCCGACGAAGGCCGGCGCCCAGCGGATGGCCGGCCGCATCGGCACGGAGATCACTCAACTCACCACACCGCGGGACGCCGAGCCCCGCGGCCCATTGCACGCCGTCACCACCACACAACGGGGATCGAAATGACCAACACCGGACTCGAGCCGAGCCGTACGCCGAACGCTCCTGCCCGCACCCCCTCCGTCGGGTATCTGGGCTGGTCCGGACACGGCAACCTGGGCGATGACGTGCTCCACGAGGTGATCCAGGCGGCGTTGCCGGAGGTCGGCCTGTCTCCGTTGCCCATGTCCGGGGCCGAGATCCTGCGAACCGGGCTCACCGGCGTGACCGATCGCCGCCGGCGCCCGTTGATCCTCGGCGGAGGCACCGCGGTCGGCCGCGCGAACTGGCGAGCGGCTCTCTACGCGGCGCGGATCTCCTGCGGAGCCGAACACCACCTCATCGGGGTCGGTGTGGAAGACCCCCGCTTTCAGGGCAGGCATTCGTTCTCGTCGAACGGCGAGCTGACCCGCTGGCGGGCTGTCCTGCGTCGCTTCGAGCGGGTCACCGTCCGCGGGCCGCAGTCCCAGGCGCTCCTCGCCGGTATCGGGGTCGAATCCGTCGTGGTCGGCGACCCGGCGCTGCTTCTGCGCCCCGGCGCCCTGCGCGCGCCCGACGCGTCCCGGACCGGCACCGTGGCGATCAGCCTGGGTTACGGCGACGACCTGTGGGGGCACGACCACGACCGCGTGATCGACGCTTGCCGTTCCTACGCGGCCGAGACCGTCACGGCCGGGGGCAAGGTGGTGATGCTCGTGGTGAACCCGGGCGACCGCCGGCACGCCGAGCGCATCGCGGCGGGCCTGCCCGCGGAACTGGTGCGGTGGGAGACCCCGAAGACCTCGGAGGCCTTCTTCCAGGCGATCGCCGACTGCGACGTCGTCGTCGCCGAGCGCCTGCATGCCGGCATCCTCGCGGCCAGCGCCGGCGTACCGACGGTCATGCTCGAGTACCAGCCGAAGTGCCGGGACTTCATGGACTCCGTGGGCCTCGGCGACCTCTGTGTGCGTGTCGACGAGGTCACCTCCGGCCGTCTGGGCGAACTCACCGAGCAGGCGGCCGCGGATCGGCCGGGCCGTGCGGCGATGCTGACCCGGGTAGCGGAACTGCGCGAGCGCCTGCAGGGCGAGGTGTCCTCCCTGACCACGTCGATCCGGCGGAGGCTGGCGTGACGCGCTCGCAGATGGCCGGTCGATGAGCATCGGCGTTCGCCCTCCCCGCTCGGCCACGGTCTATGGCCACCCGGCGTCCGCCCCGGCCGGGCGCGGACCACGCACGTCCGGGATCGCGGCCGGTGTCACCATGGCGGGCGCCGGTCTGTGGACAGCCGGCTGCGCGTTCGTCACACCCCGCGATGCCGATGGCTGGGGCCTGGCCTCGGTTCTGTCGTGGCCGATCTGGCTCGGCATCATGCTGACCGCCGCAACCTTGGTGTGGGGCGCCTATCTCGGGCTCGGCCGGCTTCAGCTCGGCGCCACCCTGATGGTGCTGGTGTTCCAGACCTATGGGCTACCGCCGCTGGTCGAGCACCTTCCTCGAACCACCACCGCGTGGCTCCACCTGGGTTTCGCGGAGCAGTACACGACGGCCGGCGCGGGGGCGGCCGGCGTGGACGCCCGATTCAGCTGGCCCGGATTCTTCGCCTGGTGGGGCATGTTGACCGGTGCGAGCGGCGAGCGGCAACTGGTTCAGGTGGCGAACTGGACCCCGGTGGCCGTCGCGTTGCTGACCGCCGCGCTCACCTGGCGCCTGGCCCACGCGCTCGGCACCACCGAACGCGGCGCCTGGCTGGCGGCGGTGCTGGTCACCGTGACCAACTGGATCGAACAGGACTACTTCTCCCCGCAGGCCACCGCGTACGTGCTCGCCCTGGGTTCGCTTGTGCTTTTGTTGTCGACCAGAAAACACGAGGGGAGACATCGAGCGATCGCCCTCGTGCTCGTCGTCGTGTCCACCGCCGCGGTGGTGGTCAGCCATCAACTGACGCCCGTGATGATCGGTCTGCAGCTCGCTGTCCTCCTGGTCACCCGGCACCGTGTGTGGGGCCTCATCCTGACGCTGGTCGCTCTCGAGGTGACCTGGTTCGTCCTCGGCGGTCACGAGTTCTGGTCCGGTAACGCGCTCAAACTCCTGACCCAGGGGCTGGGCAACGTCGGAGCGTCGGTGGGCGACAACTTCACCGAGCGCATCGTCTCCGTCGACCCGGGCATCGCGGCGGTCCGCCAGATGCGGGCGGCCTATTTCGGCGCGGCGCTGGTGCTCGCCGCGCTCGGCGTCTGGGCGCGACGACGAGCGGGCCGTCCGATCCTGCTGCCGGTGCTGCTCACCGCGGCTCCGGCGATCACCGTCGTCCAGGGCTACGGCGGCGAGATGTTCATGCGCTGTGCGCTTTTCGCCCTTCCCTTCCTCGCCGTTCTCGGCGGCGAAGCTCTCGATCAACTAGGCCGTCTGCGCAGGCGGTGGCTCGCGGCGCCGGTCGTCCTGGCCGCGATAGCGGCCTGCACCCTCGTCGTCCTCCGCGGTGGCAATGACGGGTTCGCGTACATCACCTCGGACGAGCGGCGTCTGGTCGACTCGGCGATCACCGCCACACCGCGGGACGGCCTGCTCCTGCTCGCTGAGGAACAAGGTCCGGTCCGGACGGCGCGAATCTCCACCATCAAGTGGCGGAATGTGCCCGCGCTGTGCGGCCCGGACGGAACCCTCGCGGCCTGTGCCGACAAGCAGGCCGCGGACGTCGTCGTGGTGACCCGCGGAATGGTCCGGTGGGGCGTGCTCGGCGAGGGCCGGCCGGACGACTGGGCGGACCGCGAGATCGGCGCCCTGATCTCCGGCGGCAAATATCGCAAGTTGTCCACGAACCGGGACGGCGCCGTCCTGGTCCGCATCGCTAAGGGGAAGAAATGATCTCGGCGCTCAATGTCTTCGCCGGAATCCTGTGCGCGGTCGTCGTCGTGCTCGCCACCGGCCGGGGTGTTCTCGCCGAACTGGCCGAGGACCCGGCCCGGGGCCGGACCATGTCGTCCCGGCAGCGCCTGTTTCACACGCTCAGCGGCGCCTTCCTGACCGTCTGCACAGTCGTTCTGGTGATCACGCTCGCGTACCGGGTCTATGTCGAGATCGGCTGACCGGATCAGGCGGAGCCTCGCCACGATCCTTTCGCTCCTGGCCCTGGGGGTGGTTCCGGCCTCGGCGGCCCCGCAAGACATCCCGGCGCTGGGTGTGACGCACACGCGATACACGGCGGATCTCGGTCCCGGTGCCGCGACTGCCGTGTCCTACCTCCGGTCGGCGCCGTTCGTGCAGAACCAGCACATCATGGGGTTCGGGGCCGACAACCCCGAGCCCGCACCCGGGGTCTTCGACTGGCGGACCCTGGACCGGCGGGTCGCTCTGATGCGGCGCACCGGGGGCGACCCGATCATCACCCTGTGCTGCTCGCCGGACTGGATGAAGGGCGGGATCGACGGCAGCACCGACTGGGACCGGCTCACGCAGGCGCCCGGCCCCGGGCATTACGCCGACTTCGCGGCCCTGGCGGCGGCCGTGGCCCGGCGATATCCGGACGTCAAGCGGTTCCTGGTCTGGAACGAGCTCAAAGGTTTCTGGGACACCGGGCGCAACCGCTGGAACATCGAGGGGTACACCGCCCTCTACAACCAGGTCTACGCGGCGCTCAAACAGGTGAACCCGGCAATCAAGGTGGGTGGCCCGTACATCGTCATGGACAGCTGGTCGGCCGGAGCCTCGCCGGTCAGCGGCCCGTGGGGTGCGGTCGATCGGCGTGTCCTTCAGGACGTCGAATACTGGCTCGAGCACAACGCCGGCGCGGACTTCGTCGTCGTCGACGGCACCAGCGCGACCAAGGACAAGGGCGTGGTGGGCGACGAGGCCGAGGCCGTGGAGAAGTTCGTGGCGATCACCCGCTGGTTGCATTCGCGCACCGACCTGCCGGTGTGGTGGGCCGAGCTCTATCCGCAGACCAGCGACCTGGAGGTGCCGTCCGGGTCACCGCGGCGAGCCGCTCTGGCGCTGTACACGTTGACCCGCCTGCTCGGGGCCGGGATCGGGGGCGCCTTGCTGTGGCAGCCTCAGCAGGACACCGAACTGAGATCGGTGGCGCTGTGGACCGACACGGCGAAGGCCGGCGGCGGAAAGCTGCTTCCGCTCGCCGGCCCCTTCGCCTGGCTCGCCCACGCGGCCGCCGCCGGACGGCCCGTACGCGCCGAGTGGATCTGCGACACGCTGGTGCTGAGAGACGGCATCACCAGCGTCACGATCAACGGCGTCTAACGGACGTACGTGAGGCCGTCCGAGATGACCGTGGGACGGCCCTTGGTGCCGGCGACCACGACCGAGACGGTGTGGGCCTTGGCGGTCAGGGCGCGCACCCACAGCGTCTGCCGGTGCACCGTGCCGGTCGCCTTGGTGTCGACGGTGGCCACCTTGACCCCGTCGACGTAGACGAGGGCGACACCCGTGGCCGGCGTACGGGTGAAGGTCAGCGCGGCCGACCGCCCGGTGAACGTGTAGGCCGCCTTGGCGTTCTTGGCCGACGCCGCGATCGCCCGGCCGCCCAGATAGGCCGAGCCCGCCCGCGGGCCCCACGTGCCGGTGAGCTTGGCCGCGGTCTCGGGCATCTGGGTGACCGTCCACGTCGCCCGGCCCTCGCCCTCGTTGGCGACCCAGTCGCGGGCGCGCACCGCGTAGGACACCGCCACGTTGGGCTTGACCGTCGGATTCCAGGCCGTCGAGGTGGCCGAGATGGCCGTCGGCGGCAGTGGCGAGATGACCTGCTGCTGGAACACCTTGACGTTGTCGGCCGATTTGAAGGTCACCGTGACCGGGACCGCGGCGGCCGAGTAGGTGCCGGTGCGCAGGGTCACCGCCGGCTTGACCGGGAAGGTCGGCCCGGACACGTCGCCGAACACCTTGATCGACGGCGTGACGTCGGCCGCCCCGGAGTTGTGCACGACGCGGACGGCCACGGTGTGAGCGCCCGGCGGCACCGGGACTGTGGCGACCCGTTCCACGTCCGGACCGACCGTCGTGGTCACCTTGTTGTCGAGCAGGATGTCGTATCGGGACACGTGGGCCACGTCGCCGCCGACGTCGAAGTGCAGGCGGCCCGAGTTCTTCACGTAATAGGTGCCGCCCGCCGGCACACCCTGAAAGTTCGCGATCTTCAAGTCGGGCAGCAGGGCCCGGCCGCGGATCACGTTCATGAACGGGTACATCGAGTCGCCGGGGCAGGCGGTCAGCGCCGCGTCCCGGTGACCGGCCAGGCGCGGCAGCATCACCTTGGTGCCGACCGGCCACTTGCCCGCCACGCCCGCGGTCATCTCGGCCGTGGTGGAGGCGTCGAACCCATACGCGCCCAAGCGCGCCGAGGCGATCTGGGCGATCCGGGTGAGCGCGATCTGGGTCGGCTTGACGGTGGTGTAATCGCCCAGCAGCGCGATGCCGGCCGAGCCGGTGTTGAAGCCGGCCACGTGCGCGCCGACGACCGCCTTGGTCACGCCGCCGCCCCGGCCCTCGAAGACCGTGCCGCACTGGTCGACGACGAAGTTGTAGCCGAGGTCGTCGAAGCCGTCGTCGATGTCGTTGGCCATGATGCTGCGGATCTGCGACGCCGACTGCGCACACGGCACCGCCTTGACCGCGGTGTGGTGCACGAAGACCACCTTGACGCCGTCGGGGGCGATGGCCGGCGGAGCCTTCACGCTCTTCTCGTCGGCGCCCCACCCGCCGCGCGAGACGATGGCCGGCAGCGCGGCCGGCTTGGGCGGGGCGGGCTGGGTCGGCGCCTCGGTGGCGGGCGGGGTCGTCCCCGGCGTCGGGGTGGGCGGGTTGGTCGCCGCCCCGGCCGGCCCCTCGGAGGCGGGCGGGCTCGTGACGGGCGCCGGCGCCGTGCTGGGCGGCGGCACGGCCATCGGCGCGCCACCGCCGGAACCGCCGCCGGCCGGGGTGTCGGGGTCGATCAGCTTGAGGCGCAGCCCGGCCGGCAGCGGCTTCGCGCCCGCGTCGACCAGGCGGGCGGCGACGCCGTTGGACGGGCCGGTCCAGATCGGCGTGGTGCGGCCGCGCAGCTTCGCGAGCTCGTCCGGCCGGTCGACGGCGGCCTCGGCCACCTCGAGCGACTGCCAGCCGCTCCAGGCGCCGGTCTTGACGCTGCGGGTGCGCACCTGCACCGTGCCGGCCGGTTTGTCCTTCGGGTTCGTCCAGTTGACGCCGACCATGCTGAACCGCTTGGTGGTGCGCTGCGGGAGCGTGCCCGAGGAGCCGAGCGGGGCCAGGTCGAGGGCGTTGATCGTGGTGCGCCCGACCGGCGTCGCGCGGACCGGGGCCGCGGCGACGGGGGCCGGTGGCTGCGTAGCGATCGCTTCCGGCCGCGACGCCGGAACGGCCTTGGACGGCCAGGTCAGGACGGCCACGCCGCCGCCGGCGGCCAGCACCGCGACCGCGGCGCCCACCCCTATCATCAATCGACGTCCCACTGCGCTCCCCCGTTGATCAATCAGCGAACGCGCGTGAGGCTATCGAACGGTGGCTCAGCCTGCCATCCCGAACAAGGCTCGGCACGGATCGAAACCGTCCACTGTCACGTCGGCACCTGCCCATTGATCCGCGGTTATCCGGAAATGCTGCAGTTCGACCACGTCACCGCCGGTGTCGACAATGCGGCTGACGCCGTTCTCCGCGTACCCGACCCGGCGGGAGACCCCGAGCGAGGCGGCGTTCGTCATGGTGGCCGAGGTGATCGCGGCCGCCGCGCCCAGGGAGCCGAACGCGAACTGAAGCATCGCCGTGCGCATCGCCACCCCGACCCCGCGGCCCCGCACCGCCGGGATCAGCCACGAGGCGGAGTCGACGGTCCGCAGCACCGGGAAGTTGTCGCCCTCGAGGGTCTGCACGCCGACCACGTCGCCGCGGTGGACGACCGCGAAGTGCAGCACCCAGGACTCCGGTTCCCACGTGCCGAGCGCCTTCCAGTAGCCCTGGCAGAGCAGCCGGCGCTCGTTCTCGATCAGGCTCTGCCCGGGAAACAGCGCGAGGCGCGGGTCGTGCCCGACGTCGTCCGGCAGCACGGCCGCCAGGTGGGGCAGATCGTCCTCGCGCATCGGCCGCAGCACGACGTCGCGGAAGGCCAGCCGGAGCCCGAACAGGGGCCAGAATTCGTTCACCCCTGCTCTATAGCGGCCCGGCCGGCCTTCCGCATCCGCTTTGCTACTCCGCACCCAGGGCCGCTACCGGGCTCACCTTGGCCGCACGGCGGGCCGGCAGCACCCCGGCCAGCGCGGTCATTGCGACGAGCACCAGGAACACGATGGCCAGCTGCCCGAACGGCAGGGTGAAGGGCGCGTTCAGCCCCAGCGTCTTGACGGCCAGCCACGCGTACGGGATCCCCAGCGCGAGCCCCACGGCGGCGCCGATCGCCCCGTAGAGCGCGGATTCGGTCGTCAGCATCGTCCGCAGCCCGCCCCGCGAGAGGCCGACCGCCCGCAGCACCCCGGACTCGCGGACCCGCTCGACCACCGACAGCGCGGTCGTGGTGCCCACGCCGACCACCGCGATGATCACGGTGAGCCCGACCAGGCCGATCGCGATGATCAGCAGCATGTTGACGTTGTCGTTGAGCTGGTCACGCTGGTCGGCCAGCACGTCGACCCGCCACTTGCCGCCCGCGGCGACCTGCGCGTCTTGGATGGCCCGGTTCCCGTTCGTACGCCCGGTCTCCCCGCCCGCCCGGGCGTTGGCCAGCACGCCCGAGAACGTGGTGGCCGAGGCGCCCAGCCTGGTCAGGTCGGCCGGGTCGAGGACGGCCGAGGCGTGCAACGGCGCGTCCCCGGCGAACTGGGCCACCACCGTCAGGTTCACGGTGTGCTTTCCGGCCTGCAGCTGGATCTGGTCGCCGACCTTCTTGCCGCTGACGTCGGCGCCGAACCCGGACAACACGATCTTGCCCGGGCCGAGGTCGGCCGGCGAGCCGGCGGTGAGGTCGAGCTTCTTCAGCTCGGGCAGCGCCGACATCGACAGGTCGGTCACGGCCAGGCCCTCGGTCCGGTCGAGCTTGACCTGCATCCGCCGGTACGGGGTGACGTCCTTGAGCTCGTCGCGCTTCTTGAGCTGGTCGGCCAGCGCCGCCGGCACCGGAACCTCGTCGACACCGAGCATCTCGTAGTCGGCGGGCACCGACGCGGCCAGCTCCCGGTCGGCCAGCACCCGCAGCGACGCGCCGCCGACCAGCGTGCCGGCGATCAGCGTGACGCCGAGCGCGACGACGACCGAGACCGCGGCGGCCCGGCGCGGGGCGGCGCCCACTCCCCCGGCGGCCAGGCGGCCGACCGGGCTCGACCGGCGCAGCGGCCAGCCGATCAGGGCCAGCACCGGCCGCACCAGCACCGGGCCCAGCGCGACCAGGGCGAAGAAGGCCAGCGCGCCCGAGGCGACCAGCGCGAGGAGCATCGGCTGCGGGTCGTAGTTCTTGGGGTCGCGGCCCGGCAGGTTCGTGACGATGTACGCCGCCGCGAGGGCCGCCCCGGCCAGCAGCACGAGGCCGAGGGCCCAGCGCAGCTTGCCGATGTCGCGGCGCGCGCCGGTGGTGCCGGAGCCGCGCAGCGCCTCGAGCGGCGACACCCGCGACGCCGAGGCGGCCGGGGCGAGCACGGCCACGACGGTCAGCACGACGGCGAGCAGCACGGTGAGCAGCGCGGCCAGGGCCGGGAACCCGGGCGAGGAGATGTCCTTTCCGAACCAGCCGGCCGCGACCGGGACCAGGTGGCCGACGCCGAGCGCGATCAGCACGCCGGTCAGGCCGGTGGCCAGGCCGGTCAGCGCACCCTCGACGGCCAGGGCCCGGGTGATCGAGCCGCGGCCCGCGCCGACCGCCCGCAGCAGGGCGAGCTGGCGCATCCGCTGGGCGAACACGATGCGGAAGGTCGACGTGGCGACCAGCCCCGCGGCGACCACGGCGATCGCCACGAACATGGCGATGACCGCGAAGATGGTGTTGACGTCGGACGCCGCGGTCTCGGCCTCCTCGTGCCGCACCGTGGGGCCGTCCTGCACCTGGGGACGCTCGTCGGGCTTGAGCTTGGCCGTCGTGAACAGCGCGTTGACCTGGTCCATCACCGCGGCCGGGTCGGCGCCCGGCGCGAGCCGCATGTCGATCTGGTTGAGGAAGTTGTATCCGCTCAGTTTGACCAGCGTGCTCGTGGGAGCGTACGCCTGGAAGCCGTAGTCGTCGCGGACCTGAACGACGCCGACCACCGTGAGCTTGGACTTGGCGAGCGGTTTGCCGTCGTCGTCGTAACGGATCTGCGAGCTCACGGTGGAGCCGGGCCTGAGACCCATCCGCTCGACGGTGCGCGGGGTGACCGCGATCTCCCCCGGCGCGACCGGGTAACGGCCCTCGGTGACCTTGGCCAGGGCCAGCGGGCCACTGCCGGGGTCGCCGGAGAGCGCCAGGAACTCGCCGCCGACCTCGCCACCGTTCTCGACGCGGCCGACCGCCTCGGCGACACCGGGGATCTTCTGGATCCGGGCCAGCTCCGCCGTGGTGACCGTGCCGTTGCGCACGACCACGTCGACCGCCTCAGGGGTGCCGCTGAGACCGTTGAGCACGCTGCGCTCGGTGATCTGCTGCGCGAGCACCGTGGCGTACACGACGAACGAGGCGACCAGCACGGCGAGGCCGGTCAGCAGCAGGCGGGACGGGCGGCGGGCGACGCCGCGGAGCTGGGTGCGCAGCACGCTCATCGCGCGGCCGCCAGGCTCTGCAGGGCGTCGGTGACCGAGGCGATGTCGGGGCGGTCGATTTCGCCGGCCACCCGGCCGTCGGCCAGCATGACGACCCGGTCCGCGTACGCGGCGGCGCCCGGATCGTGGGTGACCATGACGATGGTCTGGCCCAGTTCGCGTACGGAGTTGCGCAGGAACAGCAGCACCTCGGCGCCGGAGCGGGAGTCCAGGTTGCCGGTGGGCTCGTCGGCGAACACCACCTCGGGCCGCGACATCAGCGCCCGGGCCAGGGCCACCCGCTGCTGCTGGCCGCCCGACAGCTCGCCCGGACGGTGGCCGAGGCGGCTGGTGATGCCGAGCGTCTCGGTCAGATGCGAGTACAGGTGCGCGTCGGGGCGGCGGCCGGACAGCTCGAGCGGCAGCGTGATGTTCTGCGCCGCGGTGAGCTGCGGCAGCAGGTTGAACGCCTGGAAGACGAACCCGATCCGCTCGCGGCGTACCTTGGTCAGGACCTTGTCGCTCTGTTTGGTCAGGTCGGTGCCGCCGAGCAGGGCCTGGCCCGAGGTGGCGCCGTCCAGACCGGCCAGGCAGTGCATCAGGGTGGACTTGCCCGACCCGGACGGTCCCATGATCGCGGTGAACTGGGCCCGGGCGAACCCGACGGTCACGCCGTCCAGGGCCCGCACCGCGGTGTCCCCGCTCCCGTAGACCTTGACCAGATCCACGGCGGCGACCGCGGCCAATGTGTCCACGCTCTGCGTCAGCATTTCTTCTCCCACTCGTGGCGTTTTCTTCGTGGCAGATCATGGGCGCAGCCGATCGGCCGGCACATCGGCCGCGGGCCAGGCTCCTCCCGGGCGGCGAGTCTGACTTTCGGCCGATGGGACACCCCCGCGAAGCGCATACGCTGGGTGACGATGCAGAACAACCCGAACCGGATGGTGCTCCGCCGGCTGGCCCAGCTGGCCGCGCTCGGCGTGATGGCGCTGCTCGGAATCTTCGACGTGGCTCAGGGTCTGCTGCGCGACTCCGAGCCGCTGGGCCTCGTGAAGGTCCTCCTGGCCATGGCGGCCGCCGCGGTGTGGCTGCCGGTGCACCGGCCGCGCTCCACCCGCCTGCCCAAGGCGGCCATGGCCGTGGGCGGGTTCTCGCTGCTGATCACCCTGGCCTCGGGGGCGACGATGGCGGCGAACGGCTCCTCGGGGGCCAGCTGGGGTCTCGCCGAGTCGGCCGCGCTGCTCGGCGTCTGCTACGTCGTCGCCCGGCACTCCACCGCCGGTCTCGGATTCACCGCGCTGGTCGTGGTCGGGGCCGCGGTCAGCTTCGCGCCGCTGCGCGCGGGCCAGGACTACGCGTACGTCATCTTCGGCCTGATCCAGGCGCTGGCCGCCGCGGCCGCCATCGGCCTCGGCATCTACCTGCGCATCATCGAGAGCACACGGCAGCGTGCCTTCGACGCCGTACGCGCCGAGCAGCGCGCCGAGTTCGCCCGCGACCTGCACGACTTCATCGCCCACCACGTCACCGGCATCGTCGTGCAGGCCCAGGGCGCGAAGTTCATCGCCGAGCAGGACCCGCAGCGGGTGCTGCACGCGCTCGACCAGATCGAGCAGGCGGGCGCCGAGACGATGGCGTCGATGCGGCGGATGGTCGGCGTGCTGCGCGACCCCGAGTCGAAGCCGGACGCGCCGCTCGCCCCCGTCGCCGGCGTGCACGACCTGGGCACGCTGATCGAGCAGTTCAACTCGGCGGGCGGGGCCAAGGCCCGCATGCACCTGGACGGCGGGCTCGACGGGCTGCCGGTCGAGCTCTCCACCTCGGCCTACCGGGTGGTGATGGAGGCGCTGACCAACGTGCGCCAGCACGCCCCGGCGGCCACGGCCGCGGACATCTGGATCCGGCGTACGCCCGAGTGGCTGCTGGTGCGGGTGGCCAACGACGGGGTGGTGCTGGCCCGCACGCCCGCGCCCCGGGACCGCCCGGGGTACGGTCTCGTGGGCCTGACCGAACGGGTCCGCGCGGTCGGCGGCCGCATCTCGGCCATGCCCGGCATCGAAGGCGGCTGGGTGGTCGACGCCGCGTTCCCGATCGACCCGAGGACGAGTTCATGATCCGCGTACTGATCGCCGACGACCAGGCCATGGTCCGCACCGGCTTCGGCATGATCATCGGCGCGCAGCCGGACATGGAGGTCGTCGGCGAGGCCAGCGACGGCGTCGAGGCCGTGGCCATGGCCCGCAAACTGAGGCCGGACGTGGCCCTGCTCGACATCCGCATGCCCAAGATGGACGGCCTGGAGGCCTTGCGCCTGCTCTCCGGCCCCGGCGTGACCGACCCGGTCAAGGTCGTCGTGGTCACCACCTTCGACCTCGACGAGTACGTCCACCAGGCGCTGCGCAACGGCGCGGCCGGCTTCCTCCTCAAGGACTCGGGCCCGGCCCTGCTGATCGAGGCGGTCCGCGCCGCGGTCTCCGGCGACGCCCTGATCAGCCCCTCCATCACCGTGCGCCTGCTCGAGCACCTCTCACCCCCGGCCCCCTCCAACGACGACGGCGGCCTGTCCCCGCGCGAACTGGACGTGGTCCGCCTGGCCGCCAAAGGTCTGACCAACGCCGAGATCGCGTCCCAGCTGTTCATCTCGATAGGCACCGTCAAGACCCACGTGGGCAGCGTCATGACCAAGCTGAACGCCCGCAACCGGGTCGAGATCGCCGCCTGGGCCTGGGAGCGCCGCCTGCTCGGCTGAGGCAGGCGCTCAGGTCGTCGGCGGGCCGGCCGATGAGACGGACGACTCTGTGCGGGACACAAGCGCCGAAGAGGTGACTGATGAGTGGTGAAGCCGGTTCGGAAACCATCGCCCTCGAGATGCCGGAGGTGGGCACGCTGCTCTTCCTGGTCGCCTCGGAGGAGGTGAGCGTGCCCGCCCGGCTGGAATCCGTCGACGGGGACACGTTCACCGTGTCCCGGCCGGCGGGCATCAAGGGTCCGCTGGAAACGGGTCAGGACCTCGACATCTTCTGGGCCACGCCGCATTCCCGCGTGGTCGCGCCGTGCCGGGTGCTGGACGTCGATGATCCGTCGCGCTGGAGGTTCGCGCCCACCGGGTCCTCCCGTCCGGACAACCGGCGCCAGTTCGTGCGCGGCGGGGCCGGGGCGGCCGTCCGGCTGGTGTCCGAGGGGTCCGGCGAGCCGGCGGCCGGGGCGCTCCTGGACATCAGCGAGGGCGGGCTGCGGTGCTGGATCGCGCCCTCGCTGAGGTTTGCCGTCGGGGACCACCTGCGGGCAACGTTGTGGCTGGGCACCGGCGAGGTCGAACTGGACTGTGCGGTGCACGCCGTCCGCGAGGGCCGCTCCGGCGACCCCGGGCGGCACCTGGTGCTCACCTTCACCGCCGAGGAAGAGACCGTCCATCTGATCCGGCAGTACGTCAAGGCGTGGGAGATCGGCGAGCGCCGCCGGGGACTCACGCGTCCCTGAGGTCGATCCAGTAGCGCTTGACCGTGTGCGGGCCGGTGGTCCGGGTGTCCTCGTAGGCTCCGCCGTGCGACTCGATCACCCGGGCCGAGGCGACGTTGTCAGGGTTACAGGTGATCAGCACCCGGTCCAGGCCCATCGTGCGGGCCGTCCCCAGCGTCTGCGTCAGCGCCCACGACGCCAGGCCGCGGCGGCGGGCCGAGGGGCGGATGCCGTAGCCGATGTGACCGCCCACGTCGACCAGCAACTGGTTCAGCGTGTGCCGCAGCGAGATCGAGCCCAGGTAGTCGTCGCCCTCGACGATCCAGCGGTACGTGCAGTGCACCCAGCCGGGGACCGGAGGGATCGCCGTGTTCTCCTGAGCGTGCAGGTCGGCAACCCAGGCGGCGAAGCCGGGCGCGGAGTCGACGTCGTCGGTTTCCCGTACGCCGTGGCCGTCCATGTGGGCCCCCGGCGGCCACTCGTCACGGGCCGAGAGCCAGGAACCGTGCAGGCGGACGGTGGGCGGGACGAGTGCAGGCATGATCCCGACTCTAGGGCTGGGCCGCCATGGTCAGCAGCTTCTGGATCTGGGCCTGGCGGCGCTGGGTGACGGTCTCGCCCAGAGTGCGGGCGGGCGGGTAGGCACCCCCGGCCGTCTCCATGCGGGCGGTTTCGACACAGTTGCCGAGATGACCGAGGAGCAGGGTCACCGCCGTACTGTCGAAGGCCTTGCCCGTGGCCGCCCGGAGCTCGCCGATGTCGGAGTCGCGCAGGCTGTGCAGGTCGCCGTGACCGGCGTGGACGCCCGCCGACGGGTTGGCCTGCAAAGGCTGCTGCCAGCCGAGCAGCCAGCGTTCCATGGTGCCGGATTCGTCGCGCCACTGGGTGAGCAGCTCGGTGGTCAGGGTGCGCAGGGCGGGGTCCGTGGCGCGCTGCCCGGCCAGCGTGGCCACCTGCTCGCCCTCGTCGACCTGCGACAGGGCCATCTGCAGGAACATCACGTCGGTCTCGTTGAAGGCCGGCGCCGGGGTCGCGCCGGCCTCCGGCTGCGAGGCGCAGCCGGAGACCAGGAGCAGGACGGCCAGGACCGCCGCGGTTAGTTGGCGGCCCACAGGGCGGGCACGTTCGGCGGCTCCCAGCCGGCCAGCGAGGTGTGCGCCTGGCGGCAGGTGTACGAGCGGCCGTTGTAGGTGACGACGCTGCCGGCCGAGTACGCGACACCGGTCCGCCACGTGCCGCTCGCGGGCGGGTTGGTGGGCGGGGTCGTCGGGGGCGTGGTCGGCGGGTTGGTGGGCGGCGTCGTCGGCGGGTTGGTGGGCGGGTTGCCGCCACCGCCGCCGATGTTCACGTCGACGCAGGCGTAGAACGCCATCGCCGTGTCGGCCACGTTCCACCGGGCCAGCACGGTCTGACGGCCGCTGAAGCCGCCCATGCCGACCGTGTGGGACTTGGTCGCGCCGGGCTGGGCGCCGCCGTCGTTGAACGAGGCGAGACGCGTGTTGCCGATGAAGTATTCCCACGTCGAGGTCGAGTGCCGGGCCGTGAGCACCCAGTTGAAGGTGACCGTCTGCCCGACCGAGGCGGCCGGCCAGGCGCGGCCGTTGTCGTTGAGCACGGCGAAGCGGCTTCCGCCGCCGTTGCACTGCATCGAGCCCTTGGGGGCCTCGACGCTCTGCGGCTCGTAGACGATGTCGCCGCAGTTGGCGACGGCCCCGCTCGCGCAGTTGGCCTGCCGGCTGGGCGGGGACGAGATGTAGCCGTGGGCCGAAGCCGGGGCGACTCCGACGGTGAGGGCGGCCGCGGTCGCGGCGACGGTCAGTGCGGGAAGGGTGAATCTGCGTCTCATGAAGGACTCCTTCGCTTCATGGGGGACCGGCGCGCCGAGTGGGGGCTCGAGGCCAGGTATCGACAAACATAAGTTAAAGAGTGTTAACAGTAAAGAGTCCGATTCAAGATCTTCGAAACAGCCCGTTTGATTCAGGAGCGGCGGTCGAGGAACTCGTAGACGTCCTGGGCATCGACGCCGGGGAAGGTTCCGGGCGGCAGAGCGGCGAGCAGGTGCGAGTGCACGCGGGCGCTCGGCCAGGCGTTGCCGGCCCAGCGGTCCACCAGGGACTCCGGCGGGCGCCGGCAGCAGCCGGGGTCGGGGCAGCGGGAGACCGTACGGCGGGAGGTGTCTCCGCCGCGGAACCAGCGCGCGTGCTCGTACGGGGTGCCGACCGTGACCGAGAATTCGCCCGACCGCGTCGACTCGATGTGGACCGTGCACCAGTACGTGCCGGCCGAGGTGTCCGTGAACTGGTAGAACGACGAATACGGGTCGTCGGCCTGGAAGATCGTGCGGGACGCCCAGCGACGGCAGATCGGCTGGCCCTCGATGGCCCCGGTGACGTCGGCCGGGAAGCGGACCCCGTCGTTCTCGTACGCCTTGTAGACGATGCCGCTCTCGTGCACGCGCGTGAAGTGCACGGGGATGCCGAAGTGGTGTGTGGCCAGGTTGGTGAACCGGTGGGCCGCCGTCTCGTAGGACACCCCGAACGCGTCGCGGAAGTCGTCGATGGCCAGCGCCCGGTCGGCCTTCGCCTCGCCCAGGAATTCGACCGCGAACTTCTCCGGCATCAGCAGCGCCGCCGCGAAGTAGTTGGCCTCGACCCGCTGGCGCAGGAAGTCGCCGTAGTCGGCCGGCTCCGGATGCCCGAGCACGAAGTGCCCGAGCGTCTGCAGCACCACCGCGCGCGGGTCGTGACCCTTGCCGCTGGCCACCTGGGGCAGATAGATCTTCCGGCCGGCCAGGTCGGTCACCGAGCGCGTCGAGCCGGGCAGGTCGTTCACGTAGTGCAACGAGAAGCCCAGTTGCGCGGCGATGTCGAGAATCCCCCGCTGACTCAGCGGTCCGGTGGTGTGCTTCACCGACCGCAACACGTTGGCCGCGGCCTGCTCGATCTCGGCGAAGTAGTTGTCGCGCTCGCGCATGTCGACCCGCAGCTGCGCGTTGGCCCGGCGGGCGACCTCCGGCGTGGCGCTCTGCTCGGTCAGCAGCCGGTTCAGCTCACGGTGCAGACCGACCAGCGACTCCAGCGCGTCGGCGGGCAACCGCCGCCCGCCTTTCACCACCGGCAACCCCAGTCCCCCGTACGCCGGTGACTGCTGGAAATGGGCCAGGTCGATCTCGAGCCCGGCCCGCCGGGAGGGCGCCTCGGGCCGCAGCAGATCCTGCAGCGGCACCTGCAGCGCGCCCGCGATCGCCTGCAGCACCGACAGCTTGGGCTCGCGTTTGCCGTTCTCGATCAGCGACAACTGCGACGGCGCCCGCCCGACCGCCTCGCTGAGCTGCTCCAGCGTCAGGTTCTTCGATTTGCGCAGGTGCCGCAGGCGCTGGCCGAGCGTCACGAGGTCGACGGTCGATGAATCGGTCACGGGTTTTGACGCTAGCAGAAATTTCACGTTTCTTCTGCTCACAAACACCTTCATAGGGGCTTGTGAGGTGCGCGAGAGTCAAATTCTTCCCAACGAAACACCAGCGACAGGGCACGGAAGGGATATTCAGATGACTGATCAGCTGACCGAAGTCAGGGGCGGTACCGCGGCGGACCTCACTCGGACGTGGGCCGGCGATCCCCGGTGGCTGGGCATCAAGCGCAGCTACACCGCGCACGACGTGGTCCGGCTCCGCGGCACGGTCCAGGAACGGCACACCCTGGCCGAGCGGGGCGCGCAGCGGCTGTGGGAGCTGCTGCACAGCGAGGACTACATCAACGCGCTCGGCGCGCTGACCGGCGGGCAGGCCACGCAGATGGTCCGGGCCGGGCTCAAGGCCATCTACCTGAGCGGATGGCAGGTCGCGGCCGACGCCAACCTGGCCGGCGCCACCTACCCCGACCAGTCGCTCTATCCGGCCAACTCGGTGCCCGCGGTCGTGCGCCGCATCAACAACGCGCTGATGCGGGCCGACCAGATCGACACCGCGGCCGGCAAAAACGAACGCGACTGGCTGGCCCCCATCGTCGCCGACGCGGAAGCCGGCTTCGGTGGCCCGCTCAACGCGTTCGAGCTGATGAAGGGCATGATCGCGGCCGGCGCGGCGGGCGTGCACTGGGAGGACCAGCTGGCCAGCGAGAAGAAGTGCGGCCACCTGGGCGGCAAGGTGCTCGTCCCGACCGGCCAGCACATCCGCACCCTGAACGCGGCGCGCCTGGCCGCGGACGTGCTCGGCGTGCCGTCGCTGGTCATCGCCCGGACCGATGCCCTGGCCGCGGACCTGCTGACCACCGACGTCGACGAGCGCGACCAGCCGTTCCTGACGGGAGAGCGTACGGCGGAAGGCTTTTTCCGGGTGCGCAGCGGACCGGACGCCGCCATCGCCCGCGGGGTGGCGTACGCGGATTATGCCGATCTTCTCTGGGTCGAAACCGGCAAGCCGGACCTGGAGTTCGCCCGCACGTTCGCCGAGGCGGTGCACGCCGAGCACCCGGGCAAGATGCTGGCGTACAACTGCTCGCCCTCGTTCAACTGGAAGAAGAACCTGGACGACGCCGACATCGCGCGCTTCCAGAAGGAGCTCGGCGCGATGGGCTACAAGTTCCAGTTCGTCACGCTGGCCGGCTTCCACGCGCTCAACCACTCGATGTTCGAGCTGGCCCGCGGCTACGCCGAGACCGGGATGACCGCGTACGTGAAGCTCCAGGAGGCCGAGTTCGCGGCCGAGCTCGACGGCTACACCGCCACCAAGCACCAGGCCGAGGTGGGCACGGGCTACTTCGACGCCGTCTCGACCGCGCTCAACCCCGACAGCTCGACCACCGCCCTCAAGGGCTCGACCGAGACGGAGCAGTTCTGATGGGCGCCGAAGAGATCACCATCACCGGTACGACGTCGGGCCGCTACGCCGGCATCCTGACCCCGGAGGCGATCGAGTTCGTCGTCGCCCTCGACCGTGAGTTCGGCGCCCGCCGCGTCCAGCTGCTGGAGCGCCGCCGGCGCCGCCGGACCACCCGCACCGACTCGCTCGACTTCCTGGCGTCCACGGCGGCCATCCGCGAGGACCCGACCTGGACCGTCGCCGCGCCGGCGCACGACCTGCTCGACCGCCGGGTCGAGATCACCGGCCCGCCCGAGCGCAAGATGACGGTCAACGCGCTCAACTCCGGCGCCAAGGTGTGGATGGCCGACTTCGAGGACGCCACCTCCCCCACCTGGGAGAACGTCGTGCTCGGACAGGCCAACCTGCGCGACGCGCTGGACGGCACGCTCGACTTCACCGACCCGTCCGGCAAGGAGTACCAGGTCAACGGCTGGACCCCGACGATCATGGTCCGGCCGCGGGGCTGGCACCTGCCGGAATGCCACCTGCGGATCGGCGGGCGGGCGGTGTCGGCGGCCCTGTTCGACTTCGGGCTCTACATGTTCCACTGCGCGCAGCGGCAGCTCGACCGGGGCAGCGGCCCCTACTTCTACCTCCCCAAGCTCGAGTCGCACCTCGAGGCCCGGCTGTGGAACGACGTGTTCGTCTACGCGCAGCAGGCGCTGGGCATTGCCCGCGGCACGATCCGCGCGACCGTGCTCATCGAGACGATCACCGCGGCGTTCGAGATGGACGAGATCCTGTACGAGCTGCGCGAACACTCGGCCGGCCTGAACGCGGGCCGCTGGGACTACCTGTTCAGCATGATCAAGAACCGCCCGGACGTGGTGCTGCCCGAGCGGTCGCAGGTGACGATGACCGCGCCATTCATGCGGGCGTACACCGAACTGCTGGTCCGCACCTGCCACCGCCGCAACGCGCACGCCATCGGCGGCATGGCGGCCGTGGTGCCCTCGCGCGACCCGATCGCGGCCAAGCGCGCCCTCAACCAGGTGCGGCAGGACAAGCGGCGCGAGGTCGGCGACGGCTTCGACGGCTCGTGGGTCGCGCATCCAGGCCTGGTCGAGACGTGCCGCGAGGTGTTCGACCAGTGGCTGGGCGAGGAACCGCACCAGATCGTGCGCAAGCGTGAGGACGTCCACGTGACCGCCACGGAACTGCTCGACGTCCGGACACCGGGCGTGCAGGTGACCGAGGTGGCGCTGCGCAACAACGCAAGCGTGGCGCTGCGCTACATCGCCTCCTGGCTCGACGGGCGGGGCGCGGTCGCGCTGGGCGGCCTGATGGAGGACGCGGCGACCGCGGAGATCTGCCGGGCCCAGCTGTGGCAGTGGATCCACTCGGCCACCCCGACCGACTACGGCATCCCGGTGAGCTCGGCGCTGGTCATCCGCATGCTGCGCGAGGAACTCGACGTGCTCAGCGAGACCGGCGCGCTCGACGAGGACGCGGCCCGGCGCTTCGGGCAGGCCCGCACCCTGCTGACGGTGTTGCTGACCGAACGCACGTGTCCCGAGTTCCTGACCTTGCCGGCCTACCTTCGGCACCTGTCCGGCGGGTCAGCCATCCCGGTCACCGATGAGGCGCCTGTCGCCGTCTGATCGTTCCGGGCCAGGGCGCGGTCCCCGCGGTTGCGGGGGCCGCGCCCTACGGCGGTCGCCACGACGTCGGCGTCAGCAACGTCTCGTCCACGCCCCTGCGCCGGGCCACTCCGGCGAGCAGATCGGCGACCTGCACACGCGGGTCGTCCCGGGAGTCGGCCATCACGACGCCGGCCAGCGGCGACACCCCGTCGTCACCGGCCAGCGCCTGTTGCAGCCGGGCCAGCCGGTCGGCGGTGAGGGCGCTCTGCTCGTCGTGGGTGACCAGCACCCGCCTGCCGTCGCCGCTCCACGACAGCACCGTCTCGGCCAGCGCCGGCAGCAGCGGTTCGAGGGGCGGCGGCACGCTCCGGTCGTCGTTGTCGAGCCGGGTCATCAGCGCCCGCAGCCGGGCCGGTTCCACGTCCACTTCGCGAAGGAACCGCTGCATGGCCTCCTCATCCGGCCGCCGCCGTTTGGTGCGGACCAGCTCGGCGAAGGCCGCCAGCAACCCCGGCCTTTCCCGTACGACCTCGTAGAGCGCGACGGCGGCCGGCCGCTGATCGTGCGTGAGCCGGGTGCCGGCCGCGTACGAAGGCTCGAACATCAGCAGGTCGACGATGCGGGTGACGAGAAAGAACTTCTTGTCGATCACATGCACGAACGCGCGGCCCCGGAGCTCCTGTTGGAACCACTCGACCGCCTCGCCCGAGCGCAGGAACCGCCCCGCCTTGAACTCGCCCGGCTCCACCCCGCCCGACCGCAACCGCGCGATCAGCTCGACGGCCTCGTCCACGCTCAGGTCGACGCTCGCGTGCGTGATCACCGGCATGCCCGGATGCAACAGGTTGGTGCCCGAGAACCCCGACTCGTCACACGCGATCTCCACAACCGGCCCGGCCCCCGCCTGCACCGGCAGCAGCCCACCCTGCAGAGGCGACCTCATGCCGCCATTGCACTCCGTCGGGCGTACGGTGTCGATCTGATTTGCCCTCGGCTCATGATCTGCAACTCCCGCCCAACAGATCTAGAAGGGCTGCGGAGAAGCCGTCGTCCGCGGCCCGCCCGGTAGTGAAGGTGGCGGCGGCCTTGACCCTCGGGTGGGCGTTGCCGACCGCCACCGACCGCCCGCAGCAGGCGAACATCGGCAGGTCGTTGGGCATGTCGCCGAACGCCACGGCCGTCGCGGGATCAATGCCGAGAAGAGCCAGAGCCCGCCGTACGCCCGTGCCCTTGTCGACGCCCAGCGGCCCGATGTCGACCAGGTTGCTCCCGGAGTAGGTGACGTTGACCCGCCCGGTCAGCCCCGCCGCGGCCAGCCCCGCGACCAGCTGGTCGGAGCTCCACGTGGGATGCCGGATGTCGGCCGCGTACGCGGGCTCCGCACAAACCTCGTCCAGCCCGGCCGCCCGCCACTTCTCGCGGGGCGGGCCCCCACGCAACACCACGTGCCCCGGCGTCATGATTCGTCCGTCCAGCCCGAAGACCGACATCCCGGCCCCCGGCAGCTCCCCGACGAAGTCCGCCAGCCCGCGCAGTTCGGCCGGCCCGATCAGCTCGCGCCACAGGGTCTCTCCGCTCCGCGGATCCCACCCCCGGGAACCCCCGAGGCAGACCGCCAGCGCGAACTCGCCCACACGTCTTCGCGCGGCCGGCGCGACGATCACCGTCATCGGGCGACCAGGGCCACGACGTCGGTCAGCGAATGCACGGACGCGTCCGCCTGCGCGCGGAGCCGGGGCAGGTCGTGCGGCGCGTGTTCGGCCGCGGCCGCTTCGGCCAGCACGACCAGCGCGAACCCGGCCGCGCGGGCGCCGTTCAGCTCGTCGCTGCTGCCGTCCCCGACGTAAACGGCCTCGGCGGGCGGCACACCGAGAAATTCCAGCACACGCTGGTACGCCCGGACGTCGGGTTTGCAGGCGCCGATCTCGTGCGACAGGGCCACGGCGTCGACCAGCCCCGCGAACGGCGACCGGGGCCACGCGCGCATTTCCAGGGCGTGCGTGTTGCTCAGAACGCCGACCTTCGTGCCCTGATCGCGCAGCACCTCGAGGGTCGCGATCGTCGACGACGGCGGGTTGAGCAGGGCCTCGCGCCGGTCGCTGTCCCAGTCGGCCTCGATGCGGGCCAGGTCGCCGGCCGTCACGCCCGGGGCGATGTCACGGATCCACTCGAGCTCGGTCTGCCGGCCCCGGCCCGACTCGAGAACCGGTTCGAACTCGCGCCACCGCTCCTTGAGCACGGCCACGTCCATCCCGAGGATCCGCGCCAGCCACTCGTTGCGTCCCGGACCGCGGGGATGCACGAGCGTGTAAAGAAGGTCGAACACGACGGCCTCCACCGGCCCGAGGCTAACAGCGCGCAACCACGAACAATCGGTCCCCCGTACGCCGCCCCGCCCCCGGACCGATCCGCACATCGCGCAGCCCGCACGCGCCGAGCCGCTCGCGCAGCTCACCCTCGGTCCACGGCCGCATCGTGAACTCGTACCGGATCGCCGGCCCCTCACCCTCTCGATACGTCTCCTCGACGTGCAGCAACCCGTCGCGCCACGTCGTGCGAGCGGCGAACGTCAGTCGTCCCGCCCGTTTCGTCCGCACGGAACCGTCCGCACGCCGTCGAGACCCGGCCTCCTCCCGGACGTCGAGAAACAGCACCCCGTGCCGGCCCAGGCTCCCGGCCAGCGACCGCATCGCCGCTGCCCGATCCTCGTCCGTGACCAGATCGTTGAGCACACCCCGGCAGGTCACCGCGTCGTAGACCGGCCCCGTCTCCAGCGCGCACAGATCGGCCACCCAGGCCCGGGCGTCGGGACACCGCGCGGCCGCCTGGGTCAGCAGCCCCGGCGACGCGTCCACCAGATCAACCCGATGCCCCCGGGCGATCAACCCCGCCGCATGCCGCCCGGTGCCGCAGCCCGCGTCGAGAATCGTGGCCGGGACCGTCCGCAGCTCGTCATGGACCGCCTCCACCCAGGGCTCGACCGGATCGGTGATCAGCCGGTCGTAGGCCTCGGCGTGGAGCCCGTAGAACGGCCGCGCGGCCGGGTGCATGCGGCAACCGTACGGGCACGGCGGTCGGGCCGGGAACAGAGCGGTTCTTCGTCATGCGCAGACCCTGCCACCCGGGTACGACAAAAAATCCATGCCCGCCCGCAGGCCGTCACGAGGTGTCGTCAGCCGTCGCGAGTTGCCGCGTAGCGCCGCGGAGCCGTTGCGACTCCCCGGAGCCGTTGCGACATCGCGGAGCCGTTGCGACATCGCGGAGCCGTTGCGACATCGCGGAGCCGTTGCGACTCCCCAGAGCCGTTGCGACTCCCCAGAGCCGTTGCGACTCCGCGGAGCCGTTGCGACTCCCCGGAACGTCAGAGCCGCCACAGGCCATCCCGGGTCGCCGCGAGCCGCCGGTGGACCACCCGGAGCCTTTGCGGACCCGTCCAGAGCCGCCGCCAACCACCCGGAGCCGCTACGAGCCGCCGCGGACCGTCACGAACTGTGGCCGGCCGCCGCCAACCACACGAGCCGCCGCGGACTGTCACGAGCTGTGGCCGGCCGTCGCGAGCGGGCGCGAGTTTTCGCGGGCGGCCGGGAGGCGCCGCGGCAGGAGCAGGACGGCCAGGACGGCGGCCAGGGCATACGCGCCCGCCTGGACCTCGAGCAGCGGCAGCGTGCCCGTGATGCTCTGCAGCAGGCCCGCCGCGACCAGGCCCACGGCCTGTCCGACGGCCTGGACCAGGCCGAACGCCGCGAAGGTGCGGCCGCGCCGGTCGTCGGGCGAGGAGCGCTGCAGCAGGCTGGTCAGGCCGGCGCCGAGGAGCACGCCCGGCGCGCCGACGATGGCAAAGAGGATTCCGTAGGCGAGCACGGCGTGTGTGGCGAAGGACAGGTTCCACGCCAGGGCGGTGAGCGCGGCGAAGGCGACGGCTCCGGCGATTGTCAGCCGGACCACGTCGAGACGGGCGCCCACTATGCCCAGCACGGCCCCGGCCGCTATCGCGCCGATGGCCTGGACTCCGCGCAGCAGGCCGACGTCCGCCTCGGAGCCGTTGATGATGTCGGTGACGAAGAAGACGAACAGCACTACGAACAGGCCCTGCGCGACGGCGGCGACGAAGGCCACCGTCATCGGCGCGCGGGTGGCCGGATCGACCAGCGCGCGGAGGACCCGGCCGGGCTGGGCCGTCGTGGCTCCGGCCCGGTCGCGGGGCAGGGTCGCGACCAGCGCGGCGGCGATCAGGTAGGTCGCGATGTCGACCAGGGCGACGCCGCTCAGCCCGGCCACCGCGAGCAGCACGCCGCCGAGCGGGCCGCCCACGATGCGGCCGAGGTCGTTGTTCAGGCCGACCAGCGCGTTGGCCGACATCGCGCGTTCGGGCCCGACGAGGGCGGGCAGCAGGGCGTTCTTCGCGGGCTCGAAGAAGGTGGCGAACGTGGCCTGGGCGACGATCACGCCGAACAGCAGCGGCAGGTCGGAGCGGTCGCGCACCACGAGCAGCGGCAGCAGGGACACGGCCTGGGCCAGCGTCGCGGCGACCATGACCGTACGGCGTGGCAGCCGGTCGACGAGGCGGCCGGCGACCGGGGCCAGAAGGACGGGCGGGGCCAGGGCGAGCACGAAGGCCATCGAGGTGCCGAACGCCGACCCGGTGAGCTGCAGGACGACGAGCGGCAGTGCGATGAACATCAGCCAGTCGCCGGCGTCGGAGACGATCCCGGCGATCCACAAGCGCCGGAACGCCGGCACGGCCAGGGCGGTCACGTGCGCCGCCCGAAGCCGGGACGTGGGAGGGCCATCAGCGAGAGGTGCACGTGCTCGGCGTCGGCCGGGGCGTCCTCGCGGGTGGGGTGCAGATAGGGGCGGACCACCGCGTCGATGCGCTGCAGCACCTCGGCCAGCTCGCCGGGGGTCAAGGCGAGACCGTAGGAGGCGTGCGGTTCCGGCTCGCGCCACTGCTGCGGGAGTTCGGCCCGGCGGCGCAGGTATTCACGGGCCAGGTGGTGATCGAGCTCGACCGCGGCCGCGAGCACCGCGGTAGCTCCGGCCGCGCCCTCGCCGGTGCTGTCGACCGTGAAGCCGGTGAGGGTGGTGCGCCACGGCCGCGAGCGCCCGTCACCGGAGTCGTCCGGCTCGACCAGCCCGTGCGAGGCGAGCACCCGCAGGTGATAGCTGCAGTTCGACGGGGTGTCCCCGACGGCGCGCGCGCAGGCGGAGGCGGTGGCCGGCCCGGCCGACATGAGATAGCCGAGGACGTCGAGGCGGACGGGATGCGCCAGCGCGTCGAGCACGGCGGGGTCGGCGAGGCTGGGACGGCGCTCCGGCACGGCAACTCCCCAATCTGAAAGGCTTTTTCAGATCGTAGGCGCGACCGGGGAAACCTGCAAGACTCTTTCAGATCGCGGCGGCGCTCACCACCGGGGGCCGCGGGCGAGGCGGATCGGCCCGGTCGCCGTGGCCGGGTCCACGTCGGCGCCCTTCTGACGGATGACGAGGACGCCTTCGCGTGAGAGTTCGGCCGCCACCTCGCGGGCCGTGCCCATCAGGTCGCGCCACGAGTCGCCGCCGGCTATCCGGGCCGCGTCGCTCGGGCAGATGGTGGCCTCGGGCCGGCGGTGCTGCAGCAACGCCCGCATGGCCGCCGCCAGCCGCACACGCCGGCCGCCGGTCGTCGGCTCGCCCCGGCGGCCCAGCGCCAGCTCGGCATCCTCGACCCGGGGACCGGCCGCCTCAGGGTGGCTACGAAGAAGCAGGCGAGCTGCCGCCAGCTCGTCCGCCAGCTCATGGCGCAGCCGCTCGGGGACGTCCGGATCGGTGGCCGTCGCGCCGTCATCACTCGCATCCATCAGCCCAGTCTGCCGGGCTCGACGCGGTCAGACCGGCCGGACGTCGTCGCCCCACTGCCCGAGTGCTTCCCAGCCCGTCGGCGGATCCTACGGGCCGAGGCGGGCGTCGGCGGCGGCCAGGGCGGCTCGCAGGGCCTCCTGTTCGCCGGGCTTCCAGGGGCCCGAGGCGGCCAGTGGGATCTCGGTCATGAAGCGGCGCTCGGGCTCCGGAATGCGGACGGCCACCAGGTCTGGGTCGGCGGCTGCGGCGGCGTAGAGGGCGGGGCCGTCGGCATAGTACGGGTCGATGAGGATCAGGCGGCCGTCGAGGGACCGCATGACGTTCGCCGGGTTGGTGTCGAGCGGTCCGCACCACGGCAGTTCGCGCCGGGCCCGGGCGTGAACGCGGCGGACGATGTCGGTCAGGGCGGCTACGGCCGGCGCGCGGCTTGCGATCGCCGCGTGGAAAGGGGCGGCCTCCTCGATCGGCGCGGGGGTCAGCCACTCCATGATCTGGAGGTCGCCCCCGCCGGTCAGGCGACGGTGCGTGAACAGGCGCGGCACCTGCCTGGTGGCGGCGGCCTCGCGGTAGAGCGCGGCCGTGTACGGGCCGGTGGGGTCGAACGGGCTGATCCGGGCGGCTGACCGGCCGTCCGGGGAACGAAGGGCGACGGCCCAGTCGCCGGCGCCGGCGGGGGTCCAGCCCGCGGCCCGCAGTTCGAGTTCCACCTCGCGGTGCCCGGTCACGCCGCCGAGCCTATGCCGCCCACCGCAAAGACGGGCACAGCCGCCCGCTGAACGGCCCCGGCCTCCCGTAGCGAGAACGGGCACGGGAGCGAAGGCGGCCGCCGTGTGTGGGAAACGGGCATGACCGGCGGGAAAGCGGGCATCGGATCACGGCGTGTAAGGCGCGCCCACCCGCAGAAGGCACCCGTGGCCCTCAGAGAATTCGGCAAGCCGGTCGCCGGTGACCAACGCGACCCAGTGGGATGCTGTGGGTGATCGGAGAACCACTGCCGGGAGGAAGTGCCACCATGCTGCCCCTCAACGCTGAGACCCTGCGTCAACCACCCGCCGGCGTCGCCGTCCCCTCGTACGATCGGGGCGCCCTGAGCACCGGCATCGTCCACTTCGGGGTGGGTGGTTTCCACCGTGCCCATCAGGCGATGTATCTGGACCGGCTGATGAACGAGGGCAAGGCTCTCGACTGGGCGATCTGCGGTGTCGGGGTGATGCCGGGCGACCGGCGGATGCAGCAGGTGCTCGACGCGCAGGACGGGCTCTACACGCTGGTGGTCAAGGCGCCCGACGGCACGCTCGACGCCCGGGTGATCGGCTCGATCAAGGAGTACCTGTTCGCGCCGGACGACCCGGATGCCGTGATCGAGAAGATGGCCTCGCCCGAGGTTCGGATCGTGTCGCTGACCGTGACCGAGGGTGGGTACAACTTCAACGCGCTGACCGGCGAGTTCATGGCCGACAACGCCGACGTTCAGCACGACCTGGCCCTGCCGAACGAGCCGAGGACGACGTTCGGCCTGATCACCGCGGCCATCCAGCGGCGGCGGGACCGGGGGCTGCCGCCGTTCACGATCATGAGTTGCGACAACATTCAGGGCAACGGCGACGCGGCCCGGCGCAGCTTCGTCGCGTTCGCCGCCCTGTGTGGGGGCGACCTGGCGGCGTACGTGGAAGGCAGTGTGCTCTTCCCGAACAGCATGGTCGACCGGATCACGCCGGTGACGACCGACGACGACCGCCACGAGGTCAGCAAGCATTTCGGGATCGAGGACGGCTGGCCGGTGGTGTGCGAGCCGTTCACCCAGTGGGCCCTGGAGGACAGCTTCGGCAACGGCCGCCCGCCCTGGGAGGACGCCGGCGTGCAGGTGGTGCCCGATGTCGAGCCGTACGAGTTGATGAAGCTGCGCCTGCTCAACGCCTCGCACCAGGCGCTCTGCTACTTCGGCTACCTGTCGGGCTACCGCCTGGTGCACGACGTGGCCCGCGACCCGGTGTTCGCGAAGTTCCTGCTCTCGTACATGGAGAAGGAGGCCGAGCCGACGCTGGAGCCGGTGCCCGGCATCGACCTGCGCGAATACCAGCACCAGCTGATCGACCGCTTCTCCAACGCGCAGGTCAGGGACACCGTGGCCCGGCTGTGCGCGGAGAGCTCGGACCGCATCCCGAAGTGGCTGCTCCCGGTGATCCGCCACAACCTCGATTCCGGCGGCGACATCATCCTGTCGACCGCAGTGGTGGCCTCCTGGGCACGCTACGACGAGGGCGTCGACGAGCAGGGCGAGCCGATCGAGATCGTCGACCGGCTGCGCGACAAGCTCACCGCCGCGGCCCGGCAGCAGCGCGAGAACCCGCTGGCGTTCATCCAGGACCGCGAGGTGTTCGGCGACCTGGCCGACAACGAGCGCTTCGTCTCGGCGTACACGTCGGTGTTGTCGTCCCTGCACTCACGCGGCGCCAAGGCGACACTCGAGGCCCTGGTGTCAGGAAGCCTTTAGCCGCATCGGGCGGAATCGGGCCGGCACTGCCCAGTCGACGGCCCGGTTCAGCACCTCCCGGGCCATGATGGCGACGCAGAGGCAGCCGTTGAGGAACGACGCGGTGACGTCGCTCGGGTGGTGCATGCCGCGATAGAGGCGGGCGAACGCGACGGCCAGCGGCACCAGCACGAGCAGCCAGGCCAGGCGTTTGGCCCAGGTGCGGCGCAGCAGGGTGAACAACAGGAAGGCCAGCCCGACGTAGAGGGCGACCGCGGCCGAGGTGTGCCCGGACGGGAAGCTCGAGGTGGGCGGCGAGTCGTCCATCCGGTGCACGGTGGGGCGCTGGCGGTTGATGACCAGCGTGGTGAAGAAGAAGACCAGGGCCTGCGCGGTGACGGCCAGGCACAGATAGAGCGATTCCCGCCAGCGGCCCAGTTTCCAGCGCAGGATCGCGGCGGCCACCCCGGTCACGGCGATGATCACCGGCGTGCTGCCGATCAGGCTGGTGATCTCGCTGATGACGTTGAGCGGCGGGTCGCGGTGGACCTCGAGGGTCCGGTTGACGTCGTCCTCGGCGGTGAGGGGCCAGGCGTCGTTCATCACCCTGGTCACCAGCAGGCCCAGACCGACCATCAAGGCGAACAGGACGGACACGGGCAGCAAGAGGCGCTTGGCGACTTGAGCGATGATCGGGGGCATGGCGGCCCTTGTACCCGATTGGGCCTCCGTCTATACCTGAGCGTCGATCAGCTTGCGGGATCTGGTGCGGCGGGCCAGGAACGCGGCCGTGGTCGCGGCCACGACGGCCAGGCCGAACAGCCATCCGCCGACCACGTCGCTGAGCCAATGCACGCCCAGCCCGATCCGGAAGAGCCCGGTCAGCGCCGGGATCACGATGCCCGCGGCCAGCAGCAGACGCCGGCGCCGCACCACCGGCCACAGCGCCATGACGACCACCGCCGCGCCGAGCGCGTTGTTGAGCGCGTGCCCCGACGGGAACGAGTAGCCGACCGCGGTGGCCACCGGATCGAGGAACGACGGGCGTTCCCTCTCGAAGATCAGCTTGAGCAGGACGCCGAGCAGGCCGCCGGCGATCGTGGTGATCGCGACCCACCAGGCCAGCGGCCGGGCCCCGCGGCGGGCCAGCCAGACGACCAGCGCCAGGGCGGCCACCCGCCAGGTCCACGGGTCGAAGACCAGGCACCACCACCACATGAAGCCGGCCCAGCCGGGGTGGGTCAGCGAGAAGTCGTGCACCGGGACGCTGACGTCGTGGTCGAGCTGGTGCAGCCAGTCCACGTTCCCGACGATCAGGGCCGCTATCACGGCGAACGGGACGAGCAGCACGACGGCCCCGGCGGCGGCCACCGCGAGGCGGATTTCGAGGTCGTGTTCCTGATTCTGATCGCGCATCGGGAGTAGCTATACCCGCCGATTAACCGCTGATACACCTCGAATTCATGTGTCCCGGGCCTCCTACAGAGCGGCCAGGATCTCGGCCGGGCCGGGGTAGGCGGCGCCGTCGGGGCGGACGTCGGCGTAGTGGACCACGCCCGACCGGTCGGCCACCACGACCGCCGGGAACGGCAGCACCGAGCGGCGGGCACCGAGCAGCACGTCGGCGCCCGGAGCGTGGAAGCCCAGGTTGAACGCGTCGATCAGCTGGTGCCGGGGGTCGGAGGCGACGAGGTAGCTCAGGTCGTGGCGGCGCTTGACCTCGGCCAGCCGGACCGGAATCTGCGGGCTGACCGCCAGCAGGTGGGCGTCGGTCGCGGTCAGGGCCGGGTAGAGCCGCCGCTCGTAGTCGCTGAGCGCCGCGTTGGCCGGCTCGCTCGACGCGTACGGGAAGAAAACCAGCACGATCGAACCGGTCCGCCGCAGACGATCGAGGTGGATCGGACCGAGATCGGCCTCGAGCAGCACCGCCGACGGCAGCTTGTCACCGGGCTTGACCAGGCGATCCCAGATGTCGTCACGCTCGAGCGCAAGGGCCGCCGCGGCGGTCGTCGCTGCAGTCATCGCTGCGGTCATCGCACCCACCTCTTCTAAACACTACTTCGCAGATAGGAAATGTAGTCTAGCGGCCGGGTCGCCCGGAAGGTAAGGGATGCGCGTCACGGGCGTCGGCGACCATATCGGACGGTTCGGGCGCCGCGGCGACGACGGCGGACGGAGTGGGCCGCAACACTCTCCAGGCCGGCACGGCGGCGACGGCCACCAGAGCCGCGGCGACCAGAGAAACCAGGGCGAAGGCGTTCCCGTACGCGGTGGAAGCCTGCCGCAACGTGTCGCCGCCGACGGTCACCGCGTCCATCAGGGTGCCGCCCGGAGGCAGGCCCGGCACCCCGGCCAGCCCGCCGCGGTACGCCGCCACCACCACCGAGCCGAGCACCGCGATGCCGACGGCGCCACCCAGCTCGGCCCCGGTCTCGGTGACCGCGGCGGCCATTCCGGCGCGCTCCGACCGTACGGAGGAAACCACGAGATCGGTGGTGAGCGTGTAGACCGGCGCGAGCCCCAGACCCCCGACCACCATGCCGGCGACCAGCGCCGGCAGCCCGCCACCGAACGGGGCCAGCGCCATGATCGCGTGGCCGGCAGCCATCACGCCCGCACCCACGGCCACCACCCGGCCGGCCGGGAACCAGCGCACGAGCAGCGGCCCGGCCAGCGACGAGGCGAGAAACGCGACCACCGACGGCAGCGCCCACAGACCGGCCCGCAGCGGGGACAGCCCGAGGACGATCTGCAGGTACTGGACGATGGCGAGCTGGGTGCCGTAGAGCACGAAGAACGACAGCGCGTTGGCCGACAGCGCGACCCGGACGCGGAGGTCGCGGAACATGGTCAGGTCGAGCAGCGGGCGCGGGACACGTCGCTGCCGGCGCAGGAACAGCGCACCGAGCACACCGGCGGCCACCACAGCCAGGAACGGCAGGGCCTGTACGCCCTCGGCGGCCAGGCGCTTGATCCCGTACACGAAGATCAGCACCGCGGCGAGGCTCAGGACCGCGCCGCCGAGGTCGAAGCCGCGCGCGGATTCGTCGCGGGCCTCGGGCAGCAGCGCCGGCCCGAGCACGACGAGCAGCAGGGTCGCGGGCACGGCGAGCAGGAAGACCGAGCCCCACCAGAAATGCTCCAGCATCACGCCGCCGATCAGGGGCGCGGCCAGCCCGCCGAGCGAGAACGAGGCGCTCCAGACGCCGAGGGCGAGCGCCCGCTGACGCGCGTCGGCGAACATGGCCCGGATCAACGCCAGCGTCGACGGCATCAGCGACGCGCCGGCCAGGCCCATCAGCACGCGGGCGGCGATGAGCAGTCCGGGGCTGGTGGCGAACGCGGCCAGCAGCGACGACAACCCGAACGCGGTGGCCCCGGCCAGCAGCAGGCGACGGCGCCCGATGCGGTCGCCGAGCACGCCCATCGCGATCAGGAACCCGGCCACGACGAAGACGTAACTATCCATGATCCACAGCAGTTGGACCGCGGTCGGGCGCAGGTCGCCGGCCAGCTGGGGTGCGGCCATGTTGAGCACTTCGGCGTCGAGCGACACCAGCAGACAGGGCAGGGCCAGGACGGCCAGTCCGAGCCATTCACGTGCGGTTGCTGTCGCCCGCATGGTCTCACCTCCTTCTGTCACGCGATCAAGTCGTTCATCACGTTACGGATGATCCTCGAGAGATGCAACGCGAAGAACTCACTCATTGCGTTACGGTGGTGGGGTGCAGCTGACCGCGATGGATCTGGCCGAGCTGGTGACCCTGGTCAACGAGTGGGGCACCCTGCCCTGCAGGATGGACGGCCGTGCCCCTCACCCCGGTGCCGAGCTGACCACGCTGGCCGACTCGCTGCACCCGATCTTCGCGGCCGGCAACTCCGTGACCAGGGCCGCCCTGGTCACGCAGTTGTTGCGCAGCACGGGCGTCCGGCCCGAGCTGGGCGACGACCTCACCGAGGTGTGGGCGGTCGACGACCCGGCCCAGGCTCCGCGCGCGGCGGCCGCGCTGGCGTTGCGGCACCACCTGGCCGCGCATCCGGGCCGCATGGGCATCTGCGCCGACGATCAGTGCGCGGACGTCTATGTGGACGCCTCCCCCGCCGGCAAGCGCCGCTTCTGCTGCCTGACCTGCCAGAACCGGGCCCGGGCGGCCGCCTTCCGCCGCCGCCGGGCCCAGGCCCGCACCGATCAGCCCACCGGCACGCCGAACCACCGGGACAGCTGAACGTCGAGGTCACGCTGATCGCCGCCGGCCCAGGCGACGTGACCGTCGGGACGCAGCAGGACCCCCGGAACGGCCGGATCGGCCAGATGGCCGACCCGGTCCGCCCAGCCGCCGGTGGTCAGGCTTCCGGTGGGGTCCAGCAGCAGGCCTTGGCCCCGATGCAACCGATCGAACAGCCGGCCCTGATTCAGCTCGAGGTCGGGCAGGCGGCGGCCGAGCAGGTCGGGCCCGGAGCCGAAGTCGTAGCGGAGTCCGATCGCGGTGGTCTTGGCGGTCAGATAGCGGTTCACCTCGTCCAAATCCATCAGCTCGGTGAACAGCCGGCGCAAGGCGCGCGGCCCCGGCCCATCGGACAGCAGCGCCTGTTGAGCGCGGGTGCTGTCCAGCACGTCGGCGGCGACCGGGCGGCGTTCGGCCTCGTACGAGTCGAGCAGAGTGTCCGGCGCCCACCCGCGGACCTGGCCGGCCAGCTTCCAGCCGAGATTGACGGCATCCTGCACGCCCAGGTTGAGACCCTGCCCGCCGATCGGTGGATGAATGTGCGCGGCGTCGCCGGCCAGCAGCACTCGCCCGGCCCGGAAGCGGTCGGCCAGCCGGGTGGCGTCGCCGAAGCGGGACATCCAGCGCGGCGAACGCACCCCGAAATCGGTGCCGGCGATGGCCCGCAAGGCTTGCCGGAAGTCCTCCAGCTCGGCCCGATCGCCGACCTGCGCGGCCGGGACGATGACGCGATAGACGCCCACCCCCGAGGGTCTGATGCTGACGCGCTTGTCGATGTCGTCCGGCAGCCCCTCCACTTCCATTTCGCCCATCAGCGTGTCGTTGCGCGAGGGCTCGCCGGGAAAGCCGACGCCGAGCATTTTGCGTACGGTGCTGTGCGCCCCGTCGCAGCCGACGAGAAAACGTGTCCGCAGCCGTTCCCCGCCGGCCATTTCGACGGTGACGCCGTCGTCGTCCTGCTCGAAGCCGGCCACGGCCGCGCCGTGCCGGACCGTCGCCCCCAGCGCGACCGCGTGTTCTTCGAGCAGGCGGACGATGACCGGCTGCGGGATGCCGAGCAGAAAGGCGTACCGGGAATCGAGGCCTTCGGGTGCGGATTTGTCGATGGCGGCGAAATAGGCGCCGGCCGGACGCACCCGGCCGTGTTCGAGAATGCGTTCCAGCAGCCCGCGCATGGCCATCAGCTCGAGGCTGCGCATGTGCAGGCTGACGATGCGGGCGGACGAGACGGGCTCGGTCTCCTTCTCCAGAACGAGCACCCGTACGTCATGAAGCCGCAGCTCGGCGGCCAGCATCGCCCCGGCCGGCCCGCACCCGGCGATGATCACGTCAATGTCCATAGGTCTTGCCTCTCGGGAGTGCCCTTGGCGCTCCCGGCGACACCTATGTCAGTCGCCCGCCCGTGACGGCAGGGGGAGCACCCACAGCGATACAGCGTTCATGGGTCTCACCTCCTCAGGCAGCGTCACGGCCAGCTGCAGATTACACGCATTACCCCCTACGCCGTTTCTCCACTCTCGGCGTGCTCGGTGCCGCCGCGCGGGGCGGCTTCCAACGTCTTCCAGCCGTAGGTGATCAGATCGAAGATTCGCTCGGTCGTGGCGCGGCGATCCGATCGACCGCGGGCGAGAGCAGGGATCTGAAGAACGAACCGGGCCAGTGCGACACACGCGACGTCATCACGCTCGAAGCCGAGTTCGTCGGCGATGGCAGTGCCGAGGCTGTGGGTGTGCCGCGTCCACATACGCTCCGCGTAGTCGCGCAGGGCCGGAGTGGACTCCACCAGACTGTTGAACTCCAGTGCTCGCGGATGGAGCGCGACTGACAGGTGGGCGCGCAGAACATGCTCACGCAGGGCGTCCAGGACGGACTGCCCCTCGGCTCGCTGCCGTACCGCGGCGATCAGCTGCGCTTCGTTCTCCTGGTCCTGGTCGAAGACCAAGGCCTCTTTGCCCGTGAAGTGCTTGAACAGCGTCGTGGTCGACACGTCGGCGGCATCGGCGATGTCGCGAATGCTGACCTGGTCGTAGCCCCGCTCGAGGAAAAGACGCAGGGCCGCGTCGGCGATCGCCTGGCGGGTGGCCGCCTTCTTGCGTTCGCGACGGCCGACGGGAATCTGGGTCATGACCTGAGTGTAGCCGATAGTGACATGAGGCAATAAGTTGACTCATTGCACTTTTCAACTGAGTCTGGTTTCCTGGGTTCGCCAGGCCATCGAGCATCCGGGATACGGGCGTTTCGGGTGGCTTGGCGTACCCGCGAAAGGACCGTCATGACTTCACCTGCACCCAAGCGCGCCAGGATCAGCATCATCGGCGCCGGACCCGGTGGGCTCACCTGCGCCCGCATCCTCCAACGGCATGGCCTCACCGTGACCGTCCATGAACGAGACGCTGACCGCGACACCCGCAACCAGGGCGGCACCCTCGACCTGCACGCCGACAACGGCCAGATCGCCCTGCGCGAGGCGGGCCTGCTCGACGAGTTCTTCCGGCTGTCCCGCCCCGAAGGCCAAGAAACCCGCATCCTGAGCCCCGACGGCGAGATGCGGGCACACCTGGTGCCCGACGAGGGCGAACTCTTCAAACCCGAGATCGATCGAGGCCAATTACGCGACCTACTGCTCGATTCTCTCGAACCCGGCACCGTACGGTGGGGCCACGGTCTGACCCGGCTCACCGGGCCGGCCACCGGCCCGCGCATGCTGCACTTCGCCGACGGTTCGAACGTCGAGACCGACCTGGTCATCGGGGCCGACGGCGCGCTTTCCCGAGTTCGCCCGGCCGTCTCCCCGGCCACTCCGGAGTACACCGGTGTCACGTTCACCGAGGCGTGGTTCCATGACGTGCAGAACCGGCACCCGGAGATCTCGGCACTGACCGGCGAGGGCAGCGCGACGGGTGCCGACGGCGAGCGTGCCCTCTGGGCCCAGCGCAACAGCGGCAACCACATCCGCGTCTACATCATGCGGAAGGCTCCGGTCGACTGGATCGCCCGCGCAGGCCTGCGACGCGACGACACCGCCGGCATCCGCGCTCACCTGCTCACCGAATTCGCCGCCTGGGGTCCGCGGATGAAGCAGTTGATCACCGCCAACGACGGCGCCTTCATCGACCGGCCGATCTTCGCTCTTCCCGTCCCGCACACGTGGGAACACACCCCCACCGTGACCCTGCTCGGCGACGCCGCCCACCTCATGCCCCCGCTCGGCGTCGGCGTCAACCTCGCCATGCTCGACGCCAGCGAACTGGCGCTCGCACTGGCCACCGCCCCCACCGTCGCCGAGGCCATCCACGCCTACGAAGCCACCATGCTCCCCCGCTCCACCGAGACCGCCAAAATGCTCGAAGGTCGCGCCGAGGACCTGCTTTCCGGCGACCTTCCCCCGGAGTTCGCGGACGACGGCCGGCCCTGACGGAGACCCGAACGGGTTGTCCACAGGCGAGCGTCAACCCAGATAGGCCAATTCCGGGAGCTGCCCCTGGTACTCCGCGATCAACCGCCGCGCGATCGGGACGGAGTCGATCAGGGGGTGGGAGGCCATCGCTCGCACGGCCACCGCGCGTGAGCCCGTGGTGGCCGCCTCCAGGACGGCCCGGTCGGTGGCCTTGATGCGCTGCACCAGCGGCACGCCCGGCGCGAACAGGCCGGCTGACGGCAGCGGCCGTGCGCCCGAACCGTCGACCAGGCAGGGCACCTCGACCACGGCGTCGTCGTCGAGGGCGGCCAGCGTTCCCCGGTTGCGGACGTTGAGGATCAGGGGCGTCGGGCGGTCGGTGGCGATCGCGGACATCAGCGCCAGGGCCACCCCCTCGTAGCCGCCACCCTCGACCGACGCGGCGTCCCGTTCGCCCAGGCCCTCCTGGGCCATGTAGGTGGCGTCCCGGTCCCGCCGCGCCGCCTGCCAGGCCGACAGCGGATCACCACCGGCCGCGGTCAGGCGCGCGTAGACGTCCCGCTGTTGCCGCAGCAGGTATTCGCCGCGGGTCTCCGGGGCCTCCAGCAGCCCCCGCACCACGGCCCCATGGTCGTAGTAATAGTGCAGATATTCGTTGGGCACGGCGCCCAGCGTTCGCAGCTGCTCGGCGCCGAACAACTGCCCCTCCTCGAACGACTCCACCAGCGAGGGCGTCGCCAGCAGTTTCGGGAGCAGGTCAACCCCGTTTTCCCGTACGGCGGTCAGCCAGCCGAGATGGTTCAGCCCGGCGTATTCGATCTGCGCCGACGACGACGCGCCCAACGCCCGCACGACCCGCCGGACGAGGGCCGACGGCGAGTCGCAGATGCCGATCACCCGGTCGCCCAGGAACTCGGCCATCGCCTCGGTCACCAGGCCGGCGGGGTTGGTGAAGTTGATGACCCACGCATCGGGCGCGACGAGACTGATGCGCCGGGCGATCGCGCGGGCGACGGGCACGGTCCGGAGCCCGTACGCGATCCCGCCCGCCCCCACCGTCTCCTGCCCGAGCACCCCTTCGCCCAGGGCTACCCGCTCGTCGATCACGCGCCCCTCGAGCCCGTGCACCCGGATCGCGCTGAACACGAACGACGCGCCGGTCAGCGCCTCGGTCAGGTCGGTGGTCGCCTCGACCGCGGGACCGGCCCCGAAGGCGCGGAGCACCCGCCCGATGGCCGACAGCCGGGCCGAGTCCACATCGTGCAGCACGACCTCGTCGACGGGGGAATCGGGGCCGAGCAGGGCGCCGTAGACGAGCGGCACCCGGAACCCGCCGCCGCCGAGGATCACGAGCCTACGAGACATGGGCATCCGAAAGCCGGGCGATGGTCGCACCCGCGCGGCGCACGGTGCGTTGTTCCCCGCGGGGGATCACGTCGTCGAGGAACGCGTACCGCTGCGACAACGACGGGGTGGACGAGGCCTGCCGCCACCAGTCGGCGATGTCGCCCCATCCGGGCGCCGACAACGACCCGCCGAAGTGCTGCACGGACAGGCCGGCGATCAGGTTGGCGAACGCCAGGCTCTGGGCCAGCGGCCAGTCGCGCAGGCTGCCGAGGATGAACCCGGCGGTGAACACGTCACCGGCGCCGGTCGGGTCCAGAGCCGGCACCGGCACGGCGGGCACGTGCACGGTTTCGCCGGTGCGCGCGTCGTGGGCCAGCACGCCGTCGCCGCCGCAGGTCACCACCACCACCGGGGCCAGCCCGGCCAGCCGCCGCAGCGCCTCGGACGGCGTGGACGCGCGGGTGTACTGCATGGCCTCGACCGCGTTGGGCACGAAGGCGTGGCAGTCCTCGAGCATGTCCAGCATCTCGGCCGGCCATTCGGCGCTGGCGTCCCAGCCGACGTCGGCGAACACCAGAGTGCCCGCCTCCTTGGCCCGGCGGACCCAGCCGAGCCGGTCCTTGGTCAGCGAGACCGAGGCCGCCCGGCAGGTCGGCAGCTCGCCGACCAGGCCGTCGCCGCCGACCGGCAGCGGATGCCCGTGCGTGATCATGCTGCGGTCGCGGTCGGACGCGAGCGACACCGTCACCGGCGAGTGCCCGTCGATCCGCCGGGACGCGGAGAGGTCGATTTTTTCCTGGTCGCACAGGATCTGCGCGCAGAAGTCCCCGTACGCGTCGGTGCTCAGCGCCGTGCCCAGCCCGGTGTTGAGGCCGAGCCGCGCGGCCGCGACGGCCAGGTTGGCGATGCCGCCGGGGCACGAGCCCATCCCCGACGCCCACACCTCGGTGCCCGGCTCGGGCAGTCCTTCCAACCCGGTGAAGATGATGTCGAGATAGACGACACCGGGGACGAACAGGTCCAGTTCCGGGGTCATCTCGAGATCCTATGCGAGGTCAGGCGTGGTGGGGCCGCTCCGGGCAAGCGACCCCACTCACTCTGCCGTCTACCCCGCGACCCAGGAGGCGTCGCCCGCCGCGAGTCCGGCTGACGCGCCCCCGGCGATCTCCACCCGCCACGGCAGCTCGGGGCCGTCCCGGTCGACGCGGACCGCGGTCCCGTCGCGCGTCACCGTGAAAGTCGTTTCCCCCACCCGTACGGTCGTGGTGCCCTCGGCCGGGTCGAACAGCCGCAGCGTCACGCCGTCCGCGTACTCGTAGTCGGGCCGGTCGGTGCGGTTGCCGATCGGCAGGACCGCGCCCGGCCGCACGAGCAGAGGCACGCTGTCGAAGCCGTGGGTCTCGTGCACCCAGCCCGGCCCCTCGACGACCTCGCCGGTGGTGAAACGCGTCCACTTCCCGGCCGGCACGTAGTAGCTGACCTCGCCGGTCTGGTTGAACACGGGGGCGACGAGCAGGTCGCCGCCGAGCAGGTACTGCCGGTCGAGATGGGTCACCGCCGGGTCGCCGGGGAAGCCCACGATCATCGGGCGCATCACCGGCAGACCTTGCTCGTGGGCTTGCCGGGCCGCCTCGTACAGGTACGGCATCAGGCTGTACTTGAGGTGCGTGAACGAGCGCAGCACCTCGACCGACTCGTCGTCGAACAGCCACGGCACCCGGTACGAGTGGTTGCCGTGCAGCCGGCTGTGCGACGACAGCAGCCCGAACGCGATCCACCGTTTGAACACGGCCGGGTCGGGACGGCCCTCGAAGCCGCCGATGTCGTGGCTCCAGAACCCGAAGCCCGAGCTCATCAGCGACAGACCGCCGCGCAGGCTCTCGGCCATCGACTCGTACGTGGCCGAATTGTCGCCGCCCCAGTGCACCGGGAACTGCTGACCGCCGACGGTGGCCGACCGCGCGAACAGCACGGCCTCGCCCTCGCCCCGGCGTTCGCGCAGCACGTCGAACACGACCTGGTTGTAGATCTGCGTGTAGTAGTTGTGCATACGCTCCGGGTCGGACCCGTCATGCCAGACCACGTCGGTCGGCACGCGCTCACCGAAGTCCGACTTGAAGGCGTCCACCCCCATGTCGACGAGCCCGGCCAGCTTCGCCGCATACCAGTCGCGGGCGGACGGGTTGGTGAAGTCGACCAGCGCCATGCCGGCCTGCCACTTGTCCCACTGCCAGACGTCGCCGTTGGCCTTCTTGACCAGGTAGCCGTGGGCCAGCCCCTCGGCGAACATGGCCGACCGCTGCGCGATGTACGGGTTGATCCACAGGCAGGTTCGCAGGCCCCGGTCGTGCAGCCGCTTGAGCATGCCCGGCGGGTCCGGGAAAATCGCCGGGTCCCACTCGAAGTCGCACCAGTGGAACTCCCGCATCCAGAACGTGTCGAAGTGGAACACGCTCAGCGGCAGGTCCCGCTCGGCCATCCCGTCGACGAACGAGGTCACGGTCTCCTCGTCGTACGGGGTGGTGAAGCTGGTCGTCAGCCACAGGCCGAAGGACCAGGCCGGGGGCAGCGCGGGCCGGCCGGTCAGCGCCGTGTACTTGCGCAGCACGTCGGCCGGGGTGGGCCCGTACACGATGAAATAGGACAGCGTCTGCCCGGCCACGCTGAACTGGGTGCGCGACACCATCTCGCTGGCCACCTCGAACGACACCTTGCCCGGGTGGTCGACGAGCACGCCGTAGCCCCGGTTGGTCAGATAGAACGGCACGTTCTTGTACGCCAGCTCGCTGCTGGTGCCGCCGTCCTCGTTCCAGATGTCGACGCTCTGCCCGTTCTTGACCAGCGGGCCGAACCGCTCCCCCAGCCCGTAGACCGCCTCACCCACGCCGAGATCCAGCTGCTCGTGCACGAAATGCTCGCCGTCGGCCGTGTCGACCACACCCATGCCGCGCCAGCCGCTGCCGGTCAGCCGCTTGCCCTCGGCGACAAAATCGAGACCCCACTGCTCTCCCGTACGGAACCTCGCCGTGAGACGGCCCGACGTGAGTTCCGAGTCGCCCACGATCACGTCGTGCTCTTCGCTGTTGATCGCGAAGTCCGGCCCGGCCGGGGCGCCGCCGAGGAAGTGCCCGAGCGTCACCTTGAGCACGTCGGGCATCGGCGCCTCGACCTTGATCGTGATGAGCGGCGTGTCCAGGGTGTCCGACCGGCTGCGTACCGGCTTGGTGGTGGCGTACGCGGTCAGGGTCTTCTCGTCGGCCTGCGTGTCCCGGAGCTGGGACGGATGCAGGACGGTCAGACCCTTGCGCTTGAGCCAGTACCCGTCGGTGAACTTCATGAGCGTCCTTTGCTTCTTCAGGAGCCTGCGGCGGGGCTATTTGATGGCGCCGGCAGTAATGCCGCGAGTGAGCGTCCGCTGGAAGACGAGGAAGAAAATCATGGCCGGGAGGATGCCGATCAGGCCCGAGGCGCTGGTCATGGTCGCGTCCATCAGCCGGTCGCCCTGCAGCACACCGAGGGCCACCGGCACGGTCTGGTTGTCGTTGGAGACGAGGAAGACCAGCGGCAGGAAGAACTCGTTCCAGGTCCAGATGAAGAAGAACGTGAACAGCACGCCGAGCGTGGGCCGGCTGACCGGCACGACGACGCTCCACAGCGTGCGCACCTTGCCGGCGCCGTCGACGTCGGCCGCGTCCAGCAGCTCGGTCGGGAACTCCTGATAGACCGAGGTCAGCAGGTACGTCCCGAACGCGGCCTGGATGACCGTGAAGATGATGACGATCGAGATCAGGCTGTCGTAGAGGCCGGCCTCCTTGGACAGGAAGTACAGCGGGTAGACCAGCACCTCCTGCGGCAGCAGGTTCGCCACCAGGAAGAAGACCAGGAACCAGACCCGGCCCTTGACCTTGCCGATGCCCAGGGCGTACGCGTTGAGGACCGACAGCAGCACGCCCAGGACGGCGACGACGAAGCTGGTGATGAAGCTGTTCCAGAGCTTCTGGCCGAAGTCGACCCGGTTCCAGAATTCGACGATGCCGTCCCAGTAAAGGTGAGGCGGCAACGACAGAGGGCCGCCGCCGGCGTAGTCGGCCGGGCTCTTGACCGCGTTGATCGCGATGATCAGCAGCGGCGCGATGACGATCAGGAGCAGCGCCAGCAGGGCCGCCAGGACGACGAACCTGAGCGGATTGGTCCGCTTTTCCGCGCGTACCGTGGGGTCGGGCTCGGTCTTTGTCCGGTTTGCCGTGAGAGTCATGCTTGACGCTCCGCGCGGTTCTGCAGGCGCAGGAACACGATGGACAGCGCGATGATCAGCACGGTCAGCACCGTGGAGATCGCCGAGCCGTATCCGACCTGGGCCTTCTCGAAGAAGTTCTTGTAGGCGAAGTACGACGGCACGAGCGTGGCGTTGCTCGGCCCGCCCCCGGTCAGCACGAAGATCGGACCGAAGATCTTCAGCGCCGAGATCGTGGTCGTCACCAGCACGACGTAGAACTCGGGCCGGATCAGATACACGGTGATCTTGCGGAACCGTTGCCACCAGGTCGCGCCGTCCAGGTCGGCCGCCTCGTACAGCTCGGGGTCGACACGCTGCAGGCCGGCCATGAACATGACGATCGGATAGCCCAGCTGGACCCAGATCATGATGCCCATGACGCTGTAGAGCGCCGAGCCCGGCTCGCCCAGCCAGTTGTGGGCCAGCCCGCCCAGGCCGATCGTGTCGAGGATCTTGTTGAGCGCACCGTAATCGGGGTGCAGGATCCAGCCCCACACGATGCCGGTGACCGCGACCGGGATGACCTGCGGCAGATAGAACCCGCTGCGGAACAGCGACGCCCAGCGGTTGCTGAACTTCTTGGCCACGTAGTCGAACAGCACCGCGGCCAGGAACAGGCCCAGCAGCGTCGGCACCACGGCCATGGCCAGGATCAGCAGCACGATGTTGCCGAACGACGACCAGAACAGCGAGTCCTCGAACAGCCGGGTGTAGTTGTCGAAGCCGATCCAGCGCTGCTCGCCGACGCCGTTCCACTTGGTGAAGCTCGTGTAGACGGTCATCACCAGCGGCACAACGATGACCAGCACCGACAGAATCACCCCGGGGATGAGGAAGACCCAGTACCCCTTGCGCCTCATGGTTTCCCTTCTTCCTGTACGCGGGCGGGCTCAGCGCGAGCCCGCCCGCGCCCGGGTCACTTGCCGAGGTCGGCGAGGTTCTCGTCGTACGGCTTGGCGATCTCGGTGAGCACCTGGTCCGGGGTCTTGGAGCCGTTGATCAGGCCCTGCACGCCGGCGACCATCACGTCGTAGTAGCCCGGGGCCGGCCAGTCGGGGTAGAAGGCCAGACCGTCCTCGGTCGAGATCTTGTTGAAGTTCTCGATCAGTTCCTTGTTCTTGGGATCGGTGATCGAGGCCGGGTCGGCCGCCACCGGCACGCCGCCGTTGTTACCCAGCAGCGCCTGGATCTCCGGCTTCATGGTGATGTCGATGAAGTCGTACGCGAGCGCCTTGGCCTTGCTCTTCTCCGGCACGACCCAGAGGTTGCCGCTCGAGCCCGGGTGCAGCTTGTTGCCGGGGAACAGGAACGTGCCCCACTCGAAGTTCTTGATCTCGTTGACGAACCGGCCGTACCACCAGGAACCCGAGATCATGATCGGGTACTTGCCCTGGGTGAACGAGACGCCCATGTCCTCGGCCTTGATGCCGGCCGAGTTCTTCGAGATGTACCCCTTGTCGACCCATTCCTTGAAGGTCTGCGCGCCGTAGGACAGCTGCGGGCCCTTGAAGTCGACCTTGTTCTTGTAGAGCTGGTAGTCGTCGACCCAGGCCCGGTCGGCCTTGCTCAGCGCGAGCGAGTACAAAATCTGCTGGGCCGGATATTCGGCGCCACCGACGGCGAGCGGGGTCACCTTGTTCTGGACGAAGGTGTCCATGACCTTGGTGAACTCGTCGAGCGTGGTCGGGACCTGCAGGTTGTACTTCTTGAAGAGGTCCTTGTTGTAGTAGACCTCGACGTATTCGGCGTAGTTGGGGATCCCGTACGTCTTGCCGGAGCCCATGATGCCGTCGTCGTCGTACTTCGTGGTCGTCTGCAGGCTGGAGTTGAGCGCCTTGTCCCAGCCGCGCTTGCCCGCCTCCTCGCTGAGGTCGGTGAGCAGCCCCTGCTTGGACAGCAGGCCGGCGGTGGCGTTGCCCTTGTTGTACTCCATGATGTCCGGCGCGCTGTCGGAGTTGAGGATCATCTGGGCGTTCTGCTGAATCTGCTCGAAGCCCTTCTCCTCGAACTTGACCTCGACGCCCGGGTGAGCAGTCTTGAACTCCTCGATGGCCTTGTTCCAGGCGATGCCCATGGCGCTGGTCGGGCCTTCGTAGTGCCACAGGGTCAGGGTCTTGGCATCGGCCCCCTCCGTAGAGGACCCGTCATCGCTGCCGCCGCCACAGGCAGCGAGAGCAAGCGAGGTGGCCAGCAACAGGGCACCGGCCGAGAGGCCGGCTCGCGATCGAATCATGTCGGTTCGTCCTCCGGGAGGGATCCGTCGAAGCGTTTCGACAAACGGTCGTCGGCAGGGTCGCCACAAGGTTGTCGAAGCGCTTCGACGCGGGACTTTGGGAGGAAACTAGGCCCGGCCGCGCCCAGATGTCAACGGTGTGACAGAGACATTTCCAAACCCGAGACCCTCCCGGCGCCACGCTGGGCGGGAACGCTCCCGCCTTCACGAACCCATCGAGCAACGGCGGGAACCACGGCCTCTCGCCAAGTCACCGGCGACTCGAAGCCTCGGTCACTTCGCGGCGACACCGGGCGTGCGTGCCGACCGATCAATTCCCATTCGCGTATGCCATGCCGGCCCGAGCAGTCAAAACCGCACCCGCGCGAACCGCACCGCCGGCTCCGGCAGGGCCGACAGCCTTGCCTGGCACTACCTCTACAGCATCCTAGGAGGCTAGGCAAGTGGGTGAGCGCTCGTGGGTGAGCGCTCGTGGATGAACGCTCGTGGGTGAGCGCTCGTGGGTGAACGCTCGTGGATGAACGCTCAGTGGGCGAACGCTCAGTGGATGAACGCTCAGTGGGCGAGCAACAAGCGGGCGAGCAACAAGCGGGCGAGCAACAAGCGGGCGAGCAAAAGGGCGCGCCTCGGACGCCGTAGCGAAACGGCAACCAGACGGGACCCGGGTGCGTCTAAGCCGGACGTCCGTCCTCGAGGAAGGCTCCACTTCAGTGAGACGACTCCTGGCCCTCGCTCCCCTGCTGGCTCTGGCCGCCTGCGCCACCCCAGCAGCAACAACCCCGACCGGCGACGCCACCACCGCCCGGACGACGGCCGCGTCGGAGACGCCGCTCGATCCGAGCCTCGGCCCCCGGCCCGGCGCCCAGCGCACCGGCGCACCCAGCACGACCCTCCGCCCCGGGCCGGAAGGCATCGACTGCGGCACCTTCACCCTCGATCAGGGCGAGAACCTTCCGGCCACCGCGGCCCGCTGCCTGATCGACGCGGCGAGCGCCGGCCACCGGGCCCGGCTCAAGGTCACCTGGCCCACCGTTGAGGGCGACCCGATCCACGTCGCCTACGCCTCCCGCGAGAACGGGCACGTCGAGATGGTCGTCGACTCGCGCGCGGACGAGTTCGGGTCGAAGGAGGTCACCACCGACGACTGTCAGGGGCCGCGGCCCGCAGGGCAAGGGTTCGAGTTTGCCAGTTGCACGCCGGTCAAGAAGTGAGGATCACCAGCTGCTGCGTCGCCCGGGTCATCGCCACGTAGCGGTCGACCGCGCCCTCGATGCCCTCGCCGAAACGGTCCGGGTCGATCAGGACCACCAGGTCGAACTCGAGTCCCTTGGCCAGTATCGGCGTCAGCGAGCGGACCCGCGGGGACGGCCAGGCGAACGCCGGGTCACCGATGACGCAGGCCGTGCCCTCAGCGTGCTCGGACAGCCAGCCGTGGAGCACGTCGGAAAGCTTCGAAGCCGATTCCCGTACGACCGGGATCCCGCTGTCGCGAATGGATGTGGGCACGTTGGCGTCGGGCAGAACCGCCCGGATCACCGGCGCCGCCTCGTTCATGATCTCGGCCGGCGTACGGTAATTGATCGTCAGGGAGGCCAGGTGGGGACGCTCGATTCCCACCCGCGACAGCCGCTCGGCCCACGACTCGGTGAACCCGTGCCGCGCCTGCGCCCGGTCCCCCACGATCGTGAAGCTGCGCGACGGGCAGCGCAGCAGCAGCATCTGCCATTCGGCGTCGGTCAGTTCCTGGGCCTCGTCCACCACGACGTGCGCGAACGGCCCGGCCAGCCGGTCCACATCGGAGCCGGGCAGGACCGCCTCGTCGATCAGGACCTCGCGCATGTCCTGCTGGACCAGCATCTGCATCAGCCCCTCGCCGTCGTCGTACTCGTGCGACGCGATCAGATCGTCGATCACCCGGGCGTACGACCGGCGCTGGGAGTCGACGGCCGCGTTGCGCCGGCGCTCCTCGCGCGAGGTCTCCGGATCGCCGACCCGCTGGTGGGCGGCGTCCAGCAGCGGCAGGTCGGCCATCGTCCACGCCCGCGGGTCGGAGCGTTGCAGCGCCCGGATCTCGTCCGCGCTCAACCAGGGCGCGCACTTGCGGAGGTAGGCCGGCACCGACCACAGGTCGGCCACGATGTCGAGGGGCTGCAGGATCGGCCAGGCCCGGTTGAACGCCGCGAGCAGTTCCCGGTTGCGCAGCAGGGACCGGCGTACGAGATCGGAAGGCTCCTCGCCCTGGTATTTGGCGAGCAGGATGGTGATCAGCTCTTCCCACACCTGCCCGCGCCCCTCGTTGTGCGGGGTGCCGGGGCCGGGCGCGTCGAACGCCTCAGCCCAGTCGTCGGCGGTCAGGCGGATCTCGTCGTCCTCGGCCGGCACGGTCAGGCCCCGGGTGGGCGGCTCCTCGTAGAAGCGGACGGCCGCCTCGACGGCGTGGACGATGCGGGCCGTCGACTTGAGCGCGGCGACGACCGGATCGTCCTCGGCCCGGGCCGTCCCGCCTTCGGGCACCAGGTCCCGGATCGTGCAAGTCTGCACGTCCTCCTCACCCAGGCTGGGCAGCACGTCGGCCACGTACGCGAGATAGGGCTCGTGCGGGCCCACGAAGAGCACCCCGCCCTGACGCCGGCTGAGACGCGCGTCGGAGTAGAGCAGGTAGGCGGTGCGGTGCAGGGCGACCACCGTCTTGCCCGTGCCCGGCCCGCCGTCGACGACCAGCGCGCCGCTCGACCCGGCCCGGATGATCGCGTCCTGGTCGGCCTGGATGGTGCCGAGCACGTCCCGCATGCGCGCCGAGCGGTTGCTGCCCAGGCTGGCGATGAACGCGGACTGGTCGTCGAGGGCCGCGTGCCCCTCGAGCGCGCCCGGCGTGAACACCTCGTCCCAGTAGTCGGTGACCTGGCCGCCGGTCCACCGGTAGCGGCGGCGGCTGGCCAGACCCATCGGCTCGGCGTGGGTGGCGCCGAAGAACGGTTCGGCCGCGGGCGACCGCCAGTCCACGAGCAGACGCCGCCCACCCTCGTCGGTCAGGCCGAAACGGCCGATGTAAACGGCGTCGGAGCAAGACGAGGAGGAAGACTCGGACGGGACCATCCGCCCCAGGCAGATGTCCAGGCTGTAGCGCCGCAGCGCCCGCAGCCGGGCCGTGAGCCGCTGCACCTCCTCGTCGCGGTCCACGGCCTGCCGTCCCTTGCCCGCGGGCGCCTTCCGGGCCACCTCGAGACGGTGCGTCAGGTCCGCGATCGTGGCCGAGAGGCTGGTGGCGATGGCCGCGAAGTGTTTCGAGTCCGCGGCGATCAGGGCCGGGTCGGCCTTGGCGGCGAGGTTGACCGGCAAGTTGAACGAATCCACGCTTTTCCCCCTGAGTGTGGCTACGGTCAGCGATTCTCCGGCAGCCCCGGGGTCTTGCCGCAAGACCCCATGTGTGATAGACGATAAAGGTGGGGGGAATGGCGGGCCGGCACGAGCAGAGGCTCAAGGACCTACGGCTTCTCCGCCGGGTGCGCGACCGCATCGACCGTGATTACGCCCAGCCGCTCGACGTCGAAGCCCTGGCCCGCGGGGTCAACGTCTCGGCCGGGCATCTGAGCCGCGAGTTCCGCGCCGCGTTCGGCGAATCCCCGTACAGCTATCTGATGACCCGCCGCATCGAGCGCGCGATGGCGTTGCTGCGCCGGGGCGACCTCAGTGTCACCGACGTCTGCTTCGCCGTGGGCTGTTCGTCGCTGGGCACGTTCAGCACCCGTTTCTCCGAGCTGGTCGGCATGTCACCGAGCGCGTACCGCCGTCTCACCGCCGAGCAGGCGCAGGCCGCGGGGCTCCCGGGCTGCGTGGTCAAGCAGGTCACCCGACCGATCAGGAATCGAGAAGCAGCGCCCACGCCCGGCCTCTAGCGTGGTTCGCATGGACCTGACGATTCACAACACGTTCCTCCCGGCCGACGATCCCGAGGCGTCGCTGGCGTTCTGGCGCGACACCATGGGTTTCGAGGTACGCAACGACGTCGGCTACGGCGACATGCGCTGGATCACCGTCGGCCCGCCCGGTCAGCCGCAGACGTCGATCGTGCTGCACCCACCGGCCGCCGACCCCAGTCTGACCGGCGACGAGAAGCGCGTGATCGCCGAGCTGATGGCCAAGGGCAGCTACGCGAGCATCGTGCTGAGCAGCCCGGACGTCGACGAGGCGTTCGAGACGGTGCAGAAGAACGGCGCCGACGTGGTGCAGGAGCCGATCGACCAGCCGTACGGGCTGCGTGACTGCGCCTTCCGCGATCCGGCCGGCAACATGGTGCGGATCAACCAGGCACTCTAGCGCTGCTCTCCCGCTCGACGAGCGTGGGCGGGAGGAGGCGTAGGGGTTCGGTGTGCCGGCCGTCGAGCAGCTTCATCGCCGTCTCGACCGCCAGGCCGCCGACGTCGTGGGCCGGGATGTCGACCGAGGTCAGCGGCAGCGGCATGTTGAGCGCCACGTCCCGCGGGCAGACCGCCACCACCGAGATGTCCGCGGGCACGCGCCGCCCGCTCGCCCGCAGCTCCTCGAGCACGATCCGGAGCGCCTCCTCGTTGTGCACGACGAACGCCGTGGCCCCGGGCAGCTGGTCGTCGATGTCGGCCAGGCAGGCCCGCACCCCTTCGCGCCCGGGCTCGCACGGGTGCGCGAGCGTCTCGAGGCCCAGCGCCGCCGACGTCTCGGTGAAACCCGTCAGGAACCTTTCCGCGTACGTGGTCCCGCGCTTGTAGACGGCGGGTGACGGCCCGACCAGGGCGATCCGGCGGTGCCCGTGGAAGGACAGGTGCCGCAGGGTCTCGGCCGCGGCCGCCTCGAAGTCCAGGTCGACGCAGGCGATGCCGGCCGGGTCCTCGGGCAGCCCGATCAGCACGGACGGCTGCTTGAGTTTGCGCAGGGCCGGGATGCGTACGTCGTCCCGCTCCACATCCATCACGATGAGCGCGTCGACCATGGTGCTGTGCGCGACCCGTTCGAGACCGGCCGTGCCCTCGTCCTTGGTCAGCAGCAGCACGTCGTGGTTGTGGGTGCGCGAGGCGGTCACCACGGCCGTCGCGAACTGCATGATCACCGGCACGTTGACGTCGACCCGCAGCGGAACGACCAGAGCGAGCACACTCGTACGGCTGCTGGCCAGCGCCCGCGCCCCCGCGTGCGGATGAAATTCCAGCTCGGCGATGGCCGCCTGCACCCGGGCCCGCGTGCCGGCGGAGATCGGACGGCGCCCGCTCAGCACGTACGACACCGTGCTCGGCGACACCCCGGCCGCCCGGGCCACGTCATTGATTGTCGCCATCGCACCCTCCCCGCCTCTAGAGCGCGATCCTACTGACCAGCGGGGCCGGATCCGTCCGGACCTCGTTCACCCGGGCGGTCCGCGGGGCGATGTCATTCATCGGTCAGTCCGCAATCAGCGCCGATTCGATCATTTCATCGGTGCGACGATCGAACGATATTCGATTCGCCGACGTATCGGGCGTGAGTTCATGATTCGACTATCGCGAATCCTTCTTGTCGCCGCTGTCACGATTTCGATCGGCAGCGGTTGTGACCAGTCGTCCGGCAATTCCGGCAACGACACCAAATCGGCCGGTGATGGTTTCACCCTGCCGCCGGATGCCCCGCCCCATGTCGTCGAGGCCTATCAGAAGGCCGAGCGTACGGAGGCCAAGAGAGACGACACGGAAGAGTCGGCCGTGGCCGCGGTGGAGGGCGTAGAAGTTCCGGACGACGCCGTCGAGCCTCCTCCCTGCGACCCGCAGCAGGCCGCCGGCGACACCGGCACGCCGTGCCCCGACGATCCGGTCGAGCAGCCTCAACCGGTGGAACCCCCGCAGCCCGTCGTCCCGCCGGAGGTCAAGGCGGCCGTCGACGCCTGGATCCAGGCGCAACGGGAGGCCATCCGCAACTGCGAGGCGGCGAGCGTCGTCGTCGATCCCGATCCGAACGACGGGATCGGCACCAGCCGGCAACCCATCTGCACCCAGCACCCGGTCCCGCCGGAACTCGTGCCGTGGATCGCCCTGCTCGGCTACGACGTCGATTCACTCATCCAAAATGGCTCCTAGGTGAGTGCGGAAGACGCTCCGGCCGGGAATCTGGCCATACGCGACATAGCCGAGGCGGTCGGGCTGATCACCGCGCCCGCCGCCGGTCTGGCCGCCCTGGCTCTCTACTTCGGATGGAAACGGACGCAGACCTACGCCACCTATTTCGGGATCGACAACAGCGTGCTCGGCTTCAGCCTTCAGGAGTACACGCTGCGCAGCGCGGCCTCGATCTATCGCGTTGTTCTGCTCGGCGTGGGGCTCGGCCTGGCCGCGCTGTTCGTGCACCGTCTGATGGCGTTCACGCTCAGGCCCGCGCTGAAACGGCCGGCCGGCTGGCTGGTCGGTGCGGCCGGCGCCTTTCTCCTGCTGATCTGGGCCGGCTCACCGGTTCACCACCTGCTCGGCGACCGGTCCGCCTCGGTGCAGGCCGTGACGGCGGCATGCATCGGGGTGCCGGCCGCCCTCGTCGCCGGGCTGAGCCGGCGCCCGCCGGACGCGTGGTGGCCGATCGCCGGTGGGGTCGCGGTCGCGATGCTGCTGTGCGTGCTCGACGCCGCGGCCGTGCCCGCCCGCGCCTGGGTGATCGAGGCGCCGTTCGTCGCCCTGCACACCACGCTGGCGCTCGGCGTCGTCCTGCTCATGTACGCGACCCTGGCCCTGCGTCCGGGCGAGGCCGCCGCGACAGCCATCCCCAACTGGATGCGTGTGCTCGCCATCGTCTTCTGCTCGCTGCTGGTCGCGGCGGGCCTGTTCGCGGCGACCGACGAATACGCGGAATCGGTCGGCACCCGGGAGGCGGAGTTGACGGCGGCCCTGCTCGACGGCCGGCGCGGGGTCATCGTCTATTCGCGGGACGACCTCGGCCTGCCGGGCAGCGTCAAATGCCGTCCGGTCGGCGGCAAGACGTCGGCCTTCCACTTCCGCTGCGACGGGCTCCGCCTGTTCGTGCGCACCTCGAACGCCACCCTCGTGCTCCCGGCGACGTGGTCCCGGCTCGACGGCCCGGACCCGGACGACCGGATCATCGCGATTCCCGACGACGCCGGCATCCGGCTCGAATTCACCCCGGGCCGCGACGATCTCCTGTTCGAATCGCGATAGAGCCGGGTTGCCCGGGTCCACGACGGTTTCGGACAACGCGGTAGCGCCGAGTTGCCCGGGATGCGGCGTTCCCGGGCAACTCGGCCGGACCTAGTTGAGGGCGAACTCGGCCACTCGCACCCCGGCGCTCAGCACCAGGTAGACGTCGTGCCGCCCCGAGGTTTTCGGCAGCGCGGCCCGCACCGAGGTGTAGGAGTAGACATCGCCGGTTCCGCTGACGGTGGCCGTGCCCAGCAGCCGGCCCGTCGGGGATCCGAGACGCACCTGGACGGTGCCGCTGCCCGAGGCCCGGGCCGTGAAGGCGGTCACCCCGCGCAGCGAGGCGTCCTTGTAGGCGGCCCACTGCCCGTCGGCGGTCGCGCCGACCACCGTGCCCGAGGCCTTGGTCTCGTCGAGCAGCCGCACCCCGGCGTACGCGTCGAAGGTCTCGGCCCGCACACCCGGTCGCAGGTCGCGGGCCGGGATCGTCTCGCCCTCGACGCGCAGGACGCCGCGGGCGCGGATGTCACCCGAGGACGGGCCGACGAGGACGTCGTAGGCCGACTTCTCCACGATCCAGCGGCTCCGGGTCTGATCCCAGCGGGCCAGGTCGGACGGCTTCAACGGCAACGTCACCGTTCTGGTCTGCCCGGCCTTCAGCGACACCCGGGCGAAACCGCGCAACTGCTTGATCGCCGTACGGTCGCGTGAGCTCCGCTGATGCGTGTAGAGCTGGACGACCTCGTCGCCGTCCCGCCGGCCGGTGTTGGTCACCGCGACCGAGACCCGTCCGCCACCGACGGAGAGCGCGCCGTATCGGAAGGACGTGTAGGACAGCCCGTGCCCGAACGGATAGAGCGGGCGGGCCGAGCTGTACAGATACGTCTGCCCCGAGGAGATGATGTCGTATTCGAGGAGATCGCCGGACGCCGACGACGGCCAGGTCTGCGTCAGCCGTCCCGCCGGATTGCGGTCCCCATACAGCACATCGGCCAGCGCGTTGCCCGTTTCGGCGCCCGCGTGGGTCGTCCACAACAGGGCCGGAACGTGCTCCTTCAGCCACGAGACAGTCTGCGGATAGCTCGTCTGCAACACCACGACCGTACGGGGATTGGCCTTGACCACGGCCTTGACCAGAGCTTCCTGTCCGGCGGCCAGCCCCATTTCGGTACGGTCGTGAGCCTCGCGCCCGTTGATCATGGGCTGGCTTCCGACCACCACGACCGCGGTGTCCGACGCCTTGGCCGCCGCCACTGCCTCGTCGATTCCGCTTCGCAGCACCTCGCGGCTGAACCGGGTCGCCCCCGCGGCGTCGGGCGAGCCCAGCGACAGGCGGCCGTCCGCCCCCACGGTCACGTAGACGTTGGGCCCGAACCAGCTCTCCGACGTCTCGTACCCGGCATAGCGCAACACCACGTCGCCGTCCGGCTGCGCCTCGATCTTGAACTGCTGCTGGACGAACCAGCCGCCGGGCTGCTCGTCCTGGGTCAGGAAGGCGCCGTTGAGGTAGTTGCCGTTGGCGACGTTGCGCAAGGTCACCACGCCCTGGCCCCAGTCGACGACATCGAACTGGGCGGCGTCGCCCGCGGCCGGGGCGGTCACCGTGGCCGGGCCGGTGCTGTTGGCGGTCAGGTAACTGCCGGAAGTGACCGAGCGGAGCGCGATCCGGTCCGCCCCCGAGCCGCTGACCACGGACGACGCGCGCGCCGCGATGCCGTCGGCGGCCGTCACCTCGTACGGGAGCTTGCCCCCGTACCAGTCCGTGTAGAGCTCGCCGGCCAGTGGCCCGACGACCGCGACCTTGCCGCCCGGCTTCAACGGCAGCGCCCCGTGCGCGTTCTTCAGCAGCACCATCGCGTCCCCGGCGGCTTCCCGCGCGAGCTTGCGGTGGGCCGGCGAGTCGATGACCGACGCGTCGATGCCCGCGTACGGGCCGCCGCCCGGATCGAACTCGCCGAGCCGGAACCGGATACTCAGCGCGTGTCCGACCGCCCGGTCGACGTCGGCCACCGCGAGCAGACCCCGGGCCAGCGCCTCCTTGACCGCGGCGACCGTCGGCGCGCCGTTGGTGTCGTTGACCGTGAAGCTGTCCAGCCCGGCCTTGAGCACGGCGGCGTCCGCCTCGGCCTGCGTCGCGAAATAGGCCTGCGAACCGGTCAGGTTGGCCGGCGCCCACGCGTCGCTCACGTTGAACAGCGGGTAGTCCGACCAGTCGCGCAGCAGCCCGGCCTGATCCGGGTCCACAGTGGTCGGACGGCCGTTGACCAGGTTGTAGGAGGCCATCACGCCGGTCGCCGCGTTCGCGGTCAGCGCCGGCTTGAACGCCTGCCGGTCGTACTCGTTGAGCACCCGCGGCGGCACGTTGGACGAGGTGGTGTCGCGCCGCGTCTCGTTGTTGTAGGCGAGATAGTGCTTGAGCGTCGGAGCCGTCTTGAGATGATCCGGGTCCGGACCTTGCAAGCCTTTCCCGTACGCCGTGGAGATGGCCCCGGTCAGGTAGGGGTCCTCGGAGTAGCCCTCCTCGTTGCGCCCCCAGCGGGGATCGCGCAGCAGGTTGACGACCGGCGCCCACAGGTTGAGCCCGAACACGCGGGGGTTCCGGGAGTGGAAGCCGCGGGCCTCGTCGCCGACCGCCGCGCCGACCCGCTTGATCAGGCCGGGATCCCAGGTGCTGGCCAGCCCGACGGCCTGCGGGAAGCTCGTGCCGTCGGCGGTGACGACGTTGCCGCCGTTGTCGATGTCGGTCGACCAGGCCACGCCGTGCAGCGCCTCGGTGCCGGTCTTGAAGAAGTCGACGCCCAGGCGCGGGATGGCCGGCTGGTATTGGTGGAGCAGCGCGACCTTCTCGTCGAGCGTGAGCCGGCCGACGAGGTCGTCGACGCGCGCTGCCAACGGCAGGCCGGGGTCTCGGAACGGATAGGACGGGTCGGCGTGGGCCGCTCCGGGGACGACCGGAGCGGCCAGTAATCCGGCGGCCAGGACCGCCAGGAGACGCCTTCGCATGAGCGATTCACCTCAAAGAAGAATGCGCCCGGCGTGCCCTTCGTCGAAGCGCTTCGATATGTCGGCGGATTCGCTCACCATAGATGCCGGTAAATCAGGTGTCCATAGCCCCGAGCAGCTCGCGATACTGGTCCAGATAGAACCCGTCCTTGATGGCGGCGGACTCCGCGGCGCCGAGCACGCCCACTTCCGGCGCGTACGTGACCCCGCCCTTGGGGCCGAGCGGCAGCACGATGGCGTCGGGCTGCGGCGCGTACGTCCGATCGGCCTCGCCGCCCCCGATCAGCGAGCGGATGTTGGCCGCCACGACCTCGGCGTGCATCTGCGCGAGCCGGGCCATCTTCAGCTCCGGCACCGCGGTCACATCCCCGATCGCGAACAGCGTCTCACTGCCCCGCACCCGCAGTTCCGGCGTCACCTCGACGCGACCGCCCGGCCCGCCCAGATAGCTCGTGTCGACCGACGAGTCGTAGCAGAGCAACGTCAGATCGGCCTCGATGCCGTCGGCCGGAGCCCCGAGCCGCAGTTCGATCCCCATCTCGCCGAGCTGCTCGCGCAGCAGCCGCCGGAATTCCTCCGGATAGTCCCCCGGCATCAATTCGGACGACCGGTCGGCCACGATCACCCGTTTCTCCGGCCAGGCCGCCTTGATCTCGCCCGCGAATTCCAGCCCGACCGGTCCGGCCCCGACGAGCAGCACACTTGCCGCCCCGAGCAGCTCGGCGTGCAGCGCCCGGAGCCGCGCCGGCCCGTCCTCTTCGATCTTGGCCGGGAACGGATAAGACGAGCCGGTCGCGAGCACGACATAGTCGGCGCTCAGGGACTCCCCCGAAGCCAGTCCGACGGTCCTTTCGGTCACGCGCACCGCCCGATCACGCCGCACGATGCCGTTGACCAGTCCCCCGTACGGGATGAAGATCTTCGGAACCCAGGCCGGGTCGACGGCGGCCCGCAGCGCCGCGACGTTGTGCACGAAGGTGGCCCGCGGCTCGACCAGCGTCACCCGGGCAACATCGTCCAGGGCCTTGGCCACGGTGATGCCGCCGTAGCCGCCACCGACCACGATCACGTTGTTTGTCATGCCAAGACGGTCGCGCCCCCGGCCCCGCGTAACCAGGCCGCTCCTAGGCTGGTAGCAACGGGGACACCCTGAGCGGCCGCGGCGGCGCTACGGTCGACGCGTGAGCGAGAACGAGCTCGGCCTGTTCCTGCGCAGCCGCCGCGAGTCGATCGACCCGGCCACGGTCGGCCTGCCCGCCGGCGCGCGGCGCCGCACCCCCGGGCTGCGCCGTTCCGAGGTGGCCGCGCTGGCCGGCGTGAGCGTCGAATACGTGACCCGCCTGGAGCAGGGCCGCGACCGTCACCCGTCCCCACCGGTGCTGGGCGCGCTGGCCGACGTGCTCCGGCTGACCGGCAACGACCGCGTCCACCTCTACCGCCTCACCAAGGGCGCCGGCTCGACCTTCCCGTGCCGCGCCGAGATGACCCCCAGCCGGGTGCTCCGCCCCACGGTGCGGGCCCTGATCGACCGGCTCGAGCCCTCCTTGGCCGTGCTCGTCAACCATCTCGGCGACGTCGTGGCCCGCACGCAGGCGTTCGACGTTTTCGCCGAGCCGCTGGGCCTGCTCGACACCGACCCACCCAACCTGCTCCGGTACGTCCTCACGTCGCCCCGATCCCGCTCGGTGTTCCCGGAGTGGCCCGCGGTGGCCGACCACTGGGTGGCCACCCTCAAGGAGGGCCCGTTCCGTGCCGACCCGTACGTGGCCGCCCTGGCCGACGAACTGTCGGTGACCGCCGGCGACGAGTTCACCTCCCGCGCGTCCACGGTCCCCGGCGTCCCCGCACCCACCGGCGTCCTGCGCGTGACCCACCCCGCCCTGGGCCCGCTGACCCTGGCCTACGAGTCCCTGGAACTCCCCGCCGACGACAGCCTGCGCCTGATCGTCTATCTGCCCGCCGACCCCGCCACCACGAGCGCCCTGGAAGGCCCGGCCGCCCACCCACCCTTGCGCCTCGTCGCCCCCTAGGGAGCACGCATGCCCGAGCACGTACGCGCCGAACTGCACCGCTCCGGCGGCTTCACCGGCCGCCCCGCCACACGGTCGCCGACTCCCTCACCCTGCCCCCACCGGAATCGGCCCGCCTGCGAGACCTGCTGTCCACCCTGGACTTCACCACCCTGCAAAGCACCCGCCACCCCACCGGCGGCGCCGACCTGTTCCGCTACGACCTGACCTTGCAGCGCGGCACCGACCACTGGAAGGGCACCGTCTCCCAGGCTTCCGTGCCGCCCGCCTTGCGCCCGTTGCTCCAGTTCCTGGAGAAGAACGCCACTCAGTGACCCCTGCCGGGTCGCCGCAGCAGCCCCGCACTCCATCTGCATCGCACCCGGATCTTCCTCGTCCCACCGCCACCGCAGCTCGCGGTCGGTCAGAGCCCCGAAACCGGCCCGCCCGGCTGAGCACGGAGCTCATCGAGCCCGGCCGGCAGCGCCACGTCACCGTGACGCGCTTCGTCCAGGCCGTCGCCGTCGAAGCGCGCGACAACTTCCGGGTCGTCGACCACCTCGACCTCGGCGAACGTCTCCAGAATCTCGCGCACCGACCGGGCGTGGACCCACCACCACAGCCCACTCATGCCGTAGTCATGCAGAACGAGAACCGTTGCACAGTCACGATCGTCCGCCCGGTTCGGCCTTCCGTGACCCCTCCCAATCGCGGGAACAGGGCCCGACCTTACGTCTTCGCACCGACAGAACGCCGAGTTGTCCACAGGCCCCGGCAACGGCGCATTCCGCTGTGGACAACCCGAGTTGACGGCTTGACAGGTCGTAAAGTTCTTCCTTATTCCCCCGGGCGGGTGGGGGTTAGGGATGGCCGTACCGAAGAAAAGATCACGTACGACGGAGAGGCAACGCGAATCGCGGGCATGCGGGGCCTCAGGGCCAATGGGTCACCGGCGCCGGCCGGGCCAACGGGTCATGCCCGGCTGGGCCACCGGATCACGCCCAGCGGCGGCCAAACGACGACCGGCCCAGCCGGTAGAGCAAGGCGCTCGGGTCGTCACCGCCGCCGCGCTGATCATGATGAGTGTGTTCTTCGGGTTCACACGCCTGGCCAGGCCAAGCAGTCACACGGGCAGGCTGGACCAACCCGTCACAGACGCCTGGCCGGGCCAAGCGGTCACACGGGTCTGGCGGAATCAACCGGTCACAGACGCCCGGTCTGACCAACCGGTCACACAAGAGCGCTCGGCGTACGCCGGAATCCTGTAGCAGGACGCCCAGCGGGCCCTCAACGGCAACGGCAACGGCGCCCGGCTCGCGCACGGCATGTCGGTGCCGGGGCGACCACAGGGCCGGGCGAGCTCACCTCCTGGTGATCCGGTAGCCGTACGGCTCCAGAATCTCGCCGCCCACCTCGACCGGCGACGGGTTGTGGTTGATCAGAGTGACCATCGGGCCGCGGGCGCACGCCTCCACGTGCGGGGGCAGGTCCGCCATCACCGGCTTCAGTTCAAGGGCCTTCACCACGTACGCCGTCAGGGCCTCGGTTCCGGCCTCGTCGGCGATCGTGGCCAGGTGGTAGGCGCGGCCCGCGCCGTAAGTGTGGCGGGTCAACGCCGGCGAGCCGTCGCCGAACGTGCCCAGCACCGAGGCGCTTTCCACGTGCAGCACCTCGGCCAGCACAGTGCCCTCGAACCGCAGCCCCTCGCCGTGCACCGTTGCCTCGCCCGGCAGCACGCCCGCGAAGTCGTTCACCGAGACGCCGAGCACCGGGCCGAGCCGCCGCGTGAAGCCACCGGGGCGGAAGCGGTCGTGTTCGTCGACGATGTCGCTGAACGCGGTGGTGAGCAGCGCGCCGCCGTCGCGGACGTAGCCGGCCAGCGCCTCGAAGGAGGGTGACAGGTGCAGGCTCGGCGCGACGATCAGGCGGTAGCCGTCGAACGGTCCGGACGCCCGTACGAAATCGGTCTGCACGCCCGCGGCGAGGAAGGCGCCGTGCCAGGCCCGCACCTGGGCGATGTAGTCGAGCGGCGCCGGATGGTTGGGCTGGTCGAGCGCCCACCAGCTGTCCCAGTCGAGCACGATCGCGACCGGCGCCTCGCCGCCGGGGGCAGGCAGTTCGCCCAGTTCGGCCAGTTCGGCGCCCAGCTGGGTGATCTCGCGGAAGGTCCGCGTCGCCGGTCCTCCGTGCGGAAGCATCCCGGAGTGGTACTTCTCCGACCCGGCGGCCGATTGCCGCCATTGGAAGAACAGCACACCGTCGGCTCCGCGCCCGACCGCCTGCATGCTCATCGCCGCCATCTGCCCCGGTTTCTTGGCCGCGTTGTTCTCGCGCCAGTTCACGTAGTTGGGCGCCTGCTCCATGAGAATCCACGGCCGGCCCGGTTTCAGCGAGCGCATCAGATCACGGGCAAAGGCGCCGTCCCGGTACGAGAGGGGGTCGCGCGGATCGGGGTAGGTGTCGTCGGCGATGACGTCGACCTCGCCGGCCCACGACCAGTAGTCGGCCGGTTTGAAGGCGCTCATCATGTTGGTCGTCAACGGCTGGGTGGCGCCGGACTCGCGAATGATGCGCTTCTCCATGCGCAGCAGTTCGAGCAGCATGTCGGAGCTGAACCGGCGGAAGTCGAGCACCTGGCCCGGATTGACGCTGTACGGGGCGTGCCGCGGCGGGAGGACCTGCTCGAAGTCGGTGTACCGCTGGGACCAGAACATCGTGCCCCAGGCCGCGTTCAGGGCGTCGATGTCGTCGGCGAAGCGGCGCCGCAGCCAGACCCGGAAGGCGGCCGCCGCCTGATCCGAGTAGTCGTACGCCACGTGGCAGCCGAGTTCGTTGTTGATGTGCCACAGAACCACGGCCGGATGGTCCTTGTAGCGTTCCACGGTGGCCCGTACGAGATCGGAAGCGAGCCGCCGATAGTCGGGCGACGTCGGCGCGTAGTGCTGCCGGCTGCCGGGCCAGCGGGTCACGCCCGAGGCGTTCTCGGTCAGCACGGCCGGATAGTTGGCGGTGAGCCAGGGCGGTGGGGAGGCAGTGCCGGTGGCCAGGTCGACCGCGATCCCGGCCTCGTGGAGCATGTCGATGATCCGGTCGAGCCACTCGTAGTCGAAGACGCCCTCGGCGGGCTGGATGCGCGCCCACGAGAACACGCCGAGGGTGGCCAGGTTGACTCCGGCCTCGCGCATGAGCCGCACGTCGTCGGCCCAGACGTCCGTGGGCCACTGTTCGGGGTTGTAGTCCCCGCCGTAGAGGATCGGCATGGCTCCATCCTGCGGGAGGGCCCGCCGGTAACCGACAGGGGCGGTGGCTAGCGGCTCGTGTCGGTACCGCCGTAGGCTGCGATGATGCGGCATCGCGGGAGGGCGGACCCGGCATGACGACGGATGGCAGACCTGTGCGACTTCTGCGTGGGTACGGCTGGTGGATCATCCTGGTGACCGTTTTGATCACCGCCGGGGCTTACGCGGTGAGCCGCCTCGAAAAACCGCACTACCGCTCGACCGCGACCGCCGTGGCCAGCCCGCGCCTGCGCGCCGACACGATCCCGGTGGCCGCCAACCCGGGCACGGAACGCGAGATCGCCCGTTCCGTGATGGTGCTGCGCACGGTGGCCGACGATCTCGGCATCAGCGAGGAGACGCTGGCCCGCGGTCTGACGGTCGAGCCGGTCGAGGGTGGCGGGGCCGCGGTCCGGTTCACGTACGAGAACCGGAACGCCACGACCGCCCAGCAGCGCGCCCAGGCCGTGGCCGCGGAGTACGTCCGCTACCGCAACTCCAGCACGAGCCAGTACGGCATCGCGTCCTCGCTGGTCTCGCCGGCGAGCCGGGCCGAGGAGCAGCGCCTTCCGCTCTGGGTCTATCTGGCCCCGGGCGTGGCGCTCGGTCTGCTGCTCGGGCTGCTCTCGGCGCTGTGGCTGGCCCGCCGCCGCGACCGGATCCGCGGGCGCGACCACTTCGAGCGGGTGACCGGGGTGCCGGTGCTGGCCACGATCCCGCGGGCCCGGCCGTCGCGCGGTCCCGGCGCCCCGCTGCCGGTGCTGCTGCGCTCGCCCGATTCGGCCGACGCCGAGTCGTACCGCTACCTGCGGGCCCGGCTCGATCCGCGGCTCGACGGCCCGTCCACGGTGCTGGTCGCCGGTGGCCGGGAGGGCGAGGGCCGCAGCACGACGGCGGCCAACCTGGCCGTGGCGCTGGCCCAGGCCGGTCGGCGGGTGGTGCTGATCGACACCGACGTACGGCATCCGGCGCTGCATCTGATGTTCGACCTGTCCCGCGATCGCGGGCTGACCAACGTGCTGTCCGGCGAGCATTCGCTGGCCGAGACCCTGGCCGCGGGCGCGATCGTGAACCTGCGGGTGCTGGCCGCGGGGGCCGACCGGGACGGCAACGGCGACCTGCTCGCGGCGGGCGGGCTCACCGGCCTGCTGCACGAGCTCAAGAGCCAGTGCGACGTCGTCGTGCTCGACTCGCCGGCGCTGCTCAGCGTGGCCGACGCGCTGAGCCTGGCCGCGCACAGCGACCAGGTGCTGCTGGTCACCGACTACCGCCGCAGCACCCGGGCCGCCGCCGTGCGGGCCGCGGCCGAGCTCGAGCAGGTGACGCCGGGCCGGGTCGCGGCCGTGCTGATCGGCGTGCCCGAGCGCGACGGCGGGCTGATCCCGCGCACCCGCACCGGCCGCGCTCCCGCTCCGGCCGCGGTCGCGGGGCCCGCCGCCCACCCGGTGGCCGACCGGTTCGACATTCTCGAGGGCCCGGCCGACGCGCCGGAGCAAGAGCCCGAGACGGCACCGGAGCAGGCGCCGGAACCCGAACCGGCGCCGAAGGCCAAGCCGGCCCGCCCGGCCCGCGCCAAGGCCGCCATCCCGAAGCCGCGCGTCTACTCATCGGCCGCCGCGGCCGAGGCCGAGGCCCGGGTGCAGGCCAAAGAGGCCGCCGAGGCGCTGCCCGAGTCCGAGGACGCGCCGGCCGAGAAATAACCCGGGTGGCCGACTCCGGAACCGACAGGTTAGGTTAGGCGTGCCTAACGTTCCGGAAGTTGTCCAGGAGGCCTCCCGTGACCCAGACCGTTCACCCGGCCACGAGCACGGTGCCGTGGCGGTTCTTCGCCACCGAGGTGCGCGCGGTGCGCCGGCTCAGCCCCCACTTCGTGCGCGTGACCTTCACCGGGGACGACCTGGACACGTTCGCCGACAACGGCTTCGACCAGCGCATCAAGCTGATCCCGCCGCTGCCCGGGTCGGGCCTGCGGCACCTGCCGACCGGCGAGGACTGGTACGCGGAGTGGCGTGAGCTGCCCGAGGAGCAGCGCAACCCGATCCGGACGTACACCGTGCGCGCGGTCCGCCCCGAACGGCGCGAGGTCGACGTGGACATGGTGCTGCACGGCATCGAGGGTCCGGCGGCCAAGTTCGCCGCCGAGGCCGGGCCGGGCACCCCGGCGTACCTGATGGGCCCGAACGCTCTTTTCGACGGCGTGCACGGGGGCATCGACTTCCATCCGCCGGCGCACACCGACTGCCTGCTGCTGGGCGGCGACGAGACCGCGGTGCCGGCCATCGCCTCGATCCTGGAGCGCCTGCCGGCCGACGCGCGCGGTGAGGCCCTGCTCGAGGTGCCCTCGGCCGGGGACGCGCTCGACCTGGTCGCGCCCGAGGGTGTCCGGGTCACCTGGCTCGCCCGCGATCACGCGGCTCACGGCGACAAGCTGATTCCCGCCGTACGCTCGGCCACCCGTCGGATCTTCGGTGAGGAGCGGGTGGGCCCGGCCGTCGAGATCGAGGACGTCGACGTCGACCATGACGTGCTCTGGGAGGTCCCGGAGGAGGTCGTGGACGTCAGCCGCTTCTACGCCTGGCTCGCGGGCGAGGCCGCGACGATCAAGACGCTCCGCCGTCACCTGGTGGCCGAGTGCGGCGTCGACCGCAAGCTGGTGGCGTTCATGGGCTACTGGCGTTTGGGACGCGCCGAGGGCAACTAGGCGTTCTAGTCCCCTTTTCCGCCGAATTCCCTCGGCCGGGTGCGGCTTGGCCTAGCGTTTTCGGTGAAGGCCACGCTCGCGTGCGGCCCTCAGGAGAGCCGTACCCCGGTGCGGTTCCACCCGAGCCCGAGGGGAGAGGCGATGTGGAACACCTCGGCGCCGCAGCAAGGCCCGGTCGTTCTGCTGGTGGAGGACGACGAGGACCTGCGCGACATGACGTCGCAGATGCTCGAGCTGCGCGGCTTCCAGGTGCTGGTCGCCACCGACGCGGTCAGTGCCATCACCACATGCCGTGTGCATGAGGGCAAGATCGACGTGCTGCTGACCGACCTGGGCCTGCCCGGCGTCTCGGGCGGCGAGCTGGCCCGGTCGGCGCACGCCGTGCGGCCGGGCATGGAGACGGTCTACGTGTCCGGCATGCCGCAGGAGATCGCGATCCGCCGGGGCATCATCAAGCGCGGCGCGCCCTTCATCGCCAAGCCGTTCACGGCCGACCAGCTGGCGGGCATGTTGCGTTCGGTTCTGGCCCAGCACAACAGCAACGCTCCTGCACCCTGACTGTGCGTAAGTCAGCCTTAACTCTGAGCATTGGGTCCCGATACATAGGGCACAGGCGCGGAACGCCGCGCCTGACCACAACGGGGGGGATCCCAGATGCTGCCGCTGCACTACGTCGCCGCTTACCTGACCGCTCGCCTGACGAAGAAGGACGACGAGGGCGCCACCGCCGTCGAGTACGGCCTGCTCGTCACCCTCATCGCGATCGCCCTGATCGCCGGGGCCACCATCTTCGGCGGCAAGATCAGCGACCTGTTCAAGACGGTCGGCAACAAGCTGGTCGTCCCGTGATGATCTGAAAGGCCGGTTCCCACGACCGTGCAAGCCGCCAGTCGTTCCCTCCATCGCCCCGGGCCGCATGCCGCACGCCGGCCGGCCCGGGGCGAGGAGGGTGCCGCCGCGGTCGAGTTCGCGATCGTGTTGCCGCTGATGCTGGTGCTCGTGTTCGGAGTCATCGACTTCGGGCGGGCGCTGCAGCAACAGACCCTGTTGAGTGCCGCGGTCCGGGAAGGGGCCCGGACCGGGGCGCTGAACGGCACGACCGCCCAGATCCAGACCCGGGTGCAGGGCATGGCCGGCACCAACGCCACAGTCAGCAGCACCCTCTGCACCAGCAGCTCGACCACCACCGCCAACGCGACGGTGACGGCGTCACAGCCCTTCACGGCCGTGACGCCGATTTTCGCGTTCATGAAGATGTTCGGCGTCACCTCGAGCCTCACGACCCTCACCGCCACCGGGGTGATGTCGTGCACCGGCTGATCCGGTGGTCCCTGCTTCCGGCCCGGCGCGCGTGGCGCCGGGCTCTGCGTCGTCAGGAGTCCGAGCACGGCGTCGTCGCCGCGATGCTCGCCGTCCTGCTCAGCACCGGTGTCTTCTTCGGCACGGGGGCGCTGGTCATCGACGTCGGCCAGCTCTCGCTGGAGCGGACCGAGCTGCAGTCGGGCGCCGACGCCGCGTCGTGGGCGATCGCCCTCGGCTGCGTCCGCGATCCGGCCGGCTGCACCACCGCCGCGCAGACCACGGTCGCCCGGACCTACACCAACCAGAACATCAAGCGGGGCTCGGCCGACGCGCAGATCTGCCTCACCGGCGTACCGGGCCAGACCTGCTCGACCTGGAGCAGCACCACTCCGTGCCCGGCCACATCGGTGACCGGCGGCAAGTCCGTCGAGGTGCACACGAGCACCAAGCTGTCGAACAGCTCCACGCTTCTGCCGCCCACCTTCGCCGGGGCGCTCTCCGGCACCCCCTACACCGGGACCAGGGTCGGCGCCTGCGGCCGGGTCGCGTGGGGCCCGCCCAGCATCACCAAGGTGTTCGCGCTCGGCATCTCGCTGTGCGACTGGCAGCGGATGACGAACAACGGCAACACCTACTACGGCCCCCTGATCGGGCTCGTCGGCCAGCTCGGCCTCTTCCCCTTCCTCGGGCTGCCGGCGCCGACCGCCGCCGCCGAGGGCGCCATGGCCCAGGTGCTGCCGCTCTCGCTCGCCGGCCTGCCGCTGCCGTCGTGCACCACCCCGATCATCAATCTGAGCAAGCCGCGCGGCTGGACCTGGCTCTACGACAACAACCTCAACCCGCCCGACGCCAACTGCGAGCTCAGCCTCAAGGTGGGCGACGAGCCCCGGGGTTTCACGCTCTCCGGCCTGCTCGCCGGCCAGAACTGCCGGGACCGGCTCCAGACGCTGTACACCACCCGCCAGCCGATCCTGGTGCCGATCTTCGACGAGATCGAGCAGACGCTGCTCTCGCTGGCCCCGACGTACCGGATCGCGGGCTTCGCGCCGTTCGTGGTCACCGGCTACGACACCCTGATCCCCGGCGTGCTCCAGTCCGTGGCCAACCTGCTGTCGCCCGGCGGCGTCCCGTCCCTGTTGCAGAAGGCCCTGTGCACCGTCTCCGCCTGCATCTACGGCTATTTCACCAGGACAGTCGTGCCCATCGACAACCCGGTCTTCGGGACCGGCTCCGACTTCGGGGCCACGGTCATCGGGCGTACGGGATGAAAGGGCCAAGGGGGTAGGACATGCGTCGGCGAATTGTCATGCTGAGCGTCGCTGCCGTGCTGGCGCTCCTGAGCGCGGTGGCGGTCGTCGCCTACGCGCGCGGCGCCGACCGCCGCGCGGTCGAGGGCAAGAAGGGCACGTGGGTGCTGCTGGCCACGGCGACGATCCCGAGCGGCACCACCGGCGCGCAGATCCGCTCCCGCCGGCTGGTGCGGCAGGTGCTGATGCCGGCCGAGACCGTGCCGTCGGGCGCGCTGGCCAAGCTCGACCCAGCTCTCGACGCCAAGAAACTCAACGCCGAACTGGCACCCGACCAGATGCTGCTGAGCCGGCAATTCGAGGTGTCGGCCAAGCCCACGGCCACCCCGGCGCCGACGTTCCGGGTGCCGGCCGACCGTCTCGCCGTCAGCGTCCAGCTCGGCATCGCGCCGCAGGTCGCGGGCAACGTCAAGCGCGGCGACCGGGTGACCGTCTTTCTCACCGTGCCCAAGCAGGAGACCGACGCCAACCCGCAGAAGACGTCGGTCCTGCTGCCCCGGGTCACCGTGCTGAGCGTGGGTGAGAGCGCGGTGGCCGCCCAGCCCCCGATCATCGTGTCGCAGAGCGGCGCCGCGGCCGTCATGTCGAGCGCGGTGCCCAGCCCCTCGGTGGGCTCGACCGAGCAGCTGACCCGCTACGTCGTCACGCTGGCCGTCACCCCCGATCAGGCGGAGGCCCTGGTCAACGGATACAACCGCGGGCTGCTGCACCTGGCGCTGCTGGGCGCCCGGGCGACCGTGACCGCCTCACCGACCGTCGTCGAGAGCGGGGCCGCCGGATGAGCCTGTACGTCTATCTGGAACCGGATCGGGACAAGCTGGCTGAACGCGGGCCGGAGTTCCAGTCCGTGGGCGGCTCGATCGTGCACAGCATGGCCGATCTCGAGGCCCACCTGCCCCGTTATCCCGAGACGCTGCTGGTGCTCATGGGCGCCGGCGTCGACCTCGACGAGGCGCTGATGTTCACCGCCTACCAGCGGCTGCAGCGGCCGCTGATCGGGGTGGTGCTGGTGCGCCGGCACATCGACCCGCGCGAAGTGATCCGCTGCCTGCAGGCCGGCGTGCGCGATGTGGTCGAGGAATCCGACTGGGACGGGATCCGCCAGGCGACCAGCCGCTCGGTCGACATCTCGAAGGCGCTGAGCTCGACGATGCGCTCCGGCGCCGAGACCTCCCCGCACGGCCGGATCATCACCGTCTTCGCCGGCAAGGGCGGCTGCGGCCGCAGCTTCGTGGCCGTCAACCTGGCCGTGGCGCTGTGGGCCGGGGGTGCCCGCCGGGTGCTGCTGGTCGACCTCGACCTCCAGTTCGGCGACGTGGCGATCATGCTCAAGCTGCCGCCCGACCGCAGCATCGCGGGCGGCATCGCGATGGCCGGCCGGCTCGACGAGCCCGGCCTGCGCTCGATCGCGACCCCGTACCGTCCCGGCATCGACGTCCTGCTCGCACCGGGCAATCCCGCGCAGGGGGAACACGTACGGCGGGAACTGGTCCTGGAGATCCTCGACGTGGCCCGGCCGCACTACGACTTCATCGTGATCGACACCCCGGCCATCGTCACCGACCAGGTGCTGGCCGCGCTCGACGTGTCGGACTGGTTCGTCCCGATCGTCACGCCCGACCTGCCGACGCTCAAGACGGTGCGCCTGACCGTCGAGATGTTCGACATGCTGGAGTACCCGCGCGACCGCAGCCTGCTCGTCTTCAACCGGGCCAACACCCAGGTCGGTCTGACCACGGCCGACGTCGAGGAGGCGATCGGCATGCCGTTCGCGGCGCTCGTGCCCTCCAGCCGGGACGTACCGATCTCGGTCAACCAGGGCGAGCCGCTGCTGGTGACCGAGCCGCTGCACCCGGTCAGCCGGGCCATCCGCCAGCTCGCCGACCGCTGCGCCGGCATCGAGACCGAGCCGGTCGTCAAACGCGGCCTGTTCGGGCGGACGCTGAAGCGCAAGAAGGTCGCGCGATGAGCCTGTCCGCGCGTCTCGGCATGTACGGCAACCGGGGTGGCGGCGAGGACGAACAGCCGGAGGCGGTCGAGGAGACGCCGGGCCGGGGGTCCGCGACCACCCAGCGCTACCGGGCGGCCGGACGCCAGGCCGCCGACCCGGTGTACGACGTGCGCCTGCGGATCCAGCGCCGGCTCGCCGACGAGCTCGGCCCCACCCTGTACGCGAGCCGCGGCAACGACGAGACGCTCGACTCCCGGGTCCGCGAGGTGCTGTTCGAGCTGCTGGCCCGCGAGGAGACCCCGCTCTCCGGCGGCGACCGGGCCCGCATCATCAAGGAGGTCACCGACGAGGTCCTCGGTCACGGGCCGATCGAGACGCTGCTGCGCGACCCGTCGGTCACCGAGGTCATGGCCAACGGGGCCAAGAGCATCTATGTGGAACGGTTCGGCCGGCTCGAACGCACCGAGGTCGAGTTCGACGACGACGCCCATCTGCGCCGCATCATCGACCGCATCTGCGCCCGCGTGGGCCGCCGCGTCGACGAGGCCAGCCCGATGGTGGACGCGCGCCTGCCCGACGGCAGCCGGGTCAACGCCATCGTGCCGCCGATCGCCCTGGACGGCGCGTCGCTGACGATCCGCAAGTTCTCGGCCACGCCGCTGACCGTCGGCGACCTCGTCTCGTACGGGACCATGACCCGGCCCGCCGCCGAATTCCTCGAGGCCTGCGTGCGCGGCCGCCGCAACGTGCTGGTCAGCGGCGGCACCGGCTCCGGCAAGACGACGATCCTCAACGTGCTCTCCGACTTCGTGCCGACCGACGAGCGCATCGTGACCATCGAGGACGCCGCCGAACTGCGCCTGGGCCAGGACCATGTCGTACGCCTGGAATCCCGCCCGTCCAACGCCGAGGGACGCGGCACCATCAACACCCGCGACCTGGTCCGCAACGCCCTGCGGATGCGCCCCGACCGGATCGTGGTCGGCGAGGTCCGCGACGCCGCCGCGCTCGACATGCTGCAGGCCATGAACACCGGCCACGACGGCTCGCTGACCACCCTGCACGCGAACACCCCGCGCGACGCGCTGTCCCGCCTCGAGACGATGGTGCTGATGGCCGGCATGGACCTGCCCAGCCGGGCCATCCGCGACCAGATCGCCTCGGCCGTCGACCTGATCATCCAGATCACCCGGTTCAAGGACGGCTCCCGCAAGGTCACCCACATCACCGAGGTGGTGGGCATGGAGGGCGACACCATCACCCTGCAAGACCTTTTCCTGTACGACCTGAGCGCCGAGACGCCGGCCCACCTGGCCCAGTTGAGGCCCACCGGGATCCGCCCCCGGTTCGTCGACGCGCTGGCCATGTACGGGGTGACGCTGCCCCCCGGAATGTTCGGCGGGAAACGGTGAGCGCCGCCCGCTGGGCCATCGCTCTGCCCGCCGCCGGGGCCGCGTTCCTGCTGTTCGCGCTGCTCATCGAGCGGTTCTTCGGCCGTACGCCGATGCAGCGGCGGCTCACCACGCTGAAGCAGTACACCGTCGGCGAGAAGCAGATCGCCGAGCCGGTGCTGCGCCGGCTGCAGCACGCGGCCGGCGCGTTCGTCGAGCGCTCCCCCGCCCTGACCCGCCTGGCCGCCCGGGCCGAACCGAAACTCGACGCGGCCGCGACCGGGCTGCTGCCCAGCGAGTGGCTGGCCATCCGGTTCCTGATCAGCGTGCTGGCCGCCCTCGTCGGGATCATGCTGCTCCCGCCGCTGCTCGGTCTGCTGGCCGGCGTCGTGTTCGGCTATCTGCTGCCCGGCCTGCTGCTCACCATGCAGATCGACCGGCGCCGCAAGGTCTTCGCCGACGAGCTGCCCGGCATGCTGCAGCTGATCCTCAGCGCGCTGCGCTCCGGCTTCACCCTGCAGCAGTCGGTGGAGGCGGCGGTCCGCGACGACGAGGGCCCGGTCGCCGAAGAGTTCAGCCGGGCGCTGTCCGAGACCCGGATCAGCGGCGAGTTCGAGGACGCCCTGTCCCGGGCCGGCGAGCGGGTGCAGAGTCCCGAGCTGACCTGGCTCGTCATGGCGCTGCGCCTGCAAAGGGAGACCGGCGGCAGTCTGGCCGAGGTCATGCAGACGACGGCCGACACCATGCGCGAACGCGCCTATCTGCGCCGGCACGTGCGCAGCCTCTCGGCCGAAGGACGCATGTCGGCGTACGTGCTGATCTGCCTGCCGATCTTCACGTCGATCATGCTGTTCCTCGTCCGGCGCGACTACATCATGCCCCTGTTCCAGCAGGCCCTCGGCATGGTGCTGCTCGGCGTGGCGGTCCTGATGCTGGTCATCGGCTCGGTCTGGCTGCGCGCCATCACCAAGATCGAGGTCTGACCGATGACCGGCCCGGTTCTGGTCGCGATCGCCGCCCTGGCCTCGGTGCTGGCGGTGGGCTTCGCGGCGGCCGCGGTGACTGTGCCGCCCAGCCGCCGCCAGCGCATGCTGCGCATCCTGCACTCGTTCGACCGCAGCCGGAACTCGCCCCGCGCGATCGCCACGCCGTTCGGCGGCCGGCTGCGCCCGCCGGTGGTCCGGGCCATCCAGGTGGCCGGCAACCTGGTCACCCCGGTGCCCGTACGGAACCGCCTGTCCCGGCACCTCGACTACGCCGGCAACCCGGCCGCGTGGCCGCTCGACCGGGTGATCCGCGGCCGCCTGGTCGCGGGTGTGGTGCTCGCCCTGTTGTTCTACGTCATCGCCCAGGGCATCGCGCTCAAATGGAGCCTGCCCGGGGCCGCGCTCGGCCTGCTGGCCGGACTGCACGTGCCCGACCTGCTGGCCTACAACGCCGGGGTGAAGAGGCAGAAGGACATCACCCTGTCGCTGCCCGACGTGCTCGACGCGATGGTGATCGGCGTCGAATCCGGTCTGGGCCTGGACGCGGCGATGGCCCAGGTCGCCCAGCTGCTGCGCGGGCCGATGCCGGACGAGCTCAACCGGGTGCTGCAGGAGATGCGGCTGGGTGTATCTCGGTCGATCGCCCTGCGGGCCCTGGCCAAGCGGACCACCGTACGGGATCTGAAAACGCTGGTGACGGCGCTAGTGCAGGCCGGCGAGCTGGGCATCTCGATGGCTAGCATCCTCCGCGAACACGCCTCCGACCAGCGCACGAGACGCCGTCAGCGGGCTGAGGAACAAGCTCAGAAGGTCACCGTCAAGCTGCTCTTCCCGGTGCTGTTCTGCCTGTTCCCGGTGATCTTCATCGTCGTGCTGGGCCCCGCCATGATCCAGATCATGGGCAGCCTCTGAGCCGCTAAGGAGCTGACGTTTACGGCCGATAAGTAGAGGTGGCATCTGTCGTGCTGAGCCCCGACCTCGACGAGGAGAAGCGGCTCGCCGTCCTGCACGAGTACTGCTTGCTGGACGCGCCCGCCGATGAGGAGCTGACCACCGTCGTACGGGTGGCCGCCCTGGTCGCCGGGGTGCCGACCGCCACCCTCAACCTGATCGACGAGAGCCGGCAGTGCCAGCTCACCACGTACGGCTTCGAGGGTGGCAACTCGGCCCGCTCCGACTCGATGTGCGCCATCCAGTTCCGGGCCGGTCGCTTCGTGCATGTGCCGGACGCCAGCGAACACGTCCTGTACCGCGACAACCCGTGGGTCAACGGCCGGATCGCCTCGGTCCGCTTCTACGCCTCGGCGCCGCTGATCACGCCCGAGGGTTACGCGCTGGGGACGCTCTGCGTGTTCGACGACCAGGTCAAAGAGCTGACCGAGGACCAGACCGGCCGACTGATCGACCTGGCCGACGTGCTGGTCGCCCTGTTCGAGCGCCGCCGGCAGGCCCGCCTCAACGAGCAACTGGCGGTCGAGTCCGAGAACGCGAAGCGGTTCATCACGACGGTCCTCGAGACGGTCAACGTGGGCGTGGTCGTCGCGGACGACACCGGCCACGTCACCCTGCTCAATCGGGCGGCCCGCGACTGGCACGGCATGGACGCGGACGCCACACTCGACCCGTCGGCGCTGCCCGACCGGTATGGGCTGTTCGACGCCGAGGGCCGTTCCCGGCTGACGCCCGACCAGGTTCCGCTGTTGCGGGCGCTGAACGAGGGTCACATCGAGAACGTCGAGATGACCGTACGGGTCCAGGGTCGCCCGCCGGTCCAGTTGAGCTGCAACGGCAGCCGTCTCGTCGACGACGCCGGGCGGGTGCTGGGCGCGGTCGTCGCGCTGAACGACGTGACGGCCGACCGCGCGTACCGCAGGGAACTGGAACAGGCCAGCGCCGAGATCGCGGCCCGCGGCGAGAAGCTGTCCGCCGCCCTGGTCGAGTTGCGCCGCTCGAACGAGGAACTCGAACAGTTCGCCGGCGCGGTCAGTCACGACCTGGTCCGCCCGATGGCCGCCGCGCACGGCTTCCTCGACCTGCTGGTCGGCGAATACACCGGGGACCTCGACGACCGCGCGACGAAGTGGGTGACCGGCGCCATCCGTTCCGTCGAGCGCATGCAGAAGCTGGTGGACGCCCTTCTCCGGTACGCCCGCGCCGGTCAGACGCCGTACCAGGCCGAGCCGGTGCCCCTGACCAACGTCGTCCTCGACGTGCTGGCCGACCTGCGCACGGCCACCGAGAGCACCGGCGCCCAGATCTCGGCCACCGACGACCTGCCGACAATCCAGGGCGACCCGGTGTTGCTGCGGCAGCTCTTCCAAAATCTGATCGACAACGCGATGAAGTACCGCCGGCCCGACCGCCCCTGCCACATCACCGTGACCGCCGAGGCTCGTCCCGACGCCTGGTTCGTGCGGGTGGCCGACAACGGAATCGGCATTCCACCCGATCAGCGGGAGCGGGTGTTCGAAATGTTCGCCCAGGTCGACCCGAGGCAGCAGAAGGGCTACGGGATCGGTCTTTCCACGTGCCTGCGCATTCTGGAACGGCACCGGGGCACGATCACGCTCGAGGAAACCCCGGGCGGCGGCACGACCGTCTGCCTGCAACTGCCCAAATGACAGTAGGCCCACCCCGTTATGGGGTGGGCCTACTGTTCACGTTGAGTCCGGCGGCGTCCTACTCTCCCACACCCTCCCGAGTGCAGTACCATCGGCGCTGGAGGGCTTAGCTTCCGGGTTCGGAATG